>NZ_JH636049.1:797731-1446481 GCF_000258175.1 Saccharomonospora xinjiangensis XJ-54 | reverse complement strand
TGAAGGACGTGGGAGGCTGCGATAAGCCTCGGGGAGCTGCCAACCGAGCTGTGATCCGAGGGTGTCCGAATGGGGAAACCCGGCACCCGTGATGGGGTGTCACCCGCCGGTGAATCTATAGCCGGTGTGGAGGGAACGCGGGGAAGTGAAACATCTCAGTACCCGCAGGAAGAGAAAACAACCGTGATTCCGTGAGTAGTGGCGAGCGAAAGCGGAAGAGGCTAAACCGTGCGCATGGTGAAACTGTCAGGTGTTGTGTGTGCGGTGTTGTGGGAGCCACTGTCCAGTAGCTGACACTGCTGGGGATGGTGTGTGTGGTTAGTGGAACACGTTGGGATGCGTGACCGGAGTGGGTGAGAGTCCCGTACGCGAAAACCGCATGGCATTGTCTTGGTGGTGTTCCCGAGTAGCAGCGAGCTCGTGGAATTCGCTGTGAATCTGCCGGGACCACCCGGTAAGCCTAAATACTTCCTGGTGACCGATAGCGGACAAGTACCGTGAGGGAAAGATGAAAAGTACCCCGGGAGGGGAGTGAAAGAGTACCTGAAACCGTGTGCCTGCAAGCCGTCAGAGCCCTGTAGGGGTGATGGCGTGCCTTTTGAAGAATGAGCCTGCGAGTTAGTGCTGCGTGGCGAGGTTAACCCGTGTGGGGTAGCCGGAGCGAAAGCGAGTCTGAACAGGGCGTCCGTAGTCGCGTGGTCTAGACCCGAAGCGGAGTGATCTACCCATGGCCAGGGTGAAGCGCCGGTAAGACGGCGTGGAGGCCCGAACCCACCAGGGTTGAAAACCTGGGGGATGAGCTGTGGGTAGGGGTGAAAGGCCAATCAAACTCCGTGATAGCTGGTTCTCCCCGAAATGCATTTAGGTGCAGCGTCGTGTGTTTCACATCTGGGGTAGAGCTACTGGATGGCCTAGGGGGCTTACCGGCTTACCGAAGTCAACCAAACTCCGAATACAGGTGTGTGAGAGCGCGGCAGTGAGACGGCGGGGGATAAGCTTCGTCGTCGAGAGGGAAACAGCCCAGAACACCAGCTAAGGCCCCTAAGTGTGTGCTCAGTGGGAAAGGATGTGGAGTCGCTGAGACAACCAGGAGGTTGGCTTAGAAGCAGCCATCCTTGAAAGAGTGCGTAATAGCTCACTGGTCAAGTGGTTCTGCGCCGACAATGTAGCGGGGCTTAAGCACACCGCCGAAGCTGTGTCATTCACATGTGTGATCCGCCCGCGCCTCTTCGGGGGTGTGGGTGCAGTCGTGTGGATGGGTAGGGGGAGCGTCCTGCATCCAGGGAAGCAGCCGGGTGACCGAGTTGTGGAGGGTGTGGGAGTGAGAATGCAGGCATGAGTAGCGAATGCAGAGTGAGAATCTCTGCCGCCGGATGACCAAGGGTTCCTGGGCCAGGTTGTTCCGCCCAGGGTAAGTCGGGACCTAAGGCGAGGCCGACAGGCGTAGTCGATGGACAACGGGTTGATATTCCCGTACCCGCGTGTGTGCGTCCCTGGCGAGGCAGGTGAGACTAACCACCCGCCCTGCACTGGTGTCCCTTCGGGGACGTGGTGTTGGGGTGCGTGGGACCTGAGCTTGTAGTAGCCAAGCGATGGGGTGACGCAGGAAGGTAGCCCCGCCAGTCAGTGGTAATACTGGTGTAAGCGTGTGGCCCGCCCGATAGGCAAATCCGTCGGGCTGTCTTGAATGACGAGGGTGAGGCGTGATGCATAGCCGTTGTGGCGAAGTAGGGTGATCCTCTGCTGCCGAGAAAAGCCTCTAGCGAGTGCGCGCGTGGCCCGTACCCCAAACCGACACAGGTGGTCAGGTAGAGAATACCAAGGCGATCGGGTGAACTGTGGTTAAGGAACTCGGCAAATTGCCCCCGTAACTTCGGGAGAAGGGGGGCCAAAACACCTGAAGCCCCTTCGCGGGCTGGGGTGGGTTGGCCGCAGAGACCAGCGGAAAGCGACTGTTTATTAAAAACACAGGTCCATGCGAAGACGTAAGTCGATGTATATGGACTGACGCCTGCCCGGTGCTGGAACGTTAAGAGGACCGGTTAACCCTCCTTGTGGGGGTGAAGCTGAGAATTTAAGCGCCAGTAAACGGCGGTGGTAACTATAACCATCCTAAGGTAGCGAAATTCCTTGTCGGGTAAGTTCCGACCTGCACGAATGGCGTAACGACTTTCCGGCTGTCTCAACCACAGGCCCGGCGAAATTGCACTACGAGTAAAGATGCTCGTTTCGCGCGGCAGGACGGAAAGACCCCGGGACCTTTACTATAGCTTGGTATTGGTTTTCGGTTCGGCTTGTGTAGGATAGGTGGGAGACTGTGAAACAGCCACGCCAGTGGTTGTGGAGTCAACGTTGAAATACCACTCTGGCCGGATTGGGAATCTAACCTCGGACCGTGAGCCGGTTCAGGGACAGTGCCTGGTGGGTAGTTTAACTGGGGCGGTTGCCTCCCAAAGAGTAACGGAGGCGCCCAAAGGTTCCCTCAGCCTGGTTGGCAATCAGGTGTTGAGTGTAAGTGCACAAGGGAGCTTGACTGTGAGACCGACAGGTCGAGCAGGTGCGAAAGCAGGGACTAGTGATCCGGCACCACCTGGTGGAAGGGGTGTCGCTCAACGGATAAAAGGTACCCCGGGGATAACAGGCTGATCTTGCCCAAGAGTCCATATCGACGGCATGGTTTGGCACCTCGATGTCGGCTCGTCGCATCCTGGGGCCGGAGTAGGTCCCAAGGGTTGGGCTGTTCGCCCATTAAAGCGGCACGCGAGCTGGGTTTAGAACGTCGTGAGACAGTTCGGTCCCTATCCGCCGCGCGCGTTGGAGACTTGAGGAAGGCTGTCCCTAGTACGAGAGGACCGGGACGGACGAACCTCTGGTATGCCAGTTGTCCCACCAGGGGCATGGCTGGTTAGCTACGTTCGGAAAGGATAACCGCTGAAGGCATCTAAGCGGGAAGCCTGTTCCAAGATGAGGTCTCCCACCACCCTCGAGTGGGTAAGGCCCCCTAAAGACGATGGGGTTGATAGGCCAGACATGGACACGCAGCAATGCGCTTACGAGTGGACTGGTACTAATCGGCCGAGGGCTTGACCACAAACATGCTACGCACCCACTCTGCAACTCTGAAACACCACACACAATGGTTGTTTCACAACGTTACGGCGGCCATAGCGGTAGGGGAAACGCCCGGACCCATCCCGAACCCGGAAGCTAAGCCCACCAGCGCCGATGGTACTGCACCCGAAGGGGTGTGGGAGAGTAGGACACCGCCGAACACAACCACACAAAAGAAAAGGGGCCCCGGAACAACAGCGGAAGGTCGAGACCACATCTCCCACCGCACCCTCCGGGGCCCCTTCTCTCCCCCCACCCAGATCGCAACCCACGAGTGCGAACCACACACTTACCACGACGTCTTATATCTCACGACGGGCAGAGAGGCGGGGCGTTGCCCCGGGGGGCGTGAAGGGCTCGGATCACACACCAAGAAGCCAACCCTGCGGCCGCATTCTTTATTACTGCGTCGGATGCCAATTTGTCTTCGCCCGTGAGTGGGTACACTCGCGGGCTTTTTGCTGTTCGGCTGCAACCCCGGTTCGTCAAGAGAAGTCGCATGCTCCTGGCAGCTCGGTGTTTCGGCGAGAGGTTCGTTCTCCATGCCGTCGTGGACCAGCTCTGCGAAACGGACTCGCGAGACGCGACCAAAGGGCGACAGGAGCGGCGGTCAAACGGTTTCCGCTGGGTGCGGTAAGCCGGGCGGAAGGCCCATGTCCAGCAGGGCGGAAGAGCGTCCGCCTCTACTGGAGGTAGACGCAAAGCCCTCCACCGTGGCGAGGTGCCGCCCGGATGTCGCGAGCAACACAGGGCACGGCACCTTGGGCTCTAAGCTGGGCGCGTGAGTGCACCGCGACTTCTCGTCATTCAGCCGGACCCGTTCGCTCCGCTGGGCCCACTTGGTGACTGGCTCACCGAGGCCGGCGCATCGCTCGATCTTCGGATGATGCCGGACGACCCTCTGCCGACATCCCTGGACGAGTACGAGGCGGTCGTCGTTCTCGGTGGCGGCGCGAATGCAGAGCAGGACGAGAAGCACCCGTGGCTTGCCAGTGTGCGAACGCTGCTCACCCAAGCTGTCGAGCAGGACAGGACCACGCTGTGTGTCTGCCTCGGTGCTCAACTCTTGGCCGTGGCGTCTGGAGGCCGGGTGACCACTGGGCACGACGGCCCCGAGGTCGGGCCCGCGCTCGTCGCGAAGAAGGACGCCGCGTGGATCGACCCGCTTTTCGCAGATCTCCCACTCATGCAGGACGTCCTGCAATTCCATTCCGACGAGATCGCACAACTTCCGCCGAACGCCGTCCTCCTGGCCTCGTCACCGCGCTACCCGCACCAGGCGTTTCGCCTCGGCCGCCGTGTGTACGCCATCCAGTTCCATATCGAGACCACCCCTGAGATTGTGCGGCGGTGGGCTGCGAACACGCGGTCGAAGGCCGAGGCTGTCCGCCATGCTGCCCTCGATGACGAGACGTTGACCCGGGTCCATGCCGACATCGCCGAAACCTGGCGCCCCTTCGCCCACCGGTTCGTCGATCTGGCCGCGGGTCGGCTGGCCCCGGTGCAGGCACCGCCGTCACTGCCGATCGCCGATGGCTGAACCAGCAAGGCCCGCGGCGTCGTTGGCCCGCTTCGGCTTCACCGAACCCGCCGCACAGGAAGCGTTGCGGTCCGCAGGATGGTGGACGGACGCCGGCGCGGACTCCGGAGCCGGTGAACTGCTGGCCGCACTCGCGCGCACCCCTGACCCGAATCTCGCCCTGCTCACCCTCGACCGAGTCCGGACGGGGGACGAGGCAGGCTGGGCGGAACTCGACGAAAGATTGCGCGCCGACCGGCGCCTCCGAGCGCGGCTGTTGTCGGTGCTCGGCTGCTCCACGGTCCTCGGCGATCTCGTCGCCGCTGAACCGGGCCAGTGGCGCCGGCTCGCCGCAGTATCGCTGAGCCCTGTGAACGACTACGACCAACACCTCGCCGACGCCGTCACCGCCGACGGCGCCCAGCTCACGGGAGCTGCCGCGGTGCGGGCACTGCGATCGGGATACCGGGGGCTGCTGCTGGAGATCGCGGCGTCCGACCTCGCGCACGTCGTGGAACCGGAACTGGACAGGCCGTCGCTCACCGACATCACCGGCGCTCTGACCATGCTGGCCGAGGCGGCGCTGCGCACAGGGCTCTCGCTGGCCGAGCGGGAGGTGGGGCACAGCGCCGACGAGACCTTGGCGGTCATCGCGATGGGCAAATGCGGTGCGCGTGAACTCAACTACGTGAGCGATGTCGATGTCGTGTTCGTCGGTGCGGGGGACATCCCGGTCGCCACACGGCTGGCAGCATCCCTGATGCGGATCGTCGGGCAGGCCTGCTTCGAGGTGGACGCGGCGTTGCGGCCGGAAGGCAAGGCCGGAGTGTTAGTTCGTTCGCTCGACAGTCACGAGACCTACTACACGCGGTGGGCCAGGACGTGGGAGTTCCAGGCTCTGCTCAAGGCCCGCCCCGTGGCAGGCGATAGAGAACTGGGGCGGCGCTACGCCGAGTTGGTCGCACCCATGGTGTGGTCGGCGGCCGAGAGGGAAGACTTCGTCGCCGATGTGCAACGGATGCGCCGCAGGGTCGAGCGACACGTTCCCGCCGAGCTCGCCGATCGGGAGCTGAAACTCGGCAAGGGCGGGTTGCGGGACGTCGAGTTCGCCGTGCAACTGCTGCAGCTCGTCCACGGCCGAGCGGACACCACGCTGCGAGCTCCGTCCACTCTGGACGCTCTGGAGGCGTTGGGCGCGGGCGGTTACGTCGGCAGGGTGGACGCGGCCGAATTGCGTGAGTCGTACGAGTTTCTGCGCATGGTGGAACACCGGCTACAGCTGCGCGGGCTACGCCGGACGCACCTGTTCCCCGAGCCCGGCGACGCGGAGGAGCTGCGCAGGCTCGCGCGCGCAGGCGCCATGCGGCCAGTACGGGGCAAACCGGAGAGCGAGGTGCTGATCTCCGAGTTTCGCAGGCACCTGCTGCGGGTGCGCAGACTGCACGAGAAGTTGTTCTACCGTCCGCTGCTGGAAGCCGTGTCCAGGGTCCCCACAGCGGCATTGCGGCTGACCACTCAGCAGGCGGCGAACAGACTGTCCGCGTTGGGTTATCTCGCGCCCGACGGTGCACTCCGGCACATCCGTGCGTTGACGTCGGGGGTGTCGCGGCGAGCGGCGATTCAGAGGACGTTGCTGCCCGTGCTCCTGGACCTGCTTGCCGACACGGCCGACCCGGACGGCGGCCTTCTGGCGTATCGGCGAGTGTCGGAAGCACTGGCTGAGACCCCGTGGTATCTCAGGGTGCTGCGGGACGAGGCTGCTGTCGTCGAACGGCTCGCCACGCTGCTCGGCACGTCGAACCTGATACCGGACCTCCTGGTGCGCGCGCCTGAGGTCCTGCAACGGCTGAGCGACGACAGAGCACTCGCGGGCCGGGACCCCGGTGAGGTGGCGCGGTCGTTGCGCGCCGCGGCAGGCAGGCAGCCGGGTGTGGAAGGCACCGTCGTGGCTGCCCGATCGCTGCGCAGGCACGAGCTCCTGCGAGTCGCCTGTGCCGACCTGCTCGGACTGCTCGACGTGAATTCGGTGTGTCTCGCACTGTCGTCGGTGTGGACGGCGGTGTTGCAGGCCACGCTGGCGGCAGCCGTCCGGGCTCGCGCCGACGAGGCGGGGGGTGAGCGGGCGCGCATCACCGTGATCGGTATGGGCAGACTCGGCGGGGAGGAACTCGGATACGGCTCGGACGCCGACGTGCTGTTCGTGTGCGAGCCGGTGGGAGGTGCGAACGATTCCGAGGCCGTGCGGTTCGCGACCTCCGTCGCCGAGTCGGTGCGTTCGGCGCTCGGCGCACCGAGCCAGGACCCCCCGCTGGTCGTGGATACCGATCTCCGTCCCGAGGGACGAAGCGGACCGCTGGTGCGCACAGTGGATTCCTACCGTGCGTACTACGCGCGGTGGGGACAGGTGTGGGAAGCGCAGGCCCTGCTGCGCGGCCGGGTCGTGGCGGGGGACGCCGAACTCGGTGATCGGTTCCTCGCGGCCGTGGACCCCTTCCGGTATCCGGAGGGTGGCCTGGACGCGGCGGAGATACGGGAGGTCCGCCGTATCAAGGCGAGGGTCGAGACCGAGCGTCTCCCCAAGGGAGCCGACCCGACCGTCCACACGAAACTCGGTCGCGGTGGGCTCGCGGACGTCGAGTGGACGGCCCAGCTGATGCAGCTGCGGTACGCACACCGGATCCCCGGCCTGCGCACCACCTCGACCTCGATGGCGCTGCGCACGCTCGCCGCTGAGGGAATCGCCGACCGCGACGACGTGGAGGCGCTTATCCGGGCGTGGGAGCTGGCCACGCGAGCACGCAACGTCACCATGCTCGTCAAGGGAAAGCCGTCCGACCAGCTTCCCGCGTCGGGCCGGGAGCTCGCGGCCGTGGCGCGCGCGTTCGGTCTCTCCGCCGATGACGACCCCGGTGAGTTCCTCGACCGTTACCGTCGGGTGACACGACG
Organism: Saccharomonospora xinjiangensis XJ-54; assembly: GCF_000258175.1. Lineage (NCBI taxonomy): Bacteria > Bacillati > Actinomycetota > Actinomycetes > Pseudonocardiales > Pseudonocardiaceae > Saccharomonospora > Saccharomonospora xinjiangensis. The sequence continues at coordinate 1,438,905 of NZ_JH636049.1, read as the reverse complement.
CGCTCATGCCGTTGTCCAGCGCCTTTTCTACGAGTCGTGATCGTCACCGCCGGGGGACGGCGGTGACGTGGGCGGCTTATCGTGGGCGCGTGAGTGAGCAGGAGCCGTTTCGCACCCGGATCAAGGTGCGGCATTACGAACTCGACAGTCTCGGACACGTCAACCACGCCGTCTATCACCAGTACGGCGAGGTCGCCAGACTGGAGTTGTTCGAGAAGGCCGGGGGCATCGACAGCGGTCTCGCCGAGCTGGGCATGGCTCCCGTGCTTCTGGAGTCGCACATCGTCTACCGCAGGGAACTGCGCTCGGGTGACGAGGTGGACGTGAGCTGCCGCGCCTCGTTCGGCGACGGCAAGGTGTTCTGGATGACCAACGAGATCGTCAAGCTCGATGGCACACTCTCGGCCGACATCCGCTGCACCCTGGGTCTCATGGATCTGACACTGCGCAAGCTCGTGGCGCAGCCTCGTGAACGCATGGCTGAGGCGGGACTCGACATCGACCTGTTCTGCGGGACGGCTCAATAGCCTGAGGAGTCCGGCTCGCTGAGCCGGAGCCGCCCGACAGCAGGCGCGATGTGCGGGCTACACGAATCGGTCCAGAGCCTCGAAGACGCTGACAAGGTCGCCCGGAGTCGCTGGTCAGAAGGCCGCGGCGACGGCCGCAGCGACGAAGATCACCTGTATTGCCGTGCGCAGCGGCAGCGGTGTCACAGGTTTGCCGCCGAGCGTGAGTTTGCGCCGGGCCGCGGACACGTTCGCTGGGAACATGGCCAGCATGAGCGCCGCGAGCCCGAGCGCCGCCCACCTGGCGAGTGGCGGAATGAGCAGGGCTGCGGCGCAGGCCAGCTCCAGCACCCCGGTCACAGCCACCAGAATCCGGGGATACGGCAGGCCAGGCGGAATCATGGCCGCCATGTCGTCACGCCATCCAGGCAGGAAGTGCGGGATCGCCGTGAAGAGCAGCATCAGGGCCAGCGCGGCGCGTAGGGCGGGCTGCCAGCTGTCGAGGACGTCCACACCGGCCACACCGATCAGCCGGAACGCGGCAAAGCCGCCGAGGAGTGCGAAGAGAGGTACCACAACAGCTCCAATCTTGACGATGGAAAGATGCCAGGAGATACGGTAACTTGTCAACGTCAAGATTTCGGAGGTGACGGACGATCGGCTCTTCGGGCTACCACCATGGCAATCTGAGGCGCGCCCTTCTCGACGCCGCGCTCCACGCGATCACCGAGCACGGGCCGACCGCGTGGAGTCTTCGTGAACTCGCACGGCGCGCCAACGTCTCTCACGCAGCTCCGGCGCACCACTTCGGTGACAAGACTGGAGTACTCACCGCTGTCGCAGCAGAGGGATACGCGATGTTCGCCGACACCCTCGAACGTCAGTCGCACGACTTCCGCCAGGTCGGTGTCGCCTACGTGCGCTTCGCGCTGGAGAACCCCGCCCACTTCACGGTGATGTTCCGCCCGGACCTCTATCGCGTGAACGACCCGGCGGTGGTCGCGGGACGCGACCGCGCCCGTGCCGTGCTGAGCGAGGGCGCACGAACACTCACCCCTGACACCGCGTCCGGAGAATCCGACAGGGCGATCGCCCTCACTGCGTGGTCGTGTGCTCACGGGTTCGCGCACTTGTGGTTGAGTGGAGCGTTTCCGGAGAGCATCGGCAACGACCCGGAACAGGCGGCACACGCCGTGTTCGGAGCCATGTTCGGCGCGGCGAACCTCGGCGGTTGAACACGGACGGCCCGGCGGCGTGAATGCCGATGGGCCGTCCGATGCGGGTGGATCACACGTCGTAGTACAGGGCGAACTCGTAGGGGTGCGGGCGAAGTCGCAGTGGGTCGATCTCGTGCTCCCGCTTGAACGCGATCCAGGTCTCGATCACGTCGGGGGTGAAGACGCCGCCCTCGAGAAGGAAGTCGTGGTCGGTCTCCAACGTGTCGAGCACTGTGCCCAGGTCGGTCGGAACGAGCTTGACGTCCCTGGCCTCCTCAGGAGGAAGCTCGTAGAGGTCCTTGTCGATGGGGTCCGGCGGCTCGATCTTGTTCTTGATGCCGTCGAGCCCTGCCATCACCATCGCGGCGAACGCCAGGTACGGGTTACCGGACGAGTCAGGGCACCGGAACTCGATGCGCTTGGCCTTGGCGTTGCTTCCCGTGATCGGGATGCGGACGCATGCGGAGCGGTTGCGCTGCGAGTACACCAGGCTCACCGGCGCCTCGTAGCCAGGAACCAGGCGGTGATAGGAGTTGACGGTGGGGTTCGTGAACGCCAGCAGGCTCGGCGCGTGCGCCAGGATGCCACCGATGTAGTGGCGGGCCATGTCCGAAAGGCCCGCGTAGCCGGACTCGTCGTAGAACAGCGGCTCGCCGTCCTTCCACAGCGACTGGTGGCAGTGCATGCCTGACCCGTTGTCACCGAAAAGCGGCTTCGGCATGAACGTCGCGGTCTTGCCTGCGGCGAACGCCGTGTTCTTGACGATGTACTTGAACAGTTGAAGGTCGTCGGCCGCGTGCAGCAGTGTGTTGAACCGATAATTGATCTCGGTCTGGCCTGCGGTGCCCACCTCGTGGTGTGCCCGTTCTAGTACGAAACCCGACTCGACGAGTTGCTGCGAGATGTCGTCTCGAAGGTCGGCCAGGTGGTCCACCGGCGGCACGGGGAAGTAGCCGCCCTTGAACTTGGTCTTGTAACCCTTGTTCCCGCCTTCCTCCTCGCGCCCGGTGTTCCACCAGCCCTCGATCGAGTCGATCTCGTGGAACGTCGCGTGCTCGGAGGAGTCGAACCGCACCGAGTCGAAGAGGTAGAACTCCGCCTCGGGGCCGAAGAAGGCGGTATCGGCGATACCGGATTCCCCGATGTACTGCTCGGCCTTCCTCGCGATGTTGCGAGGGTCGCGGCTGTAGGGCTCCCGCGTGAAGGGGTCGTGCACGAAGAAGTTCAGCGACAACGTCTTGTGCTTGCGGAACGGGTCGATCCGAGCCGTCGCGGGATCGGGCAGCAACAGCATGTCCGATTCGTGAATCGACTGGAAGCCGCGGACCGACGACCCGTCGAACGCAAGGCCCTCTTCGAACGCCTCCGCGTCGAACGCCGATGCGGGTACGGTGAAGTGCTGCATCACGCCCGGCAGGTCACAGAACCTCACATCGACAAACTGGACGTCCTCGTCCGCGATCAGACGTAGGACCTCGTCTGGAGTAGTGGACACGCTCGGTGACTCCTTCATGGTCGGTGCGGGCGGCAGTACTCTCGTTTACCCACGTTACGACCGCGGTGTTGCCCGACCGTCACCTCGATGTTTCGCGGACGTTAACTGGCTGGTTGTGCCGTGGTGACACAGGCGAGCCGACCAGGCCGGAAGCGGCCTGCGCACTCCGAATACTCTGGAAGAGTGGCACGATGGACCGGCGAATGGTTGCAGACTCTCTCGTCCGGCGGGGCGACGACACAAGAGCCCCCTCGGTGGCCGGGTGAGCGTCTCGGCCTTCCCCAGCGCGGGCCGCGCGCCGTCGCGGGGACGGGGCGGCGCTTCCTCGCGCTACTGGGGGACCTGGTCCTCGCCTCCCTGCTGACGGCGATTTTCACCCGCCCGGACTACTCCGACCTGGCAGCAATGCAGGAACACAACCTCTGGGCTCTCGTGACCTGGACGGTCATCACGGTCGTCCCGGTGACATTCTTCGGGTTCACGCCAGGCATGGCGCTGACGGGGATCCGCGTGGCGCGGTTGGACGGCGCGGCGGTCGTCGGACTGTGGCGGGCCGCCCTGCGGTGTGTGCTGACCTTCTTCATCGTCCCAGCAGCCGTGCGCAACGCCGACAATCGCGGCTGGCACGACCGCCTCACCAACACCGTCGTGGTGACGATGCGATGACCCGGCGGCGTGCCGCCACGGCGACGGGCTGACGAGCGTCAGCGCCGACGGATGGTGCGCTGAACGTTGCGCATCTTCGCGCCCTGCGGCATGGGGCCCTTCGGCAGGGCGGCACCGCGGTTTCCGAGTGCCGCGAGCTTGGTTTCGAGCACATCGATGTCGCGGGGCCTGAGGTTGCGGGGCAGCTTCATCATGTGGCTCTGCAACTTTCGCAGCGGCACCTGACCTTCGTCGGTACCCACGATGACGTCGTAGATCGGTGTCTCACCGACGAGGCGTGCGATGCGCTTCTTCTCCTGCGACATCAGGGTCTTCACGCGGTGCGGTGCGCCCTCGGCCACCAGAATGATCCCCGGCCCGCCGAGCACCCTGTGAACGGCGTCGAGTTGTGTCGTGGCGGCGACCGTCTGGGTGACGCGCCAGCGGCCACGGAGGTTGTCGAGAGCCCACGCGGCAGCACCTGGCTGCCCCTCGGCCTTGGTGAAGACGGTCTTCTGTACGCGCCGACCAAAGATGATCATGGCGGCGAGCAGACCGAGCATGATCCCGATCGGCAGCAGCCACCACTCGATGCCCATGAGCCATCCGAGGCCGAACACGAGCCCGGCCACGACCAGGAACGACCCGAGCATCCAGGGGATGAGGGCCTTGTCTTCTTTGCGTTGCATCGAGAACGCCTGGAAGATCTGTGCCCGCCTGGCCTTACTCGCGGCACGCTTCTCTCGCTTGGCCTGCTTGGCAGCCTCTTTGTCCTGCTTTCCCGCCATAATTCCCCAGGATACGGGCGCCCGGGTGGGCGCAGGGCGCTCGGTCCCCTCTGCGAGGATGCGGGAGTGGCCAGCGCACAACGCTCTTCCCGATTGCGGGACCCACTCGACGGTCTCGATCCGGAACAGCGCGCGGCTGCGAGTGCCCCTCGAGGCCCCGTATGTGTGCTCGCGGGCGCCGGCACCGGAAAGACCCGCACGATCACCCGGCGTATCGCGTACCTCGTGCGGCAGGGGCACGTTGCCGCAGGTCAGGTACTGGCGGTCACCTTCACCGCGCGGGCCGCGGGAGAACTTCGGGCGCGCCTGCGGCAGCTCGGGGTCGATGGAGCCCAGGCACGCACGTTCCACGCCGCCGCGCTTCGCCAGCTGCGGTACTTCTGGCCCCGGGTCGTCGGCGGTGAACACTGGGACTTGATCGACAACAACAAGCTCCGACTGGTCGGGCTCGCTGCCGGCAAACTCGGGATGCCGACCGAGACGGAAGTGCTGCGTGACCTCGCGGGCGAGATCGAATGGGCCAAGGCCTGCCTGGTCGGGCCGGACGACTACCCGTCTGTGGCGCTGGCGCGACGACGCGACATCGGGCACCCTGCCGAGCGGGTCGCGGAGGCCTACCGGACCTACGAGGAGCTCAAGAACGACCGGCGGCTGCTCGACTTCGACGACCTTCTCCTGCACACCACGGCGGCGCTGGAGGAGCACCGGGGGGTGGCGGAGGAGTTCCGCGACCGCTATCGCTGCTTCGTCGTGGACGAGTACCAGGACATCACGCCCGCGCAGCAGCGGTTGCTGCAAGCCTGGCTCGGCGGTCGTGACGACGTCACGGTCGTCGGCGACGTCAACCAGACGATCTACTCTTTCGGTGGTGCTTCTCCGCGCCCGCTGCTCGACTTCACCCGGAAATACCCGGACGCCACGGTGGTCCGGCTCGAGCGCGACTACCGATCGACTCCGCAGGTGGTGGAGCTCGCCAACCGAGTCATCAGCGGAGCACGCGGGCGCCCGGCCGGCGCCCGGCTGCGTCTCGTCGGACAACGGCCCGACGGACCGAGACCGACGTTCGCCGAGTACGACGACGAGCCCACAGAGGCCGCTGCTGTGGCCCGCAAGGTTCGCGACCTCGTCGGTGCCGGAGTACCCGCCGGTGAGATCGCTGTGCTCTTCCGGGTCAACGCACAGTCGGAGACGTACGAGCGCGCGCTGGCCGACGCCGGAGTGCCCTACCAGATCCGAGGCGGTGAACGCTTCTTCGCGCGGCAAGAGGTCCGGCAGGCGATGACGGCGTTGCGCACCGCCGCGGCGGCGCAGACCGGAGCCTCGGCCACCGACCTGCCCACGATGGTGGGGCAAATCCTCTCCCAGCTCGGGTGGAGCCCGAGGCAACCAACCGGCGGCGCTGCTCGCGAGCGTTGGAGTGGCTTGCAGGCACTTCACGAACTCGCACAGGATCTCGAGCCCGAGTTCCGTGCGATCTCCACGGACGAGCGGCCGGCTTTGGCGCGCTACGTCGCCGAGTTGGAGCAGCGCGCAGCGAGCCAGCATCCTCCCGAGGTAGACGGCGTGACGTTGGCTTCTCTCCACGCGGCCAAGGGGCTCGAATGGGACGCGGTCTTCCTTGTCGGCCTCGCGGATGGCACCGTGCCGATCCAGCACGCCACCACGGACGATGCGGTCGAGGAGGAGCGCAGGCTGTTCTACGTCGGTGTGACACGGGCGAGGGAACATCTGGCGCTCAGCTGGTCGCTGTCCCGCACTCCAGGTGGCAGGCCACATCGCAGGCGCAGCCGCTTCCTTCACGGCCTCGTTCCTGAGGAGGACGCCGCACGGAGTGTCCGCCGTCCTGCGCGGCATCGCGCGGGTTCGCGAGCGGTCTGCCGGGTTTGTGGCCGTGCGCTCAACTCCACAGTGGAGGTGAAGCTCGGCCGTTGCGCCGACTGCCCCTCCGATGTGGACGAGGAACTCCTCGAACGGCTCAGGCAGTGGCGCGGGGAAAAGGCCAGAGAGCTTGGCGTCCCCGCCTTCGTCGTGTTCACCGACGCCACACTCGTCGCCATCGCCGAGCAACGTCCTGCCGACGTGCGTGGCCTTGTGTCGATCTCCGGCATCGGTGCGACCAAGGTCGAGCGGTTCGGTGAGGACGTCCTCACGCTCCTCACCGAGGACGTCCCCGGTCGCTGACCAGACGTCGGCGTGAAAGCGCTGGTCAGGGCAACTTCCCGAGAATCTGGGGAACTTTCCGGAAAATAAGTTGCCGCAGGGCCGGTCCGGGCAATAACCTGCAAGCACTGGGTGAATATTGTGCGATCTCGGCCACCGTTGCGTACGGAGAGCCGCGGACAGCGAGAGGAGGTGCCAGTGATGACGCTCAACCAGACGAACGGCATTGTCGGCACTCTGCTGTCCCCGATCGGTCACGTCATCCGTGAGCGCCGACACCTCGTCGTGTCGCGGTACGCGCAGCAGAGCCAGGGGACGGGTGTGCGCGTCGGCGCTGCGCCCGCTTTCTCTGCCGTCGTCGGCGGTGCCGAAGCAATCTGCTCGGCAGCCCTTCGTATGACCGGCGATCTGCCGAAGCAGTTCTGGGTTCCGTTGTGTCCACAGGAGCGCGCCCCCTGACCTGAGTGTCAGTGGAACAGGCTCACAAAGGCCGCGGAACCGTACTCCGGATCCGCGGCCTTTGTGCTGTCTCGGTCTGGAGACCGGCTGAATCAAGTAGCGCACAACAACACAAGGGAGAGAACGAATGCCATCGGCGACCGCCTTCGCGTCGGAGAAGGCGCTGACCGACGACAACGCCGGTACGACTGGCGTGGCCGAGTTGCTCGACTCGGTCACTACGCCGGAAACCGATCTGCCGTGCCGTTCGGGGGAGGCGGACCTGTGGTTCGCCGAAGCTCCGGCGGATCTCGAGCGGGCGAAGTATCTGTGCGGGGACTGTCCGGTGCGGGCATCCTGCCTGGCGGGCGCACTCGCCCGCCGGGAGCCCTGGGGGGTGTGGGGCGGCGAGATCTTCGAGCGAGGCGCGGTTGTGGCGAGGAAGAGGCCGCGAGGACGTCCGCGCAAGCACCCTGTCGTACCCACGGTCTCGCAGGCATCACCGGCAACGCAGGCGGCGCAGGCGGCGCAGCCGGCCGGACAACGGAGTGCGGCATGACCACCACGCTCACCATCGACCATGGAACGTCGCATCGGAGCGAGATCCGCAACAATGCCCGATTTGTCGCATTCACCACACTGTGCAACAAGGAGCCCATCACCATGTTGATGAATGAAGAACTCGCCAGAGAACGAATACGGGATATGCTGCAATCGGCGTCCGCGCAGCGTGAGGCTGGACATTCCAGAAGCGCTCGGCTCTGGACGCGCGTGGCCTATTGGGCGCAACGCCGGGCTCATCGATTCGGTTCGTAAAAGTTCCCAACTTTTCGGCGTCGGGAGCCGAAAAGACCACTGTGTCAGGGGTTCTAAGCAGGGCGGGGGCAGCGATGGACGTCGCTGCCCCCGCCTTTGCGGGTAAGGGGAGGAGATTCCGTCATGTCCGCTGGGGCGCATGACGACATCGATTGGGCCGCAAGGCTCACCGAGCTGCGTCGGCTTGACGCTCTCGAAAGCGATGCTGTGCAGGAGGTGGCCGAGAGACTCGCGGGTGGTCTGCCCCAAGACGCGGTCGTCGTGGACGCGGGCTGCGGAGCGGGAGGGATGAGCGCCGCCTTGGCTTCGGTTCTGAAGGACAACGGTGGCGGTCGGCTCGTGCTCATCGATGCGAGCGAGGAGCTTCTCGTCGCGGCTCAGGAGATGGCTGAGGAGACAGGGGGCGGAGACGTCGCGGTGACCACGGTGGTCGCCGATGTGGCCGTCGATCCGCTGGCCTCGCTGGTGCCGCAGGCCGATCTGGTCTGGGCATCGGCCATGGTGCACCACCTGCCGGACCAGCAGGCTGGTGTCACAGCCCTTGTGCGGTTGCTCGCCCCCGGAGGAAGGCTGGCACTCGCCGAGGGCGGGACGGGGCAATCGTTCCTCCCGTGGGACATCGGTCTGGGACATCCCGGTCTGGAGTCCCGTCTCAACGCGGCTCGCAACGCCTGGTTCGCCGACATGCGCGGGAGGATCGACGGTGCGGTGGCCATGCCTTACGGCTGGACCACAGCGTTGATCCGGGCTGGACTCGTGGAAGCCACATCGTTCAGCTACCTTGTCGAGCATCCTCCTCCCGTGGACGACGCCGTGCGGCGATATGTGGTGGAACGGTTCACCTGGCTCGCCGACGTGGTGAATGACCGGCTGGCCCCGGCGGACAGGGAGACTCTCGCCGAACTGCTCGATCCGGACAGTGCTTACTACGTGGGTGCTCGTGACGACGTGTTCATGCTCTACGCCCGCACCGTGCACACTGCGGTGCGACCTCGCTGAGAGGATCATCGCTGATCAGGCGGCGACGACGCGGGCGTCGGCCAACACGTGGGGACGTGGGCGTCGCGCCGCCTGCCGGAAGGCACCGACAAGCTCCGCGACGACGAGGTCACCGTGGTGCCGGAGCACGGAAGGGTCGGTGCGAACCAGTACGACCCCTGCCGCTGCGAGTGCGAGATGGCTCGGTTCGTCCCGAGTCCCGCCGTGCGGCGAGGTGGTGGGGGCGACCGACCAGGCAAGGCCGACGTCGTCCCACCAGGCATCGACCTGGCCGAGGTGGCGTCTGTCGCGGGTGAACACGGTCGTGTCCCACCGCGGCGGCGGCAGGGGACAACGGCGCGCGAGCTGATGGGCTGCGCTCCGCAGGTCGCACGTGTCGGTTCGGGAGAGCTTGCGTAGTTCGACCCGAACAGCTGCCGAGCCGCGCTGGTTTCCCTCACCGAGTTCCTCACCGAGTTCGTCGAGGGTGCAGAGGCCGTCGCGTACCGCCAGCGCCAGGACACGGCGGATACGGTCGGGCTCCGTCTCGTGACGGGCTGCGTCGATCGTGGCGCGCGCCGGAGGTGCGAACGGCAACCCTTCAATGATGATCGGGACAGGTAATCGTGAGGTGCGCTCGAGGGCCACGAACGCGGGCGGTGTGAGTCGGCGGTGCGTGGAGACGAGCGTGCGCACGGCTGGCGGCGGAGGTAACCCGATGCCGTGAGCGCGCAAGGCGTCAACACCAGTGATCACGCTGTGGCCCAGGTACGCGACAGCGGCCTGCAACAACTGGTGGCGGGTGGGTTCACCTCTTTCGAGCAGGACGACGCCGGTGGCGAGTCGGCGCCATGGTCCACCCGGCCTGCATCGCTTCGTGACCGTGCTGGGATGGACACCGAGGGAGCGCAACTGAGCCACGGAGAGCACCTGCGCCCCGGGATCAGCCTGTCGCGCGGGTGTGCTCGCGGCCGAGAAAACCGAGGCCATCGTGGGTGTGGGATCTGTGATCGCGGCGTGTGCCGCAGCAGCCGTTGTCGTCATGCCGCAAGCCTGCACCGCGCCCCCACCCCGCGACACCGCCTCGCAACCGATGTGGACAACCCACGGCCGCGAACGGTGCCAGTCGGTTCCGGCAGGAACGTCCCTGTGGACAACCCACCGCTGACGGGGATTTCAGTCAGTCGGCGAAGCCGGGCTGCCATCGTTCGACGATCGCCCGCACGGGCAGCTCGGCGTCCAGTTGACACAGGATTCCGATCGCTCCAGCGGTTACCCGATGGATCAGCAACCACTGGGGTGGCAGGTTGAGCGACCGGCCGATGTGAAAATCCTTGTTCCGGGTGTCGCCCATGCGCATCGCCTGCTTCTGCGCCCAGCGCCTCGTGAAATGGAACGTCTCGCCCGTCAGCGGCGCGACGAGCGGCAGGAGCCAGGCGTAGACGTCGTCGGCGTCGAGGCCGACCTCGGGACGCACGAATCCCTCGGCCCGCAGCAGCTCGAACAGATCCTGTGACTTGCCTTCGAGGGCCAGCCGCATCATCACGCCGAGTGCCCGCGGCGCCCCGTCGGGAAGGTTCGCGACGGCGCCGAAGTCGATGACGCACAACCGCCCGTCGTCGAGGAGCATGAAGTTGCCCGGATGCGGATCAGAGTGGAGCAGGTGCGCCCTCGCCGGGGACGAGTAGTGGAACTCGGCGAGCAGACGGCCTGCCGCGTTCCGTTGCTCGACGGTGCCGTCGGCGATAATGCGCGAGTAGGGGGTGCCGGTGACCCACTCCGACACGATCACCTTCGGGGCACTCGCCACGACCTTCGGGACGAAAACGTTGTCATCGCCCGAGAAGGCCCTGGCGAACCGGCGTTGGTTATCGGCCTCCGTGCGGTAATCGAGTTCCTCGTTCATCCTCTCGGCCAGTTCGGCGAGCAGCGGCTTCACCTCCGTGCCGGGCACCAATGCCTGGAAGAGCCTGCTGAACCTCTGCAACTGCCTGAGATCGCTGCGCAGCGCCTCGTCCGCCCCCGGATACTGAACCTTCACCGCGACTTCTCTGCCGTCGTGCCACACGGCCCGATGCACTTGGCCGATGCTCGCCGCAGCAGCGGGCTCGTCGTCGAAGTCGGCGAACCGCTGGGTCCACGACCTGCCGAGTTGTTCGGCCAGCACTCGCCTCGTCTGCCGCGACGGCATCGGCGGTGCTGCCGACTGAAGGCGCGTGAGCGCGTCCCGATAAGGGGCCGCGAATTCCTCGGGGACGGCTGCCTCGAACACGCTGAGGGCCTGTCCGAACTTCATGGCACCGCCCTTGAGCGTGCCGAGGACTTCGAACAGTTGCTCGGCAGCCTTGGCGGACAGCACAGCGTTGACGTCCTCGGCGCTCTGCCCTGTGAGGCGTCGTCCCCACCCTCCGACCGCTCGGCCCGCTATGCCGAGCGGCAAGCTCGCCAGCTTCGCGGTTCGCGCCATCGTCCGCCGAGGAAGGGCAGCGTCCTGCTGATCGCCGAGGGAATCGCGGGAGTCCGTCACGCCAGCGATTCTGCCTTCCAGATCACCGCTCGCGCACTGGTTTCGGCTGTGAAAGGGAAGTCAGTGACCTGCCCTTCGCTGTGGCGCTCCACACTGACAGCGAGGATGCGGTGGCCACTCTCGTCTTGTGACAACGCCCGTGACGCAGTCGAGCTCCAGTGTCGCGTTCCAGGTCGGTGGCGGTTGGGCAGAGGGTGTTCCCAGTGTCACCGAGAGCGCTCGAGCGGCCTGGCCCACCGCCAGCGCCGCGGTACCGTAAACACTTGTGATATCCGCCTCCTGATACCGGCCCGCGAGCTGACCCGCGATGCGAGGCCAACAGGAATCCCTGCCTGCTCTGTGGAGATCGGCACACCTCAGGCAGCTGCTCCGGCCGGGCACCACCAGTGGGCCGACGATGCCGATCCCGTCCCTGACCCGGGCCACCAGATGCGGCACACCCCACGCGACGAGGTCGGTGACCACCTCGGGGGCCGGCACGACGGCATCGGTGAGAATAACCAGCTCGGTGGAAGCAGAACCGGGACGGAGACGGCCGATCCGGACGTCCGGATGGAGCCTCCGCGCGACGTTTGCGAGCGCGGAGGTGCGATCTCTGCCGACATCGTCGTCGTGGAATCCAGACCCGACGTCGGACTTGCCGACGACCCCGTCGGCTGCGAGACAGAGCCGGGCGACACCGGCACCGGCCAGCAGTGCGGTGACGGCCGCCCCCAACCTACCGCCTCCGTGAACTCCGAATGAGCGGCGCGCAGCGGAGTCCGGCGCGATACCGGACGGGCTCACCGGGAGGCCGGAACGGTGTGCGGAGCCCTCGGCGTCCTCAACCAATCCTCGTTGGGCGAGACTCCACAACATGGCTTTGAGGCGATCGGCGTGCTCGCCGCGCACCAGCGAGAGAAGCGTGTCGGTACTTCGTCTCCCGTCGAGACCGCGCAGGACGTCCACCAGAATCGGCGGGAGATCGGTGGCGATGACGGCGTGACGGGCGTCAAGACCGATCTGGATCTCGTTTGTCCGACGTTGTACGACGGGCAGCCCCGCGCGAAGGCGCGGGCGTCTCGGCAGCGGTACGCGGGAGACGATTCCCGACGGCGATCCGGTCATGTGCTCACTGTGACCCCGAGCGGACCATTCCGCACGCGTCGTGAGCGAGTTGTCCACAGGGTGAAGCATCTGTGGACAAGTCAGGGCGATCCGCCCCTGTGATCACCGGGATGTCGGTGCCTGGCCTTACCGTTGTCCCCGTGGCCGATGTACGGGTTCCCTCGCTCAGGAATCGGAGCAGCTCGCAGCGTGATCCCGCTGCGGAACAGGAAAAAGTGGAAGTCCGGAGGAGTCCCCGACGCCGCCGGACGGTCACGGCGTATCGGGACGGCGACACGCTCGTCGTGCTGATCCCCGCCACCATGACGAAGGCTGAGGAGAAACACTGGGTCGTCGAGATGCAGCGCAAGCTGCAACGCACGGAGAGCAGGAGGGCGAATCCCGCTCGAGCCTCCGACGAGGCTCTCCTCCTGCGCTGTACCCAGCTTTCCCGGCGGTACCTGGACGGGACGGCGCAACCCGCGAGTGTCAGATGGGTTCCGCCCATGCGCACACGCTGGGCTTCGTGCACTCCCGCCGATCGCACCATCCGGGTGAGCGAACGACTCAGGGAGGTGCCGTCGTGGGTACTCGACTACGTCCTCGTCCATGAGCTGGCACACCTGAGGGTCGCCGAGCACAATCGCACGTTCTGGAACCTGGTCAACCGGTACCCGAAGACCGAGAGGGCCATCGGGTACCTCGAAGGACTCTCGGCAGCCGAACGCCTGGGCGGTTCACCACTCGAACAGTCTTGATCCCGTCCGCACCTCAGACGTCGCCGGGCTCTCGTCCGGCGACGCCGTTCTCGCCGTCGCCCTCGTCGCGACGTTCCTCTTCCGGGCCCGGCTCGCTCTCGCTCCTGCGGGCTCGCTCTGCGCGTTCGAGCTCCGCGATCGGATCGACACCGTCATCGAGAGCGCCTGTGTCCCCGAGGCGCTCGGCGAAGCCGAGTGGATCGTCGAGGTCGTCGGCCGTCGGCATGAGGTCGGGGTGGGTCCACAGGGTGTCGCGGGCCTGCATGCCGTGCCGGTCGCCGATGAGCTTCCACAGAGCCGACGCGGCGCGCATTCGGCGAGGACGCAGTTCGAGGCCCACGAGCGTGGCGAACGTCTGCTCGGCAGGCCCGCCCGTCGCGCGCCGCCTCCGCAGTGTCTCGCGCAGCGCCTCAGCCCCGGGAAGGCGTTCACCGACGGCGTCGGCCACCACGACGTCAACCCAGCCCTCCACGAGCGCCAGCAGCGTCTCCAGCCTGCCGAGCGCCGCCTTCTGCCCCGGGGTGGTCTGCGGTTCGAGGAGGCCGGAGGACATCACTTCCTCGATGCTGGCCGGGTTGGTCGGATCGACGCGGCCGGCGAGTTGTTCGAGTGCGCTGGTGTCCACGGTGATCCCCGACGCGAACTCCTCGACGGTGGCCAGCAGGCGTTGCCGCAGCCATGGGACGTGGGCGAACAGCCGTTGGTGTGCTGCCTCCCTGGCGGCGAGGTACACGAGAACCTCGCTCTTCGGTCGTTCCAGTCCCTCGGTGAACTTGGCGATGTTCTGGGGCAGCAGGGCCGACGTCGTCTCGGGGCCGAGCGGCAGTCCGACGTCCGTGGAGGTCAGCACCTCGGAGGCGAGCCCCGCCAGTGCGTTGCCGAGCTGCGAGCCGAACGCCATGCCTCCCATCTGTCCCACCATGGAGAGCAGCGGGCCTGCCGCCTGCTTGGCTTCGTCGGGAAGTGCCTGCATCCACGCGCTTGAGACCTGCTTCGCGACAGGGTCACACAGCCGCTGCCAGGTCGGGAGCGTTCTGTCGATCCAGTCCCGAGCTGTCCACGCCGCGGTGGTCGTGGCTCCCGCAGGCAGGATCGTGGCCTCGTCGAGCCAGAGTTCCGCGAGATGAGCCGAGTCTCGGACGGCCGATTCGCTGGACTCCTCCCCCGCCGTGAACCCCATCCGGCCCTCGGAACCGAGCCGCTGAAGGGCGATCTGCTTGGCCAGGTCGTAGTTCACCGGCCCTGACGTACTGCCTGCCTGGCTCAGCATCTGCCCGAGCTGGCTGAGCATCTGCCCAAGCTGCTGGAACGCGTCGGGGCCCGAGCCGGATTGCCCGCCCGACGATTCGTTGTCGCGGCCTTTGTCGGGATCGGGCAGTCCGAAGCCGAACGGTGGGTTGCTCATAACACCACCGTACGCGGCTCGGTGGACGGGCGGAGAACGGACTGTGACGCCCACGGCGAACGCGCCACGTGCGATCCGTAGGCTGGTCACGTGAGTGACTCCCCGGACAAGGCGGCACCCACCGAGGATTCCGCAGGGCGTCCTGTCGGCACACTCAGTGACCACGACGGGGCGAAGCCGTACCTCGTGCGCGACCGGCGCCGGTTGAGCAGACGCGGCTGGACCATGGTGGTCAGCGGTCTCCTCATGCTCACATTCGCCGTCCTCGGCGCTTTCGTGCGCGTGCCGTACGTGGCGCTCGGGCCGGGGCCGACCTTCGACACGCTCGGCGCGGTGGACGGCACCGAGGTCATCAAGGTCGAGGGCGAGCGAACGTATCCCACCGGTGGTGAGCTGCGCATGACCACGGTGTCCCTCAACGACAACATCACGATGTTCGGCGCGCTGGGAATGTGGCTCAGCGGACGTTACGCACTCGCCCCGAGGGAGGAGTACTTCCGTCCTGGTCAGTCGGAGGAGGAAGTACGCAAGGAGAACCTGAGGCAGTTCCAGGACTCGCAGAGCAACGCCGAGGTCGCGGCTCTGCGCGAGCTCGGCCACCCGGTGGTTCCGGTGGTCGATCAGGTCGTCGGCGACAGCCCCGCCGCGGACGTCCTCGAACCCGGCGACCGGATCGTCAAGGTGGACGGCAAGGAGGTCGCCGACTCCGAAGCGGTCCGTGAGGTACTCGGCGGTACTCGTCCAGGGCAGACGGTGTCCGTGACGTTCATGCGGGGCGAGGAGCCGGAGCGCACCGAGTCGGTGACCTTGGCACGGCATCCCAACGGCTCGTACGGATTCCTCGGCATCCAGCCTGCCGACAGCGCCGAGGTGCCCTTCACGGTGGACATCGCGCTGGAGGATGTCGGTGGCCCCTCGGCAGGGTTGATGTTCGCGCTGGCCATCGTGGACGAGCTGACTCCCGGTCAGTTGACGGGAGGTGAGCACGTCGCGGGCACGGGGACGATCGACTCGAAGGGCAATGTGGGAGAGATCGGCGGCATCACGTTCAAGCTCGTCGCGGCCCACGAAGCCGGTGCCACGGCGTTTCTGGTTCCGGAGGGCAACTGCGACGAGGCGGTGGCGGGCGCGCCGGAGGGGCTCCGGCTGGTCAAGGTGGCCACGTTGGACGACGCCGTTGACGCACTGGAGCTCCTGTCACAGGGACGCCCGGCGCCGTCCTGCGGTACCTGAGGCCGGTCTCAAGGTTGGAGGGTCGCTCGCAGTGCCTCGATCAGGTTCGGTGCGAGGTCAGGGCTCTCGACGATCTCGTCGGGAACCTCGGGGGCGTTGCTGCCGGGAACACCGCCGCGCAGACGCATGACACAGGAGGCCGAGCCATCGCGGAGGACGGCGGCGACCAGGCGGGCCTCGGTGCGGCGTGGATGGTCGGCCGCGGCCTGCCGGATACGCTCGAGGTCTTGCTCGGTGACCTCGCCCTCGGCGGTGGCTTCGGCCAGGGCGGGGAGTTCCGACTCTGCGTCGGGCGGCAGCACGATGATCTCCTGGGCGAGCGCGCACCCGTGAACGGCGTCGGGCCACGCGATTCGACCGAGAGCCTGGCCGAGGTCGCCATCGGGTAGTTCGTCCTGCGCGACCGGGGTGAACTCGCTTTCCTGGTCCAACTGGCCTGCGAGCTCGGGCTGCTGGCGGAGGATGTCCGCCGTCGGCACCAGCGCGAACAGTTGTGGCCTCTGGTCCCAGCCGCCGCTCGCGACGAACTCCTCGACCTCGCGGGCCAGCGCGGCTACCCTTCCGGAACCTGCCCGGTTCTCGCTCTCCGTCATGACGCCATCCTGGCAGGTGACGGGAACGGCCCGCGCGGCGCCCGATTTGGGTGTCTTCGGGAACTCGGGTCGCGATCCGTACAGTTAGGTAACCAGGGACGCCCGCAGGTCGGCGCCCTGACAACGACAGCCTTGACCACGGGGAGTGTGCGTAGTGGCCACCCGGCCCCCAGCCAGTCTGCCGAAACTTTCTCGGCGTGCCCGCGTGCTGCTGATCATCGCGGCCGTCATCGTTCTTCTGCTCCTACTCGGCGCCCGTCTGCTGGACACTTATGTGGACTGGCTCTGGTACGGCGAGGTCGGCGCCCGCAGCGTCTTCACGACGATGCTGTTGACCAGGGTGGCGCTGTTCTTCGCCACGGGCCTGCTCGTGGGCGGGCTGCTCGCTCTGAGCCTGTGGCTCGCGTACCGCAACCGACCCGTGTTCGTTCCCGTGTCGAGCGCGGAGGACCCGCTCGCGCGGTACCGCACGCTGATCGCGGCAAGGACCAAGCTCTTCGGCATCGGTATCCCGGTCGTCGCGGGCCTCATCGCGGGCGCGAGCGGGCAGGGCAACTGGCAGGTCGTCCAGCTGTGGCTGAACGGCACCGACTTCGGCAGAACCGACCCGGTGTTCGACAAGGACGCCAGCTTCTTCACCTTCGACCTGCCGTTCTACGGCTGGTTGCTCGGGTGGGTCTTCGTCGCGCTGGTCATTTCGTTCTTCGGTGCGCTGGTGACCCACTACCTGTTCGGCGGTGTGCGGCTCGCGGGCAGGGGCGGCCAGGTCTCAGGGCCTGCGCGGGTGCATCTGCTCGTGATGATCGGCGTGTTCGTGCTCTTCAAGGCGCTCGAGTACTTCCTCGACCGGTACGAGCTGCTGCTGTCTGGGCGCAACGACCTTTTCACGGGGGCCGCCTACACCGATCTGAACGCGGCCATGCCTGCCAAGCTGATCCTGCTGTGCATCTCGGTGCTCTGCGCCATCGCGTTCTTCGTCGGGGCGTTCCTCAAGAACATCCAGCTCCCCGCGATCGCGTTGGTGCTGTTGCTGCTCTCCGGTTTGATCCTGGGCGTTGCGTGGCCTGCCGTGCTGGAGCAGTTCTCCGTGCGGCCGAACGCCAACGAGAAGGAAGCCCAGTCGATCGAGCACAACATGGCGGCCACCAAGTACGCCTATCAGCTGGACCCCGGACACGTTGACATGCGTGAGGACTACACGGGCAACAGCAACGCGACTCCTGAGGAGATCAGGGCGGACTCGGGCACGATCCCGAACATCCGGCTGCTCGATCCCAACGTGCTGAGCTCCACCTTCACCCAGCGGGTCGGCCGCGAGAACTTCTACGGCTTCCCCAAGAAGCTCGACGTGGACCGCTACACGGTTGACGGGGAGCGGCAGGCGTACATCGTCGCGGCGAAGGAGATCAACACCAGCGGTCTCGCCGAGAATCAGCAGACCTGGATCAACCGGCATCTGGTGTACACGCACGGAAACGGGTTCGTCGCGGCGCCTGCCAACACGATCGACCGCGCGCTGGAGGACGCCAACAGCGACGGCGGTTACCCGCTGGCGAGGACGAGCGACACGCAGAACCCCACAGGGGCGGGCATCGAGGTCACCGAGCCACGGATCTACTACGGCGAACTGGCCACCGACTACGCGATCGTGGGCGGTACGAAGGGACAGGCGCCCGGCGAGTACGACACGGCGACCGACCGGAGCTACCTGTACGAAGGCAAGGGCGGCGTCCCGATCGACAACCTGTTCAACCGGTTGGTCTTCGCGGCGCAGTACGGGGAACGCAACATCCTGTTCTCCGACCAGATCAGTGACGGCGCCAAAATCATGTATCACCGCGATCCGCGTGAGCGGGTCGAGAAGATCGCGCCGTGGCTCACCGTTGACGGCGACCCCTACCCCGCCGTGGTCGAGGGACGCATCAAGTGGATCGTTGACGGCTACACCACGCTCAACAACTTCCCGTACGCGCAGCGGACGTCTCTCGGCGGAGCGACACAGGACTCGCTCACCGGGGTTGCACGGCAGCAGGACAACCGGATCAACTACATCCGCAACTCGGTCAAGGCCACCGTCGATGCGTACGACGGCACCGTGACCCTGTACGAGATGGACAAGAAAGACCCGGTTCTGAAGACGTGGATGAAGACGTTCCCCGGGTTGGTGAAGCCGAACAAGGAGATCACTCCGGAGCTGCGGGAGCACTTCCGCTACCCCGAGGACATGTTCAAGGTGCAGCGTGAGCTGCTGACGAAGTACCACGTGAAGAACGCACAGGAGTTCTACTCGACGCAGACGTTCTGGAACGTGCCGCAGGATCCGACCGAGGAAGGCGGCCTTGATCCGAACTCCGACACGGCCAACCAGCCGCCTTACTACATCTACGCGCAGGCGCCGGGCCAGAAGGAACCCACGTTCCAGATCACGAGCGCGTTGACGCCGCTGGCTCGGCAATATCTGGCGGCGTGGGTGACGGTGTCGTCCGAACCGGACGATTACGGCAAGATGACGGTGCTCAAGCTGCCCACCGGTGGCGGCCAGCAGTTGGAAGGTCCGGTTCAGGTCCAGAACGCCTTCCAGAGCAACCCGAAGTTCACCCAGGACCGGACATTGCTCGGCAACCAGAGCGTGGACATCATCTACGGCAACCTGCTCACGTTGCCCGTCGCGGGCGGGTTCCTCTACGTGGAACCGGTGTACATCCAGCAACGCAACGCCCAGAGCTACCCACAGCTCGCGAGGGTGCTGGTGTCGTTCGGCGGCCGTATCGGCGTCGCGTCCACACTCAACGAGGCACTGGACGAGGTGTTCGGTGAAGGGACGGGAGAGGCCGCGACCGGTCCGGCCGACGACGGCAGCTCAGGCGGTGACACGGGCGATCAGCAGCAACCACCGCAGAACCCCGGGGGCGACGACCAGGCGAGCCCGCCCGCGAACGGCGACCAGAACGAGGCCGAGATCGCGCAGGCCGTTGACGACATCCAGACCGCCTTGCGGAAGTTGAAGGACGCTCAGAAGTCCGGTGACTTCGAGGCACAGGGCAAGGCGCTGCAGGAACTCGACGCGGCCGCCCAGCGATACGAGGAGCTCACAGGGTCGGGCAACTGACGATCATGTGATCTACGGGACACCCGCTTTGCGCCGAGGCGCTACCTTGGCGTAAGGTGGGTGTCACCGAAGAGGTGAGAGCCACGGCCGACACACTCCCGGACCCCCTCGAAAGAGGGGAAAACGGATGTGCTAGAGTGGAAATCACAACGACGCGGGGTGGAGCAGCTCGGTAGCTCGCTGGGCTCATAACCCAGAGGTCGCAGGTTCGAATCCTGTCCCCGCTACGAAACGAAGAAGGCCCGGATCGCAATGATCCGGGCCTTCTTCGTGTATGCGGTCCAGTGCGCAGGGTGAACCAGCCGTTCCATTGTGGACGAAAGCTTGACCACTGTGGACAGATCTCGATTTTCGTGGCACCGTAGAGGACGTGTCCGATTTGAACGCAACTGCCGCAGCATTGCTTGGTTTGCTCCACGACGGTCCGGCTACCGGTGGCGAACTCGTCGCGGCGGCTGAGGAACGATTCGGCACGTTCTTCAGCGTCACGAGGAGCCAGGTCTACCGGGAGCTTCCCGCGCTGCACAAGGAAGGTTATGTGCGGCTCGGCAAGCAGGGGCCACGCTCGAGCCAGCAGTACGTCCTCACAGCAGGGGGGAAGAAGGCCTTCAAGGCCTGGCTGACGAGTGCGTCCTCGCCCGACCACCTGCGGAGCCCGCTCATCCTCAGGGTCGTCAACTCCGGTGTGCTGACGCCGAAGCAGCGCGCGGGGCTCTTCGATGCCGCGAGGGAGACCTACAAGGCCGAACTCGACGAGGCCAAGGCTGCCGTGAAGGCCGCGACCGACCCGGTGGAGAAGGCGGTCGCGGAGTTCGGTCAAGCGCATGCGAGGGCCGCGTTGAAGTTGCTGGACACCGTGTCGTCGGCCTGAGGGCCGGCGGCGGCGGACAGAGCCGGAAGCGCGGGGACGGCGAGTCGGAGCGACCGCGAGGGAAGCGGTCGCTCGATTTGCCGTAACCTTGTGTTTTGTGAGTGCCGACTTCGAAGCTGCGTTGAAGGACCTTGGCGGCAAGCTGGCCCAGATCGAGGCCGTGATGGATCTGGATTCGCTCCGCAAGGAGGTCGCCGAGCTGGAGGAGGAAGCCGCCCGCCCGGACCTCTGGAACGATCCGGAGACCGCGCAGAAGGTGACCAGCCAGCTCTCCCACAAGCAGGCGTCGCTGCGGAAGGTCACCGAGCTGCGCCAGCGGGTGGACGACCTCACCGTCCTCCACGAGCTGGCGGAGGCCGAGGGTGACGCGGCGAGCCGATCCGAGGTGGAAACGGAGTTCGCGGGACTCTCCCGCGACATCGACGCCCTCGAGGTCCGCACACTGCTCTCCGGCGAGTACGACGAGCGCAACGCCGTCGTGACGATCCGGTCGGAGGCAGGCGGTGTTGACGCGGCCGACTGGGCGGAGATGCTGCTGCGGATGTATTTGCGGTGGGCCGAGCGACACGATTACCCGACCCAGGTTTATGACATCTCGTACGCAGAGGAGGCAGGCATCAGGTCGGCCACCTTCAAGGTCAGCGGGCCGTACCTCTACGGGACTCTCTCGGTCGAGCAGGGCACCCACCGCCTCGTCCGTATCTCCCCGTTCGACAACCAGAGCAGGCGGCAGACCTCGTTCGCGCATGTCGAGGTGCTTCCCGAGGTCGAGGAGGTGGACCACGTGGAGGTGCCGGAGAAGGACATCCGGGTCGATGTCTACCGTTCGTCGGGGCCTGGTGGGCAGAGCGTGAACACGACCGACTCGGCCGTCCGCATCACCCACCTGCCCACGGGCATCGTGGTGTCGTGCCAGAACGAGAAGTCGCAGTTGCAGAACAAGGCATCGGCGATGAAGGTGCTCCAGGCCAAGTTGCTCCAGCGAAAGAAGGAAGAGGAGCGCAAGGAGCTCGACGCGCTCCGCGACAGCGGTTCGAGCTGGGGCAACCAGATGCGTTCCTACGTGTTGCACCCGTATCAGCTGGTGAAGGATCTTCGCACCGAACACGAGGTGGGCAACCCGTCGGCGGTGCTCGACGGTGAGCTGGACGGCTTCCTTGAGGCCGGCATCCGGTGGCGCAAGCAGCAGGCCGAGGTCGCGTAGGGCGGGTTGTGCGGAGCCGGTGGTCAACCGAGGCTTAACCGGCTTCGACTGTAGGATGGCCGACCGTGATCCGGCTTGAGAGTGTCTCCAAGGTCTACAAGACCTCCCAGCGTCCCGCGCTCGCGGATGTCTCGGTGGACGTGGACAAAGGCGAGTTCGTCTTCCTCATCGGTCCGTCGGGGTCGGGGAAGTCAACCTTCCTGCGGCTGCTGCTGCGGGAGGAGGTGCCCAGCCATGGCCGAGTGATCGTGTCGAACGTGGACGTGGCCAAACTGCCCCGGCGCAGGGTGCCGAGGCTGCGACAGACCATCGGCTGCGTGTTCCAGGACTTCCGTCTGCTGACCAACAAGACCGTGGCGGAAAACGTCGCGTTCGCCCTCGAAGTGATCGGCAAGCCGAAGAAGACCATCGACAGGGTCGTCCCCGAGGTCCTGGAACTGGTCGGTCTCGACGGCAAGGCGGACCGGATGCCGAAGGAGCTGTCCGGTGGTGAGCAGCAGCGGGTCGCGATCGCACGCGCGTTCGTGAACCGTCCGCTTGTCCTGCTGGCGGACGAGCCGACAGGAAACCTGGACCCCGACACGAGCCAGGACATCATGCTCTTGTTGGAGCGCATCAACCGCACCGGAACGACGGTGCTGATGGCCACCCACGACCACTCCATCGTTGACTCGATGCGCCGCAGGGTCGTCGAGCTGGATCACGGTCGCGTGGTCCGCGACGACCGGCGCGGCGTGTACGGCGTCGGTCGCTGACACCCGGGCTCCCCGCACCATCCCCACGTCCCCCCGACCCAAGGAAACCCCCTACCGATGCGTGCCAGCTTCGTCTTCAGCGAGGTCTTCACCGGTCTTCGCCGGAACGTCACGATGACCATCGCGATGATCCTCACCACGGCCATCTCGCTCGGGATGTTCGGTGGTGGTCTGCTGTTCGTCCGCACGATCGACAAGATGAAGGCGAACTACCTCGACGACGTCCAGGTGACCGTCTATCTGAACGACGAGATCAGTTCGAACGACCCCACCTGCTCCTCGAGCACGTGCACCTCGCTGCGGCAGTCGCTCGAGACGAACCCCGCCGTCGAGTCGGTGGTGTACGAGAACCGGGACCAGGCGTACAAGCGGTTCCAGGAGATCTTCGCGGGGCAGCCTGAGCTCGTCGAACTCGCCCGTCCCGAGTCCCTGCCGTCATCCTTGCAGGTCAAGCTGGTCAACCCTGAGCGCAGTGAGGTGCTTGTTCAGGAGTACTCGGCCACGGAGGGCGTCTACCAGATCGATGACCAGAACAAGTTCCTCGAACGGTTCTTCGGCATCCTCAACGCGGGGCGGAACGGGACGTTCATCGTCGCGTTGATCGCCGCTCTCGCCGCGGTGCTGCTGATCGCCAACACCATTCAGGTCTCTGCCTTCACCCGGCGTACCGAGGTGGGCATCATGCGTCTCGTCGGCGCCACCCGGTGGTACACGCAGCTGCCGTTCCTGCTGGAGGCGGTGGTCGCCGGGGTGGCTGGCGCGGTCCTCGGCACGGGTGGGCTGGTCGCGCTGAATTACCTGGTGCTCGACTCGATCATCGGGGCGACGGGCTCGGTAATCCCCAAGATCGAGTTGGTTGACATCCTCTTCCCCGTCGCGCCCATCCTGCTGGGCACGTCGGTGCTGATCTCGGCCGTGACCGGATACGCGACGCTGCGCCTCTACGTGCGGCACTAATTCGGTCGGGCAGGACGGCAGGGAGAGCTACAGTCGAGTTATGGCGAAGGAAGTCGGTCAGAAGGTGATCGCGTCGAACCGGCGTGCCCGGCACGACTACACGATCATCGACACCTATGAGGCCGGGGTGGCGCTCGTCGGCACCGAGGTGAAGAGCCTGCGCGCGGGCAAGGCGTCGCTGGCCGACTCGTTCGCCACCGTGGACGACGGCGAGGTGTTCCTGCGGGGCCTGCACATCCCCGAGTACTCGCACGGCACGTGGACCAACCACGAGCCGAGGCGGACGCGCAAGCTCCTGCTGCACCGCAAGGAGATCGAGAAGCTGATCGGCAAGACGAAGGAGTCGGGCCTCAGCCTCGTTCCCCTTTCCCTCTACTTCAAAGAGGGCAAGGTCAAGGTCGAGCTGGCGCTGGCGAAGGGCCGCAAGGCGCACGACAAGCGGCAGGCGATCGCCAAGCGCGATGCGCAGCGCGAGATGGCGCGTGCGATCGGCAGGGCCGCCAAGGGCAAGTACCGCCGTTGAGGCCCGATCGGGACGGCCCCGGGCCGAGGTCGGACACGGATGTGGCCGACTGGGTGCGGGGCCTCGGGCTCGACGGGATTGTGGACATCCACGTGCATTTTCTGCCGGAGCGGGTGTTGCGCAAGGTGTGGGCGTACTTCGACGACGCCGAGCGCAACTACGGCATGAGGTGGCCGGTCCGGTACCGCGTGCCGCAGCACGAGCGGATCGCGACGCTCCGCTCGCTGGGAGTGCGAACATTCGCTCCGCTCGTCTACCCGCACAAGCCGGACATGGCGGACTGGCTCAACACCTGGGTTCGCGAGTTCGCCGCCGAGGTGCCCGAAGCCGTTCCCACGGCGACGCTGTACGCCGAGCCGACGGTGTCGGGCTACGTGGCAGAGGCGCTGGCCGCCGGGGTGCGGTGTTTCAAAGCCCACGTGCAGGTGGGCGGCTACGACCCAGCCGACGCGATCCTCGACGGCGCCTGGGGGCTGATCGCGGATGCGGCCGTGCCGGTGGTCGTGCACTGCGGGCACGGGCCGTTGCGCGGTGAGCACACCGGCATCGGGGTCTTCGAGCAGGTGCTGCGGCGGCATCCCGGGCTGGTGACGGTTCTCGCGCACGCGGGTATGCCGGAGTACGACGCCGCGCTGGCGCTGGTGCGGCGGTACCCGAATGTCTACCTCGACACCACGATGGTCGGTGTTCCGTTCACGGAGGAGTTCATGCCGGTGCCCAGTGACTGGCCGAGCAGGCTCGCCGAGCTCGCCGATCGCGTGGTGCTGGGCACGGACTTCCCGAACATCCCTTACTCCTACGCCACCCAGCTGCGCGCGGTGGCTGGGTGGGCGGAGTCGGATCCGCGGCTCGGCCGGTCTTTCCTGCGCGCGGTACTGCACGACACGCCGTCGCGGTTGCTCAGGCAGGCACCGGCGTCCGGTTCCGTGTCCCGTTCCGGATAGGGACGCGGATGAGTGCGTAGGCGACGACGATCAGGGCGATCCACGGCCACGGAGCCGAGGAGAAACCCGTCGCGGCGAGCGTGAGGGTCCCCGTCGCGGCGAGCAGCGCGGCGACGCAGAGCAGGGGCATGGGAGCGGGGGCGCAGCGCGGCACCCGGGTCTCGAAGCGGCCGAAGACGCGGAGTAGCACCGCGAGGAGCGCGCCTGCCGAGAGCAGCCAGCCCGGAACGGTGGCGAGCCAGGTGATCGTGCCGGGCACCGGTGTCGCGTAGTCGAGCCAGAGCACCGTCAGGGCGGCGAGCCCGATGAGCGCAGGCATGTGCCATAGGTACACGGTCATGAAGCGGGGGCCGACCCAGCCGAGGACCGCCGCGACCGAGGGGAGGTTGGCCCACGCTGTAAGGAGGTCGCGGGCGGCGAGCGCGAGCCCGATCTGCCCGACGGCGAGTGACACCAGGACGGCGGCGGGAGGGCTCATGTTGGACATCGGGGCACCGGGCATGCCGATCATGCTGGCCACGTAAGGGCCTGCCGACACGAGCAGCGCGGTGACACCGAAACCCGTCGCGGACATGATCAGCGCGGCGCGCCGGGACAGTGCGCGGAGAGTGCCGTCGGAGTAGAAGAATCCGAGCTGGTGGATCGCGAGCCAGACGAAGACCGCGTTGGCGTACCCGACGTACGGCACTCCGTCGAAGCGGGCGATGTCCACCAGCGCGGCCATACTCGCGAGCGCTGCCGGAACGGCCCAGCGCCAGCGACGGTGAGCCGCCGCGAGCAACGGCGTGGCGAGCACGGTGATGAGGTAGACGCCGAGGAACCACAGAAGCTGCGCCGCGATGGAACCAGCCAGCGCCACCGGTTGTTCCGGCACGCCGAACAGACGCAGGGCTGGCGGAACGACCGCCCACACGGCCAGCAGCGGCAACACGGGAAACAGGAGCCTGCCGAGCCTGGTTGCCAACCACGGTGCCGCCGCACCGCCGCGGGAGAGCGAAAGATGATTGGCGGCCCCTCCCGTGAAGAACACGAGGGGCATGACCTGAGAAAGCCAGGTGACGGCCCACCAGCCGGGCGTGGTGAGCGCGTTGCCCGCGGTGAGGGTGCCGTCGGCGTAGCCGAGCACCGGCATGGTCCAGTGTTGAACGACGACGGCCGCGATGGCCAGCGCGCGCACGACGTCGAGGAAGCGGTCTCGGGACGGCGCGACTGTCACCGGCCTTGGAGGACTCAAAGTCATGATCCGAGCCTGGTCCACGAGGGAGCGGAAAACAGCGGTGCGAGCCGGTGTCTTCGAGGTGGGGCTGGCCCTACCCCGGCGAGGCACCACAGTGGACGGTCCGATGCCCGCGGGTCTGCGTGGCCCGCGCGTGCGGGCACGGCGAAGCCGACCGCGCGAAGAACCTCGGTTCACGGGAGTTTTTCCGGTCCTTTCCGTGACCAAATCGCCCGCGCGACGCGGGCGGGAATCAGATCGGTTCAGCGGCCGAGGTAGGTGAGAACTGCGCGGACCCGGCGGTGTTCTGTGTCGCTCGCTTCGAGACCGAGCTTGGCGAAGATGTTGCCGATGTGTTTCTCCACGGCGCCGTGAGACACCACGAGGCGTGCCGCGATGGCGCTGTTCGTGAGGCCCTGAGCCATGAGGCCGAGCACCTCCGTCTCCCTCGGGGTGAGTGTTTCGAGCGGGCTGCGGCGTCCCCGTGCCATGAGCTGAGTGATCACTTCCGGATCGATCGCGGTGCCTCCCGCTGCCACCCTGCGGATGGCGTCGAGGAATTCGGCCACGTCGGCGACCCGCTCCTTGAGCAGGTAACCAACGCCGCCCGCTCCGCCGGACAGCAGTTCCACCGCGTACGTCTCCTCGACGTACTGGGACAACACGAGTACCGGTAGTCCAGGCAGCAGGCGCCGGGCCCGTAATGCGGCCCGCAACCCCTCGTCGGTGAACGTCGGTGGCATGCGCACGTCCGCGATGGCGAGGTCGGGGCGGTGCCGCTGGACCGCTTCCACGAGGTCGTCGCCGTTGTCCACAGCGGCCACCGTTTCGACCCCGTCGTCGGCCAGCAGCCGCTGGACCCCTACCCGCAGCAGGACGGCGTCCTCCGCGATGACCACGCGCATGTGTGTGCTCCAAGGTGTGCGCGTCAGCTCACCAGGTGCACGGAAGGATCGCGCGGACCACGGTGGGGCCCCCGGGTGGGCTGACGACGGTGACTGTGCCGTCTATGGTCGCAGCCCGGTCGGCCAGCCCTGCGAGGCCACCGTTCGGTCGCAGACCGGCGCCTCCCTTACCGTCGTCGGTCACCTCCACGACGACGGTGTCGCCGTCGCGCCACACCTTCACGGACGCCCTGTCCGCTTCGGCGTGTTTGGCGGTGTTGGTCAGCGATTCCCCCACGATGAAGTAGGCCGTCGTCTCGACGGCCGCCGGAGGGCGGGGCTCCACGTCCACCGACACATCGACGGGAATGGGCGACTTGGCGGCCTGCGCGGACAGCGCGGCGTCCAGACCCCGGTCCGCCAGCACGGCGGGGTAGATGCCCCTCGCGAGGTCACGCAGCTCCGACACGGCAAGTTTCGCGTCGGAATGCGCCTCGTCGATCAGCGCTCGAAGCGCGTCGGTGTCGGGTTGCGCGCCGACGCCGACCTTGGCCTTCGCCCTGCCCAGGGTCATGGCCACGGACACGAGCCGCTGTTGCGCGCCGTCGTGGAGATCCCGCTCGATGCGCCGTCGTTCCGCCTCGGCGGCGTCCACTCCCCGCGCTCGGGACGCCTGGAGGCGTTGCGCCCTGGCTTCGGCCCTGCGTGCCTTCGGCGGCCCGAGCAGGGTGATGGCGAGCTGTGCGTGCAGCCACCCGAGTGAGGGGACGACCCAGACCGCCACCGGGACCAGCAGGATGGCGACGAGACCGAGAGCGAATTCGAGGATTCCGACGGGGAAGACAAGCATCAGGTACGCGAGGTCGCGCCACGTCGTCGGATCGGTCGCCTGCGCGAGCCAGCGGCGTCCCCACCCGCCTTCACTCCGCGCGCGCTCCGCGTCGGGGACGTCCACGCAGAGCGTCTTCCGTAGCCAGACCCGTTCCAGGTCGCCGAAGGCGTGAACCAGCCAGATCGTCACGGCCAGTATCGGGATGCCGATCCAGATGATCACGGTGGCGGCGCCGATGAGCCCGCCGCAGACGAGGAGGACGAACTGCAGGATCCGCAGCGGGAAGCTCACGACCATGAACAGGATCGTCCGCCACGCTGCGGGGCGCTCCGGGAAGCGTGGCGAACCCGCTGAGGCGTCCTTGGGCATGACCCCATTCTCCGCGGTCACGGCCGCATCAGAGACTGAGCCGTCTCGGCGTCGTCCTCGTCCAGCTCCCGCATCCGCGCGTACGTTGGGCCGAGCATGGCCCTGGCGAAGCGCCCGTGTGCGGCTCCCAGCCGCTGCGTGAACAGCGCGGTGATGACCACGAACACCAGGCCGATCGCCGCCCAGGGCAGCGCCGACCACACGGAATCGACGGTCACCCAGCGCACTGCGGGGTCATAGGAGGGGAAGTGCCACACGCCGCCCGGAAGGGAGCGGTAGTAGATCGGCAACCCGAGAAGGGCCAGCGAGACACCCCAGGTGGCGACCATCAGCACGAACTCGACGATGCCGATGGGGAAGAGAAGGAAGAGGTAGGTGTATTCGCGCCACGTGGCCGTGTCGGTGAGCCGTGTCCGCCACCGCTGCCGGAAGTTGCCCTCGGGCAGGGGGCGGGTCGCGGGAGGAATGTAGTTGCCGAGGAGGGCGTAAACCCGGGCCCGCTCCGTGACGGCGGCTCCCCTCGTCAACAGCACCGTGGCGCCGAGCACCGGCAGGCCGACCCACACAATCGCGGTGCCGACCCCCAGGACTGTCAAGGTCAGCAGGACGACGAAGGCGCTGACACCGACGGGGAAGCTCAACAGCAGGTAGGCGAGCGAGCCTCCGATGGAGGGTCGGGAGCGCTCATGGTCGTCGTGGGACCGGGCCGTTGACATGGCTGTGAGGTTCCTTTCACGTCTTTCGTGGTGTCATCAGCATCGAGCACGCCCGACTCGCCGACAATCAGGCCTGCCGGTCTCGTGGGGGTGGGGCTGTCCCCACCGTCCCCGCCGTCCCCGCCGTGGAACCCGTGGGAATTATGGGGTTGCGGTCCGCGTTATCCTGGATGCAGCGATCGGAAGAGATCGACTGGACGAGGGGGTGAACGGTTTCGACTCTGGACGTTGATCCAGGGGAAGCGTGCCGGTGCAGGCAACGACCACCGTGAGCGTCGTCGCAATAAATACAAGCGCCAAGACGAACAGTCAGCGCGACTTCGCCCTCGCCGCCTGAGCGAGTGTGAAGTCTGTCGGCCCGGGGATGCCTCCGCCCCGGTTCGCCGGCATCAGCTAGGAGGCTCACCGCCGGTTCCGGCCACGGGACCCGGTTGGGAAGCAAACAGTGGCTGGGCCCGTCACACCGGCTTGTTCGCGTGACCGGTGGGGCCGAGCAGAGACACAGCGAACTGCGCACGGAGAAGCCCTGGAAAGGCGACAGAGGACCCGGGTTCGATTCCCGGCACCTCCACCGACGACGACGGGCCACCCTTGGATTGGGTGGCCCGTCGTCGCGTCTACGGGTGTTCTCGGCGAACCCGGCTTGCGTTGGACGGCTGAGGGCGCGGCTGTTTGGACCCTCCTACGCCCGGCAAGTCTGCGACTGCGGGAGAGGAGGCACCGATGACGGCGCAACCGCAGAGTCCGGTCAAGGACAAGAACTACAACCTCATCAGCGTTCTCCAAGCATCGCTCGAGTACGCCTGGCAGATGGAAACCTACATCGCTGATGCCGAGCGCGAGGGCGACAGCGAACTCGCGACCTGGTTCCGCAAGATCCAGCACAACAATCTGAAGGCTGGTGAACAGGGCAAGGAGTTGCTGGCCCGGCGGCTGGAGAAGGGGTGATCCCATGGACCACGATCACTTCATCGGTCAGGTGCAGGCCCGCGCACAGCTGGCCAGTCGCGGTGAGGCGGAAGGACTGACCCGCGCCACTCTGGAGACGCTCGGGGAACGCATCCCCGAGCAATTGGCCGCTCACCTGGCCGATCAGCTTCCCACCGAGATCGGCGAGAACCTGCGCAGGACCGTCACCATGGGCGGCGCCGGATCGGGGGAGCGCTTCGGACTCGACGAATTCGTGCGCAGGGTCTCCGAACGCGGGCATCTTCCCGAACCGAACGCGGTGTACGGGTCGCGGGTGGTCCTTGAGGTGACCGGTGAGGCGACCCAAGGAGTTCTGGGCAAGGTCCGCGACTCGCTGCCTGTGGATCTTCGGCCGCTCGTGGACTCCGGCAGCAGAGGGGAGATGCGCTGACGCACACCGCGTCGCGTGTGTCCGCAGTCTGCGCACGGGTGTTTGTAGCCTGTGCGCTCGTGTCCGCAGTGTGTGTGCGGGTGTTGGCAGTTGCCGTCCGTGTCCGCGCCGGAGGCTGCGGACACGCGTGCGGGAAGTGCGGACACGCGTGCGGGAAGTGCGGACACGCGTGCGGGAAGTGCGGACACGCGTGCGGGAAGTGCGGACACGCGTGCGGGAAGTGCGGACACGCGTGCGGGAAGTCAGCGGCGCTTCGTGCCTTTGCTGGGAGTGGCGGTCAGCGGGGCGGGTGGCCACGGGTGTTTCGGGTAACGGCCTCGCAGTTCCGCCCGCACCGCCGGGTAACCGTGCTGCCAGAAGGACTCCAGGTCGGAGGTCACCGCGGCCGGGCGCCCCGCGGGTGACAGTAGGTGGAGGACGACGGGAACAGCGCCGTCGGCGATTCTCGGCGTCGTGCGCCAGCCGAACGTCTCCTGGAGCTTCACCGCGAGCACGGGCTCGGCACCGGAATAGTCCACCCTCACCGACGAACCGCTGGGCACCTGAAGCCGATCCGGTGCCAGCTCGTCGAACCGCGACGCCTGCGGCCACGGCAGCAGCCTGCGCAGAGCCGTGGCGGTGTCGATACCGGCGAAATCGGCCCTGCGGCGCACGGAGGCGAGTTCCGGCCCGAGCCAGTCGTCGATCCGCGAGAGCAGTTCGGTGTCCGACACCGGTGGCCACGGCTCGCCGAGACTCCGGTTCAGGAAGGTGAGGCGCTCCCGCAGCCGGGTGGCGGCCTGCGGCCACGGGAGCAGCCGGAGTCCGATCTTGCGCAGCCCCTCCGACACCGCCGCCCGCACGGCCGAGGGATCGGGCGATGCCAGCGGCTGTTCGGAGAGCGTCACAGCGCCCAGCCGCCGCACCCGGCGCGCCACGACGTCGCCGTCGATCCACGCGATCTCGTCGGACTCGTTGACGAGTGCGGCCCCGGCTCGTGTCGCCAGTCGCTCGTCTGCGACAGCGGCCAGCCGCACCACGCCGTGGGCGCGACCCGGTTCGCGCGTCGCCTCGGCCACGGCGAGCCATTCGCTGTCCCCAAGACCGCTTCCCCGCGGAACCTCCACGGCTGTTCCACTCGCCATCAGATAGACGGGTGAGGCGCCGTGCCTGCGACGGGCGAGCCGCTCGGGAAAGGCCAGAGCCACCACCGCCGCAGGGTCGGGCGGGCCATCGGCGTCGTCGTCCACCAGCGCAGCGAGCCGGGTCACCTCCCTGTGCCAGCGCCGTGCCACCGCGTCGTCGGCGCGGCGGAGGCGGGTGAGCTCAGCGTCGAGATCGGTGCGCGCCGACCCCGCGTCGAGCAGTGCCACGACCTCGGCCGCTGCCAGGGCGCCCACCTCCCGTGCCCCGTCGAGCAGCGCGCGGGCGAGCCGTGGGTGCAGTCCTACGGAGGCCATCCGCCGCCCCCGCTCGGTGGGGCGGCCGGACTCGTCCACGGCACCCAGCGTGGACAGCACGTTCCTGCCCGCGGCCAGCGCGCCCTCCGGTGGCGAATCCAACCAGACGAGCCCCGCACCGTCCGGAGTGGACCAGCACGCCAGTTCGAGCGCCAGTCGCGACAACTCGGCCGTGCGGATCTCCGGTTCCGGATAGGCAGGCAGGCTCGCACCCTCCGCCCGGCTCCAGCAGCGATACGCCACCCCCGGTGCCTCCCGGCCCGCCCTGCCGGAGCGTTGCTCGGCGACCGCGCGGGACACCCGTACCGTCGCCAGACCGGGAAGGCCGCGACGGTGATCCACGCGTGGCACGCGGGCGAGTCCGGAGTCCACGACGACCCGGACCCCCGGCACTGTCAGGCTCGACTCCGCCACCGCCGTCGCCAGCACGACGCGCCTGCGCGGTCCCGGGGTGAGCGCCAGATCCTGTTGCCGTCCCGGCAGCCTGCCGTGCAGTGCGACAACGTCGGCGTCGATCCCGTCGAGAAGGCAGGCGACCCTGTCGATCTCGGCCACGCCGGGAAGGAACGCGAGGATGTCACCGTCGTGAGCCGACAACGCCGACCTCACACACCTGGCGACACCAGCCTCGATGCGTTCGCCCCTTCCGGGCGGCCGGTGCACGACCTCGACCGGGTGCAGGGGTGCCTCCGCGGTGACGACGGCAGCGTCGCCGAGGAGCGTGGCCAGCCGGTCCGCCGCCACGGTCGCAGACATGGCGAGAATTCGCAGATCGTCCCGCAGCCCCGCGCGTGCGTCCAGCAGCAGCGCCAGCAGCAGGTCGGCGTCGAGCTGGCGTTCGTGGCACTCGTCGAGCACCACCACGGACGTGTCGGAAAGCTCCGGATCGTTCTGAAGCCGTCGCACGAGCAGGCCGGAGGTGACCACCTCAATGCGGGTCCTCGCCGAGACCTTGCGATCACCTCTCACCGAGTAGCCGACCGTGCCCCCGACCTGTTCACCGAGCAACGCCGCCATCCGGGCAGCCGCCGCTCTCGCGGCGATCCTGCGTGGCTCGGCCACGACAACTTTGCGCGGTTCGACCGCTGTCTTGTTGCGCGGTCCCACCGCTGTCTTGTTGCGCGGTTCCACCGCTGTCTTGTTGCGCGGTCCCACCGCTGTCTTGTTGCGCGGTCCCACCGCGGCGCCCTCTCGGGGGCCGAGCCCCGCAAGCGCCAGCGGGACGAGCGTGGTCTTGCCCGTACCGGGCGGCGCGACGAGGACCGCGCTGCCGTGCGTGTCCAGTGCGTGGCCGATCTCGCCGAGCACCGCCCGCACGGGAAGATCGGGCCACTCCGCGATACCGGGCCAGGTCACGGCCCTTCGACCTTCGGCGGCTGGGAGACCTCGATGCCGGACGGGGCGAGATGTCGTTCCAGCGACGCCCTCCACGAACCCGAGTCGATCATCTTCCTGAGGGCGGCGTTGACGGCGGCCCTTCCCTCGGTGTCGCCCTGACGGAGACCGATCCCGTAACGCTCGATTGACCACTGCCGACCTGCGAGTCTCACGAGTTCGGGGTTCTGCGCGACGTATCCAGCGAGGATGGCGCCGTCCGTCGTCACGGCGTCCACCCTGCCTGCCAGCAGCGCGGTGACGCACTCGGAGATGCGCGGGTACTCGACGAGCGTCACCGACGTACCGAAGCGGCGTTTGACGTTGCTCGCGGAGGTTGAACCCGTGGACGTGCACACCGTTCTTCCAGCGAGGGAATCGGAATCCGTGATGTCACTGGAGGTGCGCCGCACAAGCAGATCCTGCCCCGTCTCGAAGTACGGGCCCGCGAACGTCACCTCTCGCGTGCGTTCCTCGGTGATCGAATAAGAGGCCACCACCATATCGACGGAACCGGAGACGAGGGCCTCCTCCCGTTCGGCCGGGATCGTCTCCTTCCAGACGATGTTCTCCTCGGCCACACCGAGTTCCCCTGCGACGAACCGCGCGACGTCGGCGTCGAAGCCGACGAACCGTCCGTCCACGGTGCGCTCCGCCAAGCCAGGCTGATCGAATCGGATGCCGATGGTCAACGATTCGGTGTCACTCGCGCGGGCGACAATCGAGTCGTGTTCGGCACCGGTCGCCGAACACGCCGCGAGCAGAAGCCCTGCTACGGCCGCGTTGACCAGGCAGCTGAGCCGTCGCATCACCCTTGCCCCTCATCATTTTCACAGGTGCGCTGGCTAGCCTAGACGTTGTGCTTCCCTCCCGTGGACGGCTGCTTCGAGGCGTCGGATTGCTCGTCAGGCTCGGCCTTGCCGCCATCTGGTTGGTGTCAGGGGTCCTGAAGGTCTCCGACCCCGGCCAGACGTACCTCGCGGTGCAGGCGTACGACGTCCTGCCGGACTCGTTGATCGGTGTGGTGGCGACCGCGTTGCCGCTGGTGGAGATCGTGTTGGGTCTGCTTCTGCTGTTCGGGGTGGCGACCCGGATCACGGCGGTGGCCTCGGCGGCGTTACTCGTCGTGTTCATCGCAGGGGTCGCGCAGTCGTGGGCGAGGGGTCTGACGATCGACTGCGGGTGCTTCGGCGGCGGCGGCGAGGTGAAGCCGGGCGAGACGGCCTACCCGGAGGAACTTGCGCGGGACATCGGGTTCCTGGCGCTCGCGGTGTGGTTGTGGGTGAGGCCGGACACGCCGTTGTCGATCGACCGATGGTTGCGGCGAGGGCGGGGCGAGACGAGGTCTGAGACGTACCAGGCCGAGCCCGCCGAATTGAATGACGAATCGAGGAAGGACCCCAGTGGGCGGAGCGGAGCGGACGGCGAGGAAGCGGCGTCAACAGCAGGTGGCCGGTAGGAGCAGCGGCGCGAAGGCCGTCTCCGCCGCGCGGCGTGGTGGCGACGGCAAGCGCGTCGCCGTGATCGTCGGCGTGGTCGTGGCCGTGCTCGCTGTGGTGGTCGGTGGTCTCATCTGGACCAACGCGGCCAAGAACGCCACCGAAGGGCAGAAGATCCCCACCGAGACGGGGCAGACGGAGATCGCCGAGCGCAGGGACGGCGCCGTGGTGGTGCTCGGTGACGAGAACGCGCCCGCGACCATCGACGTGTACGCCGACTTCCTGTGCCCCGTGTGCGCCACGTTCGACCAGCAGTACGGCGCGCAGATCAAGCAGAAAGTCGCCGACGGCACGGTGCAGGTTCGCCAGCACATGCTGCCGATGCTGGTGGAGATGTCCGATCCGCCCGGCTACTCCATGGAGTCGGCCAATGCTGCTCTGCTCGCGGCCGACGCGGGCAAGTTCGTCGAGTTCCACGACAGCCTCTTCGCCAACCAGCCGGAAGAAGGCAAGCGCGGCTACGACAAGGACCAACTGATCCAGCTGGGGCGGGATCTCGGTATCACCGACAAGGCGTTCGCCGAGGGCGTCCGCAACGGCAAGTACGAGAAGGTGCTCACCGAGGAGATGGAGCGCGTCAGCGCGGACACGAGCCTGCGCCGCGACTTCGGGGGCGGCAGGGTCGGCTTCGGCACGCCGACCGTCGTCGCGAACGGCAAGATCGTGGACATCGGTGACCCGGCTTGGCTCGACAAGGTCGTGGGAACGGCCACGAGTTGAGCATTCGGCCCTCGCGTGCACTCCGGGTGTTCTAGTGTTCGACCCGGAGTGCACGCGCTGGGGAACCGGGTGGGGTCCGGCCGCGTCGCACTCACGCGAAGGAGGGTGACGTGGACGGCACACCACACACGGGTTTCTGGGTCGAGGAAGGCGCGTACGACCACTACGCCCGCAGTATCGACCCCACCGGCGACGACGTGAGGCAGGCATCCGACCGGCATGTCTCGCCGAACGTCGAACTGGGTGGCGACGGGTTCTCCGCGATGGGAACGGAAGCCGGGTTCGCCGGCGCCTACACCGCGCGGATGCGCGGGATTCAGGAGCGGCTGAGCAAGCTTGGGGGCAACTGG
Organism: Saccharomonospora xinjiangensis XJ-54; assembly: GCF_000258175.1. Classification (NCBI taxonomy): domain Bacteria; kingdom Bacillati; phylum Actinomycetota; class Actinomycetes; order Pseudonocardiales; family Pseudonocardiaceae; genus Saccharomonospora; species Saccharomonospora xinjiangensis. The sequence continues at coordinate 1,403,138 of NZ_JH636049.1, read as the reverse complement.
TCGGCGATGGCCGACGCGGCCCGCCGCACCAGCGCGAACTACGAGGTCGTCGAGGCCGAGCAGCAGGAAACCGTCCAGCGGCTGGGCAGGGAGCTGAGATGACCGAGACCGCGGACGTCACGAGGGCGGCACTGGACCTGCCCGACCAGTTCGCCAGGCGGATGCGAACCGACGACACGGCGATCGACTCCGCCGTCGGCGGGCAGTCGAGGCTGAGGACGTCGCTGGACGGTGTCCGCGGCACCGCATCGGCACAGCGGGCGCTGCTGGCGGAACGCTCGTCCGGCAACGCCACCGACAACGCCGTCGGCACCGCGCAGGCGCTGGAGGACGAGGTCCAGGCGCTGCTCGACGAGAGCGTCGAGATCGAGAACGCCGTGGCCGAGGCCGCCGAGGCTCTCAAGGTGGGTCAGGTCGAGAACGACCGGGTCCGCGAGGAGATCATCCGCGAGATCAGCAAGACGATGAAGGCGGTCGCCGCCGCGAGGCAGACGCCGCCGGTGCCCACGGGTGGCCAGGCCGCCGTCCGCGAGTTAATGGTGGCGCTTCAGCAGAAGATCGCGGAGTTGACCGGGCAGTCGGCCGACATCAGCGACCGCACGCTCTCCACCTTGACCGGTATCGCGGGCAAGCTCGGCAGGGATAGCGGGTCCACCACCGCGAGCAGCGCGAGTACCGAGGTGGCGTCGTCGTTCAACTCGCAGGGCTCCGGTGGTGGCGGCGGCGGTGGTGGTGGCGGTGCAGGCGGCGGCTACAGCGGTGGGGGCGGAGCCGTCACCAAACCTCGCCTGCCCGTGGCCATCCCGCCGCAGCCCGGCACCGGAGTGAAGATCAATCTGCCGAACGGGCAGACGGTCGAGGCGCCGAACGAGACGGCGGCCAAGGCTGTGCGCGCGGCGATCTCGCAGCTCGGCGTCCCCTATGTCTGGGGCGGCACGGCACGCGGCGTCGGGCTGGATTGCAGCGGGCTCACCATGACGTCGTACGGCGAGGCTGGGCTGGAGATCCCGAGGCTCGCGCAGCAGCAGACGGTGGGCGCCGAGGTGCCGTCGCAGGACCAGTTGCTGCCGGGCGACCTCGTCGTCTGGTCGGGTCACGTCGCGATGGTCGTCGGCGACGGCCTCATGATCGAGGCAGGGGACCCGGTTCAGATCGGTCCCATCCGCACCACCAACGCCGGACAGCAGTTCATCGGCTTCTACCGGCCGACCGGATAGGGTTGGCCGTGCCGTCGGGCGACGGTTGGGGTTCGCGTGGATTCGCGGTTGTTCATGGGGGTGTTATGGAACTCGACGCGCAGCGTGAGGCTGACCGGATCGACGAGCAGGTGCGGCAGACCTCGGAGCGAGCCGCGGGCCAGTTCGCCAGGATGGGTGCTGTCAGCGGGGTGGCGGAGTCCGGTGACGGCGCAGTGCGGGTCGAGGTGGCTCCGGGAGGGTTGCTGACGGAGGTTCGGCTGACGCACGCCGCGCTGAGGTCGGGCACCGACGCGCTCGCTCAGCAGATCCTGGCGCTGGCACACACCGCCACGCGGCGTGCGGGCGACCGCATGTACCGCGCGTTGTCGCCTGTGCTCGGACCTGACGGCGACGCCACGTTGGCGTCCCTCGGCTACGAGCCGCTGCCCGAGGACGAGAACGAGGAACCCGGTTCCGTGTGGGGGAGAGGAACACGGTGATCGAGCAGGTGCCGGTCGGCGGAGGAAGCACCAGGGAGCTCATCGCGCAGGCCAGGGCACGTCAGGACGCGCTGGCGTCCGTGGACGCGCTCATGGCCACGGCAACGGGCACCGCGCACGACATCGACAACACGATGGAGTTGACGGTGGACGCGCGCGGCACGCTGCTGCGGCTGTGGCTGGCGCCGTCTGCCGTGAACTGGGGGCCGCAGCGACTCGGCTCGCTCATCGTCGAGGTGGCGCAGGTGGCCATGCGCGAGGCCATCCAGGCGAGCTACAACCTGGTGGCGTTGCGGCTGGGCGAGGACATGACCTACCTCATCGAGCAGCTCTCCGGCATGCCTGCGCCTGCTCGCGACCCGCAGGCCGACACGGGCATCACTGTGGAGGAGTTCCAGCGGCGGCGCGAGCTACGCCTTCGGGAGACCGAACGCCGTACGGGCGGCGCCGCTCGTCAGCACGACGCGGGAGACGGCGCGCAGGGCGAGGCCGACGACTACGACCTCGACACCTTCGACCCCGCGACACTGCGGTCGGACAGATAGCGACCCCCGGTCGAGGGCGGTTTTCGGGCCTTGTATAGTTCTGGGTACAGATGAACACGGGGCTATGGCGCAGCTGGTAGCGCACCTCACTGGCAGTGAGGGGGTCAGGGGTTCGAGTCCCCTTAGCTCCACCACATTGGCGAGAGTGTGAACGCTCGATGCCGCTACCGACGGTTTTCCGAAGGTAGCGGCTTTTTTCATGATGACGGGCGAATGTACCTTCCTGAACTGAACCAGCGCGCGAGCCCAGGGCCCGTGGCAGCCCGGTGCCGGTTGAGGCACAGGCCTCAACCGGTGGGTGCGTCGGCACCCAGTCCGCATGATGTTCGTGGTGGCGGGCGGCAGGGAAGTGCGTCGTCACAGGGACCTGCTACCGACACGGCTCGGCTCGACCGAGGTCGCGCATGCTGGGGCGAGAGGGCAAGCCGTAGCGATGTCGATGATCTGTTCGGCGGCAGACTTTCGTGCGCAGCAGCGCGACCACCGGAATGCGTGAGCCCGTGCCGACCAATGGTCTCCGTGTAGGCTCAGCGGTCGAGTAGTTGGGTCATCGCGGTGCTGGCTTTGAGTCCGGAGCCGGTCAGTACGGCGACGATCGTGTCATCGCGACTGAGCTGGCCGTTACGGGCGAACTGTTCGACAGCGGGTACTACTTGTGCGCTGGTGGGTTCGGTGTAGAGGCCGGTCTTGGCCAGTTCGAGGGTCGCTGGACGCAGCTTCTCCTCGGGGACAGCGGTCATCGCACCTCCGCTGTCACGGATCGCGCGTAGTACCTCGCGGTCGCGGACCGGACGCGCGATGGAGGTCCCCTCGGCGATCGTCCTCCGCCATTCGGCCGGTTCGACCGCATCGACGCCCGAGGTGAACGCGTGGACCAGTGGGCTGCAGTGTGCGGGCTGGGCGACCAGTAGACGCGGAAGGTGCGTGATTTCTCCGGCCCGGTAAAGCTCGGAGAAACCGATGGCGCAACCCAGCACGAGGCTGCCTGCACCGGCCGGGATGACGATGGCGGTCGGTGTTGTGAATCCGAGGTCTTCCCACATTTCGTAGGCGATGAGCTTGGTGCCTTCGATGAATTGGGGGTGCCAGTTGTGGCTGGCGTAGAACCGCTCGGCGGAGCGGCGAAGTGCTTCGTCAGCGGTGTCCTGCCGGGTCCCCGGAATGAGGTTCACCGAGGCGCCGTGGACGTTGCTCTGAAGGATCTTAAAAGACGAGGTTGTTTCCGGGGCGAGGATTTGCGCGTCCATGCCAGCCGCAGCGCAGTAGGCGGCGAAGGAGGAGCCGCCGTTGCCGCTGGAGTCCTCCAGCACCGCGTGAATGCCTTGAGCGCGCAAGGTACTGATCACCACGGAGGTGCCCCGGTCTTTGAAGCTGGCTGTGGGGTTGCACGACTCTACTTTGACTGCCACGTCGAGTCCTGCGAATCGCCACTACTGACGATGCTGGTCATGCCGCTGATCATCTTGACTCTGATAGCAGGTGTTTCGGCTATCGATCCTGGTGCACTCGGGCGGATCGGCGCTAAGGCATTCATCTTCTACTTGATCACGTCAGCCTGTGCCATCGTGATCGGACTGGTGTTGGCGCTGGTCGTTTCGCCGGGCGCCAGGCTGTCGATTCCAGGGGATGCCGAAGGATAGGGCAGGGAGGGGCCGCCCTTGATGTGCGGGCCATCACGGGGTCCTGCCGACGAGCTACTCTCGCCCGGTGGAGTGGCCGGACGTCCTACGGTGAGGTCCGGATTCCGCCAGCCTCCGACCGTGCCCGTTCCTACGGTCGATCGGTGTGAACGTTGACTTCGCCGCGACGACCCCGATCGCGGCTCCGCTCCGCGCTCCCGTCGTGTGGTTCATGTCGCTCGCGGCGGCGTTGGGGACCTCTGCGATCTACCCGCTGCAGCCCGCGATCGCCGATGTGGCCGGCTCACTGGGTTCTCCAGTCACCGCTGTGGGCTTCGCGCTGGCGTGCGGTCCCGCCGGATACCTGATCGGCCTCGCTCTGCTCGTGCCGATGGTCGATCGGTTCCCCGCGAACCGGGTGCTGGCGATGCAGTTCGCGGTCCTGGCTGCCGCGCTGGCGGTGAACACCGTTGTCAGCAGCGTGTGGGCGCTGGGGCCGGTGATCGGCGTGATCGGCGCGTGTTCGGCGGTCGGTGCCGGGCTCAGCTCGGTGGCCGCCCGGCTTGCCCCGCCTCACCGGCGCGCGACGATTCTGGGGATCGTGACCGCCGGGATCTCGGCAGGAATCCTCGCCGGCAGGATCGTCGGTGGGTGGCTCGCCGACGAGATCGGCTGGCGCGGCATGATCCTGGTCTTCGCCGCGGCTTGTGCCGTTGTCGCGGTGTCTTGCCTGTCCCTGCTTCCCGCCACGCAAGGTGGCGGCGGGCGCGGCTACCTCGCCACCTTGCGCTCGATCCCCGGCCTGGTCGTCCGGTATTCCGTCCTCCGGCTCGCGGCGCTTCGCGGAGCCCTGTGGTTCTTCGCGTTCTGCGCCGTGTGGGCGGGGCTCGCGGTAGCCCTCTCGGAACCCCCGTTCTCGTACTCGGCCGAGCGGATCGGCCTGTACGCGCTGGCCGGCCTTTCCGGCATCGTCGCGACACGGATCGCCGGTACCTGGACCGACAGGGCAGGCGCCCGCCGCGTGATCCTGGTCGGCCTCGCACTCACGGGAGCGGCCGCCGCCGTCATCGGTTTCGCGCTGGAGAACACCGCCGTGACGCTGGTGTGTCTCGCGCTCTTCGACGCCGGTCTGTTCGCCGCTCAGGTCGCGAACCAGAGCACCGTCCTCGCCATCAATCCCGCAGCCCCTTCGCGCTTCAACAGCGCCTACATGCTGGTGTACTTCGTGGGCGGAAGCCTCGGTACTGCCTTCGGTGCGGCGTCGGTCGAGTGGTTCGGCTGGCCGGGCACGGCTCTGCTCGCAGCGGGGACGGTCGGGGCAGCCGCACTGCTGACCGTCCCCGAACGCGAGGACGCGAACCCGGCGGCAGCGGCCGACAACGCTCCATAGTGGATAATCGCTGTGCTCGGGCGGTCCGGTGTGGCTCCGCCGTGCAGGGCGAGTGTGCGGCACCCCTGTGATCATCGACTCATCGCCCCGGGCCGGGAATCAGGTGTATGGGAGCCGTGGTTGTTGGGTGACAGCACATCCATGGCTCGGGCGCGCTCGGCGCTCGGCCCGGGGGGAAGGAACAGCCGATGTCGCACGTCATCGTCAACCCGGAGGGCTTGGCCGATCCGGTGAAGTACGGCTACAGCCACATCGCTCGCGGACTGGGCGGGCTCGTGTTCGTGGCGGGTCAGTACGCGGCCGACGCGGAGGGCAACCTCGTGTCCGGCGACTTCGCCGGCCAGGTGCGCCAGTCGTTCGAGAACCTCCGCATCGCGCTGGCCGCCGAGGGGCTCGACTTCTCGTCGGTCCTGCGGCTGGGCACGTACATCGTGGACCACGACACCGAGAAGCTGGCGGTGCTCGGCAGGCAGATCGCCGAGATCTGGGGCGAGCGCCCGCCGACGCAGACCCTCATCGGCGTGGCCACACTGGCTCTGCCCGGCATGCTGTTCGAGGTTGACGCCATCGCGGCGTGAGCATCCGCGACCACACCGGCGGCCCGCACCGCACCGATGTGCGGGCCGCGGTCGTTGAACTTCGTCAGCGCCTGCCCTGCCTCGCGGCCACCAGCGTCGAGAGCATCCCGGCGCACAACAGCGCCGCCGCAGCGAGCGCGGTCGCCCGCATCCCGCCGCCGACGGCCGCGCTGACCTGTGACCCGAGGCTCGCGACGTCGCCGCGCCCGGCGAACCGCCGTGGTGCCACATGACGGCGTCAGCAGGAAAAAGCGTTGCCTGCCTTCCCACCGGGCGCGAGATGATCGCGGCATGCATGCCCGCGCACATCCCGCACCCGACCTTCGCCCGCAGCGATCGTTGCCGACCCTGCACACCGAACGGCTGACCCTGCGGCCGGTGGCCGTCTCGGACCTCGACGCGATGCACGCCTATCTCTCGCGTGAGGACACCTGCCGCTACCTGTTGAACGAACCCCTGTCGCGCGAGGAGGTGAGGGCCAAGCTCACCGAGTGCGAGAGCCGCTCGACACTGGGGGAGAACGGCGACTTCGTCCGGCTCGCCGTCGTGCGGAACGAGGACGGCACCGTGGTGGGTGACGTCATGCTCAACATCGTGTCGGTCACCTCCGCCACCGTGGAGATCGGCTGGATCTTCTCCCCACACGCCAGGGGCCGTGGCTACGCCACCGAGGCGGCGCGCGCTCTGCTCGGCTACACCTTCGAGACCCTCGGCGCGCATCGCGTGATCGCCCACCTTCATCCGGACAACACGGCGTCGTCGCGACTGTGCGAGCGGCTCGGGATGCGTCACGAGGCACTGCACCGCGCCGATTTGTGGATCAAGAACGGGTGGGAGGACACCAGCGTCTACGCGGTCCTGCGCCAGGAGTGGGCGGGCTGACCCGCGTGGACCCGGTGCTCTCCGGCCGCCACGCCGCTGGTCTCAGGGTTTCGGTCCGCAGCGGAGCGGGTACGGGGGGTGCGTGTCAGCGAGAGTGACGAGCGAGGCGGGCCACCGCCACTGCCGTGGACACGCCTGAGTGCGGTGCGGACCCGGTCAGGCGCGTCGAGGTCCGTGTCGAGGGTGTTGTTCAAGGCGTGGGATTCCGCCCTTTCGTCCACGGGCTGGCGCAGCGGCTCGCCCTCTCGGGGCACGTCGGCAATGACACCGCGGGCGTCGTGATCGAGGCCGAGGGACCGAGAGAGGCGGTGTCCGGTTTCCTCAAGGCACTGCGTTCGGACGCCCCTCCACTCGCGGCGATCCACGAGCTTTCCGTCGTCGAGCTCGTCCCGAGGGGAGGCCGTGGCTTCCGCATTCTCGACAGTGACGGGTCGGGGCGGCGCAGGGCGCTGATCTCCGCCGACTCCGCCACCTGCGAGGCGTGCCTTCGGGAGCTGTTCGACCCGCACGACCGGCGCTACCGCTACCCGTTCGTCAACTGCACCGACTGCGGGCCCCGCTTCACGATCGTGCGCGACATCCCGTACGACCGGCCGAACACGACGATGGCGGGATTTCCGCTGTGCGGCGCGTGCTCACGCGAGTACCACGACCCTTCCGACCGCCGCTTCCACGCCCAGCCGGTGTGTTGTCCCGAGTGCGGTCCACAGCTCCGGATCATCGATGCCCACGGGCGGCCACTGGGCGAGGACCCGGTCTCGCGGGCGGCCGAGTTGCTGCGGGCGGGGATGATCGTGGCCGTCAAGGGGCTCGGCGGCTACCACCTCGCCGCCGACGCCGTGAGCCGCGACGCCGCCGCGACGCTGCGCGTTCGGAAACACCGGGAGGACAAACCCTTCGCGGTCATGGTCGCGACACTCGCCGAAGCCAGGCGTCTGTGCCATGTGGATGAATGCGCCGAGCGAGCGCTGTCGGGAAGGCGCCGTCCTGTCGTGTTGCTCGACCGCCGTGACGCGGGGGGCGCCGGTGCACCCGTGTCCGATGCGGTGGCACCCGGCACTCGCAGGCTCGGGATCATGCTGCCGTACACGCCGCTACATCACCTGCTGATGCGTGAGCTCGCGACACCCATCGTGCTCACCAGCGGGAACGTCTCCGACGAGCCCATCGCGTTCACCGACGACGACGCGCTCGCCCGGCTGGCCGGCATCGCCGACGCCTTCCTCGTTCACGACCGCCCCATCCACGTCAGAGCGGACGACTCGGTGGTGACGACCTGGCGCGGCAGGGTAATCCCGGTGCGGCGGTCGCGTGGCTACGCGCCCGAGCCGATTGCCTGCCCCCGCGAGTTCCCGCGTCCCGTCCTCGCCTGCGGTGCCGAGTTGAAGAACACCGTCTGCCTCGCCACGGGGCGCAGAGCGGTGCTGTCCGCGCACATCGGTGATCTGAAGAACGCCGAGACCCTGCTGTCGTTCACCGAGTCGATCGAGCACCTGTGCCGCCTCTTCGACATCACCCCCGAGGTGGTGGCCCACGACCTGCATCCCGACTACGCGTCCACCCGGTACGCGCTGGAGGAGACCGGCCTCGACGCGATCGGGGTGCAGCACCACCACGCCCACGTGGCGGCGTGCCTCGCGGACAACGGTGTGGACGGTCCCGCGATCGGGGTGGCGTTCGACGGCACCGGATACGGCACCGACGGCACCGTGTGGGGCGGTGAGTTCCTGCTCGCCACCTGCGCGACGTTCGAGAGGGCAGGCCACCTCGCGACCGTGCCGATGCCGGGTGGCGAGGCCGCCGTGCGGCAGCCGTGGCGGATGGCCGCAGCCTACCTGCGAGCGGACTCGCGTGCGGGTGACCTCGCGGTGGCACGACGCCAGGGCGACCGGTGGGAGCAGGTGCGGAAACTGATCGATTCGCGCGTGAACACGCCTGCGACGTCGAGCGCGGGCAGGCTGTTCGACGCCGTCGCGGCCGTTCTCGGGGTGCGCGACACCGTCACCTACGAGGGGCAGGCGGCGATCGAACTCGAACAGCGCGCCGACCCGCATCACCCGGACGGCTACCACGCGGGCGTCACCGACATCGGCGGAACACTGGTCGTGGACTCGCCCGCACTCCTCGGCGCCGTCGTGGACGACCATCGGCGGGGCGTGGACCCCGCACTCGTGGCCGCCCGGTTCCACAACGGGCTCGCGGACGTGATCCGCCGTACCTGCCAGGAGATCGCCGAACGCACCGGGATACGCCTCGTCGCGCTGTCCGGCGGGGTGTTCGCGAACCGGCTGCTGCTCGGCAGGACGGTTGATGCGCTGGAGCAACACGGATTCACCGTGCTCAGTCACGGCCACGTGCCGTGCAACGACGGCGGCATCGGTTTCGGGCAGGCCGTTGTCGTGGGCGCCCGCGACAGGGCAGCCCGCTGAAGGGAGCCGCCGTGCTGGTGACCGTGGTCTGTGCCGTGACCGCCGCGCTGTGCAACGCGCTCGGCTCGGTGCTCCAGCGCAAGGGTGCCCGTGAGGTGCCCTCCGACGAGGCGATGTCACCGCGCCTGCTGTGGAAGCTCGGGCACAGTGCCGCGTGGCTCGGGGGAATCGCGGCCATGCTCGGCGGCTTCGGGTTCCAGGTCGCCGCGCTGTCCACCGGGCCGATCTCACTCGTGCAACCGATCCTCGTGGCCGAACTCGGCTTCACACTGGTGCTGTCAGCCATGCTGCTCGGTGCGAGCCTGCACATCCGGGAGTGGACTGCGGTGCTCGGCATGAACTCCGGCATCGCCCTGCTGCTCGTCGCGCTGACCCCAAGCGGCGGTGCCACGCAGGTGTCAGGGCCGAAGTGGGCGGTCGGCTGCGCGGTGACGCTTCTGATCATCGGCACGTTCGTCGTCGTGGCGCATCGCTACCGCTACGCGCACAGGGCCGCCTATCTCGGCATCGCGTCCGGGCTGTTCTTCGGCTTTCTCGCCGTGCTCGTCGCCGGGGTGACGGGACTGTTTCCCGACGGCGCAGGCGCCGTGTTCTCGGCATGGCAGACCTACGCGGTCGTGGTGGCGGGGCCGACCGGGTTCTTCCTCCTTCAGGCGACGTTGCGGGCAGGCAGTCTCGTGGCATCCCAGCCGGGTCTGACGCTCGCCAATCCCGTGGTCGGCATCGGCTGGGGCGTCGCGGTCTTCGGGGAGGACGTCCGTGGTGGCGGGTGGATCGCCGCCGAGATCGCCGGATTCGCGTTGATCGCCGCGTGCACGGTTCTGCTGGCCCGGTCACCGTCGCTGCACGGGGCCGCGGGTGCTTACGAGGGCACCGACGGTGCCTCCAGCTCGGCAGGCGCGGCCGGTTCGGACACTTCGCGGGACGGCACTCCCAGCTCGGACCGCAACCACGAGAACCACTGATGTAGCCCCTCCCCGGACACCACCGAGGTCACCAGCAGTTCCGCCGACCGATTCACCCTGCTCAGGTGCCTGGCGAAGTGGTCAACGTCGAACGTCAGATGCGGGACGAGATCGGCCTTCGTCAGCACCACGAGGTCGGCCGCGCGGAACATGTGCGGGTACTTGAGCGGCTTGTCCTCACCCTCGGCAGTGGACGCCAGCACGACCCTGCGCCGCTCACCGAGGTCGAACAGCGCGGGGCACACCAGGTTTCCCACGTTCTCCACCACGACGAGCGAGCCCCGTTGCGGGTCGAGCTCCCTCAGCGCACGGGCCAGCATGCCAGCGTCGAGATGGCAGCCTGAGCCGGTGTTGATCTGCACCACCCTGCAGCCCACCGCACGCAGCCGGTCGGCGTCGAGCGAACCGGCCTGGTCGCCCTCCACCGCGCCGACGAACACGTCGTCAGCCAGCACACGTACCGTGGCCTCCAGCAGAGTGGTCTTGCCCGATCCCGGCGCGCTCATCAGGTTCACCGCGAACACCGACCGTGAGGCGAGCCACGCCCGGTTCTCCTCGGCGATCCGGTCGTTCTTGGCGAGCACGTCCTTCTCGACCGTGACGGTCTCACTCGTCCCGGCCGCAGTGACCTCGTCACATCCGCAGGTCCCGCACATCGCGTTCCACCTCCACGTCGAGAATTCGTAGTTGTTGTCCCGATCTGACAGCCACATCCACCGACCCGCACGGGCAGGCGTCGAGAAACGACGACAGCGGCACGTCGGCACCGCACCGTCCACATCGGCCTGCCCCGGCCGCGGGCTCGATCACCAATCCGGCGCCGTCCAGCGGGGTTCCCCTCGTCACCGCGTCGAAGCAGAACCGCAGCGCGTCCGCCTCGACGCCGGACAGGGCACCGATCTCAAGGCGAACCGAGCACACCCGCGCGCCGCTGGTGTGCTCGACGACGGCGTCCACGATGCTCTGGGTGATCGACAGTTCGTGCATGTCAGCAGATGCGGGGCAGTGGATCGCCGACGAGCAGGTCGGCGACCCTTGTTCCACCGAAGGCCGTGTTGAGCAACACCGTGCCTGCGGGATCGGGGCCCACCCTGCCGATCACAGCGGCCTCGGCTCCCTGCGGGTGTTCCCGCAGGATCGTGACGGCCTGCTCCGCGTGCGCACCCTCGACCACCGCGACGAACCGCCCCTCACAGGCCACGTACAGCGGGTCGATGCCGAGTAACTCGCAGGCGCCTCTGACCTCGTCGCGCACCGGGACGCGTTCCTCGTCCACCACCACGCACACCTCGGCCGCGCGGGCGATCTCGTTCAGCACTGTCGCGACCCCACCCCGGGTGGCGTCCCGCATGGCCCGCACCCCGGGCACGGTCAGCAGCCGCGCGCAGAGATCCGCGAGCGGCGCGGTGTCGGAGACGAGTTCCGCCTCGATGTCCAGCTCACCTCGGGCGAGCATCACGGTGACGCCGTGCTCACCGACGGGGCCCGAGACGATCACGGCGTCCCCCGGCTTCACGGTGTGGATGCCGAGGGCCCGGTCCGTCGGCAGCAGACCCACTCCCGTGGTGTTGATGTAGCACCCGTCCCCGCTGCCCTTGCCGACGACCTTGGTGTCACCGGTCACGAGCGTGACACCCGCGGCATCGGCGCACTCCCGCATCGACTCCACGATGCGGCGGAGGTCGGCGACTTCGAAGCCTTCCTCCAGGATGAACCCGCACGAGAGGTAGGAAGGCCGCGCGCCTGCCACAGCGAGATCGTTGACGGTTCCGTTGACGGCGAGGTCACCGATGTTGCCGCCGGGGAAGAACAGTGGTGACACGACGAAGGAGTCGGTCGTCATCGCCAGCCTCGTGCCGCCGAGGACGAGGTCGGCGGCGTCACCGAGCGGTTCGAGCAGCGCGTTGCGGAAGGCATCGACGAACACGGCCTCCACGAGCGTCTGCGTCGCCTTGCCACCTGCGCCGTGCGCGGCGGTGATGCGTTCCTGGAGCACCCTCGGCTTGCGGCGGCGAGCCCGCTCGATGCGGTCGAGCACGTCGTCCTCGGTTCTCGTGCCGGTCTTCATGCCGGTCTTCATGCCGTGGTCGCCTCCTTGATCCGCTGCCGGGTGAACCGGCCGAAGTTGTAGTAGGCGGCGCACGCGCCCTCCGGCGACACCATGCAGGTGCCGATGGGGGTCTCCGGGGTGCACGCGGTACCGAACACCTTGCACTCCCACGGCTTCAGCACGCCCTTGAGTACCTCGCCGCACTGGCACGACTTCGGGTCGGCGACGCGCACGCCGGGCAGCGAGAACCGCTGCTCGGCGTCGAACGCCGCGTACTCGTCGCGCAGCCGCAGCGCCGAGTGGGAGATGAAGCCGAGACCGCGCCACTCGAAGTAGGGGCGCAGCCGCATGGTGCGCGCGATGGCGTCGAGTGCGACGGGGTTGCCGTTCCACGGCACCACCCGCGCGTACTGGTTCTCCACCTCGCAGCGGCCCTCCCGCAGTTGCCGGAGCAGGAAGTACACCGACTGAAGAATGTCCAGCGGCTCGAAGCCCGCCACCACGAGTGGTTTGGCGTAGTCGCGCGGGATGAACTCGTAGGGACGGCAACCGATCACGGTGGAGACGTGGCCAGGCCCGAGGAAGCCGTCGAGCCTCAGGTCGGGGGAGTCGAGGATCGCCTTGATGCCGGGGATGATCGTGACGTGGTTGCAGAACACCGAGAAGTTCTCGATACCCTCGCGTTGCGCGCGCAGCACCGTCATGGCGGTGGAAGGCGCGGTGGTCTCGAACCCGATCGCCATGAACACGACCTGCTTGTCGGGGTTCTGCCTGGCAATGCGTAGGGAGTCGAGCGGCGAGTACACCATGCGGATGTCGGTGCCCTCCGAGTTGGAGTCGAAGAACGTGCCGCCGCTGCCGGGAACCCGCATCATGTCGCCGAACGAGGTCATGATGACGTCGTCGAGGCTCGCGATGTGGATGGCGTCGTCGATCCGGCCCATGGGGATCACGCACACCGGGCAGCCGGGCCCGTGCACGAGGGAGACCTGTTCGGGCAGGTAGTCGGCGATCCCGTGCTTGTAGATGGTGTGGGTGTGACCGCCGCACACCTCCATGAACTTGTACTCGCGGCCGGGTTCGCACAGTTCAGCGATCCGCTTCGCCAGCGCCCGTGCCGTGTCCGCGTCGCGGTACTCATCGACAAACCGCATCGTCGCCGCCTTCACTCGATCATCGATTGACTCAGTGCGTCCATCTCGTCGGTGTAAGCACTGCCCAGTTCCTCCAGGTAGCGCAACACCGCCTCGGCCTCTTTTTGGTCTATTTTGGACATTGCGAACCCGACGTGGATGAGCACCCAGTCGCCGGGAACAGGCGGGTCGTCTGACAGCAGGCCGATGTTGATCGCCCTGCGCACCCCGCTCACGTGCACCCTGGCCAGATCCGGCCGATCCGCCAGGATCTCAACCACCTCACCGGGAATGCCGAGACACATCGACGCCACCCCTTTCCAACGCGTCGGCGACGAGCTCGCGCACTCGCCGTGCCGCCTCGTCCACCGCGGCGGCCACCGGTTCGCTCAGCCCCATGCCCTCGGCGACGGTGAGCGGTTCGCAACCGACGACGAACACGCGGCCGGGAGTCCCGCCCAGCCTGCGCAGCAACGCGAGGACGGCGGCGGGATGCATGCCGTGCGCGTCGAGCACAGGGCCCTCGTCGCTGTGATCGCCCGCCGACGGCGTCGAGGCGGGGTCGGCGTCGATGACGTAGACGGTTCCCGGCTCACCACCACGGCGAACGGCGTCCACGAAGATCGTGGTCTCGTACCCGCCGTCGAGGAGCTCGTACGCCAGGTGCACGCCCCGGATGCCGTAGTCCGCGACGACGGCTTCCGGTGGCAGGTCCCTGGTGGACAGCCGGGCCACCACCTCGACACCGAACCCGTCGTCGCCGTTGAAGACGTTGCCGATGCCTGCGATGAGCACCTTGCTCGTCACGGCACCACCTCCCCTGGATAGGGCTCGACCTCGGCCGTGGTGAAGTACCGGAACCGGCCCTGGGCGAGCTGCCACTCCTCGGCGGGGTCGCCATCGACGGTCACCGCGAGGAAGCAGGTTCCGTCCACGTCCTCCAGGACGCTGCGCACGGTGGCCACACGCCCATCGACGAACATGTCCTGCGCGTCGCCGTCCTGGTGAGGGCGCAGCACCACCTTGCTCCCCGTGCCGATCTCGGTGCCTGCCACGCGCACGACGCGGACCCTGCCGTGCATCGACTCCCTCGGCTGGTGCGGCAGGTCCTCGACGCGATCGACGATGCGCCTCGCGCGCTCGTCGGTGGCACGGGCCTCGCGCTTCTCGGCGTCCGTGAGCGTGAGCGTGCGCAGCGTCAGCATCTCGTCGATCTCGCAGGCGTCGAAGAAGTCGCCATGACTGCTCGGGTCCACTTTCGGGTGGTCGTAGAGGATGATCGGCGAGGACAGCATCACGTCGTCGCTGCCCACCGGGCCGACCAGCACCGGCCAGGTGTGCTCGTTGACGCATCCCTTCGCGTACTCCCTCGCCCACTCAGGCGGGTCCAGCAGCGAGAGGAAGCGGCCGTTGCGCAGGCTCAGCACCGTGTGTGCCGCGATGAGGGAGTGCCGCAGCGCCTCGTCCCTGGTGTGCCGCGAACAATCGACGGTGTCCGTGTTCGCCACCGTGACATGCAGGCGCACCAGCCCGGGCAGCCGTTCGGCCCTGCACCGCAGCTCCGCGGTCAGCGGGTTCTTGCGGCGTACCACGCGCCCGCCGTCCACGGCGGTGGTCAGCTCGCCGCCGCGCACGATCACCGGAAGGTACTGGTCGGAGTCGAGCAGCCGCCCGACCGGCAGCGTGACGTCCTGCTCGCACTCCACCGCCTCGTCCCACGGCAGTAGTTCGTCCTCGCCGATGATCAGGGCGTCCACCTCGCGAAAGCCGCTGGGCGCGTCTTCTCGTTCGACCTCAACGGTGCGGCGCTGAGCCTGGAGGAACCGCAGGCGGATGTGCAGTTCGGCGTCCGGCCCCACCTCGGCGAGACACTCCGTGCGGCACGCGGAGTGTTCGCCGGTGCCCGTTGCCGCGTACGACGGCGGCACCAGCACACCGAACTGCCAGCGGACGTGGTTCTTCTGCGCGGACGCGCGGTACGGGTAGAGCACGTACCCCTCGTAGAGCACGGCGTCCGCCACCGCTTTCACCTGGTCGAGCGCGGCCGGATCGGTCATCGCGCACCCTCCGCCGCGAGCTCGGCGAGCACGTGGTAGATCGTCGTCTGCGCCTCCTGGACCCGGTGCACCGACGACGACGGCACCCGGAACAGGTAGTCGATCGAGTCGAGTTCGGCCATCCTGCCGCCTCCGTCGCCGGTGATCCCGATCGTGAGCATCCCGATGCGATGCGCCTGGTCGAACGCGGTGAGGAGGTTGGCCGAGTTGCCGCTGGTGGACAGGCCGACCGCGAGGTCGTCCTTCCTGCCGAACGCGGCGAGTTGCCGCGAGAACACCAGGTCGAAGCCCACGTCGTTGCTCAGTGCGGTGACCACGGCGGCCTCGGCCGTGAGGGCGAAGGCAGGCAGCGGGGTCCTGCCCTGGGGCGGGTCGAGGAACTGCGTGGCGAGATCGGCCGCGTCGGTGGAGCTGCCGCCGTTGCCGAAGCAGAACAGGCGGCCTCCCCTGGAGAACCGCTCCGCCATCGCGGCTCCGCACGCGGCGAGCAGCGCACCCTGCTCCCGGTGGACGCGCCGCCGCAACGCCATGATCTCCCTCGCCTTGTCCACGGTGGAGCGGCGCACCTCGTCCAGTACCGCGTCGGCGGACCTTCCACCGTCCTCGGCGTCGTAGAGGAACGGGTACAGCGAACTCATCGCATCGGTCATCGGGGCACCCCGATCGCCTCCTTGGCGTGCACGAGCAGGTGGGCTCCGGGTTCGAGACATGCGGGATCGACCAGTGCCACGCTGACCTCCTCGTGACCTGTCCCGGTGTCCACGAGCGCGAGGTCGTCGCCGAGAAGCCGCACCACGCGGACGACGACGGCGGCGTCGGAGCAGGTCAGGCACACCTCGCCCGCGCAATGGCCGTCCTCGCTACTCGCGGGGGTCACGACACGGCCTCCGGGGTCAGCGAGCCGGGGTGCTCCAGGAACACGTGCACCAGCTCCCACAGGACGTGGTACATGGTCACGTGCACCTCCTTGACCACCCGTGGATCGTCGGAGTCGGCGCGCAGCACGTGATCGACCGCAGTACTTCTCGCGATGGCGCCACCGTGATCGGTACGGCCTCCCACCAGCGCGATCGTGAGCATGCCGAGCGCGCGTGCTTCTTCGAAGCCGCGGAGCACGTTGGCGCAGTTGCCGTCCACCGAGAGGCCGAGTGCGATGTCGTCGCGGGTGGCCAGGTGGCGCAACTGGTGGGCGAACACCTCGTCGAAGCCCACTCTGGCGGCGATTCCGGTCATGGTGGCCACGTCGGCGGTGAGCGACAGCGCGGGTAGTGCGCGTTTGCCCACGATCACCGGGTGGACGAACTCCACGGAGATGTGCTGGGCGTCGGTCGAGCCGCCGCCGTTGCCGAAGACGACGAGTGTGCCGCCGTTGTGAAAACGCTCCGCCATCGCGTGACAGGCGCGTGCCACGGACCCGGCTTCGCCGAGCAACGATTCGAGGGGCGCGTCACGGCGCTCCATGGCGGCATCGACAAGGGCGTCGAAGGCAGAACTGTCAGGCACTGGTCGTCCGGGCTTTCGTCTCGGTGAATGATCACTGTGGACGGTCTGGCGCATGCTGGACCGGAGATGACCTGACGTTACGGTTCGCGCACAGCTGGCACAAATCGATGTCGGGTGCGCGAATCTTCTTGCCGGGCAAGGCAAAACCACCGTTTCTACCCGCGCCCGAGGAGGTTCAAACAAGTCCACTCCGGACGGGGGCGAAGCTGTGCGAAGCGTTCGCCGGGGCCGCACTGTGGACGCATGAGCACACAGGCAAGCGCCACCGCCGTCGAAGAGATCCACATCCTGTGGACCTCGGAGGGAATGAGCTGCGACGGTGACACCGTCTCGGTCACCGCAGCGTCACTGCCGAGCATCGAGGACGTGGTGCTGTCGGCCGTTCCCGGAATCCCTAAGGTGCATCTGCACAACAAGGTGCTCGCCTACGAGACGGGGGAGGATTTCCTCCGGCCGTTCTTCCAGGCGGCCAACGGTGAACTCGGCGCGCCGTTCATCTTCGTCGTCGAGGGCTCCATCCCCAACGAGAACATCCACAGCGACCCCGACGGGTTCTGGACGGCCATGGGCAACGATCCCGAGACCGGCAAGCCCAAGACCCTCAACCGGTGGATCGACGAACTCGCCCCGAAAGCGTGGGCCGTCGTCGCCATCGGCACCTGTGCCACCTACGGCGGGATTCACGCCATGGCGGGAAACCCGACAGGGTGCATGGGGCTCGTTGACTATCTCGGTGAGGATTTCCGGTCGGCCGGTGGCCTGCCCGTCATCAACATCCCCGGCTGTCCGGTGCAGCCCGACAACTTCATGGAGACCCTGCTGTGGGTGCTGCACCAGGCAGCAGGGCTCGCACCCACCATCCCGCTGGACGACCAGCTCCGGCCGCAGTGGCTCTTCGGTAAGACCGTGCACGAGGGCTGCGATCGCGCGGCCTACTACGAGCAGGCCGACTTCGCCCACGACTACAACTCCCCGAAGTGCCAGGTCAAGATCGGCTGCTGGGGACCCGTGGTGAACTGCAACGTCACCAAGCGGGGCTGGATGGACGGCGTCGGAGGGTGCCCCAACGTCGGCGGCGTGTGCATCGGCTGCACGATGCCCGGATTCCCCGACAAGTTCATGCCGTTCATGGACGAGCCGCCTGGCGGTTCCCTCTCGTCCGCGCTGCTGAGCGTGTACGGGCCTTTCGTGCGCACGATGCGCAGCATCACGAACAAGACAGTCAACACAGAGCCGAAGTGGCGCCACCCCGGCGAGAAACTCACCACCGGCTACCAACCCCGCTACCCCCGAGCCTGAGATCCCCCGAGCAGGAGCGAATCACCCATGTCCCAGACCCAGCGAGAGGTCCGTACCCCGACCCAGCGCGAGTTGGTCGAGGTCAACTTCGACCCGATCACCCGCATCGTCGGCAACCTCGGCATCTACACGAAGGTGGATTTCGCCAACAACGAGGTCGTCGAGTGCCGGAGCACCTCGTCGCTGTTCCGCGGCTACAGCGTGTTCATGAAGGGCAAGGACCCGCGTGACTCGCACTTCATCACCAGCCGGATCTGCGGCATCTGCGGTGACAACCACGCGGTGTGCTCGATCTACGCGCAGAACATGGCCTACGGCGTGAAACCACCACCGCTCGCCGACACGATCATGAACCTCGGTGAGGCCGCCGAGTTCATGTTCGACCACACGATCTTCCAGGACAACATGGTCTTCGTTGACTTCTGCGAGCGGATGGTCGCCGAGACCAACCCCGGCCTGCTCAAGCGCGCGGAGACCACCGAAGCCCCTCGCGGTGACCTGCACGGACGCCGCACCATCGCCGACATCATGCGCGCGTTCAACCCGTTCGAGGGCGAGGTCTACAAACAAGCCCTCCAGATCAGCCGGATCACCAGGGAGATGTGCTGCCTCATGGAGGGCAGACACGTGCACCCCTCCACCCTGTACCCCGGCGGTGTCGGGACGGTGGCGACGCCGCAGGTGTTCACCGACTACCTCACCCGGCTGCTGCGCTGCCTCGACTTCGTGAAGCAGGCCGTCGCCATGAACGACGACGTGTTCGACTTCTTCTACGACGCGCTGCCCGGCTACGAGGAGGTCGGCAGGAGGAGGATTCTCCTCGGCTGCTGGGGCTGTTTCCAGGACCCGTACTCGGTGGACTACCGCTACGAGAACATGGCGAGCTGGGGCCGTGACATGTACGTCACACCCGGCATCGTGGTGGACGGCGAGCTGCTCACCAACAACCTCGTCGATATCAACCTGGGCATGCGCATCCTGCTCGGCAGCTCCTACTACGACGACTGGACGAACGAGCAGACGTTCGTGGAGCGCGACCCGCTCGGCAACCCCGTCGATCAGCGGCACCCGTGGAACCAGACGACGCTGCCCGTCCCGCAGGCCCGTGACCTGGAGAACGGCAACTACAGCTGGGTGATGAGCCCGCGCTGGTTCGACCCGTCGAGCCGCGAACACCTGGCACTCGACACCGGGGGCGGCCCGCTGGCGAGGCTGTGGGCGACGGCGCTGAACGGTCTCGTGGACACGCCGTACGTCAAGGCGACCGGTGGGGCCGTGCAGATCGACCTGCCCGCCACACCGCAGACCCCGGACGTGCGGCTGGAATGGCGGCCACCCCGCTACGCCAACACCCTCGAACGCGACAGGGCGCGGATGTACTTCGTCGCCTACGCGGCTGGCATGGCGTTGCACTTCGTCGAGCAGGCGCTCCAGGAGGTGCGTTCCGGCAACACGAAGGTGTTCGAGAACTTCGAGGTCCCGGACGAGGCCATCGGCGTCGGTTTCCACGAGGCGGTGCGGGGTGTGCTGTCGCACCACCTGGTGATCCGCGACGGGAAGATCGCCAACTATCACCCCTACCCGCCAACCCCGTGGAACGCGAGCCCTCGCGACAGCTACGGGACGCCGGGGCCGTACGAGGACGCGGTGCAGGGGACGCCGATCTTCGAGGAGAACGGCAGGGAGAACTTCAAGGGCATCGACATCATGCGCACGGTGCGCAGCTTCGACCCGTGCCTGCCGTGTGGTGTGCACATGTACCTCGGGGAGGGCAAGGTGCTCAAGAAGATCGCCTCCCCCACGTTCGGCGCGGCGCACCCGGCGTGATCGTCGATGGGTGAGCACGGGAAGGACGACATCGGGCGCATCCGCCGCAGGCTCTCCGAACTCGACGACGGACTCGCCGGGTTGTCGGAGCGAGCCGACGGCGAGGCGCTCGACACGGTGCGGGCCCTCGTCGAAATCTACGGCGAGGCACTGGCCCGAGTGGTGGCCATCGCGACCGAGACCGCGCCCGGACTCCATGACACGCTGGGCCGCGACGAGCTCGTCGGGCATCTGCTGCTGGTGCACGACCTGCACCCCCACGATCCGGCGACCCGTATCCGTCGCGCGCTGGAGGAGCTCGGACCACGGCTCGCCGCCGAGCTGACCGGCTACGACGACGGTGTGGCCACCGTGTCGGTCGAGGGTGCCGCGCGAGCGGGAGGCGACGCCGAGGAGACGGTGAAAGGTACCGTGGCCGCCGCGGCTCCCGAGGTGAGGGACGTGCGCGTGCGGGTGCGAACCGAACCCGCGTTCGTCCCGCTCACGGCGGTGCGGTCGCGATGAAGGGGCCTGTCACGGAGAGCGTGACCCGGCCGTTGCCCCTCGGCAGGCTCCGGGAGCTGGCTCGCGCCGCCACCGGCTCCGCCGAGGAACGCCATCGGTGCGAGTTGTGCGGGGAGATCGTGCCTGATGCGCACCGGCACCTGCTGCGGTTGCCGTCGAGGGAACTGTCGTGTGCGTGCAGGGCGTGCGCTGTGTTGTTCGACCGCGCGAACGCGCGAGCGGGCCGCTACCGCGCCGTGCCGGAGTCCCGCGAACGACTGCCCGGCACCCCGGTGGACGACGTCGGGTGGGCCGCGCTCGGGGTGCCTGTGGGACTCGCGTTCTTCGTGCGGCACGACGACGTGACGCGGGAGCAGCCGGATACCGGTGACGACTGTGACGATGGTGACGGCGGTGACGGCGGTGACGACGGTCACGATGCTGACGCCTCCGGCGCCGGTGAGGGGACGACCGTGATGGCGTACTACCCGAGCCCACTCGGGGTGGTCGGCACGGACGTCGATCCGCAGGCGTGGGAACGCCTTGTGCGCAAGCAGCCGTCGCTTTCGAGGCTCGAACCCGAGGTGAGGGCACTGCTCGTGCACCGTGACATCGGCGAGCAGTGGCTCCTGGGCATCGACGAGTGCTACCGGCTCGTCGCGCGGGTACGCGGCACGTGGAGCGGAATGACAGGAGGTGACGAGGTATGGCACGAGATCGGTCGTTTCTTCGCCGAGTTGCGGGGCGACGGCGTTCCGGCCTGAAACTCGGCAGGCCCGACGTGAGCGTCGATCTGCCCTCACACACCCGAGGGGTGAGACAGGGCAACAGCATCGGCAACTACGCCAAGCAGCAGGGGCATCTGCCGGACGGCAGGTCAACGGCGGAGCGGTCCACCGGAATCCGTTCTCGGCAGAGGAATCCCGTCCTGCCCGGGATGCCGAACCTGTCGCCGCCGTGAGCGCCGTAGTGAGTCCCGAGCTGTCGTGGGCGATCACCGGTGTGGACGCCGCGCCCGTGGACGCCGTGCCGACCCTCCGGTTCCGGCTGCGGGTCGGGTGCGAGGAGACCGGGCGCGCGGCGGTGGTGCGGTCGCTGACACTGGCGGTGTCCGTGCGGATCGCGGCGGCCCTGCGTGACTACAGCGAGGGGGAACGCCGTCGGCTGCGGGGCGTTTTCGGCACGCCCGGCCAGTGGGCCTCCGGCATCGGGGACCTCGTGTGGGCCCGGCCGGTGGTGCACGTGCCGGGTTTCACAGGGCACACCGAGGTGGACGTGCCGGTCGCCTGCGGTCAGGACGTCGAGCTGGCTTCGGTGAGCTATCTCTCCGCACTGGCGGACGGCGACGTGCCACTGCGGTTCCAGTTCAGCGGCACGCTGTTCCACGAGCGGGACGGCAGGCTCGCTGCGGCGCGGCTTCCGTGGGACAGCGAGACGACCTACCGGCTTCCTGTCGCGTGCTGGCAGCGGCTGCGGGAGGCGTACTTCGGGCGCCACCGGTGGCTACGGGTGGACGAGACGGTGTACGAGCGGTTGCACGACTACCGGGTGCGCCACGCGTACGGCTCGCCACAGGAAGCGATCGAATCTCTTCTGAAGCTGTCAGGGAGTGTGTGATGACGAGGAACAGAACGAACCGGGACGCCCGCCCGACGGTGGCCAGGATCGTGGCAGCCGTGGCCAGTGCCTTGGTGCTCGGGGTGCTAGCAAGGGAGCTGCCTGCCGTGGTGCGCTACGTCAAGATCAGGTCGATGTAGCACTCGCCCCATCGTCGTCAGGGTTTTCTGGCCACGCAGAGGATCGACTGGCCGAAGGGGATGGGCAACGTCTTCTCGATCGCTCTGGTGACTGGGACGACGTAGCGGTCGTACAGCGAGACAAGGCGCGGGTCGGGTGCCGTGGTGCCGCCCCTGCGCACAGCTGCCCACCAGGCGAAGGCGCCGAGGAAGTTGACGGGCCGGGCGAGTTCCACCACGAGCCCCGCCTCGCGGGCCGTGGCGGCCACGGTTGTGGGTGTGTAACGGCGGAAGTGCCCGACCCTGCGGTCGAACTCACCGTAGAGCTGCTGGTATCCGGGCACGAAGAGGACGACGTTGCCCCTCGAGGTCAGTGACCGCGAGAGCTGACGTAGAGCGCCGATGTCGTCCTCGATGTGTTCGAGGACGTTGATGGCGACGAGGGTGTGCACGGGTGTGGCGAGCGTGGTGGTTCCGTCGATGTCGTACTGCTGGACCTCCACCTCGGGCCGGTCGTGGAAGCGTTCCTTCAGCTTCTGCACCGCACCGGTGTCCACGTCCGTCACCACGTAGCGGTCGAAGCCTGTGAATCCGGAGGCGAACTCGCCGAGTCCCGCGCCGACCTCCAGGACGGTACGGCCGCAGTGGGGCCGGATGAGTTCACGCTGGTAGGCGAGGTAGCGGGGCTTGCCGTGATCGCTTTCGAGATCGCGTCCCGTCGCGGCACGGAACGCCGATGCCGAGTCGCGTGCCGCGTCGTCGAACTGCCGGATGCCCTCGTCCTGGGGTTCGTTGCGCTGCTCTTTCGCCACGTGCCCTCCCGTCTCAACGCTCGTTCGTTATCAGGATGTGGCCTGATCGTAATGCATGGAGAGGAATGAGATCGGGACGCCACGCGGCCCCGGGACGCCACGGCAGCACAGCGAAGGCACGTCCCCGGATTCGATCCAGGGACGTGCCTTCGAAAGAGGACCGGCGCACATCCGTCGCCTCTCGGCGAGTGGCGCGACGCGGCTCCAGCCGAACGGAATTCCGCGAAGGCATTTCCAGATGGGGCCCGGGGACTGTCAATGCGCACCGGCATGTGGTTCAACACCGGAGTGGAAGCCGCTGTTCCCCTTGGGGAATGAGCTGGCTCACAATTCGGTTCGCGAACTCAGGCGGCCTCGTCCGCGGCGTCCTGGACCCGGCTGGCCCGGCGATTCCGGTGAAGGAGATCACGCCGCTCGCGCTCGGTCAGTCCACCGAAGATTCCGTGGTCGAGGCCGTTCTCCAGCGCGTAGCGCAGGCACTGGTCACGAACGGGACATCTCGCGCACACCGCTTTCGCGCGGGCGGTCTGCCGCGCGCCGGGACCCATGTCGGAAACAGGGAAAAACAGCTCGGGATCTTCGTCACGACAGGCGGCATCCTGCCACCATTCACCATTCGTCATCGGCGTGCCGCCTCCTTTCGTCGTCGGTTGCTCGGAAGTGGGCAAACCCTGGAGGCAACGCGCCGTCGTGAAGCGTTATTCCGGGCGCGTCCTCCGCGGTACAGGTATCCGGGCCAGGTCGTGCGCGATCACGACTTCGCCGTCGAACACCTCAGCCGCCTGATCATGAAATTCGGCCATATTCGAATAGCGTTGTGAAAAATGCGTCAGCACCAGCGTGTGGACACCGCTCTCCCGCGCCACCCGCGCGGCCTGCCGGGCCGTCAGATGGCCGTGCGTGGTGGCCAAGTCCGCTTCGGCTTCGAGGAACGTGGCCTCGATCACCAGCAGGTCCGCACCCTCCGCGAGTGCGAACACGGCATCGCACAACCGCGTGTCCATCACGAACGCGAACCGCTGTCCCCGCCGGAGTGCGCTCACCTCGTCGAGGGTCACGGTGCGTCCGTTGACCAGCCACGATCCTTCCCGCGCCAGCGCGCCGACGTCCGGCCCCGCGACGCCGTGACGTGCCAGCAGGCGGGGGACCATGTTGCGGCGGTCGGGTTCGACGAGCCGGTACCCGAACGCCTCGACGGGATGGTCGAGGCGCAGGGCCGACAGCTCGCCGAACCCTCCTCGCGCCACGACACCGTCTCCCGTGACGGGTTCCTCGATCAGTTCGGTTGTCTCGTGGAAGACGCTGGCGTGCCGGAGCCGCTCGAAGTACGCCTGCCCCGACGCGGGGTAGTGCGCGTGCACCCTGGGAACACCGTCCAGGGAAAGCCGTTGAACGATACCGGGCACCCCGAGGCAGTGATCGCCGTGGAAGTGCGTCAGGCAGAGGCGGGTGACGGCACTCGCGGGAACCCCCGCGAATGTGAGCTGCCGCTGTGTTCCCTCACCGGGGTCGAACAGCAGGCCGATCGAGTCCCAGCGCAGGAGATACCCGTTGTGGTTGCGCGCGCGGGACGGCACCTGGCTGCCAGTGCCAAGGACGATCAGCTCACGGTTCGACACGCGGGCGACGGTACGGCCGGCAGGGTGGTCGCCGCATCCGATTTCGACCGCGGCCGACCTGCCCGGACCGGTCAGCGGTTGCCCCGAGCCGACGAGATGTCGCCGAGCGCCGAGTCCGGATCATGCTCCATCGCGGCATCCCCGATCGAGAACACCCCGACCGGCCTTCCCCTGTCCACGACAGGCACGCGGCGCACCGCGTGCTCGCGCATCCTCGCGACCACGTCGCCGGTCGCGTCGCCGGGACGAGCCGTGATCAACTGCTCGCTGCACACGTCGCGCAGCCGCGTCTTCGAGAGATCGTCGTGGTCGGCCAGCCCGCGAACCACCAGGTCGCGGTCGGTCACGATGCCACGGACCTCCTCGCCGTCGGACACCAGCACGTTTCCGATGTCGTCGTCCCGCATTCTGCGGGCGGCGTCGCGGACAGGGGTGTCGCCGGGCAGCGCGACGGGCTGAGGAGTCATCAGCTCCTTGACCAGCTGTGCCATGAGATCTCCTTTCCTCATCAGCGGTGTGGGTCAGTGCCCCTCACCGGCTCTCAACCGTCTGTTGTCACCCGGCCGGGTACCCCGGTGCCCCGCCGTTCTACTCCTCCTCGTCCTCTGTCTCCACGAGACCGTGCCCGGCCTGCCTCGCGGGGCGCATACTGCACAGGTGTCCACACCGGACTGGGTGCTGCATGTGGATCTCGACCAGTTCATCGCAGCGGTCGAGATCGCCCGCCATCCCGAACTGCGCGGAAAACCCGTCGTCGTGGGAGGCGCCGGAGATCCGAGCCTGCGCGGGGTGGTGGCCACCGCTTCCTACGAGGCGAGGGAGTTCGGCGTGCATTCCGGCATGCCGTTGCGAACGGCGGCCCGTCGCTGTCCCGACGCGATCTTCGTCGCGTCCGATCCGCCCGCGTACGAGGAGGTGTCGGAGCGGGTGATGGCCGTGCTGCGCGAGTTCCCCGTGGTGGTCGAGGTGGCGGGGTGGGACGAGGCGTTCCTCGGTGTGTCGGGTGAGCAGGCCCGCGACCCGGAGCGCCTCGCGAACGCCGTCCGCGAGGCGGTGTCGAGGCGCACGGGGTTGTCGTGTGCGGTCGGGATCGGGGACAACAAGCACACGGCCAAACTGGCGACGGGGTTCGCGAAACCCGGCGGGATCTACCGGCTGACCCGGCAGAACTGGACCGACGTCATGGGCGGGCTGCCCACCGACGCGTTGTGGGGGATCGGGTCGAAGACCCGGAACAAGCTCGCCGCTGCCGGTATCACCACCGTCTCCGACCTCGCCGGGGCCGATCCCACCGAACTGGCAGCGGAGTTCGGCCCCACACTCGGGCCCTACTTCCGTGCGCTGGCCCACGGCCTCGGCGACCGGGACGTGACGGCGACGCCGTACGTGTCGAAATCCCGGAGCCGCGAGATCACGTTCCAGCACGACATCAGCGACGCCGAGCGGCTGAGGGAACACCTGGCCAGGCTCGCGGAGCGGGTCGCGGGCGACGTCGCCGAGGAGGGGCGACCGGTCGCGCGGGTCGCCGTGAAGGTCCGTTTCGCACCGTTCGTCACGCGGACACGCAGTGTCACACTGGCATCGCCGACCAACGACGCGGCGGTGCTGGCACAGGCCGCCGCCGACGTGTTCGGACGCTTCACCGTGGACCGTCCCGTGCGGCTTCTCGGTGTGCGAGCCGAGTTCGTCAGGGAATGACGCCGGACACACCGACGTTGCATTACACGCGCGTCGTCTGTGTCGTTACGCTGCACTACGCTGATGCGGCACTCGAACAGTTGACCGAAACTGCTCGACGCACCCGTCACGATTCCGCGTATCACGACCTGGGAGAGCGACCACGTGACTGTCTCTGCTGAGAACCTCTACGGGGCCGACGACCTCACGCACCTCGAAGGTCTCGAAGCGGTGCGCAAGCGGCCGGGTATGTACATCGGGTCCACCGACAGTCGCGGGGTCAACCACCTGTTCACGGAGATCGTGGACAACTCGACGGACGAGGGCGTCGCGGGGCACGCGACGAAGATCGTGGTGACGCTGCACGCAGACGGCAGTGTGGAGGTCGCCGACGACGGGCGTGGCATCCCCACCGACACCCACGGCAAATCGGGTCTCAGCGGTGTGGAACTCGTGCTGACGCGCCTTCACGCGGGCGGCAAGTTCGGCGGCTCCGGGTACAAGACGTCCGGCGGTCTGCACGGTGTCGGCGCCTCGGCGGTGAACGCGCTGTCGCTGCGGTTCGACGTCACGGTGAAGTACGGCGGCAAGGTTCACGAGATGTCGTTCGCCCGTGGTGTGCCGGGAATCTTCGACGGTCCCGGCCCCAAGGCGAAGTTCACCCCGCAGTCCGGGTTGCGTTTCGTGCGGAAGATGAAGCGTGGTGAATCCACCGGCACCACCGTCCGCTACTGGTACGACGCCCGCTACTTCGAACGCGGCGCGCAGCTCGACGTGGACCTCGTGCGCGCGAAGCTGCGCCACACCGCGTTCCTGGTGCCCAGCGTCACGTACGTGCTGCGCACCGCCACCGACTCGGCCATCAACGAGGAGACCTTCCACTACCCCAACGGGCTCGCCGACATGGTGGAGTTTCTCGCGCCCTCTGGTGACCGCGCCGTGTGTGAGACCCAGTTCATCACCGGCGAGGGGACGTACAAGGAGAACGCGGCCGACGCCAACGGAGTCATGCAGTCCAATGTGGAGCGGCGGGCCGAGGTCGAGGTGGCGCTCCGCTGGGGAACCGGCTACGAACGCACCGTCGAGTGCTTCACCAACACCATCCGCAACGTCCACGGTGGAACGCACAGGAAGGGTTTCGAGCGGGGTCTCGTGCGGGCCGTCCACGACGCCATCTCGAAAACCCGTGGGCTGCTCAAGGCCAAGGAGGAGCCGCCCATCCTCGACGACGTGTGCGAGGGACTCACGGCTGTGGTGCATGTGCGCATCCCCGAGCCGCAATTCACGTCGCAGACCAAGGACGAGCTGTCCACCTCGGGTATCACCAAGGTGGTGCAGGGGCTCGTCGAAAAGCACATCAAAGCGTGGGCCGACAACCGCAGGAGCCGCACCGAGGCCAAGACGGTGCTGCAGAAGATCGTGGACGCCTCGCGCGTGCGGCTGACGCAGAAGCAGCAGAAGGACGCGGCACGGCGCAAGACCGCGCTCGAAGGCGCCGCCATGCCGCCGAAGCTCGTGGACTGCCGCAGCACCGGCATCGCCCGCAGTGAACTGTTCCTCGTGGAGGGTGACAGCGCGCTCGGCTCGGCGAGGATGGCGCGCGTGTCGGAGTACCAGGCGCTGCTGCCACTGCGCGGCAAGATCCTCAACGTGCAGAAGGCCAACCTCGGTGAGGCGCTCAAGAACGCCGAGATCGCGTCGATCGTGCAGGTACTCGGAGCGGGGACGGGGCGGACGTTCGACATCTCGACCATGCGCTACGGCCGCGTGATCCTGATGGCCGACGCCGATGTGGACGGCTCCCACATTCGGACGCTGCTGATCACGCTGTTCGCGAGGTACATGCGGCCGGTCATCGCCGAGGGCAGGCTCTACGCGGCCATGCCGCCGCTGCACAAGATCACCACGAAGGGGCGCGACTCCCGGACCTTCTACACCTACACCGAGCGCGAGATGGAGGCGAAGGTCGCCGAGCTGGAACGGTCGGGTAAGCAGGTCGTCAAGCCGGTGCCCCGGTTCAAGGGACTCGGCGAGATGGACGCCGACGAGTTGTGGGAGACCACGATGAACCCGGCGACCCGCTCGGTGCGCCGCATCACCCTCGACGACGCAGACGCCGCCGAGGCCGCGCTGGAGTTGCTCATGGGCGAGAAGGTCGAACCCCGCAGGAAGTGGCTCATCACGTCGGCCGCGAGGGTTGACCAGGCCGCGATCGACATCTGACGACACAGGAAAGCGACGACCAAGTCATGGCACGGCGTAAGAACCCGACCACCCGCGTCGATCCCTCCGCCTTCGACAGGGCGGGCGCGCGGGTCTTCGACAACCCGGTGAAGACCGAGATCGAGGACTCCTACCTGGAGTACGCCTACTCGGTCATCCACTCTCGCGCGCTGCCCGACGCGCGGGACGGCTTGAAGCCGGTCCATCGCCGCATCCTCTACTCGATGCACGAGAACGGTTACCGGCCCGATCACGCCTACGTGAAGTCGTCCCGCGTCGTGGGCGATGTGATGGGCCGTTACCACCCGCACGGCGACACGGCGATCTACGACGCCATGGTGCGGCTGGCTCAGGACTTCTCGATGAACGTGCCGCTGGTGGACGGGCACGGCAACTTCGGAAGCCCCGACGACGGACCCGCCGCGTCCCGTTACACCGAGGCCCGCATGTCGCCGGAGGCCATGCTGCTCGTGGGCGAGCTGGGCGAGGAGACCGTCGATTTCCGGCCGAACTACGACGGATCGCTGGCCGAGCCGTCGGTGCTGCCCTCGGCGTTTCCGAACCTGCTCGTCAACGGCACCTCCGGTATCGCGGTCGGCATGGCCACCAACATGATCCCGCACAACCTCGGCGAGGTCGTGGCCGCGGCGCGGTGGCTGATCAACCACCCGAACGCCTCACTGGACAAGCTGATGGAGTTCGTCCCGGGCCCCGACCTGCCCACCGGTGGGCACCTGCTGGGGCTCGACCAGGTGCGCAAGGCGTACGAGACCGGGCGCGGCGTCGTGCGGATGCGGGCGAAGGTCACCACAGGCCCCATCGAGGGCAGCCGAAGGCAGGGCATCACCGTCACCGAACTGCCCTACGGCGTCGGCCCCGAGAAGGTGATCGAGCGGATCACCGACGAGGTCAACAAGACGAAACGCCTCTCCGGCATCGCCGACGTCAAGGACCTCACCGACCGCGAGAACGGCACGAAGCTCGTCATCGAGTGCAAGGTCGGGGTGAACCCGCAGCCACTGCTCGCCGACCTCTACCGGCTCACTCCGCTGGAACAGTCGTTCGGCATCAACAACCTCGTGCTGGTGGACGGTCAGCCGCGCACGCTCGGGCTGAAGGAACTTCTCGAAGTCTTTCTCGCCCACCGGTACGAGGTCGTCACGCGGCGCACGCGGTACCGCAGGCGTAAGCGCGAGGACCGCCTGCACCTCGTCGAGGGTCTGCTCGTCGCGCTCCTCGACATCGACAAGGTGATCAAGCTGATCCGGGGGAGCGAGAACGCCAAGGCCGCGAAGGAAGGCCTGATGAGACGCTTCGCGCTGTCCGAGATCCAGGCCACCTACATCCTCGACACGCCGCTGCGCAGGCTCACCAAGTACGACAAGATCGAACTGGAGTCCGAAAAGGAGCGCCTCCGCGAGGAGATCGCGGAACTGACGGCAATCCTCGACGACGAGAAGGTGCTGAAGCGAGTCGTCTCCAGGGAACTCGCCGCCGTGGCCAAGCAGTTCTCCAGCCCGCGCCGCACCTCCCTCATCGACGGCGACCTCAAGGAGGTTCTGGAGGCGTCGAAACCCGCGGGTCCGCTCGAAGTGGCCGACGACCCGTGTCAGGTCATCCTGTCGTCCACCGGCTTGGTCGCGAGGACTGCGGCCGAGTCTGAGGAGGCCGTCGAGGGACGAAGGCGCAGCGGCAGGGCCAAGCACGACGCGATCGCCGCCATGGTCCATACCACCGCGCGCGGCCAGGTACTGCTAGTGACCAGCCGGGGCAGGGCGTTCAAGACCGACGTGCTGCCGCTGCCCGTGCTGCCGCAGTCGTCCGGCACCGTGTCGTTGCGCGGGGGGATGCCAGCGCGGGAACTCGTGCCATTGGAGGGCGACGAGCGCGTTGTGGGGCTCGCGCCGCTGGGAGAGCAGGCGGAAGGCTCGCCGGGCCTGGCTCTCGGCACCCGGCAGGGCGTGGTGAAGGTGTGCGCGCCCGACTGGCCGGTGCGGGCTGACGAGTTCGACGTCATCAGCCTCAGAGAGGGTGACGAGGTGGTCGGCGCCACCTGGCTCACCGACGGCACGGAGACGTTCACGTTCGTGTCGTCGCAGGCCGCGCTGCTGCGGTACGACGCCTCACTCGTGCGACCGCAGGGTCTGCGGGGCGGCGGCATCGCGGGTATCGCGCTCGGCAAGGCCGCCGAGGTGGTGTTCTTCGGCGCGGTGCGCGGTGACGACGCCGAGCACGGTGAGCCGATGGTGGTGACGGCCACCGGCGAGACCGTCAAGGTCACGCCGCTCTCGGAGTATCCGGCCAAGGGCAGGGCCACCGCGGGGGTGCGCGCGCACCGCTTCCTCACAGGTGAGAAGGGACTCGTGCTCGCCTGGGTGGGGCCACGTCCTGTCGGGTCGTCGAAGCGGGGTGAAGCGGTCGAGCTGCCCCAGGTGGACCTTCGAAGGGACGGTTCAGGCGCCGCTCACCCCGGGCCGGACGTGGTGGGCCACCAGATCGAACGTCCGTGACCGGCGGCGTCCGGGCCGGGCCCTCAAGCCGGCCCGGACAGCCACGCCGCATGATCCGACCACGCCACCAGCTCGCGCTTGCTCTCGAAGCGGCGGCGTTCACCGGTCACGGGATCGTCGAACTCCAGTGCCCTGGCGAGGAGCTGGAGTGGCCGGGTGAAGTCGTCGGGCGCGATCTCGCGGACCTCGGGATACAGCGGATCGCCGAGGATCGGGACGCCGAGGCTCGCCAGGTGGACGCGAAGCTGGTGCGTGCGGCCCGTCGTGGGGAGCAGCCGGTACCTGGCGAGGCCGTCCGCGTGGTCGAGCAGGTCCACGTGCGTCTCGGCGTTGGGCTCGCCGGGTATCTCCCGCGCTGTCGGAACCCCGCGCTTCTTGACGATGCGGCTGCGTACCGTGCGCGGCAGTTCCAGCCCGGGGTCGTACGGTGCGACGGCCTCGTACTCCTTGCGGACCAGCCGGTTCTGGAAAAGCTGCTGGTACGGCGCGCGCAGCTCGCGCCGGGTCACGAACAGCAGGAGCCCTGCCGTGACGCGGTCGAGCCGGTGTACCGGGGCGAGGTCGCGGATGCCGAGCAGGTGGCGCAGCCGTACCAGCGCCGTCTGCCGCACATGGCTGCCACGAGGTGTGGTGGCGAGGAAATGCGGTTTGTCGGCCACCACGATGTCGTCGTCGGCGTAAGCGACCTCGATCTCGAACGGCACCGGGACCTCGTCGGGAAGTTCGCGGTGGAACCAGACGAGGGTGTTCGGCAGATACGCCGAGTCAGGGGCGATCGGTCCGTCGAGGGTGACGAAGCGGCCCTGCCGCAGCATCTCGTCGATGTGTTCGGGCTGCAGCCGGTCGAGTTTGCGCACCAGGAAGTCGCGCGCCGTCTCCCACGGTCCGTGCGCGGGAAGCCGGATGCGGGCGGCGTCGAGCCCGTCGCGTTGCGGCAGGGGCGAAGGTGGTCTCCGCGCACGTCTCATGCCCGCACTGTATCCAGGCATCCCCGCCACCGTGTCCGCACCTGACGCACGGGTGTTGGCACCTCACGGACAGGCTCTTGCACTCCACGCACGGTTGCCTGCACTTGTCGTCCGTGTCCGCGCGGGAGGTGCGGACACGGGTGCGGGAGGTGCGGACACGGGTGCGGGAGGTGCGGACACGGGTGCGGGAGGTGCGGACACGGGTGCGGGAGGTGCGGACACGGGTGCGGGAGGTGCGGACACGGGTCAGCGCGACGGGGGGCGGCGTTCCGCGAGCGTGAGGACTCTGCGCGCGGTGTCGTGGTCTGTGACCAGGGTGCTCACCGTGCCGGAGCGGAGCACGGCGTCCACGGCCTCGGCCTTGGGAGTGGTGTAGCCGAGGGCGATCACCTCGGGAATCCGGCGCAGCTCCTCGTGGCTGATCGCGAGCACGTGGTGCGAAAGGCCGGTGTCGAGCGCGTTGCCGTCGGCGTCGAACAGCCGCGCCGCCACCTCGGCCTTCGCGCCCCGCTTCGCGATGGACTCCCGCTCCGCCGGTGACAGCGCGTCGTACACAGTGGACTCGTTCGGTTGCCACGCACCGATGCTCACCACGGCCTTGGTGAGATCGCGGAACCGCCGGAACGTTTCGACGATGCCCGGCTGCCTGCGGAGGATGTCCGTGGTTCTGCGGTCCGGCAGCACGAGAGGCGCGTAGATCGGGTAGGACTCGCCGCCGGACACACCCGCCAGCCTGGACACCGTCTCCACCGACCGGTCGCGCCTGTCGAGGCCGGCCTGGACACCGCAGAGCTGGACGATCGGGCAGCGCGGCAGCGTGCGGATGTGCTCGGTCATGACGTTCACCGAGCGCGCCCAGGACAGGCCGATGACGTCCTCGTCGGTGACGATCTCCGACAGCAGGCGGGCGGCCAGTGAGCCGATGCGCTGCCTGAGCACGGGCCGCGCTTCGGCCTTCTCCGCTCGTTCGAGCACGAATGCCCTGCGGAGTCCGTATGCCGAACGCAGCTCCTCCGACAGCGCGACATCGACGGGCTCCGGTAGGGAGAACTCGATCCGCACCAGGCCCTCGTGCAGCGCCCGCTCAAGCACCCTGGCGATTTTGAACCGGCTCTTGCCGACATCGTTCGCGATCTCCAGCTTCGATTCGCCCCGGACGTAGAAGCGGTGGGCGATGGCGGCTGCCTCGACGGCATCGAGCAGGGACCACGATCGATTACTCGCGCTCATGTGAGCACTATAGCGCCGATCTTTCGGGGCAATGTTGACGTCGTGGCCGGTTCGGTCGTTCAATGCCTGCACATCTGAGACGGATCTTTCTTCAAAGCGCTCGTCTGAGCGATGGAGAGGTGGGGCTTGTGCGTGCCGTTGTCGTGGATCGCCCTGGGAGTGTCCGGGTCGGTGACGTACCCGATCCGACACCGGGCCGAAGGGAGGTCGTGATCAAGGTCGGCGCGTGCGGCATCTGCGGCACCGACCTGCACATCGCCGACGGCCACTTCCCTCCGACGCCGTACCCGATCGTTCCGGGACACGAGTTCGCGGGCGAGATCGTGGAACTGGGCCCGGACGTGCGGGGTGGCTGGGCGATCGGTGACCGGGTCGCCGTCGATCCTTCGCTGTTCTGCGGGTACTGCGATCCCTGCCGGTCGGGGCGCGGCAACCTCTGTGCCAACTGGGGTGCCACGGGTGACACCGTTGACGGGGCGTTCGCCGAGTACGTCGCGGTTCCCTCCGCGACCTGCCACCGGTTGCCCGGCGAGTTGACCTACGCGCAGGGTGCGCTCGTCGAGCCGGTGTCCTGCGCCGTACACGGAATCCGCCGGATCGGTGTGGAGGCGGGCGAGCGTTTTCTCGTGATGGGCGCCGGCACGATGGGCCTGATCATGCAGCAGTTGCTCCAGCGTGCGGGGGCGCTCGTCACCGTGGCCGACCGCAACGCGGGGAGGCTGCCGAGGGCGAGTGCTCTCGGTGCCGCCGCCGTCGTCACCGATCCCGGAGAGCTGGACGGCGAGACGTTCGACGCCTCCGTCGATTGCACCGGCGCCGCACCCGCCATCGAGGCGGCGTTCGACAGGCTGCGCAGGGGCGGGCGGCTCCTCGTCTTCGGCGTCGCTCCGGAGCAGGAGCGGGTGTCACTGTCGCCGTACCGGTTCTACAACGACGAGATCACCGTCGTGGGTTCGATGGCGGTGCTGCACAGCTACGGCGCCGCGCTCGATCTCGTCGCGAGCGGCGCCATCGACACCGACGCGCTGGTGACGCACTCCCTTCCCCTTGAGCGGTTCACCGAGGCACTCGACCTGATGCGCGGCGGAACCGGGCTGAAGATCCAGGTCGTTCCGGGAGGTGAGTGAGCGATGTCGCGAGCCGCACGCCACCGCCTTCCCCTGCTCGTGCTGGCCGTGGTACTCACGGTCACCGGGTGCGCGGGCGCGGGGGCGATCGGAGCGAGTGGCCGCTCGCTCGTCGTCGCCATCGTGGCGAATCCCCAGATGAACGACGCCATCGCCCTGTCCGACCGGTTCGAGCGGGAGCACGGGGTCGAGGTGACGTTCGTGTCGCTTCCGGAGAACCAGGCCAGAGCGAAGATCACGGCCTCGACCGCGACGCAGGGCGGCGAGTTCGACATCGTGATGATCAGCAACTACGAGACGCCGCAGTGGGCGGCCAACGGCTGGTTGACCGACCTCGGCCCGTATCTGGAGGCGAACCCGGACTACGACGCGGACGACTTCATTCCCAGCATCCGCGACTCCCTTTCGTACGGCGCGTCGATGTACGCGGTGCCGTTCTACGGGGAGTCGTCGTTCCTCGCCTACCGCAAGGACCTTTTCGCCGAAGCGGGACTGACGATGCCGGAGCGTCCGACGTGGGAGCAGATCGCGGAGTTCGCCGCTGTGCTCGACGACGACGAGGCCGGGGTCGCCGGGATCTGCCTGCGCGGCAAACCGGGCTGGGGCGAGAGTCTCGCGCCGCTCACCACGGTGGTGAACACGTTCGGGGGGCGGTGGTTCGATGAGAACTGGAACGCGCGACTGACGTCGCCGGAATTCCGCGCGGCGACGCGGTTCTACGTCGATCTGGTGCGCGAGCACGGTGAGGTGGGCGCGTCCAGCGCGGGGTTCTCCGAGTGCGGCACCCGGTACACGCAGGGTCAGGCCGCCATGTGGTACGACGCGACGGTCATGGCTGGCACCAACGAGGACCCGGCCACCAGCAAGGTCGTCGGCAAGTCGGGGTACGTGCAGGCTCCGGTGGCCAAGACGGAGGCGAGCGGCTGGCTCTACACATGGGCGCTGGCGATCCCGGCGAGCACGGAGAACGCAGGCCTCGCCTGGGAGTTCCTGAGCTGGATGACCAGCAAGGACTACGTGCGGCTCGTCGGTGAGGAACTCGGGTGGAATCGCGTTCCGCCAGGCTGCCGACGCTCCACCTACGACATTCCCGAGTACCGCAGAGCCGCGAGCGCCTACGCCGATGCGACGCTCGACGGTATCCGCACCGCCGATCAAGACCACACCATGACGCGGCCGGTGCCGTACGAGGGCATCCAGTTCGTCGGCATCCCCGAGTTCCAGGATCTCGGCACGAGGGTGAGCCAGCAGATCTCGGCCGCCATCGCGGGTCGGCAGACCGTCGAGGAGGCGCTGCGACAGTCCCAGTCCTACGCCGAGACCGTCGGCGATTCGTACCGGGAGGCCCGATGACGACGATGACGACAGTGGCCGGGAAGACCTCAACGCCGTCTCAGGAACGTCGGGAGCCTCGGCGAGGAGAGAGCGGGTGGAAGCGCAGGGCGCCGCTGTTGCCCGCGCTCGTCTTCACGATCGCGGTGACGCAGGTGCCGTTCCTGCTGACGGTGATCTACTCGTTCCAGTCGTGGAACCTGGTGCGGCCCGGTTCGCGGCACTTCGTGGGGCTCGACAACTACGTCGATGTGTTCACCGACAGCCAGTTCAGGGTCGCGATGGTCAACACGGTGCTGTTGACCGTGGTGTGTGTGTTCGTGTCGATGCTGCTCGGCCTGGGTCTCGCTCTGTTGCTCGACAGGGCGTTCCCGGGTAGGGCGGTGGTGCGCACGCTGATCATCACGCCGTTTCTCATCCTTCCCGCCGCCGGTGCGTTGCTGTGGAAGACCACGATGTTCGACCCGGCGTACGGACTGGTGAACTTCCTGTTCGGCGCGGAGGTCGATTGGCTTTCGGAGTACCCGCTCGCGTCGGTGATGGCGCAGGTCGTGTGGCAGTGGACGCCGTTCATGACCTTGCTGCTGCTCGCCGGGCTCCAGGCGCAGTCGAAGGAGGTGCTTGAGGCCGCGCAGATGGACGGCGCGGGGCGGTGGCGGACGTTCGCGTCGGTGACGCTGCCGCAACTCGCCAGGTATCTGCACCTCGCCGCCTTGCTCGGCGCGATCTACATCGTCAACTCCTTCGACGCGATCTACCTCATGACGCAGGGCGGGCCCGGCACAGCGAGCACCAACCTGCCGTTCTACGTCTACCAGCGCGCGTTCGAGGGCTTCGACATCGGACAGTCGTCGGCGATGGGGGTCGTCGTCGTGGCGATGACACTGGTGGTCGCCACCTTCGCCCTGCGGTTGATGTTCCGTTCCTTCGACGTGAGCGGAGGCGTGAAATGAGGCTCACCCGCGCGGCGCTGACCGCGTTCACGTGGCTGGTGGCGATCCTGTTCGTGTTCCCCGTGGTGTGGATGGTGGTGACAGCGTTCAAGAGGGAGGCCGACGCCTACACCGATCCGCCGTCCGTGGTGTTCACGCCGACGCTGGAGCAGTTCGCGGGCGTCGTCGAACGCGGTTTCCTGCCGTATCTGGCCAATTCGGCGTTCGTGACGGCGCTCTCGACGGTGTTCGTGCTCCTGCTCGGCATCCCGGCCGCGTACGCGCTGTCGCTCGCCCCCGTCAAGCGCACGGAGAACGTGCTCGGGTTCTTCCTCTCCACGAAGATGCTTCCGGTCGTCGCCGCGATCATCCCGCTCTACGTCATCTCGCAGAACGTGCGATTGCTCGACCATGTCTGGGCCCTCGTCATCCTCTACACCGCCATGAACCTGCCACTCGCGGTGTGGATGATGCGCTCGTTCCTGCTGGAGGTGCCGAGGGAGATGATCGAGGCGGCTCGGATCGACGGCGCGTCGCTGCCGACGCTGCTCCGTCGCGTCGTGCTCCCCGTCGTGGCACCTGGCATTGCGGCGACGGCACTCATCTGTGTGATCTTTTCGTGGACGGAGTTCTTCTACGCGATCAACCTCACGGCCGCCCGGGCGGGCACGGTTCCGGTGTTCCTTTCCGGCTTCATCACCAGCGAGGGCCTGTACTGGGCGCAGCTGTCCGCCGCGGCCCTCCTCGCCTCACTACCGGTGATGATCATCGGTTGGATCGCGCAGAAGCACCTCGTACGAGGCTTGTCGATGGGGGCGGTGAAGTAGCGTCGCCGCCACCGGCGCCCGCGGGGAGGGTTGATCGCGCCGAGGCCAGGGAACCCGGTTGGCGTCGCCGTGGTCGCATCGAGCAGGGAGGTGACGGCGGAGTGCGCGGGATCGCCAGCGGGACTGCCCGTGGGATGGCCGGCGGGATCGTCGTCGCGTTGTTCACCTCCTCCGCGGTGGTACTCGCCGCCTGCTCGGGCTCGGACGATCAGGGGGAACCACC
The DNA here is from genome assembly GCF_000258175.1 of Saccharomonospora xinjiangensis XJ-54. Lineage (NCBI taxonomy): Bacteria > Bacillati > Actinomycetota > Actinomycetes > Pseudonocardiales > Pseudonocardiaceae > Saccharomonospora > Saccharomonospora xinjiangensis. The sequence goes on along the minus strand of NZ_JH636049.1, from coordinate 1,365,484 downwards.
CCCCGCGTCCCCACCGGCGACCACACCCGGGCAGCCGGACCCCACTCCCACGGAGGGCACCGAGGTGACACTGCGCGGCACCATCTCGCGCGGTGTGGAGCCGAACTGCCTTGTGCTGACGACGGGAGGACGGGAGTACCTGCTGCTGGAGGGCGGCCCCGAGGTACGGCCGGGCGCGGAGGTCGTCGTGCACGGCACGCTGCGGCCCGGCATGGCCACCACCTGCATGCAGGGAACGCCGCTCGTCGTCGATGACGCCGACCTCGTCGAAGGAGGCTCAACGTGATTCGGCACGGACGCCGTGCGACCACGGCGAAGAGGCTCCTCCTCCGGCCGTCCGCGCCGGAGGAGCCCGCAGGGCCGTGGAAAGGCATGCGACCGCCGCACGCCAATCCGTCAGCCGTGCCCGAGGGCAGGAAACCGGAACCGGAACAACCTCCGGCATCGCATCGGACGTCGCCGGTTCCGTATCAGGACGTGCTGGCCGGGCTTCCCGCGGCGATCGCGTTCCTCGCGGGAGTGTGGCTCATCGTGTCGCCCGTGCTGATCGATCATCCCGCCACCGTGTTGGGAGTCTCGGCCGCGGTGCCGGACGTCGTGGCCGGTGTCGTGCTTGCCGCGTTTGGCGCGGCGAAGGCGGTGTCCCCGTTCGTGAGGCAATGGGCAGGCTGGGCGACCATGCTCGTCGGAATCTGGCTGATCGTCGCCCCGTTCGCGATGAACTACCACGGAGCTGAGGAGGGTGTGGCTGTCGTCAACGACGTCGTTGCCGGTGCCGTGGTGGTAGCGATGTCGATCGCCTCCCTGATTCTCGGCGCGCGATGGGGCGGCCGGAGGTCCGAGATCAAGAGGAGCGGCGCATGACGCGTTCGTGGTCGGCCGGTGGTGAGGTGGCAGGCGGGGTGTTGGCGTGTTTCGACGGCTCGGAGGGCGGACGACGCGCCGTGTGGTGGGCTGCCGGTGAGGCCGCCGCGTCCAGGAGTCCGCTGGTCATCGTGTGGTCGCTGGAGTGGGAGCCACCACGCGCGCAAGGGGAGGTCTCGGCTGAGAACCTCGACGCCCGCGCTGTCATCGAAGCCACGCGGCGGGAACTGGAGCTGGCCGCCGACGACTGCCGGTCGCTGTACCCGGATCTGACGGTGCACACGGCCATGCCCGACGGCGCACCCGAGGTCACGGTGACCCAGCTCGCCGAGGAGATCGCACCGGCCATGGTGGTGGCAGGCGCATCGGGCCGTGGTGCGTTGTCCCGGATGCTGCTCGGCTCCACCGTCGCCTACCTCGCGAGGTTCCTTCCCCAGCCGCTGGTCGTGGTGCGGGGCGAACCCGCTCCGCCCGATGCGCCCGTGGTGGTCGGGGTGGACGGGTCGGGCACCAGTGTGAGGGCTGTCGAATTCGCACTGACGTTCGCCGAGCGCCACGGAGCGCCGGTGCGTGCCGTGCATTCGTGGACCGACTGGCCGCTGGATATCTATGCGACCGCGCCGCCCGCGCAGGCCGGGCTTTACCACGTGGACGACACCGTGCAGGAAGCGGCGAGGGAGCAGTTCGAACAGGCGGCTCGTGAACACCCGGCCGTCGCGGTGGACTGGGAAGCGGTCACCGACCGGCCGACTCATGCGCTGCTGGACCGCTCCGAGGGAGCCCGCCTGCTCGTGGTCGGCAGTCATGGCAGGGGGCCGGTGACCAGAGCTCTGCTGGGTTCGGTGAGTCACGCCGTGCTGTACCACGCGCCGTGCCCCGTCGCGGTGCTGCGCGGTGAGGTCGAGTCGGAGGAACCCACCGAGGCTCGCTGAGGATGGCGAGCGGGGCGAGGAATGCGCTGGGAGAGGACGGCGGCTCGTGCCCCGGCGACATCGGGAGGAACTGAGGAGGGTCGGGATGGCAGGCATACCAGGGCTCTACGCCAGAGAGATCCGGATGTCGCTGCGCAACAACTCGGGCGCCTTCGGCTATTCGGTGATGATCACCTGCTCGCTGGCCATGCTCTCGGCGCAGCATTCACCCCCGAAGGCAGTGCAGATCCTGCTGTTCGCCCTCGGCGCGGTGCTGAGCTTCCTCGTGGTGGAAGCGGTCGCCACGAACGCGTTCCGGCGTTCGCTCGGCGACGAGGAACAGAGCAAGGTGGTCGCGCTGGGCAGTTCCATCGGGGTGCTGTCGGTGGGGCTCGCCCTCGGCGCGACGGCCGCCGCCGGTGCGTGGCTTCCGGTCACCGTGGCGTGGTTCGCGGGGCCGTTCGCGGCATCCACCGCCTACCTGCTGCTGAACGCGGTGGAGATGACCATCGCTCGCCGGGTGGAGGAAGCCCGCGACCTGGCGTAGGGCGTGCTCACTCCTCGGTTCCGCCAGGGGTCTCGGTGCCGTCGGACTCGCGTGCCGTGCCGGAGGGCTTCTCCTCGCGTGCCTGCGCTTCCTGCGCCGCATGGTGTTCGGCGACGGCGAGCACCACACCACGTACGGCGGCCAAGACAGGGACGGCGAACAGCACCCCGGCGATGCCGCCTTCGGCACCGCCGATGACCAGGGCGACCAGCACCACGGTGGGGTGCAGATTGCTGAAGTTGCCCTGAAGGATGGGCTGCAATACCTCGCCTTCGAGCTGCTGAACCGCCAGTACGACACCGAGGATGATGAGTGCCGCGACAAGTCCGTTGCTGACGAGGGTCACCGCGACCGCCACGAAGCCCGACACCACCGCGCCGACGTACGGGATGAAACCGCCGATGAACACGAGCGCGGCCAGCGGAACGGCGAGCGGCACTCCCACGGCGAGCAGTCCCACACCGATACCGATCGCGTCGATCAACGCGACCAGCGCCGTCACCCGCACGTAGACGATGACGCTCCGGTACGCCCTGCGCCCGGCGTCATCGATGACCGCGCGGGTGCTCGGCCGCCACGGCAGCAGCGTCGCGGCCCAGAGCCGCGGTCCCGAATGGAGGAACATGATGAACAGCACCAGTGCCACCACGAGGCCGACCAGAAACGCGCCCACCGTGTTGAACGCGGTCAACGCCTGCGCGAGCACCCTCTCCCGGTTTCCGTCGAGCCACTCCTGGAGCCTGCCCGCGAGTTCACCGCCGAGGGGGAGCGGGCTTTCCGCCAGCCAGCTTTCGATCTGCCTGATGCTTTCGAGTACACGCCCGCGAAGTTCGTCGTAGGAGTCGATGATCGAGAAGACCACGAAACTCACGAGGCCGCCCACGACGACGAGTCCCAGCACCAGCGCGGCAAGGACGGCAAGGAAGCGGGGCCATCGGTGGCGGGTGAGCCAGCCGACCACCGGTTCCAGCATCGCCGTGAGCAGCAAGGCGACCGCCAGCGGGATGATCACGTAACTGAGGTGCTTCGTGACGTTGCGCAATGCCCAGAGCGCCGCGAACACGACGAGCAGCTGTGCCGAGACGACGGCCGCGCGGCGCAGCATGCCGGAGGTGAGCCTCACGGCGGTCTCGGACATGGCACCTCCAGCGACACCCCCGGTCACGCACTGACCTCAGAGCGGATAACCGTTGCCGCCGAGGCCAAAACCGCACCTGCGGCCGTGCGCGTGACCCGGGAGCCGCGACCGTTTGCCGTCACCGGAAAGGGGTAGCCACCTGGCATGGGAGCGGTGACGAGCCCGGTGTGTGCGGATCATCCGGTTCGGCGACGAGGCCTCGGCCCTCCGGCCGCGGGGCCGCCACCTCCCCGAGCCGGAGACGGAGCGGGTTCGCCCGGCCCGGCGACGACGGTGACAAACAGGCCGAGGCAGTCTCGCGAACCGCGACGGAGCGTATCCGGGAGCACGCCATGTTGAGCCATCACGAACAGCGGGAGCTGGAGCGGATCCAGGACTGGTTCGAGCACGACGACCCGCACCTCGCCAGGGCGCTCGGAGAGGTCGGTAGCGTGGGCGGTCTCGCGCGTTCTCGCACCCTCCGCTACGCGATCGACGCGCTGGCCATCGGACTGATCATCCTCGGCGCGATGACGCTGAACTTCGGACTGATCTTCTTCGGGGCCGTGTGCCTCGCTGCGGCCGCGTGCCTGCATGTCACCCGCTGGAGCGAGACGACACCCCGGCACCGGCGCCTGGAGTGACGCAAAGCGGCGACCGTCAGGATTCCCAGGCCCGGCCGGTGAGCCGTTCGTACACGTCGATGTAGCGCTGCCGGGTCGCCTCCACGACCTCGGGCGGCACAGCGGGTCCGGGTGGCGTTTTGTCCCATCCGGTCGAGGTGGCCCAGTCGCGCACATACTGCTTGTCGAACGAGTACTGCGGTTGTCCAGGCTCCCACTGGTCGGCAGGCCAGAAGCGTGAGGAGTCGGAGGTGAGGACCTCGTCCCCGAGGGTGAGCGTTCCGTCGGCGGCCCAGCCGAACTCCAGCTTGGTGTCGGCCACGATGATGCCGCGCCCCGCCGCGTACTCGGCGCCCTCACGGTAGATACGTAGGGTGAGCTCGCGGAGGCGTTCGGCCGTCTCGCGGCCCTCCTGTGCGACGACGTCGTCGAACGTGATGGGCAGATCGTGGCCCGATTCGGCCTTGGTGGTGGGTGTGAAGATCGGCTCGGGGAGCTTGCTGCCCTCCACGAGGCCAGGGGGGAGAGCGACACCGCACACGCCGCCCTCGCTCCGGTACTCGGTGAGTGCCGAGCCGGTGAGATAGCCGCGTGCCACGCACTCGACCTTGATCATGGTGAGGGGACGGCAGCGCACGGCCCTGCCTGCGAACTCCTCGGGAACGTCGGTGGCCGAGATCAGGTGGTTGGGCACGAGGTCACGGAAGCGTTCGAACCACCACACCGACAGCTGCGTCAGCAACGCTCCCTTGCCGGGAACGGGCGTCGGCAGGGGCACGTCGTACACCGAGACGCGGTCGGACGCGACGAGTAGCAGGTCACCTCGGTCCTCGTAAAGGTCGCGGACCTTGCCCGCGTGCAGGTGCTTCACGCGCGCCATCGTAGTTGGCCGCCTGAAGCGGCCCCCCGGCACCACGGCGCGGATATGTGTCTCACATCACGTAGGGCCATTGTGGACTGACGCGGAGCGGCGCGGCGTGACGCACCATTGTGGATTGTGGACGGAGTTTTCCGTTCTGTTGCTGCGAAACCGCGTAGTTTTCCATGATCGTGACAGACTGCGCTCGGGCTGTTACGGCAGAAGTTTCCCGTCAGTAGGATCGGCGATGTCGTTCGGGGGACCGCAGACCACTGAAGACCACGGCGCGCGTGGCGCCGTTGGACGTATGAGGAGCGTGCTCGGAACGTGGCAATGCCCAAGGGAGCGTCCCAAGAAGCACCGAACCACCCCGAGATGCCGGGCGGCGCGGTGGCCCCCAACATCGCCCGCATCAGGAACTTCTGGCTCGGCGGGAACCACTACAGCGAGAGCGACCGCGCACTGGCGGAACGCATCGAGTTGTGCGGCCCGCACATTCCCTATCTCGTCCGCGCGCAGCGGGCGCTGGTCCGGCGTCAGGTGCGCTACCTCGCCGAGCGGGGAGTGGGACCAGTTCCTCGACCTCGGTTCCGGATTGCCCGACCGGGGCTACGTGCATCACGTGGCACAGGAGGTGAACCCCGCGTGCAGGGTCGTGTACGTGGACCTCGATGCCACACTCGCGGCCGACGCCGAGGAACTGCTCGCCGGGACCTCCGGCGCGCGTTTCGTGGTGGCGGACTGCCGGGATGTCGATGCTGTCCTCGATCACCCCGTCGTGCGCGAGGTACTCGACCCGGCGAGGCCCTTCGCGGTGCTCATGACGGAACTGCTGTTGCACGTGCCCGACTCCGAGCGGCCCGAGGAACTCGTCTCGGCCTGGGTGGAGGCCATGCCGGGTGGCAGTCACCTGGTCATCTCCCACTTCGGCGAGGACGAGGACGTGCTCGCGGGTTTCCGCATCTTCGAACGGCTGAGATTCGGGCGGTTCCCCGAGGTGAGCCTGCGTCCCCGGCAGCGGGTCGCTGAGTTCTTCGCGGGGCTCGACCTCGTCGAGCCCGGTGTGGTGCCCGCGCCACTCTGGCGGCCGGGTCCCGGCGACGAGACCGTGCTCAATCCGGAGGATGTGCGGATGTTCGCGGGTATCGGGCGCAAGAGGTGACATGGAGTGACACGGTGCGCCTCACCCAGCCAGCGCCACACCGACCAGCGCGACGTCGGCGGCGAGCACCACCGGCATGACGGTGGTGCGCAGCCGGGTGGAACTCACCGCTTCTCCTGCCGCGACACGGCGCATGAGGACGAGCACCGATCCCGTGAACACCGCGTGTCCCGCCGCGCCGAAGGCCGCCGCACCCGGCCCCGCGAAGCTCCACAGGCCCCAGACCAGCGCCGCGAGCCCTGTGAACGACAGCAGGCACGCCGCCCGTAACGCTCCGACGGCGCCGCGGCGCACGCTCGTCGTCCGCTGGCCCGCCGCGGCGTCGGCGTCGCGGTCGGGCACCGACCACCACACCACCCGCCCCGCGGCCAGCATCGTCAGACCGGTGAGAACCAGCGCGGTCGCTGCGGAGGGCAAGGGGTGCAGGGCGGCGCCGGTGAGCAGGGAGGGGAGAGCCACCGCCCCGCAGGCGAACACCACAGCGCCTGCGAGCCCGCGCGACTTGAGGCGCGCTGGTGCGACGTTGTAGAGCACGCCGGCGAGCAGGATTCCCACGGCACAGAACACCGCACCGACATGTCCGGTGTGGACGGTGACGGCGAGGGCGAGCGCGAGCCCGGCCGCGGCCTCACCAGGCAGAGCCCGGCTCGCCTGCCGAGGCGCTGCGCCGCCGAGGAGAGCTGGGACCGCTCCGGGTGCCGCGCGTCGCTGTCGAGGTCGGCGACGGTGTTGAGCACCAGGGTGGCCTCCATGAGCAGCACCGCAGCCGTGACCGCCGCCACCGAGGGCCAGCTCAGCACCTCCCGCGGCGCCGACGCGGCGAAGCACACTCCCCACAGCGCCTGGCACAGCGTGTTGAGCCAGAACGGGAACTCCAGCCGGTGGACGGCCGCGAGTTCCCTCGCCGTCAGGCGCGGCACGCGGTGACCCGGACGCGAAGCCGCGACGACGGCGCCATCGCATGCCCTCGGAGCTGCAACCTCCCCGCCGCCGGGTTGACCAGACGCCACCGGAGGCGTCGCAACACAGCCGACACGATGATCCGCAACTCCAGCATGGCGAGCTGGCTGCCGAGGCATCGGCGGGTGCCGCCACCGAACGGCAGGTAACGCGACGGCGGCGGTTTGCGGCCGAGGAATCGGCCGGGGTCGAACCGCAGCGGGTCGGCGAACCCGTCGTCCTGCCGGTGGGCGAGGTAGATGCTGGTCGTCAGTGTCGTCCCTCGGGGGAACGTCCTGCCGAGCAGCGTCGCGGGGCAACGCAGGCGCCGGTTCTCGGCCACCGTCACCGGGGGCGCGAGGCGCAGCGCCTCCGAGATCACCGCCGTGAGCAGCGGCACCGCCGACGCGGACGGCGTCTCGTCAGTGGTGGCGTCCAGTTCGGCGAGCACGTCGCGCCGCAGCTGCTCGTCGCGGGCCAGCCGGTACAGCGTCCACGCCGCGGCCGACGCCGTCGTCTCGTGTCCGGCGAAGAGCAGCGACACGAGCTGGTCGCGCAAGTCGCCCTCGGCGGTACCGAGGTCGGCGAGCGGGCCGTCCGCGTCGAGGAGCAGCGAAGCCAGGGTGGCCGGCCGCCGTGTCCGTCCGGAGCGGGCCAGCGTCACAAGCCGCTCGTCGAGGTCGGCGCCAGAGCGGGGCAGGCCGCCGCGCAGGAACCGATGGGCCAGTGTGCGGGGCCGCGAACCGAGCGCGTCGTCGATCCAGGACGTGAAGTCGCGGAGCGCCGCATCGGCGCGCTCGTCGAGGTCGCCGAGCACGAGCCTCGCGATCACCCGCAGCGCGACGTGCCGTGTCCAGTCGGCCAGCGCCACGGTCTGTCCCACCCGCAGCGCGTCCACCGACTCGTGCACCGTGCCGGAGATCAGCGGCGCGTACGTCGCGAGCCTGCGACCGCGCAGGGGAGGGCCGAGCACCGTGCGGTACGCGGTATGCCGGGGACCGTCCACCCACAGCAGCGATTGCGTGCCGAACAGCGGCAGGAGACTGCGGCTGCCGGGATGGTCGAGTTCGCCGTCGGCACCGAACATCCACGCGATGGTCTCGGGGTCCCAGACGAGCAGCTTCGGTGGATCGTCCGCCAGCCGGATGTGCCGAGCCGGTGTGGTGCGGTGGGCGTCGAGGAACGGCAGCGTCCGCAACGCCATCCGCAACTCCGTGGAGTTCATGCCGCCCCGCTGCCGGTTACCACCACCGGAAGGTCGGCATCGGCCAGGAGCGGCGCTGTCCTGGGATCGGTGTGCGCCGCGTACAGGGCCGCGAGCATCTCGGTGCGGATGATGCGGGTGGGCGTGTAGACGTCCTTGTCGTGCCACAGCGGCGGGTGGGGGCGCTCGTCCGACCATCGGCTCAGCAGGTAGCGCGCACCTCTCGCCGCTGCCGTGGCCACCTGGTCCGCACTACGGTCCGCGCTCCGCTCGCCCGCCACGAGGAGCACCCGCACCGCGTACGCCGTCTCTTCCCTCGTCGCCGACCAGCGGCCCCAGGCGCCACCGTCACGTTCGGTCGCGAGCACCCACTCGACGGCCCTGTCCACGGCTTCCCTCGCAGCGGACCCTCCGTGGCGGGCGAGTGCGACCGCGCAACAGACGGTGGCGTAGTAGGGCGACGCGTGCCACTTGTCCGACCAGCTCCCGTCAGCATGCTGGTTCTCCTTCAGCCACCGCACCACGGTGGCGAGGGCGTCCGCACACCAGGCCCGCGACTCGTCGTCGAGGACGAGCGAGTTCCGAGGAAGGGCGAGCAGCGCGCCGAGCGCCTGAACGACATGGGCGTTCGCGCTCGTGGACGGGGTGCGTTCCTCGGGGAAGCAGAAGAAATGGTCTCCCCTGTCGAACCGGCGAAGGCAGTCGGGGGAGCGGGGGCTGCCGAGCAGTGCCAGCGCGTGCAGCCCTGCCGCCGTGTCGTCCACGTCCACGGGAAGGCCGAGCCCGCCTGCCGCGCCCTCGTCGCCGAACGCGGCGTGCAGGCTACGGCGGAGTTCCTCCAGCACAGGACGCGGAGCTGTGAGCGGCACTCCGGTGTCGAGCAGCGTGGACAGCACCCACGATCGCTCGAACAGGCTCAGCGGCGCGGCGACGGGCACACCGCCGTTCTCGTGCTGCACCGCCAGCAGGTACGCGACGCCGGGGTGCCGTTCGTCGGCGAGGACGTCGTCACCCAGCCATGCCGCCGTGGCTGCGGGGGAGCACCCGACGAGGTGGCCGCCTCCGGCCGTTCGTTCGGGCCGGACGGATGCCGCGGCCGTGGCCGAGGGGCCGAACAGTTCCAGGGAGTGCCACAGTTTCTCCGGCAGCGCGTGGCCCTCGGCCAGCGTGTCGCGGACGGCCTCGACGAGATCGGGACGCGTACCGGCGGGTTGGGGCAGCGGAGCGCGGCCGAGGCTGGCCAGGTGGGCATTGACGTCGGACAGCAGTGCGGGCACGACGAGTTCCACGGCGACGGTGTCCGGCAGCGTTCCCGGCCGCGCCAGCCTGCGCGACAGTGCCTCGACCCCGAGGTCGGCTGCCCGCGCGACGGCCGGGGGCGACCCCGGCCGCCGCCGCTCGGTGAGAAGTGCCTCCGTCGCGCTCAGGGTGGTGACGAGGTCGTACTCGTCAGGGCCGCCCCAACGGCCGTCGTCCTGTTGCTCCGCGAGCAGGAACCGAACCCGTTGCCGGTGGCCCGGCAGTGACGGCGCCAGGGTGACGAGCCGTCCCGTCTCGTAGACGCACGGTTCGTACTGTCCGTTCGGGTCGGCGGCCATGTCGGCGAGCAGCGTTCGTACTGTCTCGGCCGTACGGTCCAGCCAGGACACACGCGGTGTCATGTGCGGCACTCCTCGGCAGCCACGTCGGTTCAGTTTTCTACCTGATCGAGTAGTCGATCGGGCACCGAACGTAGCACCGATCCTCGTTCCGCGACATGATCTTGATCCGAACGGAGCAGTGAACCGTTCCTATCCGCCGGATGTCACGACCTGGAACTCCGAGCTGGTGCCCGTGAACGCCGTGACCTTGCCGGACAGGTCCTTCGCGTCCCCGTGGTAGCGGATGCGGTAGGTGCCTTTCCGCGCGTCCCCGGGGATGTCCCACTCCACGGTCACCTCCGAGGCGGAGATGCCCCGGCGTTTCCAGCGCAGACCGGTGGACCAGTCGCCGTCGTCGGCCACACGGCGCCACTCGCCGTCCTCCAGCCGCTGCACCTCCAGATACGTGCCACCGCGATGCAGGTCGTTGCTCGGGTGGGCTCCCGTGAAGACGGCGCTCGCACGCTCGCCGGGGAGGTATGCGGACCTGGGCTCGGTGAGCACGTCACCGAAGCGCTTGCCCAGCACGGGTGTGTCGAGCACGACTCCGGGCTGGAGCGTCAGCCGCCCGCCGTCCTCCTCAGGCGGTGTCGTGCCCTCCGGAGGCGGCGCGCCCGTGCGCATCCCGACGGCGAGGTCGTGTGCCGTCTGCCGGAAGGCGTCGAGCTCCCAGCGGCCGAACAGCGTCGAGCCGCCCTCGTAGTGCTGCGCGTCGTACTCCTCCGGCGTGGTGATGTAGTGGACGTAGCTGTTGCTGTACCCGGCGACGAGCACGTCACGGACGTCAGCGCCCACCGCGTCGGCGACCGTCCGCCGCAGCCGCAGTCCCGCCGCGATCGTCACCTCGCCGGGGATCGCGACGAGGTACAGCGACCCGATGCGCACCAGCTGCACCGGAACCTTCTCCGCGACCCACGGATACAGCTCGTTCATCGCGCCGATCGGCACCGCGATGCCCTTCGGGGCCTGGCACTGCCGCAATTCCGGCGACACCTCGTAGAGGATCGAGTCCGACACCATGTCGAGGAACGGGTTGTCGCCCTCGGCGAACAGCGGGAACGCAGGCCCGTCCTCGGTGCTGCCTGCCGCCATGGCGGCACCGACCGCCGCGTCACAGGTGCTGTGCTCTCGGCCGTCCGAGGTGAACTCCGGCCGCACCGTGACGTCCGAGAGGTCGATGTAGACGGTGGCGGAGTCCACTCCGCCGGAAAGCCGCTCGCCCTGTTCGCCGAGCTGCGCCGCCGCGGCGCCGTACTGCCGGAGTCCGATCTCGACGGTGCGTTTCCTGTCCAGCGGCGTGGAGGGTGGAGTGAGGTCGAGGTTGGGGGACATGTCGCCCGCGTTCGTCTGCGCGAACGCGGCCACGAAATCGGGCGTGCGCTCGTGAAGGTAGTCAACGCCTGCCACCTCGCGTTCCCAGTGGTAGGCCGCGTAGCCCTTGTTGTCCGCGCTGACGAGCCGGTTGTCGCCGGACATGCTCGTGTTGTGCGTCGGAAACCAGTTGATCGCCCCGACGGGGGTTGCTCCGCGTTCGATGCGCAGCAGGGTCGTCTGTGGATCGACGCCGTCGGGGAAGAACGCGCGGTCGGCGGCGGGATTGCGGTCGAACGCCGCCTTCGACCGGTTGGCACTCGCACCGGTGAGGTCGTCGTGGGTGAGCCGCAGGGTGGAGGGCGCGAGGTCGTCGTGAGCCCTGTGCACCGACTCCAGAATCCCGTCGGCGATCGCGTCGAAGGTCTTCTCGTGGTATCCGAGCGTGGTGAGGTTGTAGAGCAGGTGGTGCGAGTACCCGCCGGGTCCCGCGTGGGTGTGCGTCGCTGTGATCAGCACGTTCTGCTCGGTGTAGAGGTCGCCGTAGTCGGCGGCGAGTCTCGCGAGCACCTCCCTGTGCACGCTGGAGAAGATCATCGGCGAATCGACGACGACCAGGAGCACCCGCTCACCGGTGGCCTGATCGACGATCACGAACGACCGCGCCCTTAACCGGTTGTGCAGCCCCTCGGCCTGCTGGTCGAGACGGCCGTACCCCATGAGGCCGACCTCGGCGATCTCGCCGGTGGCGTCGGCGATCCCGCGCCCGACGAGATAGCCCTGAGCCGAGGTGGCGGCAGAGACACCTGCCGGTGCGGCCGATTCCTGCTGCGCGTGTCCCGGCGCTCCGGTGAGGGTGACGAGGGCGAGCGCCGCCGAGGTTCCGAGTGCGGTGAGGCGGGTCGTGCGCTTCGGGGAGGCGGTCATCGGTGCAGCACCTCCGAGGGAACGGTGTAGGCGCGGACGCGCTGCGGGTGGTCGCCGACGGGGATGCGGGCGACCTCGCGGGGGTTGTCGTACGACACGACGGAGATGTCGTCACTGTCACTGTTGGACAAAAAGCAGTACCGTCCGTCCGGGGTGCTGGCCGCCCAGTACGGCTTGTCGCCGGTCGGCACGATCGCGTCAACGGTGAGCGCGGGCACCGACAGGATCGCCGCGTAGTCGGAGATGGTTCCCGCGTCGCAGATCTTGGTGTAGTCGTCGTTCATGGCGAGCCCGTGGTGCGCCGAGTCGAGCGGGTAGTCGCTGCGCTTGAGTTTCTCGGCCTCCTCCGACAGCGGGAGGTGCACGGTACGGGTGCGGCGCTGCTCTTCGAGGTCGTACTCGATCAGTCCGTTGTGGAACGACAGTTGCGCGTACATCGTGCGGTTGTCGGGAAGCACCACGAACGGCCGGATGCCGACACCGAAGTCGATCACCTTTTCGACCTCGTACGTCTCAGCGTCGATGATCGTGAGCTCCCTGTCGCCCTTGAGCCCGTCGAGGATCTCGGCGTCGGGCGCGATCACGTTGCCGATCGAGGCGTTGTAGATGGTGCCGCCGTCGGCCGAGTAGCGGTTCTCGTGAGGGAAGTCGCCGGTCGGCACGTCGGCGACGATCTCGCCGGTCGCGGTGTCCACGACGTCGAGCACGTCGGCGGTGGTGGCCGAGACGAGCAGTCTGCTGCCGTCGGGGGAGAGGGCCATGTGGTCGGAGCGGTAGCCGTGGACGCGGCGATGCCACAGTTGCTCACCGGTGGCGATGTCGTACGCGGCGACGTCGCCGAGGCTCGGCCGCGACACGTACATGGTGTGCCCCTCCGGCGACACCATGATGTCGTCCACGAGCTGGTCGTGGCCCTCGCCTGCCGAATCGCGGACCACGGCCATGGCGATGCGCTGGTCGATCCGCATCTGCAAGACCCGTTCGTCGAAGTCCGCTGCCACGTCGATGCGCTGGTACTTCTCGAAGGTGCGCGCGTCCACGAGATCGACCGTGCCGTCCCAGTTGTTGCCGACGAACATCACGTCGCTCATCGGAGCGGCGTGCGCCGTGGGGGAGGGGGTGAACACCGTGGCGGTCATGGCCGAGACCGCCACGGTCGCCAAGGCTGTGGAGGTGGCGACGGCACCCGGCCGCCGGAGTCGCTTCCGCATCTCGCCTACCTACTTCGTCGTAGATATGAATGAGATTCACGATTGTGACGACCGGCGACTCACGGCGCAAGGGGCGAGATTCACACTCCCCAGTCGGGGCGCAACGGCATGAACGCCTCACCCGAAGCCGAGGGCTTCACCCCGAGTACCTGGTGCAGTTCGATGTGGCGGCGCTCGAACGACAGCCGGGACGCCGCCATGTAGAGCGCCCACACGCGCGCTCTGCGCACGCCCGCCTCCCGCACGGCGTCGTGCCAGTTCGCGTCGAGGTTCGCACACCACGCGGCGAGTGTGCTCACGTAGTGCTCACGCAGGTTCTCCTCGTGCCTGACCTCGAAGCCGTTGTCCTGCATGGCCGACACGATGGTGCCGACACCTTCCAACTCGCCGTCGGGAAACACGTAGCGGTCGATGAACGGGCCGGTGCGATGCGGGTCCTTGGTGGTCGGGCGCGTGATGCAGTGGTTGAGCAACCGCCCTCCCTCCCGCAGCCGGGCGGCGAGAAAACGGAAGTAGCCGCCAAGGTTGCGGGCGCCGATGTGCTCGGTGAGACCGATGGACGACACGGCGTCGAACCCGCCTTCGGTGACGTCGCGATAGTCGCCGTGGCGCACCTCGGCGCGATCGCTCAGTCCGAGGCGGCGCAGCTCGGCCTGCGCCCAGGCGGCCTGCTCGCGGGACAGCGTCACGCCGACGGCACCCACCCCGTAGTGCTTCGCCGCGTGCGCCACCATGCCGCCCCAGCCACAGCCGACGTCGAGCAGGCGCATGCCGGGTCGCAGCCCGAGCTTGCGGCACACGAGGTCGAACTTGTGGAACTGCGCCTGCTCCAGATCGGCGCCCGGCTCCGGGTAGCACGCGCAGGTGTAGGCCATCGACGGCCCCAGCACGAGTTCGTAGAACCGGTTCGACACGTCGTAGTGCCGCGCGATCGCCGCACTGTCGCGGCTCTTCGAGTGACGCAGGCCGGACAGCGCCCTCCGCAGCCGTCCCGGCGCCTCCTCGGGAGGCGGTGGCAGCAGCCGCAGGTGGCGAGGACCGAGGTCACGCAGGAGCGAGAACCGGTCGGCGGGGGAGAGGCCGTCAACGACTCCCTCCAGCGCCCTCAGGACCTCGTACAGCTCGCCGGCCACTTCGAGATGGCCGGTGACATACGCGCGGGCGAGGCCCAGTTCGCCCGGCGCCGAAAGGAGGTACGCGAGCGCGGTCGGCGAACGCAGTTCGATGCGCAACGGCGCGCCGGGCTCGCCTGCCGAACTTCCGTCGTAGGCGGTGATGGACACGGGCGCGCCGGGCCGCAGCATGCGCTCGAGGGCCGCGCACACGCCCGCCGAGGGCGCCTTCGCGGAGCCTCGCGCTGTCCGCGGGCCGCCATCGGCATCACCGACCCTCGGCGCGGCCGATTGTGCCCGTGTGGTGCCTGGTGCCGGGTGCCCCATCCGACTCACACTCCCTCCAGCGCACCGCCGTGACGCGGTGCTACTCGGCTCCGACGCACTTGGCGTAGAGATCCAGCAGGCGGCCCTTCGGGTCGTAGCGGCGCTTGAGCCGCTCGTAGGTGGTGCCGTTGTAGAGCCGCCAGAACGTGCGTTCGTCGTAGAACGACTCCGAATACAGCGATTTGCGCCCGCCGAGTTCGGCGACCTTCTCCTCGACGCAACGGTTGTGTGCCGAAGGGCCGTGGCCCTTGCGCTCCGGCACGGTGCCCCAGAACCCGAAGTTGACGTACAGCGTGTGCGGATCGAGTTCGTACAGCGGCCACTGCCGGTCGGGATGCCGCTGCCGCACCGGGCAGATCCACACCGGACTGAGCGGGACCTCGCTGTGCAGGAATCCCAGGAACTCGGCGGCGGAGCCGACCGGGATCTCGACGTCCTGGACGACGGCTTCGCGCCGGGGCCTGCCGAGCAACCGGTAGACGCGGTTGGAGACGTCGTAGCGGCGATCGAACGACACGACCTTCCAGTACACGTCCGAGCGCAGCAGCCGGGGACCGAGCAGCCATCGCACGGGCCGGTGCTGCACGCCGAGGGCGCGCGAGCACCAGAACCAGTCGGTGTCCCAGCGCCACAGGTAGTCCCGGGTGTGCAGGTAGTCGATGTCGTGCCTGCGGATGGAGGTGTAGTAGACGTCCAGCCACGTGTAGTCGCTGAGTCTCGGTGCCTCACCGGTGAACGTGCCCAGCGTCAGGTACAGCTCGTCGGGGCCGAACACGGTGCCGTCGATGAAGTCCGCCGTGCCCTCGGCGCACACCCTGGCCAGCTCGGTGAAGTAGGTGCCGGGATCGGTGTATCGCACGTGACGCAGCCGCACGTAGGGTTTCACCGGCTCCAGTTCGATGCGCAGCCGCAGCGCGTACCCGAGCGTCCCGTACGAGTTCGGGAAGCCGAAGAACAGGTCGGCGTGCTCGTTGTCGGGGCGGGCGAGCACCACGTCCCCGTCGCCGGTGAGGATCTCCGCCTCCAGCACCGACTCGTGAGGCATGCCGTTGCGGAACGACGACGACTCGATGCCGAGTCCCGTCACCGCGCCGCCGACGGTGATGGTCTTGAGCTGGGGCACCACCATCGGCATGAGACCGTGCGGCAGCGTCGCGTCCACGAGCCGCTCGTAGGTGACCATGCCCTCCACGTCGGCCGTGCGGGCGACGGGATCGACGTCGAGAACGTGTGTCAGCGCGGACGTGTCGAGGCCCGGTGCGCTCCGCCTCGCCCTGGAACGGAAGAGGTTCGAGGTCCGCTTGGCGAGACGGATCGGGATGTCCGCCGGTTGAGCGGCGAGCTGTGCCCGCAACGCCGCCACGCGTTCGGCGTGGCCGGGTGCGGAAGAAGGGGCAGAGGCCGGGGACGTGCCCGGCTCCGGAGACGACGCCGACCGGTTGTCCAGCACCATGCTCTTCAGCATCGCGCCTGGTCGCGGGTGCTGCCAGGCGAGCGGACGGCGTTCACTCCGTGCTGTCGCCGGTTGGCCCTTCCGGGTGCGAGCCCTCAGCTTCGGAGGTACGGGAAAGGTGCGCAAGGCGCTGCTTGAGCCGGATGATCTCGGCTCTGGCCTCGTCCAGCTCGCGCTCCAGCCGCAGGATGCGCTGCGCCGACACGAGGTTGTGGCCTTCGTCGAACAACTCCCGCAGGCGATTCGCCAGGCCGAGCTGGTGACGGGAGTAGCGGCGATGGCCACCGCTCGACCGCTGCGGCGTGACGACGCCTGCGTTGTCGAGGCTGCGCAGGAATGGTTGCTCCACCCCCAGGAGCTCGGCGGCCTGACCTGTGCTGAAGGCGGGGTAGTGCTCGTCGTCGAGCTTCCGCAAGTTCATCGCGGCACGCTCCCAGCAACGTCGTTCGGGACCATCCAACGTAGTTTACCTAGCGTGTCAGGTTGACCCAATCTTCATTGATCGATATAAATTTTGTGCGTTCAGCGGACAGGAAACCGGAAACACTCGGTAGAAGTGGGTGACACTGTCGTGACTGTTCTCGATTCTCCGGCTGCCTCCGGGCTCGACGACGCGGCGCAGGCCGTGGAAAGGGCGGGCGAGGGACTCCAGCAGGCCTGCTCCGCGCTCGCCAGACGCGGCGACGACGTCGGCGCTCTCCGCGCGGCCGTCAGCAGCGCGGCACGTCTCACGCGAGCGCTCGCCTCGGCCGTGGACGGCATCGTCCACCACGCTCCCCGCTCCGTGGGGCAGGGCCAGACCGCCGACGACCTGGTGGCCGATCTCAAGGCTTTGCGCAACTGCCTCGCGACAGGCGCGGCCGTGGTGGACCCCGCCCTCGACGATCTCCACGACCTCACCGGGTTCGGCACCGACCCCGAGTTCACGAGGCGTTATCAGGAGTGGGCCGCGGCGAGCACGCCTGCCGGGTCGTAGCGCCGCCGCGCTGCTGTCAGCGCGGGCCAGGCGTCGCCGAAGTGGTGCTCCCACTTCAGCGCACCCCTCGGCAACGCGCTGCCGGGATAGACGGTGCCGCCCGCCTCGGCGACACGGTCGTACAGGCTCGCGTTGCGCTTCAGCCTTCCGGCCAGATCGATCGGGTCTCGTGGGTCGGCGACGGTGAGGAGGGCGAACAACCACACCGGAGTGTGGGCGGGGTCGGCCTTCGGCAGCCGCAACAGTGGCGTGGTGATCCGGTCGGCGCTCACCGGGTACAGCAGCACGGTGTCCGCTTCCCCGAGCGTCAGCCCGGTCAGGGCCTGCCCGACGATGCCGGTGACCGCGTCGTCGGGCAGGAACACCGTGAGCCACGGGTGCGGGTGGAACCACTCACCACTCTCTCGCAACGAGGCTTCGCCGTCGGCCATGCGATCACAGAACTCGCCGTAGGAGTACTCGGCTGTCTCGGTGAGCGCGGTGTCGAACGACAGCCCGTCGAGCGCCTCGGCATCGCTAGCGTCACCCGGAAGCAGGTGGTACGACGTGGCGTCCATGCGGTAAAGCCACTCGCCGCCCGTGTCACGCAGTACGCGACCCTCGACATGGTCGAAGCGTTCCTCGGTGACCACGGTGCGCTGGTCGGCGCGGAACGCGGCGAGGTCGCGGTAGTACAGCTTGCGGCGACGAGCGAGTCGCGCGGCGGGACCGACGGCGATCGTGGCGCGCGTGATCACTCCGCACCGCCCCGAACCCGCCCGCACGGCGTCGAAGAGGTCACGGTTCCGCTCGGGGGAGCACCACAGGGTCTCACCGGTGCCGGTGACCACCTCCAGCGCGGTGACCGTGTCGGTCTGCGCCCCGTGCCGGTGGCTCGCCCCGCCGAGGCCGCCGACCGACAGCGTTCCGCCGACGGAGAGGCCGAGGTAGTCGGGAAGGACCGTGGGCGTGAGACCGCGCGCGAGTGCGGACTCCGTGACGCGGCGCCAGGACGCGCCCGCGTCGGCCACCACCTCCCGCCCCGCACCGGGATGCACCCTGGCAAGGCCGGAGAGATCCAGGACGATCCCGCCCTCGGTGAGGCTCTGCCCGAAGCACGAGTGGCCTGAACCGCGCGGCACCACGGGCGTCCCGGTCTCGGCCGCGAAGGCGAGTACGGCGGCGACGTCGGCTGTCGAGCACGGTCGCACCACGGCGCCGGGACGAGCATGCACGAGCCCACCCCAGTCGCGGGAGAAACGCGCGAGCGTCGCCTCGTCGTCGGCGACGGTGGTGGTGAGCCCGGGTCGGGACCGGAGGAACGCGGCGAGCGCGGCGGCGAGCGACACGGCGTGACTGTAGCGGCCCCCGCACCAGGCGAACCGGAGGCTTTCGGTGCCACTCGCGGACGGCTGTGCGCACTCGGAGGAGACGCGCGAGTCATGCTGCGCTACCCTGCGTCGATCCGCGTCGCTCCGCATTCCCTGCGTCACATTGCGAAACGTCGTTTTCACACGGACGCAGGCTGTGGAGCGGGCGCGTCTTGACCGATTTTCACCGGGTCGGGATGGCGGACAACTGTGTTTTCTGTCTCCTTTCCCGGGTATTTCCCGCAAGATCATCCAGTGCGAAAGGAGCGAGCGATGCGCTACCTCGACATCGACCCCACCCAGCCCGAAGGCGGCGAAGGAGCCGAGCGCGTCAGCACCGGCACGCCGGTAAGTGGAGTCGTTGCCAACGCCTCGTTCGACGACGACGACCTGGAGCCCACCATCGTGCGAGGTCGTGAGTAGCAGGGCCGCCGAAACGGCCCGCCACGCCTCCCGCGCGGTGGCGGGACATCGTGGCGGGCCGTGTCGATTCGAGGTTGGGCCGGATGTCGAGCAGACGGCGGGCCGTCGTCCGTACTCAGCTTTCCGGCGACTCGTCCTCGCGTTCCTGGTCGAAAGGCGGAGCGGGGTAGTCGTCGTCCGCGGGCGGCTCAGGGTCACGCCACTCCTCGGCACGGCTCGGCCGATTGCCCTTCAGCATGCCCTGCAACTCGGCCTTCATCGCCTCGTCCTCGCGCGGACCGTGCGTGTCGCTCTCCCGATGCATGTGCGCCTCCTTTCGCCGTCCGCCTACCCGAGGCCCTCAGGTGTGAAACGCCGGGTTGACGATCGCCCGTCCGGGTATCCGGAGGCGGTCCGACCACGATCCGCGAGGAGGGACCGGGAGATCACATGAACGCGCCGAACCCCGACCCCGACCCGGACAAGACCCCGGGACTCGAACCCGGGGGCGGGGTCAGCCCCGGCGACACGCCACCCGACTCAGGGCAGACGTCCGGACTGTCCCATCGCGAACCGCGGCACAGCAAGAAGATGTCCGTCGCCTGGCTCGTCGCCGTCATCGTGATCGTGGCGCTCATCGCGGGGTTCTTCCTCACCTACCTGATCGTCTATCTGACCCGGTGACTGCTTCGCGCCATTTCTCGTAGGAGGTCCGTGTGCCGAAACGCATTCTGATCGTCGGGGGCGGCTATGTCGGCCTCTACACCGCGCTGCGACTCCAGCGAGGGCTACGGCAGGGCGAGGCCGAGGTGACGGTGATCAACCCGGAGAACTACATGGTGTACCGGCCGCTGCTGCCCGAGGTGGCGTCGGGCACGCTCGAACCGAGGCACGCCGTCGTGCCGCTGCGTGCGGTGTTGCGGAGGGCCCGGTTCATCTCCGGGGCGCTGACCGATCTGGACACCGACCGCGCGACCGCCACGGTGCAGCCCATGGCAGGGCCCGCTCTCTCGCTGCCGTACGACGAACTGGTGCTGGCCCTGGGCGCGACGTCGAAGTTGCTGCCCATTCCCGGCCTCGCCGACAACGGCATCGGCTTCAACTCCCTCGCGGAGGCCGCGCACCTGCGCGACCACGTTCTGAGGCAACTGGAGATCGCCGCCGCGACCACCGACGAGGAGCTGCGCCGCTGCGCGCTGACGTTCGTGTTCGTCGGTGGCGGATACACCGGGGTCGAGGCCATCGCGGAGTTGCAGGACATGGCCATCGACGTCCTCGAGGGGTACCCGGAGGTCGATCGGTCGGAAATGCGCTGGATCCTCGTGGAGGCGATGGACCGCATCCTCGGCACCGTCGATGCCGACCTCGCGGAACTCGCCACGACCGAGCTCACCGCGCGGGGCATCGACATCCGCACTGGCACGC
The DNA here is from genome assembly GCF_000258175.1 of Saccharomonospora xinjiangensis XJ-54. Taxonomy (NCBI): domain Bacteria; kingdom Bacillati; phylum Actinomycetota; class Actinomycetes; order Pseudonocardiales; family Pseudonocardiaceae; genus Saccharomonospora; species Saccharomonospora xinjiangensis. The sequence goes on along the minus strand of NZ_JH636049.1, from coordinate 1,345,125 downwards.
TGCTGGAATCGGCGGAGAACAGGGTCTTGCGACTGTCGGACGGAACGAAGCTGTCGTCCGACACGCTGGTGTGGGTCGCGGGAACCCGGCCGCAGACGATCGTCGGCGAACTCGGGCTCCCCGTTGACGAGCGCGGCAGGCTCGTCGTGGACGACACCATGCGGGTCAACGGCCACGCCAACATCTGGTCGGCAGGTGACTGCGCCGCCGTGCCCGACCCTGAGAAGGGCGGAACCTGCCCGCCCACCGCGCAGCACGCGGTCAGGCAGGCGCAGCAACTCGGGGAGAACCTGCTGCTCACTCTGCGGGGACAGGCCGTGAAGCCGTTCCGCTACAACAGCAGGGGCGAGTTCGTCACGCTGGGCAAGAACAAGGCCGTGGGCCAGGTGCTCGGCCACAAGGTGAACGGCTCACTGGCGTGGACGTTGCGGAGGGCGTACTACGCCACCCAGATCCCGACGTGGAACCGCACGGTGCGCGTGCTCGGCGACTGGGTCGTCGGCATGCCGTTCGGCCATGACGTCGTGAACTTCGGCTCCCGCGAGGAACCACGCGGAGCCTTCCGGGAGGCCGCGGGCAAGAAGTAACCGTGTCCGCAGTCTGTGCGCGGGTGTTGGCAGTCTGTGTGCAGGTGTAGGCACTCCGGGCACGGGTTTCTGCAGTGTGGGCACAGGTTTGGCAATGTGTGTACACATCCCGGCAGGCTGAGCACCGGCGGGTGTCAGTTTCTCTTACGTACCAGTGTCAGCGGTCTCTGTACGAAGGTGGGCAGTCTGCGCGCCGGTGTCGGCAGTCTGAACACGGGCGTCGGCAGTTGTGCGCGGGTGTCGGTAGGCGGCGCACTGGTGTCGGCAGGCCGGGCACGGCTTTCTCGGAGACTTTTGCCCGTACGCCCCCGGAGGCCCGGTCAGCCGTGCGATCGACGTGGTTGACTACCCGCATGCCCAATCAGCCCGATCCCCGGCCTACCCCGCCACTCCGCGGTAGCGAGCGCGAGACGTTGCGCGCGTTCCTCGACTATCACCGCGCCACTCTCGCGTTGAAATGTGAGGGGCTGTCCGACGACGACCTGCGCCGCCGTTCCGTACCGTCCTCCACCCTGTCGCTACTGGGGCTCGTGCGCCATCTGGCCGAAGTGGAACGCGCCTGGTTCCGGCGTGTGATCAACGCCGAGGACGTGCCGCTGGTGTGGTCCGCCGACGGCGACTACCAGGTGGCGTACGACGCGAGCACGGCCACGCGTGCGGAGGCGTTCGCGGCGTGGGAAGCGGAGGTCGAACACTCCCGCCGGATCGAGCGGCAGGCGGCATCTCTCGACGTCACCGGATACGAACCGCGCTCGGGAGAGCACGTGTCGCTGCGGCTCGTGATGCTTCACCTCATCCACGAGTACGCCCGCCACAACGGGCACGCCGACCTCCTCCGCGAGGGAGTGGACGGCACCGTCGGGGTATAGACCGGCGTGAAGCCGACGTAAGAACGGCCTGACCGAGCGACATAAGACCGGCATCGTGTCCGCACTTCCTGTACGGGTGTTCGCACCGTGGGCTGCCAACACCCGTGCACAAGATGCGGACACGGTCATGGCGTGCCAACACGCGCGCATCGCCTGCCAACACCTGCGCACAAGTTGCGAACACCCGTGCACACGCTGCGGACACGCGCGAGCGTTTACTCCGGAAGGGGCCAGGAAACCCCCGACAGCGTGAAGAACATCTTTGTGCTCGCTCTTGACGACGAGAACACCCGAACGCTGAACACCGTCGCAGGCGACGACTACAGGGTCCACCAGTTGCTCACCGTGCAGGACACGCAGGTCGGCGAGATCGACGTGGACGCACTTCTCGCCACAGCAGTGTCCGAACTGGACTCGTTCGATGGTTCGATCGACGCGATCGTGTCGTATTGGGACTTCCCGTCCTCCGCACTGCGCGCCGTGCTGTGCGAGCGGTACGGACTGCCTGGGCCGACACTCGAATCGGTCGTGAAGTGCGAGCACAAATACTGGTCCCGCCTCGAACAGCGGAAGGCGATCGACGAGTACCCGCACTTCGGCATCGTTGACCTGAACGCGAGCCGTCCTGTGCCGCCGGAGGGCGTGCGCTTCCCGATGTGGTTGAAACCGGTGAAGTCCTACTCGTCCGAGCTCGCGTTTCTCGCTCGTGACGACGCCGAGTTCGACACCGCCGTCGCGGAGATCCGCGCCGGGATCAGCCGTATCGGCAAGGCCTTCGACAGCGTCCTCGGACGGTTGGACCTACCGCAGGAGATCCGAGACGTCGGCGGGCAGGCCTGTCTCGCAGAGGAAGCTCTCTCCGGGGTGCAGTGCGCCACGGAGGGCTACGTCCACAACGGAGAAGTTGTGGTGTACGGGGTGCTGGACTCCATCGACTACCCGGGGCGGTCGTCGTTCCTGCGACACCAGTACCCCTCGCAGCTGCCTGAGAAGTCACAGCGCAGGCTCCGGGACATCTCCAAGCGCGTGATCCAACGGATCGGTTTGGACAACTCGACGTTCAGCATCGAGTTCTTCTGCGACCCTTTGTGCGACGACGTGGCGCTACTGGAGATCAACCCGAGACACTCGCAGTCGCACGCCGAACTGTTCGAGTGTGTTGACGGGATCGCGAATCACCACGCCATGGTGCAGCTCGGCCTCGGCCGCGACCCCATGCTTCCCAGCGGCGAAGGACCGTACGCCATCGCCGCGAAGTGGTACTACCGGCGGTTTTCGGACGCCGTGGTGACGTCCGTCCCCGGCACCGAGGACATCGATCGCCTCCGCGACGAACTCGGCGGCATCGAGGTGGACGTGGTGCCCAAGGCCGGTCAGCGCCTTTCGGACCTGCCGGGCCAGGACAGCTACAGCTACGAACTCGCGCACATCTTCATCGGTGCTCGCAGCGAGACCGACCTCGTGCGCAAGTACGAGCGGTGTGTCGAGGCATTGCCGTTCGGGTTCGACGAGGACTGAGGGAGACCCGAGACACCTGAGGGAGACAAGGAGGCCGAGGGCGTGCTTCGCGAGGTCAGCTCGTTGCCCTGCGACATCACCGCCGACGAACATGTCTGGATCACCGTCTCGGACGGGACGAGGCTCGCCGCGAAGATCTGGCGGCCCGTGACATCCGACCGCGAACCCGTGCCCGGTCTGCTGGAGTACATCCCGTACCGCAAGCGCGACCTCACGGCCATTCGCGATTCGATCCACCACCCGTATCTCGCGGGGCACGGCTACGCCTGTGTGCGCGTGGACATGCGGGGCACAGGGGAGTCGGAGGGGGTGCTTATCGATGAGTACCTCGAACAGGAGCAGCGGGACGCCGAGGATGTGCTCGCGTGGCTGGCCCGCCAGCCGTGGTGCACGGGCGAGCTGGGCATGTTCGGCATTTCGTGGGGCGGGTTCGCCGCGTTACAGGTGGCTGCGAGGCAACCACCGAACCTCCGAGCCATCGCCATCTCGTCGTTCACCGACGACCGCTACGCCGACGACTTCCATTACATGGGCGGCTGCCTGCTCTCCGACAACCTCGCCGAGTCGGGAACCATGTTCGCCTACAGCACGTTGCCTCCCGACCCCGAGCTGGTCGGTGAGCGGTGGCGCGACATGTGGCGCGATCGGCTGGAGGCCTCCGGCCCGTGGGTGGACAGGTGGCTGCGGCACCAGCGGCGCGACAGCTACTGGACGCACGCGTCGGTCAACGAGACCTACGCGGACGTGAGATGCCCGGTACTCGCGACGAGCGGCTGGGCGGACGGCTACTCGAACGCTGTCGCGCGGCTGCTGGCGAACGTGGACGTGCCGCGCAAGGGGTTGATCGGACCGTGGTCACACAAATACCCGCACCTCGGCGAGCCCGGCCCCGCGATCGGCTACCTGCAAGAGCTCGTGCGGTGGTGGGACCACTGGTTGAAGGGCGAGGACAACGGTGTGCTCGACGGGCCCATGCTGGTGACGTGGATGCAGGACAGCGTTCCGCCCTCGACCTCTTACCACCAGCGGCCGGGGCGTTGGGTGGGTGAACCGGAATGGCCGTCGCCGAACGTGCGGCCGGCCGCCTTCCCCTTGGCCCGGCACCGGCTGGCCGAACCGGGCGAGCATGTCGCGCGCGAGGAGCTGACGGTGCAGTCACCGTTGTCGGTCGGCCAGTTCGCGGGGAAGTGGGCCTCGTACAACGCGCCCCCCGACCTGCCGTACGACCAGCGGGAGGAGGACGGCGGCTCACTCGTGTTCGAGACGGAGCCGCTGGCCGAGGACGTCGAGGTCCTCGGCGCGCCCCGCGTGACGCTAGACATCGCCGCCGACCGGCCGGTGGCCATGGTGGCGGTGCGACTGTCCGACGTGCTGCCCGACGGCAGGGCCACACGGGTGACGTACGGCCTGTTGAATCTCACTCACCGTGACGGGCACGAACGACCGGAGCCGGTGGAGCCGGGCGAGCGGTACCGCGTGACGGTGGACTGCAACGTGCTCGCGCAGCGCTTCCCTGCGGGACACCGCATCCGCCTTTCGGTGTCGTCGTCGTACTGGCCGCTGGCCTGGCCTCCTCCCGAACCGGTACGGCTGTCGGTGTGGACGTCGTCGAGTGAACTCGTGTTGCCTGTGCGCGAGGTCGCGGGGGAGGAACCGGTACTCGAATTCGGTGAGCCGGAGGGGGCGACTCCGATCGTGACGCGGCAGGTTCGTCCCGGCGGGCACTCGTGGACGGTGTCCCGCGACCTCGTGCGCTACGAGTCGGCGCTCGACATCGTGAAGGACTCGGGGACCCTCGTGTTCGAGGACCACGATCTGGAAGTCACCCGGTGCGCGCGCGAACGGTACAGCTGGGTGGCCGACGATGTCGAGACGGTCGGCGGAGTGACGGAGTGGGCCATGGGCTTCGCCAGAGGCGATTGGGAGGCGACCACGGTGACGCGGCAGGAGCTCACCTGCTCGCGCACCGAGTTCCGCCTGCACGCCCGGCTCGACGCCTACGAGGGAACGAAGCGCGTCTCATCGCGCAACTGGGACCGAGTGATCCCGCGCGACTGTGTCTGATCCACCCGTGCGGGAGGTGCGGACACGAGACGTTTCGGTTCGTGTCCGCAGTTTACGTACGGGTGTTTGCGTCGTGCGGTGCCAACACCTGTGCGGGAAGTGCGGACACGCGTGCGAGAAGTGCGGACACGCCAGCCGGGCAGAGTGCGGTTACTCGGGTGGGGTGAGTTTCACGATCTGGGCTGTGGCCTCGCCCCGAGGGGTCCGGTACGTGACCGTGTCCCCCTCGGAGCGGCCCACCAGCGCGTGACCCAGCGGGCTGTCGGCTGTCAGCGACGACGTGTCGTCGTCCTCGGCCTCGTCGGCCACACCGACCACCGTCATGTCCTCGGTGCTGCCGTCGTCGAAACGCAACGTGACCCGGGTGCCGGACGGCAGCCCTGCCTCCTGCTCAGCGGAGGGCCCACCGTGCAACAGGTCGATGACCTCGGTGATCCGCCGGTCGAGCCGTGACACCACCTCCGCGCGTTCCAGCAGGTCGGCCTGGTCGGCGCTGTCACCGAGCGGGTCCTCACCGAGCCTCGGCGCCAGGGATTCGCGTTGCCGGCGCAGCGATTCGAGCTCGCGTTCCAGACGGGCGCGGGTGGCCGGGCTCAAACCTGGGGTCGATGTCATTGCCCCATTGTCGGGGCAGGCCGCCCGGCTCGCCACGCGCCCGGCTCAGACCCGGAAACCGGCTTTGCGCAGCGCGTCGGCCATCGCGCCGCCCGCGGGTTGCCGGTCGTCGCGCTTGCGTCCCTGCCGTGCCTGACCCTGCTTGCCCTGCCCCTGCTGACCTTGCTGTCCCTGGCCCTTGCGACCCTGCCCCTGCCGTGCTTCCCCACGGCGGTCGGAGCGGTCTCCCTCCTTCGGCGGCTGGACGTCGTCGTCGAGCCGCAAGGTGAGGGAGATGCGCTTGCGCGGCACATCGACGTCCAGGACCTTGACCGTCACCACGTCGCCGGGCTTGACGACCTCGCGAGGGTCGGAGACGTATCGGTGCGACATGGCCGACACGTGGACGAGCCCGTCCTGGTGAACGCCGATGTCAACGAACGCGCCGAACGCGGCCACGTTGGTGACCACACCTTCCAGCCGCATGCCGGGCTTGAGGTCGGCCATCGTGTCAACGCCCTCGGCGAACGTCGCCGTCTTGAACTCCGGCCTGGGGTCGCGGCCGGGTTTCTCCAGCTCGGCAAGGATGTCGGTGACCGTCGGCAGTCCGAACTTCTCGTCGGCGAACGTCTCGGGCTTGAGCGAACGCAGGGTGCGGGCGTTGCCGATGAGCTCCCGGATGCCCACACGGGTGTGATCGAGGATGCGGCGCACGACGGGATACGACTCGGGGTGCACGGCCGAGGTGTCGAGCGGGTCGTCGGAGTCGGGAATGCGGAGGAAGCCGGCACACTGCTCGAACGCCTTCGGGCCGAGCCTCGCCACGTCCTTGAGCGCCGTCCTGCTGCGGAAGGGACCGTTGGCGTCGCGGTGGGCGACGATGTTCTCGGCGAGCCCCGTTCCGATGCCGGACACGCGGGCGAGCAGGGGAGCGGACGCGGTGTTGAGATCGACGCCCACCGCGTTCACACAGTCCTCCACCACGGCGTCGAGGGACCGCGAGAGCTTCGTCTCCGCGATGTCGTGCTGGTACTGCCCGACGCCGATCGACTTGGGGTCGATCTTCACGAGTTCCGCGAGCGGGTCCTGGAGCCTGCGCGCGATGGACACGGCGCCGCGCAGCGACACATCCAGTCCGGGCAGCTCCTGCGCGGCGTAGGCGGACGCCGAGTACACGGAGGCTCCCGCCTCCGACACCACGACCTTGGTGGCGCCGAGACCGGGGTGCCGCTTGAGGAGGTCGCCCGCGAGTTTGTCGGTCTCGCGCGACGCGGTGCCGTTGCCGATGGCGATCAGTTCGACGCCGTGTGCCCGGACGAGGCGTTCCAGCGTGGCCAGTGCCTCGTCCCAGCGCGACTGCGGCTTGTGCGGGTAGATGGTGTCCGTGGCGACGACCTTGCCGGTGCCGTCCACGACCGCCACCTTCACCCCGGTGCGGTAGCCGGGGTCGAGTCCCATCGTCGGGCGGGTTCCGGCTGGCGCGGCCAGCAACAGGTCGCGCAGGTTGGCCGCGAACACCCGCACCGCCTCGTCCTCGGCCGCCTGCCGAAGCCGCATGCGCAGGTCGATGCCGAGGTGCAGCAGGATCTTGGTGCGCCACGCCCAGCGGACAGTGTCACGCAGCCAGCGGTCGGCGGGACGGCCCGTGTCCGAGATGCCGTGCCGTTCGGCGATGCGGGTCTCGTAGTGGCCCGCGTCCCCGCCGGGTTCGACGGGTTCGGTCGAAAGGTCGAGGACCTCTTCCTTCTCGCCCCGGAACAGCGCGAGGATGCGGTGTGACGGCAGCTTCGCGAGCGGCTCGGCGAAGTCGAAGTAGTCGGCGAACTTGGCGCCGTCACTCTCCTTGCCCTCACGGACCTTCGACGTGAGCCAGCCCTTCGACCACATGGTCTCGCGCAGCTCGCCGATGAGGTCGGCGTCCTCGGCGAACCGTTCGACGAGGATGGCGCGCGCGCCCGCCAGCGCCGCGGCGGCGTCGGCGATCCCCGCGTCGGGGTTCACGAACGCCTCGGCTGCCGCCGTGGGGTCCTGGGACGGATCGGTCAGCAGGCCGTCCGCCAGCGGTTCGAGGCCGGCCTCCCTCGCGATCTGGGCCTTCGTCCGCCGTTTCGGCTTGTAGGGCAGATAGATGTCTTCGAGGCGCGCCTTCTCCTCGGCTGCCATGATCCGGGCTTCGAGCTCGTCGGTGAGCTTGCCCTGGGAGCGGATGGATTCGAGGATCACCGTGCGCCGTTCTTCGAGTTCGCGCAGGTATCGCAGGCGTTCTTCGAGTGTCCGCAACTGGGTGTCGTCGAGGCCGCCGGTCACCTCCTTGCGGTAACGCGCGATGAACGGCACCGTCGAGCCGTCGTCGAGCAGCGCCACGGTGGCGTGAACCTGCTCGGGGCGGACGCCGAGCTCGTCGGCGATCTTGTCGTGAAGGGACATCCTGTCAGCCACGACTCCGCATTGTGCCCGTTGGACTCCGCGAGGGGCGACGGCCCCACGACCGAAACCGGCCGCGAGGCCGTGGCGGGCAGGGGTCGCACGTCCGCGAGGTCACCGGCGGCTCCGGCCGCCCTCCGTGCCGTGATCGTCGCCCAGTTTCCGTTCGATCCACCTGACACCGAAGTCGAGGGCCTCGGCGGCCTCGAACAGGTGACTCGGCGCGGCTCCCACGTCGCCGCTCCGGCCGAGTCCGGCCTCCACCATGTCGTCGGCGATCACGCCGAACGGGTCCTCGTCCTCGGCCACCACGGAGGAGTAGTCGAACGCGCCCTCCTCCGAGTCGATGTCGTGGAAGTGCCGCCACACCCGCTCTCCCCCCACGGTGATCGGCATCTCGTACTCGACGAAGATCTTGCCGGGAGCGTCGGCGAGGGCCTCCGCGTGGTGCAGCAACGTCATGGTGTCCAGCGGTGCGCCCAGCATGAGCACCCGGCCACCCGCCTCGACGAGTCTCGCGAGCGGGCTGCCTTCACCGTGCGGATCGTCCCACGGGTGGTCGGCCATCAACTCCCCGGCGAGAGCACCAAGGGCGGCGAAGCTCGCGTCGGGGTGTCTGCTGCGGACAGCCCCCGGCCAGCGTCGCAGCGCCTCGGGGAGCCTGCCGTTATTGTGGTCGGCCTCGCTGAGGCCGGGGTGATAGGCGGGATGCTCGGCGCGGATCTGGTCCTGCCATTCCTTCGGCCACGTGGTGAAGTCGTACGGCGGCGCGTCGTTCCAGCCGCAGGTCACCATCAACGTCCCACGTGGACCGACCACGTCGAGCAGGGCCGTGATGAGTGTGGCCGGTCCACCCGCCACGTAGCCGATGGCCGACAGCCGGGTGTGGAAGAAGACGGTGTCCCCGCTTCGCAGGCCGAGGGATTCGAGGTCGGCGCGTAACCGGCTGCGGGTGACGGGGCCGCCGGATCGGCGCAACAGGTCGAGTTCGTCCATGATGGCGCGAGTGTATTGGCCACGACCCGACCGGATGAATTCATTATTCCGCAGCTGACACGCGCGCGGGCAGCCCGTTTCTGTCCGCCCCCGCTGATAGTCAGTTGTCACCACGGCGCACGGCAGCACGGATGGGGAGGCAGTGATGGTGAAGGCACTGGTGGCCACCGCGGCGACGCAGGGTTTCCGCGAGAGCGACTACCACTGGTGTGTCGAAGGGGAGCTGGTGTGGATCGCGCCGACGTGCTCGAAGGATCGGGATGATCCCGACGGTGGTTGCGGATGCGGTCGTGGTTTCGCCGGGTTGTCGTCCCATCGTGCTACCACCACCGCGATGGTGCGCACTCTGCACGGCATCAGCCGATCCGACTACATCATGGTGCTGCGGTCCAGTGTGGAGGAGCAGGGCTACGACATCGCCGACGTGGAAGGACTGGCCGATTCGTTGCTCGACCTGGTGGCGGACCTTCCCGACGGTGCCGTGCTGGAACACCGGCTGAACTACGTGCAGGTCAGGCAGGGAGTCCCGTGACATCCGAGGGGCGGTCATCTTCGCCGGCCAGCGCGGGTAGCCCGTCGATGCTGTAGGGGTTCTTGCGCCGCTGACGGTGTAGTCGAGGTAGGCGACCCGGTGGTCATCGAGGACGGTGAAGCTGCCCGCGAGTCGGTGACACGTTGACGTGCCCGTCGAGTGCCGTCGGGGCTGTGCCGACGAAGAACACCGGCTGGGCGAGCAGGGACTCCCGCAACCGTGCGTCGATCCCGTCGTGCACCTTCATCCGGTCCTCCCAGCCGCTCGCCGCTGCGCCCAGGCATACCCGGCCGCGATGTCGTGACGAAGACGTGCATTCGCGTGCGGGACTGTCGCGGTGCTGTCACGGTCCCGCCGCGAGACGTTCCTAGCGTGGCTGTCGGTCAAGATCGACAGCCACAGGGAGCAGCCGATGTCGCTGGTAGTAGAGCAGGCACCGCCACGGCGGCCGACGCCGGATTCCGGTGCCGGACGTCCCGAGCGCCGACGGTGGCGGTGGCCGGATGTGCTGTCGGTGGCAGGCGGTACCGCGGCCATCGCAGGGCACGCGACCCTGTACGGCAACTGGCTCATCGACGACGCGGCCATCACCTTCGCGTACGCGCGCAGTGTCTCCGAGGGGCACGGCCCCGTGTTGCAGCCCGGCGCCACGCCGGTGGAGGGGTTCTCCAACCCGACGTGGCTGGTGCTGCTCGCACTCGGCAGGCTTGTCGGCCTCTTCGACAGGGGGACCATCGCGGGCGTTCCCGACTACGTGCTGTTCCCGAAAGCGCTCGCGTTGGTGTGCTGCGCGGGCATCCTCGTGTTGTGCCATCTGATCTTTCGCAGGCTGTTGCGCAGGGCGTGGATGGGGACGGCGGTGGCCGGGGCGTTCTTGGCGTCCGTGCCCTCGTTCGTCATCTGGTGTTTCTCCGGACTGGAGAACTCCCTCTACGCGCTGTTGGTGGCCGGGCTCGCGTTCGTGCTGGTGAGCGCGGCGCTCGACGGCCGCCTGCTGTCGGGGAAGGTGGCCGTTGTCGCAGGGGCGCTCGCCGCGCTCGCCGGACTGACCCGCCCCGACGGCATGATCTACGTGGTGGCCTACCCGATCGTCGCCGTGCTGCTGGTGAAGGGTCGCTGGCCGGAGGTGGGTCGGAGGGTCGCGATGTCGGTGCTGGTGTTCGCGGTTCCCGTCGGAGCCTGCGTGGCGTGGCGGCTGGCCGTGTTCGGCCGCTGGCTGCCCAACACCTCGGTCGCCAAGAGGCAGAGCCTGCCCGACCTGCTCGACGTCGTGGCTTCGGGGGATCTTGTTGCCTACGCGGGTGCGCCTGCCGTACTCGCCGTCGTTGCCGTGCTGGCCATGCTGTGGGTGCGACGGCCGAAATGGTGGCCTGCGGTGGTGGTGCTGCTGACCCTCGCCGCGCTCGGTGTGACCGCGTACTCGGTACTCGAACGCGACTGGATGCAGCAACATCGATTCGCGACACCACTGTGGGTGGTGGCCGCGCTGCTGGGGACGCTCGCCGGTGCGGAGCTGCTGCGGCGCTGCCGGACACGGCGTCCGCGTGTGGCGGTGTCGGCGGCGCTGGCCGTCCTGCTCGGCGGCTCACTCGCCTCATACGTGGAGAACGCGTTGGCGTTCGGCGACAACGTGGACGTGCCTGCCTGCTATGTCGCCGACCGGCTCGGCAGGGGATTCAACGCCTACGCGGACCTGCTCGGGGTCGAGGACGGGTCGGTGTTGCTGCCCGACCTCGGTGGTTCGGCGATGACGAGCAGGCTGCGGCTGGTGGACATGGCAGGACTCGCCGAACCGAGGATCGCCGCCTACATCCGCGACCGGGACAAGGCGGGGTTGCGCGACTACGTCTTCGAAGAGGTCAAGCCGACGTTCATCCACTCGCGCGGACCGTGGAGCGCGGGCAACGGTATCCCTTCCGATCCCCGGCTGACTCGCGACTACGACGTGCTCTACCTCTACGCGAGTGACGATCCACCCAACGGTGACTGGGTTCGCAAGGACGCCGTCACAGACCCTCACGCTCTCGAACGGGCACGTGAGTTCGCGAGGACGGAGCTGGCCAGGGTGGACCGCGAGTCCGCGGGATGGGACACGCGGCACTGCGGGGAGACCCTGCACGTGGGGCAGACCACGGTCGGACGGCTCGGGCTGGAGTGACTCAGGTGGTCGCGCACCCCGCCGTGCCGGTGTGGCCGGGCGGGGTGCGGGGCAGCGTCACCGCGAAGACGGCGCCGTCGGCGCGCGTGACCTCGATCGTTCCACCGTGGACGGCGACGTTCTCGGCGGCGATGGCGAGGCCGAGACCGGTTCCCCCGTCGGTCCTGGCGGCCTCGCCCCTGACGAAACGGTCGAACACCACGGGCACGAGCTTGTCGGGGACACCAGGGCCGCGATCGGCGACGCGGAGCACCACCGTGTCCGGGTGTGTGCCGTCGATGTCCACGGTCACCGGGGGTGCGCCGTGGGAAAGGGCATTGGTGATGAGGTTGCCCACCACCGCGTGCAATCGGCGAGGGTCGGCCACCACGGTGGTGTCACCGGCGGCCCGCACCGTGATTTCGGCGTCCGCAGCCGCGAGTGAGACGGCGTCGGTGACCAGCGCAGGCAACTCCACCCTGTCCGGCCGGATCCGCACCGTGCCCGCGTCGAACCGGGAGATCTCCAGCAGGTCTTCGACGAGCCGGGCCAGCCTGCGAGTCTGCTCACCGAGCAGCGATGCCGATACGGCACGGGCCGCGGGGTCGTCGAGACCGTCCACCGAGGCCACCATGGTGGCGACCGGTGTGCGCAGGTCGTGCGCCGCGTCGGCGATGAAACGCTGTTGTTGCCGGTCCTTGGCATGGAGTTGCGCGATGACTGTGCCGAGGCGTTCGGCCATCTGGTTGAACTCCCTGGCGAGTTCGGCCAACTCGTCGCCACCTCGGACCGGCAATCGCACGTCGAGTTTTCCCGCGCCGAGTCGCCGGGCCGCGCTCGCCGCGGCACGCACCGGCCGCTGCGCGAAGTGCGCGGCCTGGAGCGCGGCCACCGCCGAAAGGACGGTGACCAGAATCGTCACCACCGCGAGGGTGTGCCGCAGATCCGAGAGGTCGTCGTGAAGGCGACGCATGCTGTACTGCTCGACGAGAACAAGGTCCGGTTCGACGAGCCCCGCCACCTGGTACACCCGGGCACCATGCCGGTTCGACAGTTCCGTGGAGGCGGTGGCACCTGTGCGGGCACGGTCAACCAGCCAGGCCGGGACCGCCAGCGACGTGGACTGGGCCATTGCCCTCCCGCCTTCCGGCGCGTCAGGGTAGACGCGGGAGCCGGGGAGGGGCCGCTCGTCTTCGACGAGAAAATCGTAGAGCGCCCAGTGCATCCCCTCGCGTTCCCTCACGAACTGCGAGACGGTCTCCAACCGGTCACCGCCATGGCGGTGAACCTGTGTTCTCGCTTGCTGAAGGTCCGAGGCGAAACCAACGTCCGCCGACACCTTGAACCGTTCGGCGGAGGATTCGGCCTGCAACTGGTAGACCATCAGCGCCATGAACGTGGTGGCCGAGGCGCAGACCACGGCCACGGCCACGGTGATACGGGCCCTCAGCCCGAGCGGACGGCGTTTGCCATGACGACATACCCTCACGGTTTTGCCAACCGGTAGCCGAGGCCGCGGACAGTCTTGAGCAACGTCGGGTTGGCCGGATCGTCCTCGATCTTGGCCCGCAACCGCGCCACGGCGGCGTCCACGAGTCGTGAGTCGCCGACGTAGCCGTAGTCCCAGACTCGTTTGAGCAGCGACTGCCTGCTCAGCACCTGGCCCGCGTGCTGGACGAATTCGACAAGCAACCTCGTCTCGGTGGCGCTGAGGTTCAGTTCCCGCCCGTGCCGGGTGGCCACCATCGCCGTGCGATCGAACTCCAACGGCCCGATCCGCACCACCGTCTCCTGCGCCGAGATCGGCGTGGCCCTGCGCAGCACGGCCTTGACCCGAGCGTCGAGAACGCGCGGTTCGACGGGCTTGACCACATAGTCATCGGCACCGCATTCCAGCCCCGCGACGACGTCGATGGCGTCGCCTCGCGCGGTCAGCAGGATGATCGGAACGGGGAGGGCGGCCCGGACACGGCGGCACACCTCGAAACCGTCGATCCCGGGCAGCATCAGGTCGAGAATCACCACGTCGGGCAGCACGTGATCGTCCAGGAGAGTCCTTAGCGCCGTCTCACCCGACGGGTTCGTCGTCACGTCGTGTCCCAAGCGCCTCAACGCGAGGTGCAGCGCCGTCGCCAGTGCGGTGTCGTCCTCGACCAGCAGAACCCTGGGCATGGACCGCAGCTTATCGACGCCGGACGGCCGCTTCCGGCGCGTGCGTTACGGTCGGCGGGGAGGTGCCGGACATGGTCGTGAGAATCCCCAGAGTCGTCGTCGCGGCACCGGCCACGGGGCACGGCAAGACCAGTGTCGCCACCGGGCTGATGGCCGCGTTGCGGGCCCGTGGGCTGGTGGTGTCGGGACACAAGATCGGTCCCGACTTCATCGACCCCGGCTACCACGCGCTGGCCACGGGGCTGCCTCCCCGCAACCTCGACCCGATCCTCCAGGGTGAGCACCGGGTGGCGCCTCTGCTCGCGCACGGTGCGCGGTCAGCCGATGTGGCCGTGATCGAAGGAGTGATGGGCCTGTTCGACGGCGCGCCCGGCACGCGAGGGGCGGCCTCGACGGCGCACGTCGCGACTCTGGTGTCGGCACCGGTGGTGCTGGTGGTCGATGCGTGGACGGCCAGCCGCAGCATCGCCGCGACCACGCTCGGGTTCGCCCGGTACGACCCCGCTGTCCGCATCGCGGGCGTCGTTCTCAACCGGGTCAGCTCGCGAGGGCACGAGGAGGAGATCCGCGAGGCACTCGACCGGACCGGCGTGCCCGTGCTGGGTGTGCTGCCCTACGACGAGTCGCTGCGGGCTCCCGACCGGCATCTCGGGCTCGTCCCCGCCGGTGAGCGTGGCGCCGACGGTCCGGCTCTGGTGTCGGGCCTGGCCGCGTGGGTGGAGTCGGGGGTGGATCTCGACGCCGTCGTGCGCGTGGCGCGGTCGGCCCCTCCGCTTCCCGCCGAACCGTGGGAGCCGCCACGGCGGGAGCTGGCAGGGACAGACGGGCAGGTGAGCAAGCAGGCTGGCGGGCAGGCTGGCGGGCAGGCTGGCGGGCGCTGTGTGGCGGCGGCGTCGGGTGCGGCGTTCACCTTCCGCTACACCGAGACGGTGGAGCTACTCGCCGCCGAGGGCATCGACGTCGTGGACTTCGATCCCCTGCGCGACGAGACGTTGCCCGAAGGCTGTTCCGGCCTGTACCTGGGCGGTGGGTTCCCCGAGACACACGCGACCGAGCTGTCCGCCAACACGCCGCTGCGGGACGCGATCGCGGACGCCGTCGCCCGTGGCATGCCGGTGGTGGCCGAATGCGCCGGCCTGCTGTATTTGTGCCGCGACCTCGATGGAATGCCGATGACGGGGGTGCTGGACGCGGCAGGCCGGATGAGCGGTGGCGGTGCTCTCGGCTACCGCGAAGCCACCTCACCCCGCGACTCGCTCCTTGCCGCGCGCGGCCTGCGGGTGAGCGGGCACGAGTTCCACCGCACCGTCGTCGAACCTGGTCACGGGCCCAACCCGGCCTGGGAGTGGGACGGCAGGGCAGAGGGGTTCGCCTCGGCGAGTCTGCATGCCTCCTACCTGCACGTGCACTGGGCGGGCCACCCGGATGTCGCCCGCCGCTTCGCCTCGGCCGTCCACGGCTGGGCGGCCCGCGGTCCGGAGTGACTCAGCCGCCGTGTCCGCAGGTCCTGTACGGGTGCCTGCAGCTTGTGCGCGGGTGTTCGCAGCTTGTGCGCGGGTGTCTCAGAAGTTCTCGCCTGGCCGCGCCGCAGGCTGCGGACACGTGTGCACAGACTGCGGACACGGCGTCAGCGCGAGGGCCCTGGGCCCGGCGACCACCAGCCGGGGCGGACCCGACGGTCGCGGTGGATCGTGGGCGGGCCGCCGTTCTCGTAGGGCTTCACGGCGTGGAGCGTGCCCCACGGCTGACCGGGGGCGCCAGCGAGGTAGCTGGGGATCTCCGGCTTGGCCGCCACCTCGTCGAGGTTGCCGAGCACACCGCCCGCGACGGCGCTCGCCCAGCCCGCCTCGTCGGCCAGGGTGCCTGCCGTGAGGTGATACTCGGGCAGCTCCAGCACACCGTCTGTGATGGTCATCGGCCGCAGGCACGGATACACGAAGGACGCGGGCCAGTCGATGTAGACGGGGGAGTCGCCGACCTTGTCGGTCAGCGCCGTGAACGACGGCGTGCGGGGAGCGGTCACGGCCACCCAGCCGTCGGCGGTGAGGTCGTCGTCGGTCGCGCCGACCCGCACCGCGTCGGCGTGCCGGGGGATGTCCGGAAGCGGTAGCCGCACGTCCTCCCATTCCCCTGTGCCCGCACCCTCGCCCAGCACGGTACGGGTGGCGATCGGCCGCACCTCAGCGCCGTCCTGCTGTCCGAATTGGATGCTCACGCTCGTGGCCTTGCCCTGTGGGGAGGCGACGGCGACGACGACCTGCTCCACTGCGTCGGCCGCGCTGTCGCGCGGCAGCTCGTACCACGGTGAGTCGAGCCGTCCTGTCGGCGCGCCCCCGTCCTCGTAGCTGCTCCACATCGGCGTGGTGTCGGCGGTGAACCCGTGTGGCGGTCCCTCGATCGGGTCCTGAGAGGACGACGGACGCGGGTGGAAGCCGGTGCTCGATCCCGTGCTGCCCGGCAGGGTGGTGAGCACACTGGCCGCCGGATCGCGTTCCACCATGACGTGGTCGCCGAGACCGCAGTGCTCGCCCGTCAGGTGGGCGAGGTTGGCCGCGCCGAGACTGTAGGTGCCGCGCTGCTCGATCACGGCCTTGACCATGCTGCCGATCGTGCCGAGTACGACGAGCCCGCACACCGCGACCACGGACACGGAACCTCGCCCCAGCGCCGTCCGCGGACGCTCCGGAGCTGGTGGCTGTCCGGGGCGCCGCGCACGGAGGTGCTCCGCGAACGCCACCACGCCGGCCACGGCGGCGGCGCCCGTCAGCAGGGTGGACAGGGCGATCCCGTGCAGCGAAGGGGGCAGGTCGAACCAGGGAACGCCGAGCTGCGACACGAACCAGTACGCGTTGGGCGCCGTTGCCGAGACAGCGGCGACGAGCAGAAGCCCCGAGGTGAACGCCGCGCGGTTGCGCCGTGATCGCAGGACCGAAGCACTGGTGGCCAGCGCGGTGAGAGCGGCCATGGCGGCGCCGACGGCGGCGAACGCGCCGAAGTGGTGGGTCCACTTGGTGGGTGTGAGCGCGAGCAGCACGAAGAACAGCGCCACGGTGCCGATGAGGCGGCGGCTCGGACCGAGCGCGGCGCCGGGGATGCGATCGCGCCGCAGGAGCACGGCAAGACACGTCGCCGTGCACAACACCAGCAGCAGCACGGGAAACCGCCGCGTCAGCGCTCCGTCGGGGCCCTGGCTGAACAAGAACTGGTAGCGCGTGAGTTCCTCGAACCACGACATGCTCGGCCCCACGGCGTGCCGCAGGCGGATCGCCTCCGACACGCTTGCCGAGGTCTGGTCGGCGAACACCGCGAGCAGCACCAGCGAACCGGACGCGCACACCGGGGCCAGGGTCGCCGCCCAGCCGTCCCTGGCGTGTTCGCGCAGCAGCCGAAACAGCGGACGGGCAGCGACCACGAACGGTGCTACGGCGATCAACCCGGTGGGCGTGGCCGCGAAGGTGAACGCCGCCGCGCCGACCCCGAGACACACGGGAAGCAACCGCCGGGTGGCGAGAGCGCGTTCCACGGCCCACAGCGAGAGCAGCGAGCCGAGCACAGCCACCGGTTCGGGCCGCACACCGTTGTCGTAGGGCAGCCACCAGACACAGAAGACGGTCGCGGCGGCCCAGCCAGCGGAGCGGCTGCGGCGCACGGACGCGCCGAGCCTCGGCAGCACCGCGCGGCTGAGGACGAGCCAGCTCGCCACCCCGAGCACGAACGAAGGAAGGCGGATCACCGGCGGCGCCGCGCTGACCTGCGCCAGCAGCCCGTAGACGTGGTAGAACCAGCCGAAAGGGGCTTCGGCGACGCCGAACCAGCGGTGGTAGTTGCTGAGGTATCCGGCGTCGTCGGCGACGCTGGCCATGGTGAGGATGTAGCCGTCGTCCGAGGTGACCGGACCGATCACGACCCAGACCGCGAGCACGCCGACCACCGCGGCGTCGCGGCCGGTGACCCGGCGACGGTCCGGTGACCACGGGCGAGGCGCCCTGCGGCCGAGGTCGGCGTCGCGCCTCCGGACACACGCCAGTGAACCGAGTGCCGCGACGACTCCCAGCAGCGCGACGAACACCTTCACGGCGGTGGGCGACGACTGGTAGCGCGTGTCCGGTGTGATCGACACGGTGAGCCCGCCGACCGGGTCGAGGGAGCCGTCGAGATCGGAGTAGACGCCCACGATGCGCGGCCGCTGATCGCCTTCGGCGTGGTGGACGGTGGCGCCGCCGACGGTCAGCGTGGTGCGGTGCGGATCGGAACGCAGGCCGACGTCGCAGCCCTGCGGCAGTGTCGTCCGCACGATCCGCTCACCACGGTGAACCGCGACGAGCTGCCCGTCCTGGACGGTCAGCCGCAGTCCGACGCCACTGTCGGCGCGAGCGGGCGGGACGGTGGACAACAGCAGCGCCGGTGCCGGGGACCGGGCGTCGAGGGAACGCACCGAGGCGCAGGGAATGTCGGCCGAGGTGTCCAGAGCCCAGTACGAGACCAGTGGTGCGTTGACCGCCGTGGTGTCGCCGCCCACCGGCCACGTGATGCGCGCGGTCTCCTGGACCACGGGGAGGAAGGGGAACACGACCGCGCACAGCACCGCGACGAGACCTGAGAACGCCGCGGCCCTCCGCAGGAAGCGGCCACCACGACGGCGGCCGAGCCCGTCTTCGGGAGCACGGGTCGAGGTGGCGGTGTCCATCGGTTTTCACGCTAGCCCGAGTCGCGGTCGCGGCCCTGCCGATGCGTCACCCGCTGGTGGACCCGGATCGGATCGAACGCGGCGGATTCGGGATCGATCCCGGTCGATCGCCCGCGCCGGTGGCTCCGCCGAGCGGCGCTGGTGATTCGCCGTGATCACCCCGCCACCGTCCGGACCAATGCCCCGCGCCCCGGCACCCAAGGGCTTCGCCCCCGCGCTACCGGTGTTTTCCGCACCTACAGACGCAGCACACGCCCCGCGACGACGAGCCTCACCGAGTGGGCGCCCGCGGCGACCGCCGTGTTGAACGCGCCGAGCACATCCCGGAACACGCGGCCCGCGTGCGTGGGCGGAACGACCCCGGAGCCGACCTCGTTGCTGACCGCCACGACGGGGACGGTGGTGGTGTGCCACGCATCGACGAAGTCCTGAAGGCGCTCGTCCACGGCACGCTCCCAGCCGGGGCGCTGCTCCCACGCGCCGACATCGTCGAGCACCCGCGTCACCCAGGTACCGAGGCAGTCCACGAGCATCGGCGCCGTGGTGGTTCTGAGCACGCCAGGGAGGTCCATCGTCTCCACGGTGCGCCAGTGGGCGGGCCGTCGTGAGCGATGTGCGGCCACGCGCGCCGCCCACTCGGCGTTGTCGCCCCCCGCAGGAGCGCTCCCCGCCACAGAGACGACGTAGGGGTACCGCGACATGAGCTGCTCGGCGTGCCGTGACTTGCCGGACCGGACCCCGCCCAGGACGAGCGTGCGCTGCCCGCCCCGGGCCCGGCGGCCGTAGTCGCGCAGGAGCTCCGCCCCCGCCTCCAGTCGTTCGGCCACGAACTCGGTGACCCGCCGCCTCGGATCAGTCATCATGGTGGACCATTCTTGCCCACCCGGCCGGTGTCGCGCTGCGATCACGGGCGATATTTCATGTTTGCGCCGTTTCGCCCGTGATCGCGGCGCGCGGCTCAGGTGATCGGCCGGTCGGTCGGCGCGATGGGAGCGGGCAGCACGTCCCGCCCGGTGAGGTAGGCATCGACACCCGCGGCGGCGGAACGGCCCTCCGCGATCGCCCACACGATCAGCGACTGGCCCCTGCCCATGTCACCGGCCACGAACACCCTGTCCACACTCGTGGCGAACGACGCGTCACGGGCGACGTTGCCCCGCTCGTCGAGTTCGACGCCGAGCTGGTCGAGCAGCCCGCCCCGTTCCGGGCCGGTGAAACCCATCGCCAGCAACACCAGTTGCGCTGGCAGCTCCCGTTCGGTGCCCTCGACGGGAACGAACCGGCCGTCCTCACGCCGCACCTCGACGAGCCTCAGCGCCCGCACCCCGCCGTCTCCGTCGGAGAGGAACTCTTCGGTGTTCACCGAGTAAAGGCGCTCGCCGCCCTCCTCGTGAGCCGACGACACCCGGTAGATCATCGGATAGGTCGGCCACGGGTGCGCCTCCGACCGCGACTCCGGCGGTTTCGGCATGATCTCCAGCTGCGTCACCGAACGCGCGCCCTGGCGGTGTGCGGTGCCGACGCAGTCGGCCCCCGTGTCCCCGCCACCGATGACGACGACGTCCTTACCCGCCGCGTCGATCGGCGAGGATTCCAGCACACCGGATGCGACCCGGTTGGCGAGCGGCAGGTACTCCATCGCCTGGTGCACCCCACGCAGGTCCCGGCCCGGCACGGGAAGGTCACGCGCCGCCGTCGCCCCACCCGCCAGCACCACCGCGTCGTGACCGGAGAGCAGTTCGCCTGCCGTGAGGTCCACACCGACGTTGACCCCGGCGCGGAACTCCGTGCCCTCGGCCCGCATCTGCGCGAGCCTGCGGTCGAGCCGGAACTTCTCCATCTTGAACTCGGGAATCCCGTAACGCAGCAGGCCGCCGATCGCGTCGGCCCGCTCGTAGACCACCACGTCGTGGCCCGCGCGCGTCAGCTGTTGTGCCGCAGCCAGCCCCGAAGGACCGGAACCCACCACGGCGACCTTCTTGCCGGTCCTGGTCTCCGGCGGCCTTGGGGTCACCCATCCCTCGTCCCACGCCCTGTCGATGATCGAAATCTCCACACGCTTGATGGTCACGGGATCGTCGTTGATCCCCAGCACGCACGCCGTCTCGCACGGCGCGGGACACAACGTTCCCGTGAACTCGGGGAAGTTGTTCGTGGCGTGCAGGCGCTCGGCGGCAGCCCGCCAGTCGTCGCGCCACGTCAGCGTGTTCCACTCCGGAATCAGATTGCCCAGCGGGCAACCCTGGTGGCAGAACGGGATACCGCAGTCCATACACCGGCCCGCCTGCCCGGTGAGCCTCGATGACTCGAACTCCTCGTAGACCTCCCGCCAGTCACGGATGCGGAGGTCAACGGGACGCGAGCGAGGCACCTCGCGCTTCGTGGTGAGAAACCCTCTGGGGTCAGCCATTGGCCACCTCCTGTGTCTTGCGGGGCGCCCTCCCCTGCTGCGGCCCTTGCCGCAGCGGGGGCCCATCCCGGTCGGTGTCCATGGCTGCGTGAGCAGTGTCAGCCATTGGCCACCTCTGTGTTGTGCGGGGCGCCCGCACCCGGTCGGTGTCCATGGCTGCGTGAGCAGTGTCAGCCATTGGCCACCTCTGTGTTGTGCGGGGCGCCCGCACCCGGTCGGTGGCCATGGCTGCGCAACTAGTGTCAGCCATTGGCCACCTCCATGATCGCGGCGTTGACGTCTCGCCCTTCCCGTTCCGCCTCGGCGCGCGCACGCAGGACCCGCTTGTAGTCCTTCGGCATGACCTTGGTGAACCGTCCGAGCGCGGACTCCCAGTCGGTGAGCAGCGCATGCGCCACAGCCGAATCCGTCTCGACGTAGTGGCGCTCGATCGCGTCGCGCAGGAACTCCTCGTCCTCGTCGTCCAGCGGGTCGAGATCCACCATGTCGGTGTTGACGCGGCTCGGCCCAAGATCGAGCACGTAGGCCACGCCACCCGACATGCCGGCGGCGAAGTTGCGGCCCGTGCGCCCGAGGACGACGACGTGCCCGCCTGTCATGTACTCGCAGCCGTGGTCGCCGACACCTTCAACGACGGCCAGCGCACCCGAGTTGCGCACGCAGAACCGTTCGCCCACCTGGCCTCGCAGGAACAGCTCACCGCTGGTGGCGCCGTAGGCGATCACGTTGCCCGCGATGATGTGGTCCTCGGCGGCGTAGCGGGCCTCCTTCGGGGGCCGCACGATGATCCTGCCTCCGGAAAGGCCCTTGCCCACGTAGTCGTTGCCGTCGCCGAACAACCGCAACGTGACACCGCGTGGCACGAAGGCCCCGAACGACTGGCCTGCCGTGCCCGTGAACGTGATGTCGATCGTGTCATCGGGCAGGCCCGCGCCACCCCAGCGCCGGGTGACCTCCGCGCCCAGCATCGTGCCGACCGTGCGGTTGACGTTGCGCACGGGCAGTTCGAGCCGCACCGTGTCGTCGGAGAGCAGCGCACCCTCGGCGAGCTGGATGAGCGTGTTGTCCAGCGCCGCGTCGAGGCCGTGATCCTGGGCGACTACCTGATGCCGTGCCGCACCTGGTTCCAGTTCGGGCACGTGGAAGATCGGCGAGAGGTCCAGCCCCGACGCCTTCCAGTGGTCAACGGCCTTGCGGGTGTCCAGCAGTTCGGCGTGACCAACCGCCTCGGCGATCGAGCGGAACCCGAGCCTGGCCAGGTACTCCCGTACCTCCTGGGCGATGAACTCGAAGAAGTTCACCACGTACTCGGCCTTGCCGCTGAACTTCGCCCGCAGCGCCGGATTCTGGGTCGCCACGCCGACAGGGCAGGTGTCGAGGTGGCAGACCCGCATCATGATGCAGCCCGACACCACCAGCGGAGCCGTGGCGAAGCCGAACTCCTCCGCGCCGAGCAACGCGGCGATCACCACGTCACGCCCCGTCTTGAGCTGGCCGTCGGCCTGCACCACGATGCGGTCACGCAGCCGGTTGGCCAGCAACGTCTGCTGTGTCTCGGCCAGCCCCAGCTCCCACGGCCCACCGGCGTGCTTGATCGACGACAGGGGCGAGGCGCCCGTTCCGCCGTCGTGCCCGGAGATCAGCACCACGTCGGCGTGTGCCTTCGACACGCCTGCCGCGACGGTCCCGACGCCGACCTCCGACACCAGCTTCACGTGGATGCGGGCTGAGGGGTTGGCGTTCTTAAGATCGTGGATCAGCTGTGCGAGGTCCTCGATCGAGTAGATGTCGTGGTGCGGCGGCGGCGAGATGAGCCCGACACCCGGCGTGGAGTGCCGCGTCTTCGCGATCCACGGATACACCTTCCCGCCCGGCAACTGGCCACCCTCGCCCGGCTTGGCTCCCTGCGCCATCTTGATCTGAATGTCGTCGGCGTTCACCAGGTACTCGCTGGTGACCCCGAACCGTCCACTGGCGACCTGCTTCACGGCGCTGCGCCGCTCGGGGTCGTAGAGCCGCTCGGGATCCTCACCGCCCTCACCGGTGTTGGACTTGCCGCCGAGGCGGTTCATGGCGATGGCGAGGGTCTCGTGCATCTCCTGCGAGATCGAACCGTAGGAGATGGCCCCGGTCGCGAACCGCTTCACGATCGCGGAGACGGGCTCGACCTCCTCGATCGGCACCGGAGGACGCACGCCCTCCTTCAGCTCGAACAACCCGCGCAGCGTCATCAGGTCGCGCGACTGGTCGTCAACAGCGCGCGTGTACTCCTTGAAGATGTCGTACTTGCCGCTGCGCGTGGAGTGCTGGAGCTTGAACACGGTGTGCGGGTTGAACAGGTGCGGCTCTCCCTCGCGCCGCCACTGGTAGTCGCCGCCCGTGTCGAGTTCCCTGTGCGCCGCCCGCACACCGTCCGAGGGGAACGCCTTCCTGTGCCGCTCGATTACCTCGCGGGCGAGCAGGTCGAAACCGACACCGCCGAGCCGAGAGGTCGTCCCCGTGAAACAGGTTTCGACGACCTCGGCGCCGAGCCCGATCGCCTCGAAGATCTGCGCACCGGTGTACGAGGCGACGGTGGAGACGCCCATCTTGGACATCGTCTTGCGCACACCCTTGCCGAGCGCGGCGATGAGGTTGCGTGTGGCCTGCTTCGGCGTGACCTCGCCCAGCCTGCCCTGCTCGGCCAGCTCCTCGACCGTGGCCATCGCCAGATACGGGTTCACCGCGGCGGCGCCATAGCCGATGAGCAGCGCGATGTGGTGCACCTCCCTCGCATCGCCCGACTCGACCACCAGACCCACCTGTGTGCGGCTCTTCTCGCGCACCAGATGGTGGTGCACCGCGCCCGTGAGCAGTAGCGACGGGATCGCCGCGTGCTCGGCGTCCACGCCCCGGTCGGACAGCACGACGAGCCGCGCGCCGTCGGCGATGGCTTCGGTCACCTCGGCGCGGATCTCGTCGAGCCTGCGCATCAGCGCCTCGCCGCCACCGGCGACGCAGAACGTGCCGTGCACCGTGTGCGAGGAGAACTCGGGAAGGTCGCCGTCGTCGTTGGCGTGTACCAGCTTGGCCAACTCGTCGTTGTCGAGCACGGGGAACGGCAACACGATCTTGCGGCAGTGCTCGGGCCCAGCCTCCAGCAGGTTGGGCTCCGACCCGAGTTGCGTGCCCAGCGCGGTCACCAGCTCCTCACGGATCGCGTCCAACGGCGGGTTCGTCACCTGTGCGAACAGCTGGGTGAAGTAGTCGAAGAGCTGCCGGGGGCCCCTGGTCAGCGGAGCGATCGGCGAATCGTTGCCCATCGAGCCGATGGGTTCCGCGCCGGTGCGGGCCATCGGTTCGAGTAGCACACCCACTTCCTCGCTCGTGTAGCCGAACGCCTGCTGCCTGCGCACCAGCGAGGCGTGCGACGGGACCTCACGCTCGCGTTCGGGCAGGTCGCCCAGCCGCACAAGACCCGCGTCGAGCCACTCCGCGTAGGGGTGTTCGGCGGCGAGCTCGTTCTTGATCTCCTCGTCGTCGATGACGCGCCCCTGCGCGGTGTCCACGAGGAACATCCGGCCGGGTTCGAGCCGCCCCTTGCGGACGATGGAGGACTGCTCGACATCGAGCACCCCGACCTCACTCGCGAGGATCACGAGACCGTCCTCTGTCACCCAGTACCGGGCAGGACGCAGGCCGTTGCGGTCGAGCACCGCCCCGATCTGCGTGCCGTCGGTGAACGCCACCAGCGCGGGGCCGTCCCATGGCTCCATGAGCGTGGAGTGGAACTCGTAGAACGCCCGTCGTGCGCCGTCCATCTCCCGATGGTTCTCCCACGCCTCCGGGATCATCATGAGCACGGCGTGCGGCAGTGAACGGCCACCGAGGTGCAGCAGCTCCAGCACCTCGTCGAACGACGCCGAGTCGCTCGCGCCCCGCGTGATGACGGGGAACAGCCGCGACAGGTCGCCGGAGAACAACTCCGACGACAGCTGCGACTCGCGGGCATCCATCCAGTTGCGGTTGCCCCTCAGCGTGTTGATCTCGCCGTTGTGGGCGATGTAGCGGTAAGGGTGCGCGAGCGGCCACGAAGGGAACGTGTTGGTGGAGAACCGCGAATGCACGAGGCCGATGGCGCTGACGACGCGCTCGTCGGTGAGATCGGGGAAGAACCTGCCGACCTGAGGCTCCGTCAGCATTCCTTTGTAGACGATCGTGCGGGACGAGAGGCTGGGGAAGTAGACGTCCTGCTCGGCCAGCGCGTGTTCGGCGCGCTTGCGCACGCAGAATGCGGCGCGTTCGAGATCGAGTCCGGTGATCTCCTCGCGGCGCGGGGCGAGGAACACCTGCGCGAAATGCGGCATGGTGGTGGCTGCGGTGGGGCCGACGTGGTCGGTGTCCACAGGGACGTCGCGCCAGCCCAGCACGCGCATACCTTCCTCGGCTGCGATGCGCTCGATGGTGGAGATCGCCCTGCCTCGCACGTGCTCGTCACGCGGCAGGAAGGCGGTGCCCGCGGCGTAACCGCCGGGTTCGGGAAGGGCGAAGCCGGTGACCTCGCGGAAGAAGGCGTCGGGAAGCTGGATGAGAATGCCGGCGCCGTCACCGGTCTCCGGCTCGGCGCCGCGGGCTCCCCTGTGCTCCAGGTTGCACAGTGCAACCAAGGCTTTCGCGACGATGTCGTGGTTGGCGCGGCCCGCGAGGTCGGCGACGAAGGCCACGCCGCAGGCGTCGTGCTCGTACTGTTCGTCGTACAAACCCGCAGAGGGTTCGCGCGGGGCGGGGCGGGTCACGGTTGGCGGCCCTCCTCTTGCTCGGCGCGACCGGGCCATGCCGAAACCACCAGCGCGGCGTGATGTGGCGCACTGGTCGGCTAACGATGCGGCCCGATCTTGCGATGGTCAGATCAGGAAGCCGATGTCGTTCGCGAGACGGAAGGTCTCAGAGACGCATCGGGTGACCACACGGCGCTGTGCGGCGGAAGAGCATTGCGCAGTCCCCGGGCCGCCCACTGGTCGCGGCGGCTCCGGCGCACGAATGTTTCTCCGGGATCGCCGGGTCTTATGACAGTAATGTGAACGCGCGGTTAGCCAAACAGGCGCGGCGTGTTACATGAACAACAGCACAAGGGGATTGACGATCGTGGCCTTTCTGTGCTTTCCACCGCTGGTGGCGCTCTGACCTGCGATGATGTCTGAACGGGTAAGGTTCCGGACATGGTTGAGACCGGTTTGGACCCAGGTGATTTCCTCGCTGTCGATGCCGAACTGACAGCGGATGAACGCGACATCCGCGACACGGTACGCCGGTTCGCGAAGGCGGAACTGAGCCCGCACATCGCGGATTGGTACGAAAATGCGACGCTTCCTGTGCGGGATCTCGCAAAAAGTTTCGGCAGGCTGGGGCGTACTCGGAATGCATCTCGCGGGCTACGGGTGTGCGGGGTCGTCCTCCGTCGCCTACGGCATCGCGTGCCGCGAGCTTGAGGCCATCGACTCGGGGCTGCGCAGCTTCGTGTCCGTGCAGGGCTCGCTCGCCATGTATGCCATTCACCGCTACGGCAGCGAGGAGCAGAAGCAGCGGTGGCTGCCGTCGCTGGCGTCGGGGGAGGCGATCGGGTGCTTCGGGCTCACCGAAGCCGACGCGGGCAGTGACCCGGCGTCCATGCGTACCCGGGCCCGAAGGGATGGGACGGACTGGGTGCTGGACGGCACCAAGATGTGGATCACCAATGGCACGGTGGCCGATGTGGCCGTGGTGTGGGCGCGCACCGACGACGGTGTGCGTGGCTTCGTGATCCCGGCGGACACGCCCGGCTTCTCGGCTCGGGAGATCACCCGGAAACTGTCGCTGAGGGCGTCGCTGACGGCGGAGCTGGTGCTCGACGGCGTGCGGTTGCCCGCCGACGCCGTTCTGCCCGGCGTGACGGGTCTGCGCGGGCCGCTGTCGTGTCTCAACGAGGCGCGTTTCGGCATCGTGTTCGGCGTCGTCGGCGCGGCACGCACGTGTTACGAGACGGCGCTGGAGTACACCACGACGCGCGCCCAGTTCGGGCAGCCGCTCGCGGCGTTCCAGCTCACGCAGCGCAAGCTGGCGGATCTCGTCGTCGAGGTCAACAGGGCGGGCTTGGTGGCTCTGCGGCTCGGCCGGTTGAAGGACGCCGGGCAGCTGCATCACGGCCAGGTGAGTTTCGGCAAACTCGCCAACGTGCGCGCGGCACTCGACGTGGCCCGCACGGCGCGGTCGATGCTGGGAGCCAACGGGATCTCGCTGGAGTACCCGGTGATGCGGCACGCGGCGAACCTGGAGACGGTGCTGACCTACGAGGGAACCGAGGAAATGCATGCCCTGTCGGTGGGCCAGGCGGTGACGGGCATCCCGGCGTTCCGGGTGACCCCCTGACACCGTGTCCGCACCCTGCGCACGCGTGCCTGCACTTCGTGCACGTATGACCGCAGGGTGCGGGCGGCCTCAGGGCTTCGGCAGCCGGGGCTCGACGAGGTAGGCGATGTCGCGAGCGACGTCGCAGGCGTCGTTGACGTCCTCACCCAGTACGTTCACGTCGATGCGGGAGCCGTCGTCGATGGCGATGGCGAGCGTGCAGCCTCCCGAAGTAGGATCAGGGGCTTCTGCTGCCGTTCTTCCGTTGATTTCTCCTGAGTTGATTCCGCCTCCGACATCGGCGATGGTGTCAACGCTTTGTTTGTCGCGGACCGCGAGTCCGATGATGAGTGTATCTTCGAGTGGGTTCTGTTTTTTGCGCTTCCAGGAACAGGCTCGTGCGCCAGCCATGTCTTGGCTCGACTCCTGGCGGGGAGCGAATTCGCCGTATTCTTTGAGGTCTTTTTCATGCTGGATTACGGCGCAGGGGTCAACCAACCCGCTGAGTGGTTCGGCCGCTGGGGAAGGCGCCTCTGAAATTGCCGTACTGGGAGGTCGCGGCGTTGGCTCGGCGACGCCAGGTTGTTCGGCGGCGCACCCACTGGCGGCGAGTACGGCCGTCGCGAAGGCAGCCAGGAGAGTGATAGGCCGAGTCATCTTTTCCTTCACCTGTCAGGCGGAACGGGTGGAGCGTTTGACCGCATCGACCACGCTGGACTCCGTCTCCTCGTACTGACCGGAGGCTCGCTGCAGGGCCTCGATGCTCATCTTGAGGATTTCTTTGAGTTGATGGACAACCATCCGAGCCGAGTTTGGGCCGTTGGCGGCGTCATACATGTGTTGTGCGACGAGCTTTCCGTACTCGTGATTGCCGAGCGGAGGCCGTTGGTTGAAAACGAGTAGGTCGTGCTTCATGTTGTCGATGCGTTCGACGAAGTGCGCCATGATGTCGATCAGCTCGTTCGCGCTGTCCTTGCTGACGCGGAAGCCGCCGTTCTTGGCGGAGTTGACCAGTTCGGAGGCCGCGGCTCTGGCCCTTGGCCATCGACGCGGCGTTGGCTGTCGCGTTGAACGCGGCAGCGGCGGCGTGCACGATCCCACCCACGCCGATCGGCTGGTTGTAGGCCTGGCCTTGCTCACTGAACTCCTCTGCCATGACGGCATCCCCCAGGACGATCGGTTACGGAACCGTATGACTTCGGAGTGTAACGACAGGCCGGGTGAGCCGGGAGGGACTTCGGAAAGCCCGAATACGGGTCCGCCTCCCGCACGCTCGGGCGTTGTGGGAGGCGGACTCAGGTGTGTCAGCGGCCTGCGAGGGCGGGGGTGTTGCCGAGTGCGCGCTTGCCTGCATCGGTCAGGGTGGCGGGGACTCGCTGACCGGGTTCGCCGTGGCGGGCGGGGGCGATGAGCCCCTGCCGGACGAGCCGGTGCGCTGTCGCCTGGTCGGCGCAGGCGAGCCCGTCAACAAAAAGGTTCGTTCCGCAACCGGTGGTGATTTCGGCGATGCCCTGCGCCACGGCGTGCAGGGTCGCGCGCTCGCGATGGTTCAAATCGGTGTCATTGCCGTCCTGAGGCACCTCTGCCTCCTTGCGTCCACGACCGGGTCCCTTTACCGGTCCCTAGTTCCCGATTCAACCTTCTGACACCCACATGTCGCAAAGCTGTGAGGCGTATCTCATGCTTTGGTAGGAGTTCGAGGGGTTCGTTCGGCCCGTTCGGCGACCGGCGTGGTACGCACCGTGACCGCGATCAGGGCGTCCGCCCTGGGCGAGCACGGTCGAGCACCTGAGCCAGGTGCAGTGAACGGCGCCCCGTGAGGTCGGCGATCTGGGTACGGCAGCTGAATCCATCGGCGAGCACGAGCACCTCGGGGCCGGCCGCGTCGATCTCCGGCACGAGCACGCGGTTGGCCGCCGCGACCGACACGTCGTAGTGCCCGCGCTCCACACCGAAGTTCCCTGCCAGTCCACAGCAGCCCGAATCGAGCGTGCGGTTGTGGATTCCGGCCCTGCGTAACAGTTTCTCGTCGGCGTCATGCCCGAGCACCGCGTGCTGGTGGCAGTGCCGCTGGGTCACCGCGTGCGCGTCGAGTGCCTCGAACGGAGCGTCGGGGGCGTGCCTGTCGAGGAACTCGGCGAGAGTCAGCGCGGGGACGGGCGGGGTGTCGAGCAGATCGTGCACGTCGTGGCGCAGCACGGCGAGACAACTCGGTTCGAGCCCCACGATCGGTGTTCCGGCGTCGATGTCCTCCCTCAGGACATCGAGGGTGCGGCTCAGCACCCGGCGGGCGATGCCGAGTTGGCCCGTGGAGATCCAGGTGAGGCCGCAGCACACCGGCGACCGGGGAAGCGTCACGTCGAAGCCGACGTGTTCCAGTACGCGGGTGGCCGCGACCCCGATCTCGGGCGCGAAGTGATCGGTGAAGGTGTCGGGCCAGAGCACGACCTTCGGCCGGATTCCGGTGTTGCGGCGGGGTTTGTGGCGCCACGCCCGCCGCAACGTCGTGCGGGCGAACGCGGGCAACTCCCGCTGCGCTGCGATACCGCCGAGCCGTTTCACCAGCGAGGACACCGTGGGAGACCGCAGGATTCCGTTGACGAGGCAGGGCGCGAGGGCGGCCAGCCTCGCCCACACCGGGAGGAAACCCAGCGAGTAGTGGCTCGCGGGACGCGGTCTTCCCGCGTAATGGTGATGCAGGAACTCCGCCTTGTACGCGGCCATGTCCACGTTGACAGGGCAGTCGGAAAGGCAGCCCTTGCACGCGAGGCAGAGATCGAGCGCGTCGCGGACCTCCTCGGAGTCCCAGCCGCTGGTGACGACCTCACCGCGCAGCATCTCGAACAGCAGCCGCGCCCGCCCCCGGGTCGAATGCTCCTCGCGGCGGGTCACCATGTAGCTCGGGCACATGACACCGGTGGTGGTGTCCACGCACTTGCCCACCCCGACACAGCGCCGTGCTGCCGTGGCGAGGCTGCCGCCGTCGTGCGGGTAGCGCAGCGTGATCGGAAGATTCGTGCGGGGGCCGGAGAACCGGAGGTCGGCGTCGAGCGGGCGGGGTCGCACGAGGTTGCCGGGGTTCAGCACCCCGTCCGGATCCCACACGGCCTTGAACACCTCGAACAGCCGGATCATCTCCGGCGAATACATCCGGGGCAGCAGTTCGGCCCTTGCCTGCCCGTCGCCGTGCTCGCCGGACAGCGACCCACCGTGGGCGACGACGAGATTGGCGGCGTCGGCGAGGAACCGGCGGAACGTCGCCACGCCGTCGTCGGTGAGCAGGTCGAAATCGATGCGAATGTGCACGCAGCCTTCGCCGAAGTGCCCGTACGGGATGCCGCGCAGCCCATACGAGTCGAGCAGTTGCCGGAACGACCTCAGGTAGGAGCCGAGCCGTTCCGGTGGCACGGCGGCGTCCTCCCATCCCGGCCACGCCTCGGAGCCGTCGGCCATGCGAGTGGCGATGCCCGCCGCGGACTCACGGATCGCCCACAGTTGCCTCTGCCGCGCGGGGTCGGTGGTCACGGACGTGGCGGCACCCGTTTCGCGGGCCAGCGCCGCTGCCAGGTCCTCCGCGTTCCGTCGTGCTTCGCCGGGATCGTCGCCACCCACCTCCACGAACAGCCAGCCGCGCCCGGCGGGCAGCGCGTCGAGTGCCGCGGGGCGGGGCCCCCGAACGAGAAGGATCTCCACGAGGTCGGCGCCCATCCCCTCCACGGTGAGCGGCTGATGCGGCAGCACCTGGGGAACGGCGTCGGCTGCGGCGATGTCGTCGGCGAACCCGGCCACCACGAGAACCCTCGCGCGAGGTGAGGGGACAAGCCGCACGGTGGCCTCCGTCAGCAACACACACGTGCCCTCGGTGCCGACCAGTGCCCTCGCGATGTCGGTGCCGTTCTCCGGCAGGAGGTTGTCGAGCGCGTATCCGGACACGCGTCGCGGCAGTGAGGGGAAGCCGGTGCGCAGCACGGCGAGATTGCCCTGTGCGAGATCGCGCAGCGACTCACGGATTTCCGAGGCTCTCGCCGATGGCTCTCCTGTGACGCGGTCGCCGGGGCCGACGGAGAGCCGAGCGCCGTCGCCCGTGATCACCTCCAGCGACACGACGTTGTCGGCGGTGCGGCCCCACGCCACCGAATGCGGCCCGCACGCATCGTTGCCGAGCATCCCGCCGAGTGTGCAGCGGCTGTGGGTGGAGGGATCGGGGCCGAAGGTCAGCCCGTGCCGGGCGGCGGCCTCGCGGAGCCTGTCCAGCACGACACCGGGCTGCACGCGCGCGGTGCGGCGTTCGGGGTCGATGTCGATGACCCTGTCGAGATGGCGGCTGTAGTCGAGCACCACGCCCTCACCGAGTGCCTGCCCCCCGATGCCGGTGCCCGCGCCCCGCGCCGTCACGGACACGCCGTGATCGCGGGCCACGCGAAGGGCGGCCGCCACGTCGTCGGCGGTGCGGGGGAACACGACCACCGAGGGGACGTGCCGGTAGTTGGACGCGTCCATGCCGAACATGGCCCGTGCGCCGGTGCTCGCGTCCACCTCTCCCGACACGGCGCGGGCGAGGGCGTCGGCCAGTGAGGTCACGGCGGTCACCAGTTCTCCAGCGAGTCGGCGAGGATGGCTTCCAGGTCGGTGTCGCGCACCGTCCTCGGCGCGACGGCCAGCAGCCGCTGCTGCTTGAGCGCACCGTCCACGAGCGACGGCACGTCCGAGGTCGTGTAACCGACACCGGCCAGCCCGTTGGGGAGGCCGATGTCGAGCATGAGCGAGGTCAGAGCCGACGGCAACTGCTCGCGCGGATCGCGCTGCTCGGGCGCGGAGGGCGCGAGGACGCGCGCGGCGTGCAGGTGCTTCGCGGGGTCGGTGGGGAAGGTGAACCGGAACGCGGCGGGGGCGGTCAGCGCCACCGACTCGCCGTGAGGCACCAGTGGCTCGTCCTGCGGGTAGTCGCCGGGGCGGTAGTCCCGCACGCGTCCCGCGATGGGGTACGCGCACGCGTGGGGTATGTGGACTCCCGCGTTGCCGAAGCCCATACCCGCGAACGTGGCGGCGAGCATCATGTCGGTACGCGCGTCGAGGTCACCGCCGTTGAGGACCGCTTTGCGGAACGACCTCGCGAGCAGGTGCAGCGCCTTCTCGGTCCAGGCGTCGGAGATCGGGTTCGCGCCGTTGTAGGCGACCCGGGTGGCCGGGGTGTGCCGGGGAAACGAGTGGAACGGTCGTGCCGTGTAGGACTCGAGGGCGTGGCAGAGGACGTCCATACCGCAGGCCGCGGTGACTCTTGGCGGCAGGGACAGCGTCAGCAGCGGATCGACGACGGCCATGCTCGGCCGCAGGGCCGGGTGGCTGATGCCGGACTTCACCTTCAGGTCGAGGAAATCCATGATGCACACCGGCGTTGTCTCCGACCCGGTACCGGCGGTGGTGGGCACGGCGACGAGCGGCTTGAGCGGCCCCGGCGGAGCTTTGGCCGACCCGATGGGCTTGTTGACGTAGTCGAGCAGGTCGGCGGGATGGGTGGTGAGCAGGTTGACGGCCTTCGCGGTGTCGATGGCCGACCCGCCTCCGACACCGACGAAACCGTCCCACACCGACTGCCGGGCGAACTCGACGGCGTGGAGCACGCTGACATCGGTGGGCTCGACCCGCACGCCGTCGTAGATCTCGGCGGTGAGCCCGCCCGCGCGAGCGGCCTCCGCGACGCGCTCGGGAACACCGGTGGCCGCGACTCCTGGGTCGGTGACGATCAGTACCCGCTTCGCGCCCTGCTGTGCGAGGTCGTGCCCGATCTCGTCGGCCGCTCCAGCGCCGAACTTCAGGGGCGTCGCACCCCACGTGAACACGGTTTCGTGCAGGTACGCGGTCATCGGGCCCTCCCCAGCGAGCGAGTGAGAGGGCGAGAGTGGCATGTAGCATGCCACTCGGTCAAGAGCCTTCCCGGGGCGAGAGAGCACCGGTCTCCGGATCAGCCGGAGAGTTTCGTCCATTCGTAGGACACAGGGGGAACCGGTTCTCCGGACTCGGCCGATTCCTGGGCGACGATGAGGCGCGCTGTGGTGAGCAGGTGTTGCCGCATGGCCTCCGCGGCCTCGGCGGGACTGCCCTTCTCGACACCCTCGGCGATGGCCTCGTGCTCGGCGAGGATGTCGGCAAGCCCCCTGCTCGTGTCCACAGTGGATGTTCCGCGCAGGAAGACCATGTCGCGAAGGGAATCGACGTAACGGGCCAGCCGCAGGTTTCCCGATGCCATGTTGATGGTCTCGTGGAACGCCCGATCGGCCGTCGTGAACACGAACTCGTCGCCCTCTTCGGCAGCCGCGCGCATCGCGTCGAGATGAGCGCGGAGTTCGGTCACGAACCCCGGCGGAGCCTGGCTCGTGGCGCGGAACGTGGCGGGAACCTCCAGCAGCAACCGGATCGCGAAGACCTCCTCCAGGTCGTGCAGCGAGGTCTGCAACACGCGAATGCCCCGGTTGCGTTCGAACCGCACCATGCCGCGTTCGGCGAGCTGGATCAGCGCCTCCCGCACGGGGGTTCGCGAGACGCCGAGCCGGGCGGCCAAATCATGCACCGAGTACAGCGTGCCCGGAACGAGTTCCCCGCTGACGATCGCTCCCCGCAGTTCGTCGAGGATCGTCCTGGCGAGGTTCCGGTCGGTGTCGATCTGCCGCATCCGCTCATCTTCCCATGTCCGCACAGGCGTGAGAGTGCCTCGCTCCGGACCCCGGCCGGGGTCATGCCGGCATATGGCCCACCCCGATGAGACTGCTCGCGTCGAGCATGTCGATCCCGGCTCGCCGCAGCCCGTCCGTGAATCGCGCTCTGGTCCGGTCGAGCGCGTCCTGTGGCAGTCCCTCGACGAAGGCGCGCATGGCCGCGCCGAGGTAGAACGACCATGCGTCGTCGGGATGCAGCGGGATGCGGAACTCCACAGGGCGAATCTGGATGTCCACGAGCCCGAGAGAGTCCAGCCACGAGTGCAGTCTCGCCTCTGTGTCGAGGCGCGCGCTCGGGCCGCGCGGGCCTTCCCCAGCGAGGTCAGGGCGTTCCGGGGCCGCCGCGGCGCGCCCGACGGGAACGATTCGTTCCATGCCTCCGGAAAGCCACGTGCTCACGGCGAAGCGACCGCCGGGGCGCAGGCGCTCGCACAGTGCCTTGGCGTCGGCGTCGAGGTCGGGGAGGAAGAAGACGCCGTACCCGCACTGCACCACGTCGTACGGTTCGGCGGCGGTCCGCGACGGCCAGGAGCGGACGTCGGCGACATGGAACCGAAGGTGGGACAGCCCCGCCTCCGTGGCCTCGCGCGCACCCTCGGCAACGAGTGCCGCGGCGAGGTCCACGGCGTCCACCGCGCCGGTCGGCCCCACAGCGTGCGCGGCAGGCAGTGCGGAGGCGCCCGCACCGCAGCAAGCGTCGAGAACTCGATCACCTGTGCTCGGGCGGGCCACCGAGACCAGCACCTCGCCGAGCGGGCGCCACAGCCGATTCGACCAGCGGAGGAAGTCGGCACGGGCGGCGTCGAACACCTCTCCCGCCCTGTTCACCGGCCCTCCTCGCGGTGGAAGTGCCGCACGAGGCGGCGTGGTACGAGCATTCGCTCACCGTTGACCACGATGGGCACCAGTTCGGGAGCGGACGCCGTCCAGCGTGCCCGCCGCGAGCGCGTGTTCGCTCTGGACTTCCTGCGTTTGGGAACGGCCATCAGCCGAGCCTCCTTTCGGTCACGCGCCCCAGCGTAAATGAAAACGATTGTCAATTCCAGTGTGTTCTGGATCTGACGCGGGGCGAGAGCGGCCACGAACCTCCCGCCCCGCGTCAGCCGAACCAGAGGACGGCCAGTTCGTCGAGAGACGGTTTCGCGGGCAGCGGCATCCACTCCAGGTACCTGCGCAGCGACGAGTACCGGTGCAGCACCGTGTACGCCAGGCAGCGGCGGGCGAACGCCTCACCGGGATGCGCCTGGTATCCGTATCCGCGCAGGAACCCGCGCCACCCCGCGGGATCACCCTCCGCGAGATACACCGACGCCGCCACGAACTCGTAC
Organism: Saccharomonospora xinjiangensis XJ-54; assembly: GCF_000258175.1. Lineage (NCBI taxonomy): Bacteria > Bacillati > Actinomycetota > Actinomycetes > Pseudonocardiales > Pseudonocardiaceae > Saccharomonospora > Saccharomonospora xinjiangensis. Next base: position 1,309,731 of record NZ_JH636049.1, on the reverse strand, counting down.
TCGGGCGCGCCGGTCATCACCGGTTCGAAGTCGATGAGGCCCGAGACCGCCCACCGCTTCCCGTCGTGCCGGACCAGCACGTGTTCGTGCAGCAGTTCCGTGTGAAGGAGAACCGGCGACACGGTGGAGAGGTCCACGTCGTCGAGGAACGCGGGGATCAGGTCGAGCCACTCCGGGGCCAGCCCCTGCCTGCGGTGATGGCCGGCGGCGGCCTCCCGCCTGCCACGGACGAACTCGCTCCAGTCCTGGTCGAGGGCGGCAGGCCGGTCACCGACGGCGTGCAGTTCGGCCGTCACCTCGCCCACGTCGGCACACAGCGTGCGGCGTTCGGTGGGGGAGAGCGTGTCCCACACCGTGTCGAGGCCGAGACCGGGCACGCGGCGCATGAGCGTGTAGTGCCAGCCGCCAGCCGTGCCGATGGCCTCCAGCCGGGGTGTCGTGACGGAGAGGCGGCCTTCCAGTGCGCCGAGTACCGCCGCCTCGACCTGGGCCTCGTCGGCGTCCTCGGCTGGATAGAACTTCAGCACGAGGTCGTCGCCGACGGCGTGGACGGGCAGCGAGCCGCTGGTGAAGCGCGTTGTCGGGTGGTGATCCAGCGAGAGGTCGGCGAGCACGGAACGCAGCGGAGGGGTGGTCACGCCCCGGCACGCTATCCCAGCGGGGAGGAGTGATCGACCGGTTTACGGAGTTTGCCCCCTGCCCTCGGCCAGAACGCCGTTCTCGGTGACGACGGCCGTCACGAGGGCAACCGGGGTGACGTCGAAGGCGGGGTTGAACACGGCGGTGCCCTCCGGTGCGACGCGCGTACCCGCGAAGTGGGTGATCTCCTCCGGAGCGCGTTCCTCCACGACGATCCCGGCGCCGTCGGGCACGGATCTGTCCACAGTGGATTCGGTGGCGACGACGACGAAAGGGAGGTCGTGGCGCGCCGCGACCACGGCGAGGCCGTAGGTGCCGATCTTGTTCGCCGTGTCGCCGTTCGCGGCGATCCGGTCGGCTCCCACCACCACGCAGTCCACCATGCCGCGCGCCATCGCCGAGGCAGCGGCCGAGTCGGGAAGCACGCGGTACGGGATGCCCTCGTCAGCCAGCTCCCACGCGGTGAGCCGCGACCCCTGCAACAGGGGCCTCGTCTCGTCGGCGAGGACGACCTCAAGCCTCCCCTCCGCGTGGAGGTGACGGATCGCGCCGAGCGCGGTGCCCCACGCGACCGTGGCCAGCCGCCCGGTGTTGCAGTGGGTGAGCACCCTCAGCCTGCGTCCGGGACACAGCCGCAGCAGGAGGTCGGCGGCGTGCCGCGAGGCGGCGCGGTTGATCCGCTCGTCGGTGTCGAGCATCGCCAGCGCGTCGGCGAGAACGGCCTCGGGACCGTGCTCCAGCACGGCGAGCGCGCGTTCGACGCCGTGACGCAGGTTCACCGCCGTGGGCCGGGCCCTCGCAAGGCGCCCTGCCTCGGCCCGCACGGTCGCGAGTGCCTCCGGCGTTTCCGTGCCGTGCCTGCCTGCCGCCAGAGCCACCCCGAGGGCGCCTGCCGCGCCCAGTGCGGGGGCCCCGCGCACCGCGAGCCGCCGGATGGCCCCGATCAGCTCGTCCACCGTCTCGAGCCGGACGGTGGAGAACCGGCCCGGTAACAGGGTCTGGTCGATGATCACCACGGCGCCGCTGTCCCAGTCGATCGCTCTCACCACCCGGCACATTCTGCGTCACATTCCTCTGGAAATCGACCACGCTGGAGGTTGCAGGCTTGCGGCCATGACACACACCCAACCGCGGCGACGCGGCGTGCTCTGGACCCCGGAGCACCGGCTGACGACGGCGGGACTGCTGCTGGTCATCACTTTGCTGGCGTTCGAGAGCATGGGTGTGGCCACCGCGACGCCTGTCATGGTGGCCGACCTCGACGGCGGCGACCTGTACTCATGGCCGTTCACCACCTTCCTCGTCGCGAGCGTCGCCGCCACGGTGCTGTCCGGCAGGGTGTGCGATCGCCGCGGCCCCGCACCGTCGCTGCTGGTCGCTCCGTGGATCTTCCTCGCCGGTCTGGTCGCGGCGGGGCTCGCGCCGACCATGGGTGTGCTGCTCGCGGGAAGGGCGCTCCAGGGCTTCGGGACGGGTGCGCTCATGGTGGCGACGTCGGTGCTCATCGCGCTCACCTACGACGACAGGGACCGGCCGGTGATCTACGCGGCCAACGCGGCGGCATGGGTCATTCCCGCGGTCGTCGGGCCATCGATCGCGGGACTGGTGACCGAGACCGTCGGCTGGCGGTGGGTGTTCCTCGGGCTCGTCCCCTTCATGCTGCTGGGAATCGGGCTGCTCCTGCCGGTGGTCCGCAGGCTGCCTGCCCATGTCGCCGACCCCTCGGTGCGCAGGGCCGGAATCCCGTCGGCCGTGGCCGCCGCACTCGCGGTCGCTGCCCTGACCTGGGCCGCGCAACACCCTTCCCCTGTCGCCCTCGCCTACGGTGTGCCCGCGCTCGGCGTGGTCGCGGTGGCCCTGCGGAGGCTGCTGCCCGAGGGGACACTGCGGGGCAGGCCGGGGCTGCCGACCGTGGTGGCCAGCCGAGCACTGATCGGTGGGGCGTTCGCCGGCATGGAGGCATACCTGCCGCTGATCATGTCCGAGGTGCACGGTTACAACGCCGCGCTGGCCGGGCTGCCGCTGACCGTGAGCGCGCTGAGTTGGACGGCCGCGTCGGCCGTCCAGGGCCGCTACCTCGGGTGGAGCAGGGAAGCACTGCTGCGCGCCGGGTTCGCGTTCGTGGCCGTGGGGCTCGCGTTGTTCGCTGTCCTCGCCTGGGGCGATGCGCCTGCGTGGGTGGCGTTCGCCGCGGCGGCGTTCGGAGGTGCGGGAATGGGTATCGGGCTGCCCTCGATCTCGGTACTGCTGCTGCGCCTTTCGCCGGAAGCCGAACGCGGGTTCAACACCTCGGCCATGCAGCTCGGCGACTGGATCAGCTCGGCACTCGCGATCGGCGCGGGCGGGGTGCTGCTCGCTCTCGCGGGCGGTGCGGCCGACCCTTCGGCCGGCATCACCGCGCTCGCCTCGGCACTTGCCGCGATCGCCGTCCTCGGCGTCCTGCTGGCACGAAGGGGACTCGGAGCGAAGGCGGTCGAGCCTTCGCAGCCGTGAGCAGTGCGGTCATCGCCGGTTCGGCGACCGCGACTACCCTGGGAAGCGATGACGTACCTCGACCACGCGGCCACCACGCCGATGGTGCCCGAGGCCCTCGCGGCCATGACCGATGCGCTGTCCACGCTGGGCAACGCCTCGTCGCTGCATTCGTCGGGGCGGCGAGCCCGCAGGGTGGTCGAGGAGGCAAGGGAAACCATCGCCGCGGCCGTCGGCGCCCGCCCTTCGGAAGTGATCTTCACCGCGGGCGGCACCGAGAGCGACAACCTCGCCGTCAAGGGCTTGTTCTGGGCGCGTCGCCAGGCCGATCCGCGACGCAACAGGGTGCTGGCGAGTGCCGTCGAACACCACGCCGTGCTCGACGCCGTGCAGTGGCTCTCCGATCATGAGGGCGCCGACGTCACCTGGCTTGCGGTCGATCAGCACGGCCGCCTGAGGCCCGAGACGCTGCGCGCCGCCGTCGAGGAGGATCCGGAATCCGTGGCAATGGCCACGGTGATGTGGGCCAATAACGAGGTCGGCACCGTCAACCCGATCCCGGAACTCGCCGCCGTGTGCACCGAGTACGGGGTGCCCCTGCACACCGACGCCGTGCAGGCGGTGGGGGCCGTCGAGGTGGACTTCGCCGCGAGCGGCGCCGCCGCCCTCACGCTCACCGGGCACAAACTCGGTGGCCCCTACGGGGTCGGAGCGTTGTTGCTGCGACGTGACGTGCCCTGCACACCGTTGCTCCACGGCGGAGGTCAGGAGCGCGAGGTGCGTTCGGGAACGCTGGACGTTCCCGGCATTCACGCGCTGGCCACCGCCGTGAGGGCGGCCGTCGAGCACAGGCAGGAGCACGCCGCGCGGCTGGTCAAGCTCCGCGACGAGCTCATCGCCGCCGTCCGCGCCGAGGTCGGTGACGTCGTGCTGAACGGCCCCCCTCAGGACGCGGCCGACCGGCTGCCTGGTGTGGTGCACCTGACTTTCCCCGGGTGTGCGGGTGACAGCCTGCTGATGCTGCTCGATGCGAAGGGCATCGAGTGCTCCACCGGCTCGGCGTGCACGGCGGGAGTGGCCGAACCGAGCCACGTGCTGCTCGCGATGGGCGCGGACGCGGCGTCGGCGCGCAGTTCGTTGCGGTTCTCGCTGGGACACACGTCAACCCAGGCCGACGTGGACGCGCTGGCGGCCGAGATCGGCGGCGTGGTGGCGAGGGCACGGCAGGCCGGACTGTCCGGGATGCGCCGGATGCGAAGCGAACAGGAGGTGTAGGCGGTGCGGGTACTGGCCGCGATGAGCGGGGGAGTGGACTCGGCGGTCGCCGCCGCGAGGGCCGTCGAGGCGGGCCACGACGTGGTCGGCGTGCACCTGGCGCTGTCGGCCAAACCGGGAACGCTGCGCACGGGTTCGCGTGGCTGCTGCACCATCGAGGACGCCCACGACGCGAGGCGCGCCGCCGACATCCTCGGTATCCCTTTCTACGTGTGGGACTTCGCCGAGCGGTTCACCGAGGAGGTCGTGGAGACCTTCGTCGGCGAGTACGCGGCAGGCCGCACGCCCAACCCGTGCGTGACCTGCAACGAGAAGATCAAGTTCGAGGCGCTGCTGGAGAAGGCGATCGCGCTCGGCTTCGACGCCGTCTGCACAGGTCACTACGCACGACTGTCCGTTGTGGATGGTGTTCCTGAGTTGCGGCGCAGCGCCGACGAGGGCAAGGACCAGTCCTACGTGCTCGCGTCGCTGACGCCCGAGCAGTTGCGGCACGCGATGTTCCCACTCGGTGACTCCGTGAAGCCGGACGTGCGCGCTGAGGCGGCGGAGCGAGGGCTTCCCGTGGCGCGCAAGCCGGACAGCCATGACATCTGTTTTATCCCGGACGGCGACACGAAGTCGTTCCTCGAGAAGCGGCTCGGCCAGCGCCCCGGCGACCTCGTTGACGCGGAGACGGGAGCCGTGCTTGGTAGGCATACGGGCGTGCACGGATTCACGATCGGGCAGCGCAAGGGCCTCGGCATCGACGCGCCCGCGCCGGACGGAAGGCCACGGTACGTCCTGTCACTCGAGCCCGTGTCCGGAACCGTGAAGGTCGGTTCGTCGCGTGATCTCGCGGTGAGCCGCATCGAGGCCGACCGGCCGATCTGGCCGAGCGAGACCCCACTGGACGGCCCGACGGAGTGCGTCGCGCAGGTGCGCGCCCACGGCAGCACCGCCCCCGCGGTGGCCGAGGTCGTGGACGGCAGGGTGGTCGTCGAGCTGCGCGAACAGTTGCGCGGGGTCGCGCCGGGGCAGGTCGTGGTGCTGTACCGGCCGGACGCCGGGGCCGGTGATGTGGTGCTCGGCAGCGCGAAGATCGCCGCTACGGCGTGAGTGGTCGTCCCGCCTCGGGGATTGCCCGATGTGTCCATGAGCGACCTCGGCAACGCACTCCGCGCTGACAGCGCACAGGGGAGACACCCGTGCACCTGATGTTGTGCGACACGAAGCAGAAGACCTTCGCGCTCGGCAGGTTCTCGGTGGTGCGTGGTCCGGGTGAGCTGAAGGGGACCGAGGAGATCCGCGTCCGGCGGTGACGAATGCTTCGCCCGGACAGTTCAAACCCCGGCATGTCACGATCCGGTCAACGTGCGTCACGTAATGTCGGGAGTGTCAGCCCCCGCGATCTCCGTGCGAGATCATCGAGACCGGCACACCGCGGACCAACACAGGGGGAATCGTGACGCAGCCGCACCAGGTAGCCAACAGCGGGCAATGGCCGTACCCGGCTCAGCAGTGGCAGCAGCCACAGCAGCATCCCCAGCAGTGGCAGCAACCTCCTGCTCCCGGATACGGCTATCCCGGTTACCCCGGCCATCCCTTTGCTCCGCAGGCCCAGAAGCCGTCCGGCCTTTCCGTCGCGGGCATGATCCTCGGGCTTGTGGCCATCGCATTCCTGCTACTCTCGCTCGTCATTCCTCCGATGGGATTCGTCTCGCTCCCCGCCGCGGTGGTCGGGATCGCGCTGTCCTCCGTCGGCGGCGCGCAGGACAACCGGTCCGGTGTGGGCAACGGAATGGCCACCGCCGGCGTCATCTGTTCCTTCCTCCCGTTGCTGCTCTTCGTCATCGGTCTCGCGTTCTGGTTCCGCTGGTGATCTCTTCGACCACTGCCTCCGACAAGCGCCGTGGCGTGTGGTTCCCGCTGGTGGCACTGGCTGTCCTGGTTCTCGGCAGCGTGGCGGCAACCCTGATCGAGAAGCTGTTCGCCACGGCCCGTGTGCCGTCCGGCCATCGCCTGGGAGAGGGTGAACTCGTCGGCACCGGCTATCCGGACACCGCTTCGGCGGTCGCCGTCACACCGGAGAGCGCGTACGGGGCCATGGACGAGTACTGGTTGTTCGCGACCGTCGTGTGCTGGTCGCTGATCCTCGCCTGGTATCGCGGGTCGTGGTCGTGGCGGCGAACCGCGGCGGTGGGGATCGTCGTCCCGCTCGGGTTCGTGCTCGGCGTCGTGTTCGTCGCCGCTGACGTCACAGGCGGCGACACCGGGCTCACCGCGCCCGCACTGCTGTTCGGCCTCACCGTGCTGGCGGGAGGCTGGGCGCGCGTGGGGAGCGGGCGTGGACACGCGCTCGCCGTGGCGGTGTGCGTGGGGCTTGCCGCCGCACTCGCGTTCCTCGGTGCCTCGGCTGTGGTGCCCGAGGGCGCCGCTGTCCTGCTCGTGGGCGGTGTCGCGCTCGCCTGGTTCGCCCGGAGCCGCCTCGTTGCCGTCGCCACCGTGGCGGCTGTGGCGGCGCTGGCGTGGTTGCCCGGCCCCGTGCTCGCCGCTGCGGTGGCCGCTGCTCTGCTCGTGGCCCTCTCGATCGCCTCTCGACATCCACGGCTGCGTCACGTGTAATGGCGGGCACACGACTTGCCCGACCGGAGGACGCCGATGACGCCTGTCCGCTCCAGCACCGTTGCCGACATCCTGCGCCGTAGCGCCGCGCGCCATCCCGGCAGGATCGCCCTCCGGTTCGGCAGTCGAGAGTGGACGTACGAGGAACTCGACTCCGCCGTGACCCGAGCCGCCGCGCATCTGCTGTCGCTGGGGCTGGAGCACGGCGACCGCGTCGCCGCCTACGGTCGCAACTCCGATGCCTTCCTCATCGGTTTTCTCGCCTGCGCGAGAGCGGGCCTCGTGCACGTGCCCGTGAACTACAACCTCACCGGCGACGAGCTGTCCTACCTGCTGGAGCAGTCGGGCAGCCGGGCCGTCCTCGCCGATCCGGCTCTCGCTCCCAACGTGACCACGAGCGCCGCGCGGCCCGGCCGGCTCGTGCCCCTGCGCGACGCCGAAGGCAGCCTGCTCGACGCCGCGACGACCGGCGAGATCCCTGCGCTGGACGTGGCGGTGGCCGACACCGACCTCGTCCAGCTCCTCTACACCTCGGGTACCACGGCCCGGCCCAAGGGCGCCATGATGACCCACAGGGCGCTGGTGCACGAATACCTGTCCTGTGTCGTGAACCTCGACCTCACGGCCGACGACGCACCCCTGCACGTGATGCCGCTTTATCACAGTGCTCAACTGCACGTGTTCCTCGTTCCGTGGCTGGCCGTCGGCGCCACCAACACGGTGCTGGAGACCCCCGATCCCACGGAGATCCTCCGCAGGATCGAGGCGGACCGGCACGGCGCGTTCTTCGCCGCGCCCACGCTGTGGGTGGCGCTGTCCAACCACGCCGACTTCGACCGCCGCGACCTCTCGACGCTGCGCAAGGCGTACTACGGCGCGTCGATCATGCCGGTTCCGGTGCTGAACCGGTTGCGCGAGGCGTTGCCGGGGCTCGGTTTCTACAACTGCTTCGGGCAGTCGGAGATCGCGCCGCTCGCCACGGTGCTGCGGCCGGAGGAACACGACGAGCGACCCGACTCGGCGGGAAGGCCGGTGTTGTTCGTCGAGGCGCGCGTGGTCGATCCGGACGGCAACGAGGTCGCGCCGGGCGAGCAGGGCGAGGTCGTGTACCGGTCGCCGCAGCTCGCGACGGGCTACTGGAACAAGCCGGAGGAGACGGAGGAGGCGTTCCGCGACGGCTGGTTCCACTCCGGCGACCTCGTGAGAGTTGATGAGGAGGGCTACTTCTACGTCGTCGATCGCATCAAGGACGTGATCAATACCGGTGGTGTGCTCGTGGCGTCGCGGGAGGTGGAGGACGCCCTCTACACACATCCCGGGGTGGCCGAGGTCGCCGTCGTGGGACTGCCCGACGATCGGTGGATCGAAGCGATCACCGCTGTCGTCGTGCCCAAGGGCGAGGTGAGCGCCGACGAGCTCCTCGCCCACGCCAAGTCATCGCTGTCGGGCTTCAAGGTCCCCAAGGCGATCCACTTCGCCGACGATCTGCCCCGCAACGCCTCCGGCAAGATCCTCAAGCGGGAATTGAGGCAACAACTCACCGCAGGGTGAGCCGGCGCGCCCTCCGCCGTGCCGCTGGAGGGCGCGGGGCACGTGAACCCGCGGTCAGCTCGCGGACGTGTTCGCCCGCTGGTCACGGCCACTGGCGTGACGAGATCAGTCCACAGTGGTCAGGCGAGCGTGAAGCGGCGAACCGGTTCCCGGCCACCCTCGGCGTCGTCGGTGGCGAGCAGTTCCTCCCGCGCCGCGAGCACGTCGAGGTGGGCGGCGACCTCCAGCACCGCGAGTGCCTGATGGAAGGGGTCGAGGTCGCCGAGTGTGCGCTCGCGGCGCGTCCACCGCAGGCGGCGAGCCACGTCGTAGGCGGTGTGCGCGCCACCGGCCACGAGGTCGGCGATCTCGTCGAACCGGCGTTCGTGGTGGCACAGCAGCTCCTCCACCCTGGCGTGGACGCTGGGCGAGACGGGACCGTGAGCCGGCAGCACCCGCCGGTCGGGCCTCGACAGCAGCAGCCGTAGTGAGGCGAGGTAGTCGCGCAGCGGGAGTGGCCCGGGTGCGGCATGCAGGCCCACCGACGGCGTGATGTGCGGCAGCACGTGGTCGCCGGTGAACAGCAGTCCCTCGGCGGAGTCGTCGAACACCACGTGTCCTGCCGTGTGGCCCGGCGTGTGGACGACGTCGAGGTGCCTGCCGCCGGGCGTGCGGATCTCTCCCGGCGTCAGCCAGTGGTCCGGCCGCTCCCACAGGCTCCAATCCTGCGGGGGAAGGGAGCCGAACGCGGCGACGAGCGCGTCCACCACGGGCGCGGCGCCCGCCTTCCCGAGCAGGGGGAGCTGATCGGCCAGGGGGACGCGACCCGGCTGTGACACGGCGGCGAGAGCCGCACGCTCGCCGGACCCGAGCGCGACAGGCGTGCCGTGCTCGCGGCGCATCGCCACGGCGAGCGAGTAGTGGTCACGGTGGACGTGCGTGATCAGAAATCGACGGATGTCCGAAGGGGATGCCCCGATGGCCGCCAGCGCCGATTCCAGCCGGACCTCAGCGTCGTCCAGTGCCCAACCGGAGTCGATCAGCGTCAGCGAGTCGCCGTCGGCGAGCACATAGGCGTTGACCGCCCGCAGGCCGTTGCCCGGCATGGGCAGGGGCACCCGGTACACGCCTGGTGCGACGGAGTAGATCCCCGGTTCCATCCAGTCCCGTGAGCCGTCGTCGAGCGGTCGCATCCGGTGATGAGACCAGTTGCGGTGCCGCACGTGGAGGCGAGTGAGACCCAGCTCACTGAGCGGGCGCTCAGCCGGTGTCCGGTCATGGTCGCCGCCGTGTCAGTCGTCGCCGCTTTCGAGCATCAGCCGCTCCAGCTCCCGGCGCAGCAGGCCCATGCGCGCGTCGGCGAGGAGCGGGATCTCCCGCCTGCGCCGCCGAACCGCGCCGAGGTCCACATCGATCACCGTGAGCGACTCCTCCCAGTTGGGAGCCGTCGCCACGGCCGAACCCCACGGGTCGAGCACGCGCGAGCCGCCCCAGAACCGCACTCCAGCCTCGTCGCCGACCCGGTTGACGAACACCACCCAGCACTGCTGCATGCGGGCTGTGAACGTGAGCAGGTCGTGCCAGTACTCCGCGGGATCGAACGAACCACCCGTCAGTTTCGCCGCGCTGTTGGCAGGGACGATGAGCAGCTCAGCGCCGTCCTGCGCCGCCAGCCACGGCAACATCGGCTGCCAGGCGTCGTTGCAGATCAGCGTGGCGAACCGGCCGTACTCCGTGTCGAACGCCCGCATGTACTGGCCGGGATTGGCATGCTTGCGTTCCTCCCAGATCAGGTAGTTCGGCAGGTAGAGCTTGCGGTGGTTGTGCACAAGCCTGCCCCCTGAGAGGTACAGCGCCGAGTTGTGCCTTCGGATGCGCCCGTCCTCGAGAAGGCCGATCACCACGTCCGGCCCGTGCTTCGACAAGGTGGCGAGACGCGGGTCGTCCGGCCACAGCGAGATGTCGTCGGCGAGCTGCCCCAGCGCGTACCCGGTGAGAGACAGTTCGGGGAACACGACAAGGTCGGCGTCCTGAGCCGCCGCGTCCTTGACGATCCGCTCGGCATCGGCGAGGTTTCCCTCCACGTCGCCGAGCCGGCAGTCGGTCTGCGCCAGTGCCACTCTCATGCGTCTCACCTCCCTTTCGGCGTACCTGATCGACCATGCGAGCACCTCCGACGGTACGGCACCGTAACGCCGGGCCGAAGCCGGTGTTCCGCGTGGTGAACGGAGGCCGCCCCGGAGGTGGCGGCGGGTGGGCGCGGCGGCACAATCGGTGCTGTGAGCAGTGGTGAGACGCAACGGTTCTGGCCGAGGGGCGCGGCGACCGGCGTGGGGTCGATGCCGGGTATCGACGCCGCCGAGGCTGCCGCCGTCGTGTTCGGTGAGCTGCCGGAGTTCCCGCACCTGCCCGAGCTGCCCGCACGCGGGGTCGGCGCCGATGTGATCGGCCGCGCGGCGGCGTTGCTCGTGGACCTCGCCGTCGAGGTGGTGCCGTCGGGATACCGGGTCACCGCGAGACCGGGACGGGACCACCGCAGGGCGGTGGATCTGCTGCGCTGGGACACCGACGCCGTCACCGAGGCAGCCGAGCGCAGCCGCCCCTCCGTTGTGAAGACCCAGGTGGCGGGTCCGTGGACACTGGCGGCCGGGGTCGAGCTGCCACGGGGACACCGGGTGCTGACCGACGAGGGAGCGCTGAGGGACTTCACCGACTCGCTCGTGGAGGGACTGGCCGCGCACGTCACCGAACTGGCCGACCGCACAGGGGCTCGCGTCGTGGTGCAACTGGACGAGCCGACGCTGCCTTCCGTGCTCGCCGGTGCGCTGTCCACCCCCTCCGGCTACGGCACGGTGGCCGCCGTTCCCGAACCCAGGGCCCGTGAGCTGCTCGGCACCGTCGTCGAAGCGGCCAGGGCCGCCACGGGTTGCCCTGTCGTCCTGCACTGCTGCGCCCGCCGCCCGCCCGTCGGCCTGCTGCACGCCTCGGGCGCCGACGCGATCTCGCTCGACGCGACCCTGCTCCGTGGCGCTCCCGGCGCACTCCTCGACGAGATCGGCGAGGCGTGGGACGCCGGTGTGACGTTCCTGCTGGGGCTGGTGCCGAGCGTGGAGGGCGAGGCGCGGCTAAAGCTGAAGGAGCTGGCGCGACCGGCCTTCGACCTGGTGGACCGGCTGGGGTTCGCGCGGGAGACCCTCGCCGAGCGCGCCGTCCCCACGCCCACCTGCGGGCTGGCTTCGGCCGACAACGACTGGGTGCGGCGAGCCCTTTCCCTGGCGAGGGATCTGGGCAAAGCGTTCGTCGAGCCCGTCGAGGGCTGGTAGTAGTGGCAGGCATGCGACCGTTTCGTCGTCGTCCGCGAGCCCGGCACGGCGGTATCGGCGAGCCTGCCGTCGATCCACGGACCCCGTGGCCCGAACGTCCCGCGCCCGAGGATCCGGACGCGGCCGCGCGGGAGTTCTGGCGCCACTGGCACGACGTGCTCCCCGAACTCAGCGCCGCGCTCGGAGAGGATAATCCGAGGGCGGCGGAGACGTTGCTGTGCGACGCCGTGGCCGCAGTGCATCCCGATCTCCAGTTCTCGCTCGAACGCGGAACACGGTCCCTCTACGCGCTCGTGGTCAGCGGGAGGGAGGACCCTGTGCTGCGCCCGTACACCGACGCCTGGAAGGCAGCGGCCCCGCCTGACGACGCCATCTGGGAGTTCCACGACTCCGTGCCGCCGGTGCCCGATCCCGCCGGTGTGACGGTCAATCTGGGCTCGCACCGCATCGCGCTGGGGGACGTGCGGGTGGTGGCTCAGGTGGACGCGGCGGAGGGCGTCGTCGATGTCGCCGTGCATCACCCTGTCTTCGCCGAGCTCGGGGAGGCCGAACGCACCGCGATGACGTTCCTGCCGCTGGACGCCGCGCTCGGTGAGCGGCTCGCGGGCGAGCGCCTGCGCCGCGTCGAGACCGCGGTGGCGCCACCGCAGCGCACCGTCACCCTCGGTGAACTGCGCGACCTGGTGCTCGGCCTGGCCGGAAATGTCGGAGAGGCGCACTAGGCTGCTCTGCTGTGAGCACTGAGGACCTGGCGGCGAGCGACGAGCTGGCCGAGGCCGGCTCGGTCGAGGGCAGCGCCCGGGAGGCCGTGGGCGGCGCCGATATCGAGGACATCAAGGACGTGCCCGTCGAGGTGCGGGAGCGGCACACCGCGCTGGCGGACGAAGTCCGGGGCCACCAGTTCCGGTACTACGTGCTGGACGCGCCCACGATCTCCGACGCCGAGTTCGACCGGAAGCTGCGCGAGCTGGAGAGCCTTGAGGCCGAGCATCCCGCGCTCGTCACGCCCGACTCGCCCACCCAGCAGGTCGGCGGCATGTTCTCCACGGAGTTCAACGCCTACGACCACCTCGAACGCATGCTGAGCCTCGACAACGCGTTCGACCTCGACGAGCTCATGGCCTGGATCGAGCGGGTCGAGAGGGAGATCGGCGGGGGCACCCGGTATCTCTGCGAACTCAAGGTGGACGGCCTGGCCGTCAACCTCCTGTACGAGAAGGGCAGGCTCACCCGAGCGCTCACCAGGGGCGACGGCCGGACAGGGGAAGACGTCACACTCAACGTCCGGACGTTGCAGGACGTGCCGGACACGCTGACGGCCACGGCCGGGTTCGACGTGCCAGACCTCGTCGAGGTGCGCGGCGAGGTGTATTTCCGGGTCGAGGAGTTCGCCGACCTCAACGCCCAGCTCGTGGCCGCGGGCAGGTCGCCGTTCGCCAACCCGCGCAACGCCGCCGCCGGTTCGCTGAGGCAGAAGGACCCCAAGGTCACCCGCACAAGGCCGCTCCGGCTGATCTGCCACGGCCTCGGCAGGCGCTCGGGGTTCGACCCGGTGCGCCAGTCGGAGGCGTACGACGCGCTGGCGGCGTGGGGGCTGCCCGTGTCCGAGTACAGCAAGGTGATCGACTCGCCAGAGGGGCTCGTCGAGCACATCCGCTACTGGGGAGAGCACCGGCACGACGCCTCCTACGAGATCGACGGCGTCGTCATCAAGGTGGACGACGTGGCGCTGCAACGGAGGCTCGGCGCGACGTCGCGGGCTCCCCGCTGGGCCATCGCCTACAAGTACCCGCCCGAAGAAGCCAACACGACGCTGCTCGACATCCGGGTCAACGTCGGCCGCACGGGCAGGGTCACGCCGTACGCCGTCATGGAGCCGGTGAAAGTCGCCGGTTCCACAGTCGCGATGGCGACACTGCACAACGCGGAGGAGGTCAAACGCAAGGGCGTCCTCATCGGCGACCGCGTGGTGATCCGCAAGGCAGGCGACGTGATTCCCGAGGTTCTCGGCCCCGTCGTGGACGTGCGCACCGGGTCGGAACGCGAGTTCGTCATGCCCACCCACTGCCCCGAATGCGGCACCCCGCTGCGGTACGAGAAGGAAGGCGACGTCGATATCCGGTGCCCGAACGCGCGGTCGTGTCCCGCTCAACTGCGGGAACGGCTGTTCCACCTCGCCGGCCGGGGTGCGTTCGACATCGAGGTGCTCGGGTACGAGGCCGCGGGTGCGTTGCTCCAGTCCGGTGTGATCACGGACGAGGGTGACGTGTTCGATCTCGACGAGGAGAAGCTGTCGCGGGTCGATCTGTTCGTCACCAAGGCCGGCGCGCTGTCGGCCAACGGCAGGCGGCTGCTCGACAACCTCGACTCGGCGAAGGACCGTCCGTTGTGGAAGGTGCTGGTCGGGTTGTCGATCCGGCATGTGGGCCCGACGGCGGCGCAGGCGCTCGCGCGCGAGTTCGGATCGGTCGATGCCATCGACGCCGCCGACGAGCAACGCCTCGCCGACGTTGACGGCGTCGGCCCCACCATCGCGCATGCCGTGCGGGAGTGGTTCGCGATCGACTGGCATCGCGAGATCGTGGAGAAGTGGCGTCGTGCCGGGGTGCGCATGGAGGCCGAGCGCGACACCTCTGTCCCTCGTCACCTCGAAGGTCTGTCGATCGTCGTCACGGGCTCGCTCAACGAGTTCTCCCGCGACGAGGCGAAGGAAGCGATCATGGTTCGCGGGGGCAAGGCCGCGGGCTCTGTGTCGAAGAAGACGGCGTTCGTCGTGGTGGGCGACGCGCCGGGCTCGAAGTACGACAAGGCGATTCAGCTCAAGGTGCCTGTGCTGAACGAAGACGGCTTCCGCGTGCTGCTCGACGACGGTCCCGAGGCCGCGCGCGAGGTGGCGGAGAACCCACCGGACTGACGCCGTGTCCGCACTTCCTGCACGCGTGTCCGCACCTTGTGCACGTGTGTTGGCACTTCTTGCACATGTGCTCGCAGGTGTGGCATGTGTGTCCGACGTCGAGAGGAAACGGGAAAGATATGACTGACATCGTCGTGCGCGTGGCGCGGCCGGAGGAGATCACCGAAGTGGGTGAGATGACCGTTGCCGCGTACCGGGTGAACGGCTATCTCGACGACCCCGACGGCCAGGTGTACACGCGGTCGCTGCGCGACGCCGCGCGGCGCGCCGAGCACGCCCACCTTCTCGTTGCCGTCGATGGCGCCGACGAGCTGGTGGGCACGGCCACCGTGGCCGAGGCAGGTTCCGCGCTGGCCGAGATGTGCGGTGAGGGCGAGGCGGAGTTGCGCATGGTCGCCGTGCCCGAGCACGCCAGGGGGCGCGGTGTGGGGGAGGCGTTGACGCGGGCGGCGATGGAGTTGGCCGCCGATCGTGGCGCGAAGCGCATGGTGCTGTGCAGCCTCGACACGATGACAGCGGCGCACCGCCTTTACGAACGCCTCGGCTTCGAGCGCGTTCCCTCTCGCGACTGGCACACACCCTCGGGACTTCCGCTGGTGGCGTTCACCAAGGAACTCTGACCGTGTCCGCCCTGTGCTGACCTGTGCTCGCAGAGAGCGGACACAGTACGCAGGGTGCTGGCATGCGGTCGCAGGGTGCGGACACGTGTGCACTAAGTGCCGATACGTGTGCACAAGCTGCCAACACACATACGCAGGGTGCCAACACGCGTGCATCAGGTGCGGACACGGTGTCAGCTGTCCAGGACCACCGCCACGATGCCCGCGAGGTGCGCGAGGCGCGCCACCTCGGCGGCGCGGAACATCGGGCCGCCCGGCCTGCCGACCAGCAGAGCGCGGTCGGGTTTGCCGACCGGTGTCGCGGCGAGTTCGGTGCCGAGGTCACGCCACATCCGCGGCACCCACGGCTCCTCGGCGTCGAGCACCGTCGCGCGCTCCAGAGGCAGCCACGGCAGTTCGCCCAACGGTGCCTCCGGCGCCGCCGTCGAGGACGCGAGTCGGGTGATGTCGCCGTCGTCGTGGCGCACGACGAGCGCCCATCCCGCCCGCACGATCCTCGGCACCCCGTCGGCGAGCAGGTCCAGCCCCGACGCGGGCTGCGCCGCGATCTCCTCGACGAGTTCGAGCTCCCTGTGGGTGTCGAGCACCCCCGCGTACGGCCGTACCGCGTCCACTTCGACACCGTCAACGCTCTCGGCCGCCGTGATGAGCGTGTCGGGGAGCCTGCCGGACGGCAGCTCCACCACGAGATCGTCGATCGCGACGCCGTTGCCGCGCTCGACGACGTCCACACTGAGTATGTCCGCGCCGGCCAGACCCAGGGCGCTCGCCACGGCGCCGAGGGTTCCGGGGCTGTCCGGGAGTTGCACCCGGATCAGGAAAGACAACGTGGACCCCTTTCCTCGGCCAGCGTCCTCACCTCGTCACTGCTCGTCCACTTCGTGCTCTTCGCCGACCGATGATTGTGACAGTTCCGACCCCCGCATGGGTAGTCGCAGCGCCCCGGACCCGCGACGAGCGATCGGGGCCACACGCCATAGACTGCCCTGGGTAACACCCGAAATCGACAACACCCGCGCCTTTGCGAATCGAGAAAACCCCGGGAGTCGCCCGCGTGTCGAACATTTCCCGCGACGAGGTCGCGCATTTGGCCAGGCTGGCGAGGATGGCCGTCACCGAGGAAGAACTGGACGTCTTCGCGGGCCAGCTGGACCAGATCCTGGACGCGGTGGCGAAGGTGGCCGAAGTCGCCTCCGACGACATTCCGCCCATGTCGCACGCCGTTCCGCTGACGAACACCTTCCGTGACGACGAGATCCGTCCCGGCCTGAGCCAGCAGGAGGCGCTGGCAGGCGCTCCGGCTGCGGAGGACGGCAGGTTCCGGGTGCCACGCATTCTTGGGGAAGAGCAGTGACCGATCTGACGAGGCTGTCCGCGGCCGAACTGGCGGAGAAGATCCACGCCCGCGAGGTGTCCTCCGAGGAGGTGACCCGGGCTCATCTCGACCGGATCGCCGAGGTGGATTCCGGCATCAACGCGTTCCTCCACATCGATGCCGAGGGGGCACTGTCCTCGGCGCGGGCCGTGGACGAATCGCTGGCGAGCGGCGCCGAACCCGCCTCAGCGCTGGCCGGGGTTCCGCTGGCGCTCAAGGACGTCTTCACCACGCGCGGCATGCCCACCACGTGCGGTTCGCGCACGCTGGAGAACTGGATCCCGCCGTACGACGCCACGGTGACGCGCAAGCTGCGCGAGGCCGGCGTGCCGATCCTCGGCAAGACCAACATGGACGAGTTCGCGATGGGCTCGTCCACGGAGAACTCGGCGTTCGGCCCGACCCGCAACCCGTGGGATCGGGATCGGGTGCCTGGCGGTTCGGGCGGCGGCTCTTCGGCGTCGGTGGCGGCGTTCGAGACGCCGCTCGCGATCGGTACCGACACGGGCGGTTCGATCCGGCAACCCGCCTCGGTCACCGGGACGGTGGGCGTGAAGCCGACCTACGGCGGTGTCTCCCGCTACGGGCTCGTGGCGTTCTCGTCGTCGCTCGACCAGGGCGGCCCGTGTGCGCGGACGGTGCTGGACGCCGCCCTGCTGCACGAGGTCATCGCGGGCCACGACCCGCTCGACTCCACGTCGATCGACGCTCCTGTGCCGCCCGTGGTGCGGGCCGCTCGCGAGGGCGCCGACGGTGACCTCGCCGGTGTGCGGATCGGTGTGGTCCGGGAGCTGTCGGGCGAGGGCTACCAGGCCGGCGTGCTCGCGTCGTTCGACGCGGCGGTGGCGCAGCTGCGCGAGCTCGGCGCGGAGATCGTCGAGGTGTCCTGCCCGCACTTCACGTACGGCCTTTCGGCGTACTACCTGATCGCGCCGAGCGAGTGCTCGTCCAACCTCGCGCGGTTCGACGCCATGCGTTACGGGCTGAGGGTCGGCGACGACGGTGAGCGCAGTGCTGAGGAGGTCATGTCCGCCTCGCGTGAGGCAGGGTTCGGGCCCGAGGTCAAGCGCCGCATCATGCTCGGCACCTACGCGCTGTCCTCCGGCTACTACGACGCCTACTACGGCTCGGCGCAGAAGGTCCGCACGCTGATCGCCCGTGACTTCACGGCCGCGTTCGAGCAGGTGGATGTGCTCGTGTCGCCGACGACGCCCACCACGGCGTTCCGCATCGGCGAGCGCATCGACGACCCGCTGGCGATGTACCTCGCCGACCTGTGCACGATCCCGGCGAACCTCGCGGGCAACGCGGCGATGAGCGTGCCGAGCGGACTCTCCGGCGACGACGGGCTTCCGGTCGGGTTGCAGATCATGGCGCCGGCACTGGCCGACGAGCGGCTGTACCGCGTCGGTGCGGCCTACGAGGTGGCCAGGGGCCCCGTGCTGGACAAGATGCCTGAGCTGAAGGGAGCGCCGACGCCGTGACAGCGGTTGCCGACCTGATGGATTACGCCGAGGTCGTCGAGTCGTACGACCCGGTGCTCGGGCTCGAAGTGCATGTCGAGCTCAACACGAAGACGAAGATGTTCTGCGGCTGCGCGAACCTGTTCGGTGGCGAGCCGAACACGCACGTGTGCCCCACGTGCCTCGGGTTGCCCGGCGCGCTGCCCGTGGTCAACGGCAAGGCGGTGGAGTCGGCGATCCGGATCGGGCTCGCGCTGAACTGCCGGATCGCGGAGTGGTGCCGGTTCGCGCGGAAGAACTACTTCTACCCCGACATGCCGAAGAACTTCCAGACGTCGCAGTACGACGAGCCGATCGCCTTCGACGGCTACCTCGACGTCGTGCTCGACGATGGCGAGGTGGTGCGTGTCGGCATCGAGCGCGCGCACATGGAGGAGGACACCGGGAAGTCGCTGCACGTCGGTGGGGCCACGGGCCGCATCCACGGCGCGGAGCACTCGCTGCTCGACTACAACCGCGCAGGCGTGCCGCTGATCGAGATCGTCACCAAGCCCATCGAGGGCATGGGGGCGCGCGCGCCGGAGGTGGCACGTGCCTATGTGACGGCCCTGCGCGACCTGCTGCGGGCCATGGACGTCTCCGACGTGCGCATGGACCAGGGCTCGCTGCGGTGTGACGCGAACGTGTCGCTGATGGCGAAGGGCGCGTCCGAGTTCGGCACGCGCACGGAGACCAAGAACGTCAACTCGCTGCGCAGCGTCGAACGCGCCGTGCGGTACGAGATGATGCGACAGGCCGCGATTCTCGCTGAGGGCGGCAGCATCACGCAGGAGACCCGGCACTTCCAGGAGGCCGACGGCACGACGTCGGCAGGCCGCGTCAAGGAGACGGCGGAGGACTACCGCTACTTCCCCGAACCCGACCTTGTGCCCATCGCGCCCTCCCGCGAGTGGGTGGAGCAGTTGCGGACGACGCTTCCCGAGCTGCCGTGGGAGCGCCGCAAGCGCATCAAGGAGGAGTGGAACCTCACCGACGAGGAACTGCGGGACCTCATCAACACGGGCGCGGCCGACCTGGTCGCGGCCACCGTGGAGGCAGGAGCCAAGCCGAACGAGGCGCGTAGCTGGTGGGTGCAGTACCTGACCCAGCAGGCGAACCTCCGTGAGGTGGAGCTGGCGGGGCTGCCCATCACGCCGGTGCAGGTGGCCCGTGTGATCGAACTCGTCAACTCCGGTGAGCTGACCAACAAGCTCGCCCGCGAGGTCGTGCAGGGCGTGCTTTCCGGTGAGGGCGAGCCCGACGAGGTCGTGGAGAAGCGCGGTCTCAAGGTGGTGTCCGACGACTCCGCGCTGATCACAGCCGTGGATGAGGCGCTCGCCGCGCAGCCCGACGTGGCCGACAAGATCCGTGGTGGCAAGGTGCAGGCCGCGGGGGCCATCGTGGGCGCGGTGATGAAGGCGACGAAGGGCCAGGCGGATGCCAAGCGGGTCCGCGAGCTGGTCCTGGAGAGGGTCGGCGCCTGACCGTGTCGTCGCGCGACGGTCGCGAGCCGGGGTGGTCGCTGTCCCGGGTGTCGTGGCGTGAGTGGCTCGGCCTCGCGGCCGGGCTGCTCGCCGTCGTGGCTCTTGTCCTGCCGTGGACCCGGCTGAGTGCTTCCGACCCTGAGGTGAGTGCGGCGCTGGCCGAGTTGCCGCGTGCGGACGTCCACCGCTCGGTGTGGCGGGCGACGTTCCTCGGCTGGCTCGCACCGCTGCTGGTAGCAGTCGCAGGCGTGTCCGTGGTCCTGTTCGGGCAGCGGCCCGCTCTGCGCAGGGACGGCCTTCCGCACCTGTGGCTGGTGGCCGCAGGCGTTGCCGCGTGCGCGACGGCGCTGGCGTGGGTCTTTCTCGACTGGCAGTTCGGTGAGGAACAGCGCACCTTCCTCGCGGAGAGCGGGGTGGCCGTCGAGGCGGCATTCGGACGGTATCTCGGTGCGGCGGCGGTGCTGGTGTCGCTGGTGGCGGCCACGCTGGATGTGCGGGCCGCCGTCAGTCGCGGCCCGAACCGGAGGCGGGCTGGCGCACGATGAGGATCACGCGGTCGTCGCTGGAGACGGGCTTGCCGCCGTCCTTGTTGACCGTGCCTGCCACGGCGACGTCGCCGGTCACCTGCGCGAGGCTGCCGAGCCGTCCGTAGGCGGTGCCGTTCTCCCCGTCCATCGTGATCTGCGGTTCACCGCCGACGGAGCCGTCCTCCGTCAGGGGTAGGTTCTGCACGTTGCCTGCCCCCTCGGTGGAGACGGCGAGCATGTCGGTCCAGTCGGCGCAGCCACTGACACCGGGCTTGTCCTTCCAGGTCCAGGCAGGCACCGACAGTTCCTCGCCTGCCTGGACCCGGTACACGGCGTCGTGCTCCTTCGCCTGGTCGGTGACCCACAGCCGCGAGCCGTCCGCCGTCGAGCACAGGCCGCCGGGCGCGTGCAACCCGTGTGCGTAGACGGCCGAGTCCGTCGTGGGATTGCCCTTCGCCGGTTGCCCGGAGACGTCGATGCGCAGCACCTTGCCCGCGAGCGAACGCGGGTCTGCCGCAGCGTCCTGCCTTCCCGCGTCACCGGTGGCGACCAGGAGTGCCCCGTCGGCGCCGGGCAGGAGCGCGCCCCGGTTGTTCGACGCGCCCTTCGGGATGCCGGTGAGCACGGGTTTGGGTGCCTGCCCCTGCGCGAAGCGCACCACCCGGTTGTCCGAGTCGGTGGTGACGTAGGCGAAGACGAGGCCGTCCTCGGCGTATGTGGGTGACAGCGCGAGCCCCGTCAGACCCCCGTCACCGGCGGCGGTGGTGTCCAGCTTCGCGAACTCCTGCTTCTCACCGTCGGTGCCGACGAGGAAGACCCGCCCGCTGCGACGCTCACCGGCGAGGGCGGTGACCGCGGACCCGTCGGAGGGCAGTGGCGCGAGCGCCGACACCGTGTCGAGACAGGTGGCGATGACGGCATTGTCGTAGTCGGTGCAGCCCTCGGGCGGAGGAACGGGGGTTTCCGAGCTGGAGGGCCCTTGCGGAGTGGGCGAGTCCTCGATCTCGGGAAGCTGCGGTTGCGGCGCGGATTCGGCGCTCAGCTCGGGCGCGGCACGCCAGTCGGTGGCCGCGGTCGAGTCGTCGAACTCCGCACATCCCGCGGCCACCACGGCGACGGCGGCCAGCACCACTGCCGGCCACGAGCGTCTCGGACCCCTGCGCACAGTGGTCCAGCCTAGGCGGCGCCGGGTGAACCTCGGGTAAGCGGGTGGGGGCGCATCGGCCACGATGGTGGGGTGACCATCACCGTTCTGGTTCCCCACGACGACGGCGTGACGGCACTGTCTGCGGTGCCGGGTGTGCGGGCCGTCAGGTACGACGTCGAGGACCTCGCCGAGGGCGTGCCCGGCGCGGCGGCCGAGGCCGAGGTGCTGATACCGGGTGCGAAGCCTGCCGCGTTGCTGCCACTGCTCGGCGTGATGCCGAGGTTGCGTTTGATCCAGCTGCTGTCCGCCGGCGCCGAGGACTGGGCCGACGAGGTGCCGGACGGGGTGCTGCTGTCCACGTGCCGCGGTGCCCACGGTGGGAGTACGGCGGAGTGGGTCGTGGCGGTGCTGCTGTCCGCCTACCGGGGTCTTCCGGTGTTCGCCGAGGCACAGCGGGAGCGCGTGTGGCGGCCCGGTACGACGGGCACGTTGCAGGGCAGCAGGGTGCTGGTGGTGGGTGCGGGCGACGTCGGCAACCAGGTGCGGCGCAGACTCCTCCCTTTCGACGCGTGGGTGACGATGGTGGGCTTCACTCCGCGCGACGGTGTCCACGGCGCCGAGGAGCTGCCGCGACTCCTGCCCGGCGCGGACGCGGTGGTGCTGGTGACGCCGCTGACCTCCCGTACGCGGGGGATGGTGGACGCCGAGTTCCTTGCCGCGTTGCCGGACGGCGCGTTGCTCGTGAACGCGTCGAGAGGTCCGGTCGTGGACACCGGCGCGCTGCTGGCCGAACTCACCTCGGGCCGGTTGAGCGCGGCGCTGGACGTCACCGACCCGGAGCCGCTGCCGCCCGGCCACCCGTTGTGGACGGCACCGAATGTCGTCATCACTCCGCACGTCGCCGGCGCGGTACGGGGCGCGCGGCGCCGTTCGTACCGCGTGGCGGCGGCCGAGATCGAGCGCTACGTGCGAGGGGAGCTGCCCGACAACCTGGTGCAGGGGGAGTACTGAGCTTGGCAGGTCGAGTCATACCCGCATGTCGAGTACCTCTCGGCGATGACCATGTCGGTGGTCTTCGCTGGACCACCTCCGCGACGCCGGCCACTGTGGTCAGGGCCGAACCAGGCCACGGTGGCGAATGGGAGTGGATGGTTCAGCGGTCGTGCGCCGACGTCACGACGACCCAGTGTTCGTACTCCTCTTCGGACACCGCGACGACCGGGTGGCCAGCCGGTGAGACGGCGACGAACTCGACCGTTCCGGTTCGTTCCCGGATGATGGGAAGGAAGCATGCTCGCTCGGGGAGGCGGGCGTGAATCCAGGGCAGAGTCGAGGCACCGGGCCCGGTGATGCAGAGGTAACACGCCCCATGCTCGTCGAAAAGGCAGGCGTCGCGAGCCGTCTCCCGCCATGCGCGTTCGGTCCGCTCCACGTCGTCGTCGCCGAGTTCGATGCGGACACGGGGAACGACGCTCGCGCAGGCTGCGGCTCGGATCGCCGCCAACGGCGTCACTCCGGATGCGTCCTCGGCCTCGCCGAGGATTGTGAACCCCGCAGCCTCCAGGAGGGCGGTGCGGTCGGTCCGGGTCACCGTGCCAGCCACGCTGTCGCTCCCTGTCCGGTCAGAGACGGCGGTGTGACGCCGTGGACCGCGTGGTGGTTTCCGGCAAAGAATGTGACGCGCTGACCCTCGGTGACGGGCGAGGCGGCCTTACTCTACGCTGCGCGCGCATGACGGTTCACGAAAACGACGGATCCGACGCCCCGACCACGGCATTTCGCACCGATACCTTCGACAGCAGCGGCTTCTCGACGCCGGACCCCGACGACGGTGTCTCCTTCGACGACAGCGCTGACGACCCTGCCGACCGTCCTGCCGACCGGCTGCACGCGGGCATCGACTTCGGGCTGCTCGTCATCCGGCTCGCTGTCGGCGGCCTCGTGATCGCCCACGGTCTCCAGAAATTCGGACTGCTGGGCGGCCCTGGCATCGACGGCTTCGCGAAGGCGCTCACGGCGATGGGGTTCACCAGCCAGACGACGTTGCTGGCGTGGGTGACCGCACTGGCCGAGGTGGGCGGCGGCACACTGCTCGTGCTCGGCCTTTTCACGCCGCTGGGTGCCGCCGCCGTGCTCGGCGTGCTGGCCAATGCGGTCTACAGCAAGCTGGCTGCCGGGTTCTTCGCCTCGAACGGCGGTTTCGAGTTCGACCTGCTCATCGCACTCGTCGCCTTCGCGTTGCTGTTCACGGGCGCGGGACGCGCGTCGATCGACAAGAACACGCCGTGGCGGCGGAAGCCGTGGCCGCTCGGTCTCGTCTCGCTGGTACTGGCTGCCGGGCTGTCCGTTGCCGTGATCATGCTGTTCCGGTGAAGCACGATGGGGCGGGCGCGGCGGGTCTTCCGCGCTACCGCCCCACCGTCGCGGTCACTTCTCGGGATCGCGAACGGCGCCGGTGTCGGCCGAGGTGGCCATCCGCGCGTACGCGCGCAACGCGGCGGTGACCGGCCGCTGCCGGTTCACCGGCTGCCACGGCCGCTCCGATGCCTCCATCTTGGCCCTGCGCTCGGCGAGCACCCCGGCGTCCACGAGGAGTTCGAGTGTGCGCTCGTGCACGTCGATGAGAATCTCGTCGCCGTTCTCGACGAGGCCGATGGTTCCGCCTGCGGCGGCCTCCGGCGAGATGTGGCCCACCGAGATTCCCGACGAGCCTCCCGAGAAACGGCCGTCGGTGATCAGCGCGCACACCTTGCCGAGGCCCGCGCCCTTGAGGAATGCCGTCGGGTGCAGCATTTCCTGCATCCCGGGCCCGCCGGCGGGACCCTCGTAGCGGACCACGATCACCTCGCCCGGCTGGACCTCCTTGTTCAGGATCGCCGAGACAGCCTCCTCCTGGCTCTCCACAACACGCGCCGGGCCACGGAAACGCCACAGGTCCTCGTCGATGCCTGCCGACTTGATCACGGCGCCGTTCTCGGCGAGGTTGCCGCGCAGCACGGTGAGCCCGCCACTGGCGGTGTAGGCGTGTTCGACGTCGCGGATGCAGCCACCCTCGGCGTCGGTGTCGAGCGACGACCACCGGTTGGACGTCGAGAACGCCTCCGTGGTGCGCACGCCGCCAGGAGCGGCGTGGAAGAGTTCGAGCGCGCGTTCCGAGGGAGAGCCACCCCGGATGTCCCATGCGGACAGCCATTCCTCAAGGGTGGCGGCGTGCACGGCGTGGACGCCGGTGTTGAGGAATCCGCCCCGGTGCAACTCGCCGAGGATGGCGGGAATGCCGCCAGCCCTGTGCACGTCCTCCATGTGATAGTCGGAGTTCGGCGACACTTTGGACAGACAAGGAACCTCACGGCCGATGCGGTCGATGTCGTCGAGCGTGAAGTCGATCTCGCCTTCCCTCGCGGCGGCGAGGATGTGCAGCACGGTGTTGGTGGACCCGCCCATAGCCATGTCGAGTGCCATGGCGTTCTCGAACGCCTCCTTGGTGGCGATGGAGCGGGGCAGCGCCGACTCGTCGTCCTCGCCGTACCAGCGCAGGGCCAACTCCACGACAGTCCTGCCTGCCTCGGTGAACAGCTGCCTGCGGGCCGTGTGGGTGGCCAGTGTGGACCCGTTGCCGGGAAGTGAGAGCCCGAGAGCCTCGGTGAGGCAGTTCATGGAGTTGGCCGTGAACATGCCCGAGCACGATCCGCACGTCGGGCACGCGGACTGCTCCACGACGGAGAGACCGGCCTCGTCAACCGCCGAATTGGCCGATGCTGCGATGGCGGTGATGAGATCGGTCGGCGCGTGCGCCACGCCATCGACGACGACCGCCTTGCCTGCCTCCATGGGCCCGCCGGAGACGAACACCGTGGGGATATTCAGTCGCATGGCGGCGTTGAGCATGCCTGGCGTGATCTTGTCGCAGTTGGAGATGCACACCAGCGCGTCGGCCTGGTGTGCGTTGACCATGTACTCGACGGAGTCGGCGATGATCTCGCGTGAGGGCAGCGAGTACAGCATGCCGCTGTGGCCCATGGCGATGCCGTCGTCCACCGCGATGGTGTGGAACTCGCGGGGCACGCCACCTGCCTCGCGCACGGCCTCGGCGACGACCTCGCCGAGATCCTTGAGGTGTACGTGTCCCGGCACGAACTGGGTGTAGGAGTTGGCGATCGCGACGATCGGCTTGCCGAAGTCGGAGTCGGTCATGCCGGTCGCGCGCCACAGGGAGCGAGCTCCCGCGGCGTTACGGCCGTGGGTCGTGGTTCGGGAACGCAGAGCGGGCATGGAAAAAACTGTACGCCCGGACGCGTTGATCGGGGCGGCCGGTCGGCGACCGCTACCGGCCGCCCGCGTCCTTCGACCGTGCCTCGGAGTTCTCCGCACTGCCCGCCGCCTCGTCGGCCGCCGGGTTCTTCGCCTCGGACTCGTCGCTCTCGCCATCGGAGCCGGGGGGTCCTTCGGCCGGTTCGGCGAGCAGCCCGGAAGGATCGGGCACCCTTCCCTCACTCACCAGGGACAGCACGGGCAGGTGCCGGGTGCGCACGGAGGGCAGCGGCACGGCGGTGTCGTCGGTGAGCACGGCGGCGACGGTGGCCTTCGGGGAGATGCTGAAGCCCTTGATCGCGTCCCACGGCAGTTCCCTTGTACCCAGCATGGTGCGCACGGTGAGGCCGTCGCGCGTCGCCACGGTGCGGGTCCGCACGATCCACACCGCGACGGCGATGGGAACGACGAGGAGCACCAGCAGGTACGGCAGTGTCGCCGCGAACGGGAACGTGCACATGAACAGCATCAGCACACCGATCAGCGCGGTTCCGGGGACGCGGAACACGGCCCTGCTGCCCTTCCCCTGGGTGCCCTCCGCCGTGCCTGCGTCGTCGGTGTCGCGCTTGCGGGTCACCGTCATGGTCGTGTCCTGCTCTCGATCCGCCACTCCACGATGGTGCACCGCAGGTCGGATGCGGTGCCACCCGGGGGCGTCCGACGATCGGAGGGTCCAGTATCCGGGATCACCATCCCGCAGAGTTGACACTGCTGACCGTGGCCGATTAACGTCGTCGCCGTGACACCGCAGCTTGTTCTCGTAATTCCCTCGCGCGTCGGCGCGTAGGGATCCTCTCTGCGTCCGACGCGCGACCCTCGTGCGACCACTCACTGGTCGGCGGGGGTTTTTTATTGCGCGGACGACGTGGCGGATCTCTGCCGGCGAGCGGACCGACAACCCCGACCGAAGCCCGACCGAAACACCGGACAACCCCACGAGGCGAGAACCGATGACTAGCGCCACCTCGCGATCGGACGCGACCGCCGGGCCGACACCGAACCCGGCGTCGCCCGGCCACTCCGCACCCCGTCCCAAGCCGACCCCGCCCGCAGGAACGCCCGTTCGAGTGACTGGCGCGCAGTCGCTCGTGCGGTCCCTCGAAGCGGTCGGCGTCGAGGTGGTCTTCGGTATTCCCGGTGGCACGATTCTTCCCGCCTACGATCCGCTCCTCGATTCCACCAAGGTGCGCCACGTCCTCGTGCGCCACGAGCAGGGCGCGGGGCACGCGGCAACCGGTTACGCGCAGGCGACGGGCAAGGTGGGCGTGTGCATGGCCACGTCAGGCCCCGGCGCGACCAACCTGGTGACGCCGCTGGCCGACGCGCACATGGATTCCGTTCCCGTTGTCGCGATCACCGGTCAGCAGACCCGGGCGCTCATCGGCACCGACGCCTTCCAGGAAGCCGACATCTGCGGCATCACGATGCCGATCACCAAACACAACTTCCTCGTCACGGAGCCGTCCGACATCCCGAGGGTGATCGCCGAGGCGTTCCACCTCGCGAGCACGGGGCGTCCCGGTCCCGTGCTGGTGGACATCCCCAAGGACGTGCTGCAGGAGACGACGTCGTTCGCGTGGCCGCCCGAGATGCGTCTCCCCGGCTACCGGCCCACGCTGCGGCCTCACGGCAAGCAGGTCAGGGAGGCCGCACGGCTCATCGCGAGGGCGAAGCGGCCCGTGCTGTACGTCGGGGGTGGCGTGCTGAAGGCCGGGGCTTCCGAGCAGTTGCGCGAACTGGCGGAGCTCACCGGCATTCCCGTGGCGACGACCCTCATGGCCAGGGGAGCGTTCCCCGACTCGCACCGCCAGCACCTCGGTATGCCCGGCATGCACGGCTCGGTGGCCGCGGTCGCGGCCATGCAGCGCGCCGACCTGCTCGTGGCGCTCGGCGCTCGGTTCGACGACAGGGTGACGGGCAGGCTGGAGTCGTTCGCTCCCGACGCCACCGTCGTGCACGCCGACATCGACCCCGCCGAGATCTCCAAGAATCGCAAGGCCGACGTCCCCATCGTCGGTGACTGCGCCGAGATCATCACCGAGCTGATCGCCGCGGTGAAGGCGGAGACGGCGAACGACGGTCTGGCGGATCTGTCCGCCTGGTGGTTGCAGCTCGACTCGTGGCGCGACACGTTCCCCTCGGGATACGAGTGGCCCTCCGACGGGACGCTGGCCCCGCAGTACGTCATCGAGCGCATCGGCGAACTTGTCGGACCCGACGCCGTCTACGTGGCAGGGGTCGGCCAGCACCAGATGTGGGCGGCGCAGTTCATCTCCTACGAGCAGCCGAGGACGTGGATCAACTCGGGCGGGCTCGGCACGATGGGTTTCGCCGTCCCCGCCGCCATGGGCGCCAGCTTCGGGCGGCCGGACAAGCAGGTGTGGGCCATCGACGGCGACGGCTGCTTCCAGATGACCAACCAGGAACTCGCCACGTGTGCCATCGAGGGCGCCCCCATCAAGGTCGCCGTCATCAACAACGGCAACCTCGGCATGGTGCGGCAGTGGCAGAACCTCTTCTACTCCGAGCGGTACTCCAACACCGATCTCGGAACGCACAAACACCGTATCCCCGACTTCGCGTTGCTCGCCGAGGCGCTCGGCTGCGCGGGACTGCGCTGCGAGACGAAGGACGGTGTTGACGACACCATCCGGAGAGCCATGGAGATCAACGACCGGCCCGTCGTGATCGACTTCGTGGTCGGCAAGGACGCGCAGGTCTGGCCGATGGTCGCGGCCGGTACGAGCAACGACGAGATCATGGCGGCGCGGGGAATCCGGCCGCTGTTCGACGAGGACGAGGTGTCGCAGTGAGCTTGCCGCGGACCGAGCAGCGAAAGGAGCGGAAACGCTCATGAGCAACCACACACTGAGCGTTCTCGTCGAGAACGTGCCCGGCGCGCTCGCCAGGGTGTCCGGACTCTTCTCCCGCCGCGGTTTCAACATCGAATCTCTCGCAGTCGGGCCCACGGAGAACCCCGAGGTGTCCCGGATGACGATCGTGGTCGCCGTCGAGGAACAGCCACTCGAACAGGTGACCAAGCAGCTCAACAAGCTCGTCAACGTCATCAAGATCGTGGAACTCGACCCCGCCCACTCGGTGCAGCGCGAACTGCTGCTCGTGAAGGTCAGGGCCGATGCCACGGTGCGCAGTCAGGTGCTGGAGACCGTGCAACTGTTCCGCGCCAAGGTCGTCGATGTGTCGCCGGAGGCATTGACGATCGAGGCGACCGGCACCCACGACAAGATCAACGCGCTGCTGCGCATGCTGGAGCCCTACGGCGTGCGTGAGCTGGTGCAGTCGGGCATGGTCGCCGTGGGCAGGGGTGCCCGCTCGATCACGGCGACGGCGACCCGCTGACGCCCCCGACCGCCCTATCGAATCGAAAGGAAGTACCACCCCTCATGTCAGTCGAAATCTTCTACGACGCCGACGCCGACCTCGGCATCATCCAGGGGCGCAAGGTCGCTGTGATCGGCTACGGCAGCCAGGGCCACGCGCACGCGCTGAGCCTGCGCGACTCCGGCGTTGACGTCCGCATCGGGCTTGCCGAGGGGTCGAAGTCGTGGGCCAAGGCCGAGGACGAGGGCCTGAGGGTCGTCACGACGGCCGAGGCCGCCGCCGAAGCCGACCTGATCATGATCCTCACGCCGGACACGAAGCAGCGCGCGATCTACGAGCAGGACATCGCGCCGAACCTGAAGGACGGCGACGCGCTGTTCTTCGGCCATGGCTTCAACATCCGTTACGGTCTCGTCAAGCCGCCGTCCAATGTGGATGTCGCGATGGTGGCGCCGAAGGGACCGGGTCACCTGGTGCGCAGGCAGTTCGTTGACGGCAAGGGCGTGCCGTGCCTCATCGCGGTCGAGCAGGACGCGAGCGGCAACGCGCAGGCGCTCGCGCTGTCCTACGCTGCGGCCATCGGCGGTGCGAGGGCCGGTGTCATCAAGACGACGTTCACCGAGGAGACCGAGACCGATCTCTTCGGCGAGCAGGCCGTGCTGTGCGGTGGCGCGTCGGCTCTCGTGCAGACCGGTTTCGAGGTGCTCACCGAGGCGGGCTACGCGCCGGAGATCGCCTACTTCGAGGTGCTGCACGAGCTCAAGCTGATCGTGGACCTCATGTACGAGGGTGGTATCGCGCGGATGCGGTACTCGATCTCGGACACGGCCGAGTACGGCGATCTGACCCGGGGCCCCCGGGTGATCACGCCCGAGGTCAAGGAGAACATGAAGGCAATTCTTCGTGAAATCCAGGACGGCACGTTCGCCAGGGAATGGGTCGCCGAGGACGAGCGGGGCAGGGCCAACTTCGCCGCGTTGCAGAAGGCCGGTGAGGAACACCCGATCGAGGAAACCGGGCGCAAGCTGCGCGGTTTGATGTCGTGGGTGGACCGGCCGATCACCGAAACCGCCTGATCGCCACCGGTGCCGGGTCCGCAGGTCCCGGCACCGTTTCGGCTGTCCGAGGGGTGGCCGATGTCCTACTCTGGCCCCCCATGAAGAACGATTCTTCCGTTGTCGATGACAAGTTCCACGTTCGCGACGAACTGGACCTCTCCACCGCGCTGTGGCGGCGCCTCGGCGACGACCCTGAAGGAGCGAGCGGCACCGTGGAGTACGCATTCGTCGCTCACCGCGACGCGGCGACGTACGTGGTGCTGCGCGAAGCGGCCGATCCGGACGGCACCGTTCTCGTTTTCACGCCGTCCGAATGGGACGCCTTCCTCCTCGGCGCACGAGCAGGCGAGTTCGACCGTCCGCACTGACACCCCGCACCGTGTCCGCGGTCTGTGCACGCATGTTCGCGTCGGGCGACGTCGGCACAGGTGCCTGAACCGCGGACACACGCGATGCCGGGGCGATTCGTGTCGGCTACCGCATCGTGCTTCTCGGGAGGCGTTGCGGGACTACACTTCGGGCGTCGAGGACACAGTGTCGTGGCCCTGTCAGTGAGCGTCTGCGAACGGCCCCACACCTTTGAGACGAAAGGCGCATCGTGACCAATTCCAGCCAGCCCGTCGTTCTCCTCGCCGAGAAACTCGCCCCTTCCACCGTCGCGGTGTTCGGTGACGAGGTCGAGGTCCGCCACGTGGACGGCACCGACCGCCCGGCGCTGTTGCAGGCGGTGAGGGACGCCGACGCGCTTCTGGTGCGATCCGCCACCAAGGTGGACAAGGAGGTCCTCGGCGCCGCCCCGAAGCTGAAGGTCGTGGCGAGGGCAGGCGTCGGTCTCGACAACGTCGATGTACCCACGGCCACCGAGCGCGGTGTGCTCGTGGTGAACGCGCCGACGTCGAACATCGTGTCGGCGGCCGAGCACGCGGTCGCGTTGCTGCTGGCCGTGGCCCGCCGGGTTCCGGCCGCTGACCAGAGCCTGCGGGGCGGCGAGTGGAAGCGCAGCGCCTACTCGGGCGTGGAGGTCTCCGGCAAGACCGTCGGCGTCGTGGGGTTCGGCAAGATCGGACAGCTCGTGGCGGCCCGGCTCGCCGCGTTCGACACGAAGCTTCTCGCCTACGACCCCTATGTCTCGGCCGCGAGGGCGGCACAGCTCGGGGTCGAACTGGTATCCCTCGACGAATTGCTCGAGCGTGCCGACATCATCTCCATCCACCTTCCCAGGACCCCGGAGACCAAGGGCCTCATCGGCGCTACCGCGCTCGCGAAGGCCAAGCCCGGTGTGCTGATCGTCAACGCCGCCCGCGGCGGGCTCATCGACGAGAGCGCGCTCGCTGAGGCCCTGCGCGAGGGCCGGGTCGGTGGCGCGGGCATCGACGTGTTCGCCGAGGAACCCACCACGTCGAGCCCGCTGTTCGAGCTGCCGAACGTCGTCGTGACCCCCCACCTCGGTGCGTCCACACGGGAGGCGCAGGACCGCGCGGGTACCGACGTGGCGCGTTCGGTTTTGCTGGCGCTGCGCGGCGACTTCGTGCCGGATGCCGTCAACGTGGCGAGCGGAACGGTGGGCGAGGAGGTCCGGCCGTACCTGTCGCTGACCCAGAAACTCGGCACCGTGCTCTCGGCGTTCAGCACGAAGGCCCCCGCCTCGGTGTCCGTGACGGCGGCCGGTGAACTCGCCAGCGAGGACGTGAGCGTGCTTCAGCTCGCGGCGCTGCGCGGAGTGTTCTCCGGCGTCGTGGAGGACCAGGTGACGTTCGTGAACGCGCCGCGTCTCGCCGAGGAACTCGGCGTGCAGGTGAGCGTGTCCACCGAACCGGAGAGCCAGAACTACCGCAGCCAGGTCACCGTTCGCGTCGTGCACACCGACGGCAGTGCGCACTCCGTGTCCGGTGCGGTGACGGGCAAGGACGACGTCCCGAAGCTCATCGAGGTCAACGGCAGGCACTTCGACATTCGCGCCGAGGGGCACATGCTGCTGCTGGAATACCCCGACCGGCCAGGGATCATGGGCAGGGTGGGCACGCTGCTCGGCGAGGCCGGCATCAACATCGAGGCCGCGCAGATCAGCCAGACCACCGACCGATCCGATGCTGTCATGCTGCTCCGGGTTGACCGCGCCGTTGACAGCCACATGCTGGAGCCGATCGGTGCCACCGTTGACGCCAGGCTGATCCGGGCGTTGAACTTCGACTGACACCCCGACCCCTTCCGCCCCTCTGCGGAACCAGTTGCGCAGGTCACACGTCCTAGTACTGTCCGCGTGGGCGCGGGACCGGACCGACCGCGTCCACGGATTCCGACGAGA
This sequence comes from Saccharomonospora xinjiangensis XJ-54, assembly GCF_000258175.1. NCBI lineage: Bacteria > Bacillati > Actinomycetota > Actinomycetes > Pseudonocardiales > Pseudonocardiaceae > Saccharomonospora > Saccharomonospora xinjiangensis. The sequence continues at coordinate 1,277,306 of NZ_JH636049.1, read as the reverse complement.
CGCTGGGGGTCGGCACATGGGATTCGAGGTGGTCACCGCGTCCTTGCGGGAAGCCGCGGGCGCGGCGGAGGACGCCGCCGACCAGCTCCGCTCTGTGGATCTCTCCGTGGTGGGGGATCTGGCGAAGGCGCTGCCTGGGACCCGCGCATCGGGCAGCGCCACCAAGGTGGCGGAGCAGTGGGGCGACGAGACCTCGGGCTGGGCGAAGGCGATGGACGGCTATGCGAAGAAGCTGACGTCCGCCGCCGACGCCTACGACACCAATGACCGGGACGCCGGTGACACGGTCGGTGGAGGCAACTGATGGTCTCCTGGAACGACGCCGAGCAGTGGAACGCCGACGGTGTCGCCGCGGTCGGTGACGCTCTCGTGAAGGCCCGCAACGCGATCGTCGCGCTCGAGGACGAACTCACCGAGTCCGTCTCTCCCAAGGAATGGAGCGGCCCCAGCGCGGAGTCCGCGCGGCGGGACCTGGCCAAGCACCGGCAGGATCTGGAGACCCTCGCGGCCGAGGTGGCCTCGATGGCGACCACGGTCGATACCGTCGAGGACGCGGTCCGCGGGCTCCGGCGGGAGATCGACGAGGCGAAGAGCCTGGCGTCGAGCCACGGTCTCCGGATCGACAACGGCACCGTCGTCGCGCCGGAGGGCGTCACGACGCTGCCGGCGGAGCTGGCCAGGTCCGCGGTCGCCGAGCGGGTGAAGGCCATTCTCGACAAGGCCGCCGCTGTGGACACCGACCTCGCCGCCATGCTGGACAGGGTGCTCGCGAACAAGATCAGTGACGCCGGTGCCACCACGCTCGCCGAGGCTGCCGCAGCGGGGGAGGAGCGCGTCCGGCTCGATCAGATCCTCAAGAACTACCAGGTGAGCCCCGACCCTGACGGGACAGTGAACTTCTTCGGCCAAACGGTCACGAAGTCCGAGGCCGACCTGCTCGACGATCTCGGTCTGCTCGGGATCAAAGACATGTACGACATCCGCAACAAGGCGTTCGGGACGGCGGACGACCGCTTCCCCGGACAGGATGGCAACGACAGCCACAGGGACGCCTTCCGGCACGCGTACTGGAACGCGCTCATGACGCAGAAGTTCGGCGAGGAGTGGGCGCAGAAGTACGGAACGGCCCACGAGCGGCTTCCGGGCAACCCCGCCGACAGGGAGGCCATGGACCTCTACAACAACGAGGTCGGGCGCAAGATCGCCGCGGCGAACCCCGACGCGAGCCCCGAGGAGCTGGCGAACCTCGTGGAGAAGGCGGTGGAGGACGGCCGCACGGTGGTGATCGACAAGAACGGCGAACTCGCCTACAGCAACGACGTCGCCGGTGGACAGACAGGCCACGCCGACGATCCGGCTCCGGAGAAGGAGGGCGGTGAGCGAGGCAGTTCGCACACCAGCGGGGGCTCCGGCGACGGAAGTGGCGATTACGACTGGGGTAGCTGAGCACGATGCGCAAACTGGCGGTGTTGTTCGTTCTCGTCCTGGCGGTGTGCGCCGGGTGTGGCTGGGGAGGAGTGCGAGTGGAGCACGACGAGCGGTTGCAGGACAGGCTGAGGGAGCTGAGTGCGGCACGGGGCTCGGCTGCGCTGGCTGAGGTGGAGGGCGGCGAGTGGGACACCGTGTACGTGTTCGGCGAGGGAACCTCCGCGGAGCGGGTCGAGCGTGAGGTCGGCAGCGCGGTGCTGAGCGAGGAGTACTACTACGACGCGGGGAACCTTCTCGTTTTCGTCCTGGACGGCGAGGTAACGCGCGCCGTCACGGTGCTTCCCGACCTGCTGGCCACGGGCGGGAGGGCGAAATGGAGCCGCGACGTCCGGTTGGAGCCGCAGGGTCAGCGCGCGCCTGCGGTGCTGCGGTTGGTCGAGCCCGCTCGGTAGCGGCCTTCTACTGTGGATCGACTTGGCGCGGCGCGGTGCGGGCGTGGCCAACCGCACCGCGTTCGGATGCCCTTTTGGCCGATCCATATGACACGATTGAGTGACGAGTATCTGCTCGGCTGCGGCGGATGGGTGGTCGTGCTTCGACCGATCGGCGACCAACGGTAACCTGCCGTCGCTGGAGTTCGATCGCGGATGGGCTTCCGGGGCGCCGGGTGCCTGACTGACGGAGGTGTGTGGATGCGGCTTGCTGTGATCCCCGGCGACGGGATCGGCCCTGAGGTCGTGACCGAGGCGCTGAAGGTACTCGCCGAGGTCGTCCCGAGTGCCGAGATCACCAAGTACGACCTCGGAGCGTCCCGCTGGCACGCCACGGGCGAGCTGCTTCCCGAGTCGGTGTTGAGCGAGCTGCGCCAGCACGACGCCATTCTGCTCGGCGCCGTCGGCGACCCGAGCGTGCCGAGCGGCATCCTCGAACGCGGACTCCTGCTGCGCCTTCGGTTCGAACTCGACCACCACGTCAACCTCAGGCCGGGACGGCTCTACCCGGGTGTGCGGGGCCCGCTCGCCGATTCCGGCGAGATCGACCTGCTCGTGGTGCGGGAAGGCACAGAGGGGCCTTACGCGGGCAACGGCGGGCTGCTCCGCAAGGACACCGAGCAGGAGATCGCCACCGAGGTCAGCGTCAACACGGCCTTCGGCATCCGCAGGGTGGTGGCCGACGCTTTCGCCCGCGCCGAGCAGCGTCCACGCAAGCACCTCACGCTCGTCCACAAGACCAACGTCCTCGAACACGCCGGTTCGCTGTGGTCCCGGATCGTGGAGGAGGAGTCGCTCGCGCACCCCGACGTCACCGTGGCGTACTCGCACGTGGACGCCGCCACGATCCACCTCGTCACGGACCCCGGCCGGTTCGACGTGATCGTCACCGACAACCTGTTCGGCGACATCATCACCGACCTCGTCGCGGCGGTCACGGGCGGAATCGGGCTCGCGGCGAGCGGCAACCTCGACATCACGCGCCGCAACCCCAGCATGTTCGAACCCGTTCACGGCAGCGCGCCCGACATCGCGGGTCAGAACCTCGCCGACCCCACCGCGGCGGTGCTGTCCGTGGCGTTGCTGCTCGACCACCTCGGTGAACGGGAGTCCGCCCGCCGTATCGAGGCGTCCGTGGCGTTCGACCTCGCGACCCGCGACCAGAACTCACCCGGCAGCACCCAGGCCATCGGAGACCGCCTCGCCGCGCTCGTCTCCTCCAATGCCCGCAAGGCGAGCTGAGGCCGCCGTTTCCGTGCCGGGCGCCCGGGTATCCGGCGTCCATGCTCACCTGGTTCAAGAACCTGCTGGGACGTCGGCAACCGGCGTCCTCCAGTGCGTCCGAGGCCGACACCGCCGACGACCCCGCCACGTCGCGGGCGCGGCCGACGGGCGGCAGGAGTGGTGACAGGGGCGACGATCGCTCGACCACCGGCCCCGGGCACAGTGGCACGTTCGTCGGCCGGATCGAGGGTGACGACCTCGGTTACGCCGGGGAGACAGGAGCCGAACGGCGCAGCGACGACCGGTGAAGGGCGGGCGCGCGTGCGTCCACAGTCCGGACTCACCATCGTGCCCGCCCGGGTCTGTGGCAGTATGGGCGGCATGACCACCTCACACGTGATCATTATCGGCAGGCGCGCCGGGTAACGCTGAATTCTCAGCATCCGGCGCGCGGACCTCTCGCATCCTTGGCGGGGGGTCTTTTTTGTTGGCCGCTCATCGTCCCAAGGAGATCCCGTGAGCCGCACGGAGCCACAAGGCACCCCGCTCTCAGACCAGTTCCACCTGTACGACACGACATTGCGCGACGGAGCCCAGCGCGAGGGCATTTCCTATTCCATCGCGGACAAGCTGGCTGTGGCGAGATTGCTCGATGACCTCGGCGTCGGGTTCATCGAGGGAGGTTGGCCGGGAGCGCTGCCGAAGGACACGGAGTTCTTCGCGAGGGCGGCAGCGGGGGAACTCCCGTTGCGGCACGCGGTACTCGTCGCGTTCGGTTCCACCCGGAAAGCGGGGGTCGCCGTGGCCGACGATCCTCAGGTGCGTGCGCTGCTCGACTCTCAGGCGCCCGTCGTGACGCTCGTGGCCAAGTCGGACGTCCGCCACATCGAGCGGGCGTTGCGGGTGGACGTCGAAGAGGCGTGCGCGATGGTGCGTGACACCGTGTCGTTCCTTGTCGGTGAGGGGCGGCGGGTCTTCGTGGACGCCGAACACTTCTTCGACGGCTACGCGCACGACGCCGACACAGCGCTGCGGGTGCTCGACGCCGCGGGCCAGGCAGGCGCGGACGTCGTGGTGCTGTGCGACACCAACGGCGGGCAACTCCCGCTGGGAATCGCCGAGACGGTGAGTGAGGTCGCCGACCGCACGGGCTTGCGGCTGGGCATCCACTGCCAGGACGACACGGCGTGCGCCGTGGCCAACACCATCGCCGCGGTGCAGGCGGGGGCCACCCACGTGCAGTGCACCGCCAACGGCTACGGAGAGCGTGCGGGTAACGCGGACCTGTTCGCCGTGGTGGGCAATCTCGTGACGAAGCTGGGCATGCCGGTGCTGCCTCCGTCCCGGATGCCGGAGCTGACGCGAACGGCGCACGCGCTGGCTGAACTGGCCAACCTCGCTCCCGAGGAGCATCAGGCGTACGTGGGCTCGTCGGCGTTCGCGCACAAGGCGGGATTGCACGCGAGCGCCATCAAGGTCGATCCGTTGCTCTACAACCACATCGACCCGGCCGATGTGGGCAACGACATGCGTGTGCTCGTGACGGAAATGGCGGGAAGGGCGAGTCTCGAACTCAAGGGGCGGCAACTCGGTGTGGACCTGGCGGAGAAGCCGGAGGCACTCGCGGGCGCGTTGAAGAAGGTCAAGGCGCTGGAGGCCGAGGGCTGGTCCTTCGAGGCGGCCGACGCCTCACTGGAGTTGTTGCTGAGGGAGGAAGCCGAGGGCGCGCCGGCGCAGCCGCCGTTCCGGCTGGAGTCCTACCGTGTCGTGCTCGACCACCACGTCGGCGGTGACGTGGGCGCGGAGGCCACGGTCAAGATCCACGTCGGTGGTGAGCGGGTCATCGCGACAGCGGAGGGCAATGGGCCGGTGCACGCGCTCGACGCCGCGTTGCGCAAGGCATTGCGGGGGCACCTGTCCTGGTTGGACAGCGTGGAGTTGTCCGACTACAAGGTGCGCATCCTCGTCGGCAAGACCGGAACGGACGCCGTGACCCGCGTGCTGGTGGAATCGAGCGACGGCGACCGAACGTGGACGACCGTCGGCGTGCACGCGAACATCGTCGAGGCGAGCTGGCTCGCTCTGTGCGACGCGCTGGTGCACAAGGCGCTGGCGGTGTCCGGTGCCGCCGGGGAAATGCGTCCGTGAGGTGCCGACACCCGGAATCGTGTCCGCACCTCACGCACGCGAGTTTGCACCTCATGCACGCGAGTGTGCGTCGCAGGGCGCAAGCACACGTGCGGGAAGTGCAAACACACATGCGGGAGTGCGGGAAGTGCCGACACCCGTGCGTGAGGTGCCGACACGCGTACGGGAAGTGCAAGCATGCGTACGAGAGGTGCGGACACGGTGATTCCGGGCTGTGGACATGGCGGAGGGGTGGCTCGCGTTAGGATGGTGCCGTGCGTTTGGCTCGGATCGCTCATCCTGATGGCGTCGCGTTCGCTTCCATCGAGTCCGACGGTGGTGACGACGCCTCGGCTCAGGTCCTCGAGATCGCTGAACATCCGTTCGGGCAGCCGAACTTCACCGGAAGGCGATGGCCGCTCGCGGATGTGCGGTTGCTGGCTCCCATCCTGCCGACCAAGGTCATCGCGGTGGGCCGCAACTACGCCAAGCACGCCGAGGAGTTCGGCAACGAGGTTCCGGCCGATCCCATGATCTTCTTGAAGCCCTCGACAAGCGTCATCGGCCCCAACGCGGCCATCAAGCTGCCGCCCGCCTCGTCGCGGGTCGATTTCGAGGGAGAGCTTGCCGTGGTCATCGGCAGGCCGGTCAAGAACATCACGGCCGAGCAGGCTCCTGCGGCCATCCTCGGCTACACCGTCGCCAACGACGTGAGTGCGCGCGACCTCCAGGCGTCCGACGGCCAGTGGGGAAGGGCCAAGGGCTTCGACACGTTCTGTCCCGTCGGGCCGTGGATCGAGACGGCGATCGACCCGTCGGATCTGCGGATCACCTCCGAGATCGACGGCACCGTGAAGCAGGACGCGCGCACGTCGGCGATGGTGCACAAGGTGGCGGATATCGTGGCGTTCGTGTCGTCGGTGATGACGTTGCTGCCGGGCGACATGATCCTCACCGGCACACCGGAGGGCGTCGGCCGCATCGAGGACGGCCAGACAGTGTCGATCACCATCGAAGGCATCGGAACCCTGAGCAACCCGGTGCAGTCCACCTGACTCATCGTCGCCGCGCGAACGTCGGCGCACGCTCGGGCCGTGGCCCGACTCCGATGAGGAAGGCGGGCACGGCCGAAAGCCACGGGGCCGTTCGCAGGGTCTTCGTCAACGGCTTCGGTGGTCCGGAGCGCCTGCCCTCCATGACGGGGGCGACAATGACACGGTGCAGCAGTCGTTGCAGCCCCTGCACGACGATCGTCGGCATGGTGCGCCTTCGCTGAACCGCCGCGAGTGTCCGCTCGTCCACCTTGCCCCTGCGCAGCGGACGTGCCAGCAGGCGTGCGGCGGCGACCGCGTCCTGCACTGCGAGATTGATGCCCACACCGCCGATCGGCGACATCGCGTGGGCCGCGTCGCCGAGACACAGCAGGCCGTCCCTGTGCCACCGGTCGAGCCGGTTCAGCCGGACGTCGAGGTGTTTGATCTGCTCCATCGTAGTCAGTTCGCCGACCCGATCGGCAAGCTCCGGAACCAACTCGGCGATGTCGCGCCGGAAGGCGTCGATACCGCGTGCGCGTAACTCCGCGTCGAGGCCCTTCCGCGCGATGTAGGCCATCTGGTAGTAGCCGTGGCGCGGAACGGTGATGCACATCTTCGAGCCGCGCAGGTACGGCCTGAGCTGGTCAGGCCCCTCGCCGGGTTCGCGTTCCAGCCGGAACCACCACACGTCGATCGGCACGGACGATTCCTTGGGCCGCAGGCCCGCCTGCTCGCGTGCCAGTGACCAGCGGCCGTCGCAGGCCACCGTGAGGTCGGCGAGCAGGGTGTGCGTCGTCCCGTCCTCGGTGCGGTAGCGCACACCGTTCACTCGGCCCCGCTCCCTGATGAGTTCGGTGACCTGCGAGCGCATGCGCAGTGAGAACGTCGGCTCCTCTGAGGCTGCGTCGGCGAGCAGCGTCAGGAAGTCCCATTGCGGAGTGATGGCGATGTACGGGTACGGGTGGCCGAATCGGCGCAGGTGGTCGAGGTTCCCGACGACGGTCTGCCGTCCTTGCTCGTCGGGGAAGGCGATCTCGGTGATCTTCGTCTGGGGAAGCTCGGCGAACCTGGTGCCGAGGCCGAGGTCGTCGAGCAGCCGCAACGTTGACGGATGCACGGTGTCGCCACGGAAGTCGCGCAGGAAGTCTTTGTGCTTCTCCAGCACGGTGACCTCGACACCCGCCCTGGCCAGGAGAAGGCCGAGGACCATTCCGGCGGGGCCGCCGCCGATGACGGCACACGTCGTCCTCTCACTCATCGCCGCTCCCTTATTTCAATGTGTGTTGAATAAATTCACCATGCACGACGTCGCGGCCTCCGTCAAGGGCGTTACTCTGACAGGGCTATGAGTGAGACGAAGGCCGTACGTGCCCGCTTCTGTCCTTCGCCGACCGGAACCCCGCACGTGGGACTGATCCGGACGGCGCTGTTCAACTGGGCTTTCGCCCGCCACCACGGCGGCTCCCTCGTGTTCCGCATCGAGGACACCGACGCCGCGCGTGACAGCGAAGAGTCCTACGAGGCTCTGCTCGACGCGTTGCGCTGGCTCGGTCTTGACTGGGACGAAGGCCCCGAGGTCGGCGGCGACTACGGCCCCTACCGGCAGAGCCAGCGCGGTGACATCTACGCCGACGTCGCGCGGAAACTGCTCGACGCGGGCGAGCTGTACGAGTCGTTCTCCACAGGTGAGGAAGTCGAGCAGCGCCGTCGCGACGCGGGCCAGGACCCCAAACTCGGCTACGACAACTTCGACCGCGACCTCACCGGCGAACAGAAGCAGCGCTACCGCGACGAGGGCCGCGCCCCCGTGCTCCGCCTTCGCATGCCGGACGAGGACCTCGGCTGGAACGACCTCGTGCGCGGCGAGATCACGTTCAAGGCCGGAACCATTCCCGACCCCGTGCTCGTGCGGGCCAACGGGCAGCCCCTCTACACGCTGACCAACCCGGTCGATGACGCGCTGATGCGCATCACCCACGTGCTGCGCGGCGAGGACCTTCTGCCGTCAACGCCGCGGCAGATCGCCCTGTACTCCGCACTGCGGCGCATCGGGGTCACCGACTTCACGCCCGAGTTCGGACACCTGCCCTACGTCATGGGCGAGGGCAACAAGAAACTGTCCAAACGCGACCCCAAGTCGAACCTGTTCAACTACCGTGACCAGGGTTTCATCCCCGAGGGCCTGCTGAACTACCTCGCGCTGCTCGGCTGGTCGATCGCCGACGACAGGGATGTGTTCACCGTCGAGGAACTGGTCGCCGCCTTCCAGATCACGAAGGTCAGCGCCAACCCGGCCCGCTTCGATCCCAAGAAGGCCGAAGCCATCAACGGAACCCACGTGCGGGCGCTGCCCACCGAGGAATTCGTCCGGCGCACCGTGCCGTACCTCGTGGCGGCGGGCGTACTGCCCGAGCAGCCGACGGACGAGCAGAAGGAGAAGCTCCGCACCATCGGTCCACTCGTGCAGGAACGCGTCACCGTCCTGTCCGACGCCGTGAACCTCGTGCGCTTCCTCTTCGTCCCCGAGGACACCTTCGCACCAGAGGAAGCCGCGGCCACCAAGAATCTCGGCGCCGACGCCGAACCCGTACTCCGTGCCTCCGTTGAGGCACTGGAGAAACTCGAGGACTGGCGCACCGACGCCATCGAGGCCGCGCTGAAGAACGCCCTCGTTGACGGACTGGGTCTCAAACCCAGGAAAGCGTTCGCTCCCGTCCGCGTCGCTGTGACCGGGCGCACGGTGTCACCACCGCTGTACGAGTCCATGGAACTACTCGGCCGCGAGAATTCACTCGGGCGGTTGCGTCGCGCCATCCCGGGCCACTGAGCGTAGAGAACCTGGACCGAAACAGAGGTGGCTTCATCACCTACTCGGCAGAGTTGGTGGCACGGAATCTGCCCTAGCCTCGCGGGGTGGCTTCCCTGCTTGGCTCACCATCGGCATCGCACACTGCCTCCGAACTCGACGGTGCTCCTCCCTGGACTCCGCCCGAACTACGGTTGGTGTGCCTGGACATCGACGACACGCTGATCGACTTCACGGCGGCAGGCAGGAGCTCGCTCGAGCTCTTGATCGGCAGGACCGACATGTGGCCACTGTGGGAGCACATCACCGACGACCACGTCGCCCGGGTCGTGGCAGGCGAGCTGGCATACGCCGACATGCACGCCACCAGGACCCGGGCCTTCCTCGCCGAACTCGGCGTCGCCGTTGACACCGCACAGGCCAGGGAATTCGAACTGCGCCGCAAAGCATTCCTGCGGCACTCCTGGCGGTTGTTCGACGACGTCTTGCCCTGCCTGGAATGGCTCAAAGCCGCAGGCGTGAAACTCGCCGCTGTGACGAACGCATCAGGCGCCCACCAACGAGACAAACTCGCCGGACTCGGCCTCGGAACCTTTTTCGACCACATCGCCATCGCAGGCGAAATGGGAGTGGCCAAACCCGACCCTGTGATGTTCCACAAAGTCTGCTCCGCCATCGGCTGCGAGCCCACACATGCCGTCCACGTCGGCGACAAACTGATCACCGACGCCATCGGCGCCCGCGACGCGGGACTCGGCGGCGTATGGCTCGACCGGCACAGGCTCGACGTCGAGATACCCGACGGCGTCCACGTCCTCAACACCCTCGCAGACCTGCCTGAACTGCTCGTTTCCGAGTTCGCGCGGCTCGGCGTCCCCACACCACGTTGATGTTGGGACCCCCCGTGGCAGCCCGCTCCGCGGCATGCACTAGTATTTCTTCCCAGCGGAGCCGATCCGGAGAGATCCGGTGAAGAACCGCGATGGGGTATGGTGTAATTGGCAGCACGACTGATTCTGGTTCAGTTAGTCTAGGTTCGAGTCCTGGTACCCCAGCGCGAAGCGAAGAAAACCGATCTGGTAGACTTCACCTCGCACACAGCGACAAGCCCCCGTCGTCTAGCGGCCTAGGACGCCGGCCTCTCACGCCGGTAGCGTGGGTTCGAATCCCATCGGGGGTACGGAAAGAGCGGGAGAGCCCTCTCTGCGGAAAGCGCAGAGGGGGCTCTTTCTTATGTGTTTTGTGGGGGCCGAGCCCCCACACCCCAGCCGGGGGCAAGCCCCCGGACCCCCGGCCGGTCACCTTGATCACACAGGCTTGTGTGGGTGCTGTCCCGGCTTGGCCGCCGCCTTGCTGTCCGCTTCGCTTCGCTCGCTGCTATCGATCGTGTCCTCACTTGCTGTACGGGTGTTGGTACTTCTTGCGCGCGTGTCCGCGCTTCTTGCACGCGTGTCCTCACTTCCTGTACTTGGGTTCGCGGTTGTCGTACGCGGGTTCGTTGGTGGGTGGGGATTTTCGGGGGCGTGTGGTGACGGGCCATTGGCTTCGCTTCGCTCGCCTCGGCTCTTGGGGGCTTCGCTTCGCTCGGCCGGCTTTGGGGTTGCGTTGTTCGTGTTGGGTTGGGTCGCGGCGCCTGTGCTTGTGGTCGCTTGCCGTTGTGGTGCTTCGGCCCTTGGTTTTAGAGGCGTTCTTGCAGGGCTTCCGCGGCTTTCAAAAGATCGCTCGCCCACCTCGCGCCAGGACGACGGCCTATGCGGTCCACAGGACCCGACACCGAGACCGCGGCCACCACATTGCCCGACGCGTCACGCACCGGCGCCGACACACTCGCCACGCCCGGTTCCCGCTCAGCGACACTCTGCGCCCAGCCACGGCGCCGCACCTCCAGCAGCGTGCGCTCACCGAACACCGCATCCGCCAGCACCGCCTGGCGCGTGTGCGCATCCGCCCACGCCGCCAGCACCTTCGCCCCCGACCCCGCCGTCATCGGCAGCCTCGCACCCACCGGCACCGTGTCCCGCAAGCCACTCGGCGGCTCCGCCACCGCCACACACACCCTCACGACGCCGTCCCTGCGATACAACTGCACGCTCTCGCCCGTCAAATCACGCAACTTCGGCAGCACAACACCTGCCGCATCGAGCAGCGGATCCACCGAGCCGCCAGCCAGCTCCGCCAGCGCAGGCCCGGGCCGCCACCGGCCGTCAGGGCCGCGCCGCACCAAACGGTGAACCTCAAGGCCCACAGCGAGCCGGTGCGCCGTCGCACGAGGCAAGCCCGTCCGCGCGCACAACTCCGCCAGCCCGCACGGCTGCGCCGACACGGCGTGCAAGACGGAAACGGCCTTGTCCAGAACGCCGATCCCGCTCTGCTGGACCTGCTCGGAATCAGTGTTGCTAACATCGGGTTGTCCCACGAAGCGATACTATAATCTCGCGATGTGGGAAGTCCATCGTTGGTGAAGTGAGTCAGCTCGCTTTCCGACCGACCCACGCTCAATGGAGGAGCCCTGATGACCGAACGGCGGGGCCGCACACTGGCGGAAAAGGTGTGGGACGCACACACGGTGCGTCGAGGCGACGGTGCCGAACCGGACCTGCTCTACATCGATCTTCACCTCGTCCACGAGGTCACCAGCCCGCAGGCGTTCGACGGGCTCCGCCTCGCGGGCAGGACGGTGCGGCAGCCCGACCTCACGATCGCCACCGAGGACCACAACGTCCCCACTGTCGGCATCGATCTCCCCATCGCCGACCCGGTTTCGCGCACCCAGGTCGAGACGCTCCGGCGCAACTGCGAGGAGTTCGGCATCCGGCTGCATCCGATGGGCGACGTCGAGCAGGGCATCGTCCACGTCATCGGCCCGCAGCTCGGCCTCACACAACCGGGGATGACCGTCGTCTGCGGCGACAGCCACACCTCCACCCACGGTGCCTTCGGTGCGATGGCCTTCGGCATCGGCACGTCGGAGGTGGAACACGTGCTGGCCACGCAGACCCTGCCGTTGCGGCCCTTCAAGACCATGGCGATCAACGTCGAGGGGACGCTGCGGCCCGGCGTCACCGCCAAGGACATCATCCTCGCCGTCATCGCGAAGATCGGCACGGGCGGCGGCCAAGGTTACGTCCTCGAATACCGGGGCAGCGCCGTCGAAGCCCTCTCGATGGAAGCGCGCATGACCATCTGCAACATGTCCATCGAGGCGGGCGCCAGGGCAGGCATGATCGCTCCCGACGAGACGACCTTCGCCTACCTGAAGGACCGTCCGCACGCCCCGAAGGGCGCCGACTGGGACGCCGCCGTCGCCGAGTGGCGCGAGCTGCGCACCGACGACGACGCCGTCTTCGACGCCGAGGTGTACCTCGACGCCTCGGCGCTGACACCGTTCGTCACCTGGGGCACCAACCCCGGGCAGGGGCTGCCGCTGTCGGAGTCGGTGCCCGACCCCGAGCGGATCGCCGACGAGCACGAGCGCCTCGCCGCCGAGAAGGCCCTGTCCTATATGGATCTGAAGCCGGGAACGCCACTGAGGGAGATCTCCGTGGACACGGTCTTCCTCGGCTCGTGCACCAACGGCCGTCTCGAAGACCTGCGATCCGCTGCCGAGGTGCTGCGGGGCCGCAAGGTCGCCGACGGCGTGAGGATGCTCGTGGTGCCCGGTTCGATGCGCGTACGGAACGCCGCCGAGGCCGAGGGGCTGCACGAGGTCTTCACGGAGGCCGGCGCCGAATGGCGGGCCGCCGGGTGTTCGATGTGCCTCGGCATGAACCCCGACCAGCTGAAGCCGGGGGAGCGCAGCGCCTCGACCTCCAACCGCAACTTCGAGGGAAGGCAGGGCAAGGGCGGCAGGACCCACCTCGTCTCGCCGCTCGTGGCCGCCGCGACCGCCGTGCGGGGCACCCTGTCCTCGCCAGAGGACCTCGACTGACGTCACTGCCGAACCACCGACGAGGAGTTCACCGTCATGGAACCCTTCACAACCCACACCGGCGTCGGGGTGCCCCTTCGCAGGTCTAACGTGGACACTGACCAGATCATCCCGGCCGTCTACCTCAAGCGGGTGTCACGCACCGGCTTCGCGGACGGTCTTTTCGCGAGCTGGCGCTCCGACGAGGAGTTCGTCCTCAACCGGGAGCCCTGCAACCGGGGCTCCGTGCTCGTGGCAGGGCCCGACTTCGGCACAGGGTCCTCGCGCGAGCACGCGGTGTGGGCGCTGATGGACTACGGATTCCGGGTCGTCGTCTCGTCCCGTTTCGCCGACATCTTCAGGGGCAACGCCGGCAAGCAGGGTCTCGTCACGGCCCAGTGCGAGCAGGCCGACATCGAGCAGTTGTGGAAGCTGCTGGAGAACGAGCCCGGCACCGAGGTGTCGGTCGATCTGCGCGAGAAGACCGTGCGCGCAAAGGACTTCGTCGCTCGCTTCGACATCGACGACTACACCCGCTGGCGTCTGCTCGAAGGGCTCGACGACATCGCGCTGACTCTGCGGCACGCGGACGCCATCTCCGACTTCGAGAAGGGTCGTCCTCCCCACAAACCCGTCACCACCGTGAGGTAGCAAGGAGAACGACGGCCCCGCGAATCCTTCGTCGCCGCAAAGGGAATCCGGGGCCTCTACCCGGCCGCGGGATCACGGTCACACACCACACCGAACGGCACGCGAAACGAAGCCCTTGAGGGCTTGCGCCAGGCGTAACCGCGCACACGATAAGGAAAAAATCCGCGTGCCGTTTGGAATTTGTGCTGCGTTGGTAATACCGTGTGCGCATGTCGGCCGGTGTGGCCGGGTAACACGTAGTTCTTCTTGGAGGACTGGAATGGCCAACAAGGCCCAACTCATCGAAGCGCTCTCGGAGCGCTTGGGCGACAAGAAGGTCGCGGCGCAGGCTGTAGACAACTTGGTCGATATCATCATCCGGACGGTCAACAAGGGCGAGAAGGTCAACATCACCGGTTTCGGTGTCTTCGAGAAGCGTGCCCGCGCCGCCCGTACCGCAAGGAACCCGCGCACCGGTGAGACCGTGCGGGTGAAGAAGACCAACGTTCCCGCATTCCGTGCCGGCACAACGTTCAAGGACGTGGTGAGCGGAGCCAAGAAGCTGCCGAAAGCCACTCCCGCGAAGCGCACCGCGACGGCCACCTCGCGTGCGGCCGCCGGTACGTCGAAGGCGGCGGCGACCCGTCCGACCTCGACGCGCACCACCACCAGCCGCACCCGCGGGACCACGGGGACGACGACCCGCGCCACCTCCGCCCGTACGACGAAGACGACGGCGGCCAAGAGCACGGCGAGCAAGGCCGCCGCTCCGAAGACCACCGCTCCGAAGACTGCGGCGAAGGCGACGGCGAGGACCACGAAGGCGACCGCGGCCAAGGCCGCCCCGAAGACGGCGAAGTCCACCACGAAGGCGGCTTCCACCCGGTCCACCGCGAAGGCGAGCACGGCCAAGGCCACCACCAAGTCGGCGACACCGAAGACGAGCACCACGAAGGCGACCGCGACCAAGGCCGCCCCGAAGACCGCGACCAAGGCCGCGCCGAAGACCGCCGCCAAGTCGGCGACGACGCGGACGTCCACCCGCTCGACGGCGAAGAAGGCTCCGGCCAAGACCACGAAGGCTACCGCGAAGACGACCTCCAGGGCCACGGCGAGGGCCACGTCCCCGGTGAAGAAGACCACCGCGAAGAAGACGGCGAAGTAACACCGACCGCCGCGCCAGAAGCGGCGTTCGGTCTCTCGGCAGGGCTCCCGTGCACCACGTACGGGAGCCCTGCCGTGTCAGAAGGCCGTGTCGAAGGGCCGTGTCAGAGGTGGGCGGGCGCGGGCAGCGCGCTGGGCAGGTAGTGAGCTGCGACGAGCCTTGTCTCGGCCGCGCCGGTGTCGAAGGACAGCACCCACACGGAGCCCTTCTTGCTCGGCACCTCTCCCGTGAGTTTCCGGGTCAGGGTGATGCCGTCCCTGCTCGCCAGTGTGTCCAGCAGATCCGGGATGACACCGCCCTGGCTGCACACGACCGAGGTGGTGTGGGCGCGGGCCGTGGCCAGCAGCGCACGCGTCCCGGCCTCGGGGTCGTTCCAGTACGTCTCCTCCGACATCAGCGGTTCGAGGTGCACCTCGCGACGGATGTCGGACGCGAGTTCCCGCACCGTCTGCACACACCGCAGGCGGGGCGCCGAATACACGGCTTGCGGGCGGAACGCGCGCAGCATCGGCCGCAGCGCCGAAGCCTGTCGGCGTCCCGCGTCGGAAAGGGGACGCAGGTCGTCGTCGCCTTCCCAGTCCTGCCTGTTGCCCGCCTTCGCGTGGCGGACGAGGAGCACGGTCGCCGTATCGACAGGCAACTCCTCGGCGCGCGAACACACGTCGCGGTCGCCTTCGTAGGTCAGCAGCGACCGCGCCTCGTCCATCGGGAGCCAGCGGAGTTCATCGACTTCCTCATTGGGGGTGAACTCCCCGGCAACCGGCCGCGCGGTGAAGTAGTCCACCGTTTTGGCCGACCCGTTCACGCTGTATTCGACGGTGGTGAGAAAGCGTCCGAGAACGGCGTCGTAGCCGGTTTCCTCCGTCAGCTCCCTCACCGCGGCGACGGGGGAGGTCTCGCCGGGGTCGAGCTTGCCTTTCGGCAGCGACCAGTCGTCGTAGTGCGGCCGGTGTACGACCGCGATCTCGTTGCCCGCGGAGCCGGTGCGCCACAGCACCGCCCCCGCCGCTTTCACGAGCTTGCTCACCCTGTGGCTCCGTGCCTGCGCAGCATTTCCATCTGATGGTCGCGGACCTGGCCGCTCTCCGCGGGAGAGGGTACCCATTCCCCGCTGGGGCGCAGAATCCAGCACCGGGTCATCGGGTCGAGCGCGGAGTCCAGCATGTCGTCGAGCGAAGCCGTGAGACGCGGGTCGGACACGCGTACCAGCGCCTCGATCCTGCGGTCGAGGTTGCGGTGCATGATGTCGGCACTGCCGATCCAGTGGGTGTTCGCGCCTTTGAAGTGGAAAACCCTTGAGTGTTCGAGGAAGCGCCCGAGGATGGAGCGCACGTGGATGTTCTCGCTGAGCCCCGCGACGCCGGGCTTGAGCGAACAGATACCCCGCACCACCACGTCAACGGGAACTCCTGCCTGTGACGCGCGGTAGAGCCCGTCGATGACCTGCTCATCGACAAGCGAGTTGCACTTGATTCGCACGCCAGCCGGTTTTCCTGCCCTGGCGAAAGAGATCTCGTCCTCGATGAACTTCAGAAGTCCTCGCCGGATGCCGTTGGGCGAGGTGAGCAGGTTGCGGTAGGTCTGCTGGCGGGAGTAGCCGGTGAGGACGTTGAACAGGTCGGTCAGGTCGGCGCCGACGGACGGGTCGGCGGTGAACAGTCCGATGTCCTCGTACAACCGCGCGGTCTTGGAGTTGTAGTTGCCGCTGCCGACGTGACAGTAGCGCCGGATCGTGGACCCCTCCTGCCGCACAACGAGGGCGATCTTGCAGTGCGTCTTGAGCCCGACGAGGCCGTAGACCACGTGGACGCCCGCGCGTTCGAGGGTGCGCGCCCAGGTGATGTTGGCCTGTTCGTCGAATCGCGCCTTGATCTCGACCAGCGCCACGACCTGTTTCCCGCGCTCCGCCGCGTTGATGAGGGCCTCCACGATGGGCGACTCGCCCGAGGTGCCCGACGTGCGGTAGAGGGTCTGCTTGATGGCCAGCACGTTGTCGTCGGCGGCTGCCTGCTCGATGAACCGTTGCACACTCGTGGAGAACGAGTGGTACGGGTGTTGCACGAGGACGTCGCCTTCCCGCAGCGTGGCGAACACGCTCTTCGGCGTCTCGCGTTCCCCGAACGCGGGGTGTGTCGCGGGGACGAACGGCGGGTCCTTGAGTTCCTTGCGGTTGAGCGAATGGAGCTGGTGAAGGCAGCTCAGATCGAGGAGGCCGGGGACCTCCACGACGTCCTGCGGATCGACCTCCAACTCGCGCAGCAGCAGTTCCAGCACGTGTTCGCTCATGTCGCTGGCGACTTCGAGACGCACGGGAGGGCCGAACCGGCGTTGCGCGAGTTCGCGTTCCAGCGCCTGCAATAGGTCCTCGTCGCGGTCCTCCTCCACCTCGAAATCGGCGTTGCGGGTGACCCTGAACACGTGGTGTTCGCTCACCTGCATTCCGCTGAACAACTCGTCGAGGTGCGCGGCGATGAGTTCCTCAAGAGGCAGGAACGTGGCGATCCGGCTGTCGCGGCTGCGTTCGATACGGACGAGCCGGGGCACGTTGTTGGGGACCTTGACCCTCGCGAAGCGTTCGGTGCCGTCACCGGGGTCGCGGACCGTGACGGCGAGGTTGAGCGACAGACCCGAGATGTAGGGGAAGGGGTGCGCCGGATCGACGGCAAGTGGCGTCAGCACCGGGAAGATCTGCTTCGTGAAGTACTCGGAGAGCCGGGCGCGGTCGTCGGCGTCGAGGTCCGACCACGCGACGATGCGGATGCCGACCTCGGCGAGCGCGGGTCGCAGGTCGTTCTCGAAGGCGAGCGCGTGCTGCTCGACCAGTTCGGCGTTGCGCGTGGCGACGTAGGTGAGCTGTTCGCTGGGGGTGAGCCCGTCGGCGCTGCGTACCGAGAGGCCGGTCTGCTCCCGACGTTTCAGGCCCGCGACCCTGACCATGTAGAACTCGTCCAGATTGGACGCGAAGATGGCCAGGAACTTGGCCCGCTCCAGCAGCGGCTGCGACGGGTCCTCGGCGAGCGCGAGCACTCTGGCGTTGAAGTCCTGCCAGGAGAGTTCCCTGTTGAAGTATCGATCGTCGGGCAGCTCGTCAGGCATCCCGCCCCGGGTCGCGGCGGGCGGTGCCGATGGCACGCGGCGGAAGTCGCGGCTCTGCCTGTCGCCCGCACGGGGAGGCGGCGCGGTGGACGTGGGCCGGTGGCCGACCTCGGCCGTGCCCTCCGCTTGTGCCGGGGGCTGCGAGCCGCCTGGCACGTCGGAGGTGCCGGCCGCTGAGGTCCTGGTCTCGTCGCTCACGCGACCATTGTCCCCCATTCGGGGAGGTCATGACGTGTCGAGAGAACGCCGTCACGGCCGAACGAGGAGCGCTCCGGGCGGCCGTGTGACGCTGTTGCCAAGCCTTATGACAGCAGGCAGACGCGGTCGAGCACGGCCCTCGTGCGGTCGCCGAGTCCGAGCAGGCGAGCGTGGTCGAGATCACCGGAGGTGTCCACGTCACCGCGCAGTGACGGCAGCCCAGCGGCCAGCGGGTGCGCACCCGAGAGCGTGTGTGCGTGCGCGGAACCGGGCCCGAACCGGGGGCGGAGCGGCTCGCCTGGAGAGGACAGCAGGAGGGTGGTGCCGGTGCCGTGCCGATCGGCGACGAACGCCCGCCGTCCACGCGCCTCGTGGAGTGCCTCGGCGAGTTCGCCGGGGCGGAGTGCGGGCAGATCGGCCTGGAGCGCTCCGACGACACCGCCGGGGTCGTCCGCCCTCAGCAACCGCTCGCCGACGCGCAGCGCGGTGTTCAGGCCGTTCTCCGGCCCTTCGTCGTTCGAGCCGCCGGACATGCCGGACATGCCGGAGATGCCGGAGATGCCGGAGATGCCGTCGCCGACGACGTCCACGTCGAGTTCGCGCAGCGCCGCGAGCGCGACGGGGTCGGAGCCGACCACCAGAACCCTGCGGACGCCGGGGGCGGCCGTGGCGGCGCGCAGCGTGTCGAACGCGAGTGCCAGCACCAGTTCGGCGTGGGAGTACCGGCCCTCAGGGTGCCCGAGCGTCTCGCGCAACCGGGACTTGCCAAGGCTTGGCCTCTTGAGCGGCACGATCAGATCGACAGCCACCTCACCATCTTTACCTGAGAACACGTCGCGGCAGGTCACCGGTGGCCGACCCCGGCGCCGCGGCCGAGGGGCTGTGGCAGGATCAGGCGGAAACCCACGAGACCGGAACTCCTCGGGAAGGAATAGCCTTGGCGGATCGGGAGAAGGGCGGCTTCTGGGTCGGCGCTGCTGCGGCCCTGTTCTACCCACTGACCTGGATGGGCCGCAGCGTCTATCACAACGCGGACCGCATTCCGCGCAGCGGGCCCGCTCTCCTGGTGATGAATCACATCTCGCACCTCGACCCCGCCGTGGACGCCGTGTTCGTGCACCGCAACAAGCGGGTGCCCCGGTTCATGGCCAAGGACAGCCTCTTCCGGATCCCGATCTTCGGCAAGATTCTCGGCGGTTCCGGTGGGATTCCCGTGTACCGGGGCTCCGGCGACGCCGGTGACAGCCTGCGGGCCGCACACCAGGCCCTTCGTGAGGGCAAGGTCGTGCTCATCTACCCGGAGGGAACCATCACGAAGGACCCCGACGGCTGGCCGAAGCGTTCGTACACCGGTGTGGCGAGGCTCGCGCTCGAGAGCGACGTCCCGGTGATCCCCATCGCGCGGTGGGGCACCCACCAGATCTGGAACGGCTACACGAAGAAGTTCCGCCCGCTGCCGCGCAAGACGGTGGTGCATTCCGTTGGCGAGCCGGTCGATCTGTCGGCGTACCGGGAGAAGGAACGCAGCCAGGCGTTGCTGCGCGAGGTCACGGAACTCGTGATGGACCGGGTGCTGGAGCAGCTCGTCGAGATCAGGGGTGAGCAGCCGCCCTCGCGGTCCGGCGACGCGGAGGGGCGCGCCTGACGATGGCGGTGCAACGGGTGGCCGTGCTCGGCGCGGGGTCATGGGGAACGACGTTCGCGAAGATCCTCGCCGACGCGGGACGCGAGGTCACGATGTGGGCCCGCAGGAGCGAGGTCGCCGAGGAGATCCGGCTCCGGCACACCAACTCGGCGTACCTGCCGGGCGTCCGGCTTCCCCGCCGCGTGACCGCCACCGACGACGCAGCTGTGGCCCTTGCCGGAGCGCAGGCGGTGGTGCTCGCGGTGCCGAGCCAGAGCCTGCGCGAGAACCTGACGGAGTGGCGCGAGCTGCTGCCAGGGGACGCCATCCTCGTCAGCCTTGCCAAGGGCGTCGAGCTGGGCACCCTGAAACGCATGAGCGAGGTGGTCTCCGACGTGACGGGCGTGCGGCCCGGTGACGTGGTCGTCGTGTCGGGCCCCAACCTCGCGAGGGAGATCGCGCAGGAGCAGCCTGCCGCTGCGGTGCTGGCGTGTGCCGACCACGAGAAGGCCGTGGCGATCCAGGAGGCGAGTTTCAACCCGTACTTCCGCCCGTACACCAACACCGACGTCGTGGGGTGCGAACTGGGTGGTGCGTGCAAGAACGTGATCGCCCTGAGCTGTGGCATGGCGGCCGGGCTCGGCTTCGGCGCCAACACCATGGCGACGTTGATCACCCGAGGGCTCGCCGAGACGGCCCGGCTCGGTGCGGCGCTCGGTGCGGACCCGCTCACCTTCGCCGGTCTCGCGGGCGTCGGCGATCTCGTGGCGACGTGCTCGTCACCGCTGTCGCGCAACCGGACGTTCGGCGAGCGCATCGGGCGGGGCGAGTCGATGGAGGCGGCGAGGGCCGCGCAGGGCGGCCAGGTCGCGGAAGGTGTCAGTTCGTGCCGCTCGATCCGTGAGCTGGCTCACCGTCTCGGTGTGGACATGCCCATCACCGATGCCATGTTCCGGGTGTGTCATGAGGGTCTCGATCCCGGCACGGTGGGCGCGGAACTGCTGGGCCGCAAGCAGAAGCACGAATGGTCGTGACCTTCGGTCGCGTGTGGCCGGTCCGGTGTGCGAGCCGGTTTCGGGTTTGACGCGCACCGCTGCGGTCTGCTTGCCTGAACGCATGTCGGTCTTCGGTTTCGGTGCTTCGCGTTCCGCGCTCCCGGTGCGGTCGTGTTGCTCGCGCCGTGCCAGGCTGTTGTCGTCACCGTCGTCACCGTCGTCACCACTGCTGCCACTGTCACCACTGACGGTGCGCCACTGCTGCTGTTGTCGCCACTGACGGTGCGCCACTGACGCCGACCGCTGCTCGCCGCGTCGGATGCCGCGGTGTGGTCGTGCGGCGTTCGATGCCTTCACGCGATGTCCCGCGTGTTCGACGTTCCCTCCCACGCCTTCGGCCGTTCGAGCCGACGTATCCCTCCCGAGATTTCCGAGGTCACACCGTCCCATGTTCGCCGTGCCCGAGAACACGATCGCGCTTCCTCCCGCAGACTTGCTGTCGCGCCACCCGGTGCGGACGGCGCTGGAGTTCGCCGCCGACCGGAGCCGTTGGCGCAACCTGTTGCGCTACGACCCCGGCGAGCGCTGCGCCGTCCTGCTCGACACCGTCGGCGGCCACGAGGTGTGGCTGTGCAGCTGGCTTCCTGGTCAGCTCACCGGCCCGCACGACCACGGACACACGACGGGAGCTTTCACCGTGGTGAGCGGGCGGCTCGTCGAGAAGGTGCGCCGGGATCAGGGCCCACCGCCTCCTGCGCCTGGGATCTCGGTCGAAGCGGGACAGTCCCGGGTCTTCGGTCCGGGATACGTGCACGACGTGGCGAACCCCGGACCTGATCCGGCGATCAGCGTGCACGTCTACCTCGATGGAGGGCGAACCGTGCGGCCGGTGACCCTGGCGGAGACGTGTTCCGGCACCGCGACGTCGGCCGGTACGTAGTCCGCCGTGACAGGAGAGCCGAACGTGGTGTGCACGGGAAGCAGACCTGCCCACGTCGTGGTCGCGTCGCGGTCGGCGTCGCCGACTGGGGGATGGCCTGCGCGGATCTTCACCGACGCCTCGCCGAGATCGATCGCGAGTACGTGTGTCGCGGCCAGTTCCCTGCGGTTCGGGGTTCGGGCGTAGTCCCACGAACCGGGGCTGAGGTGCTCGCTGAGCACCCGCAGTGCCCGGATCTTGCGCTCGTCGCCGGTGACGAGGGTGGCGCGGCCGTGGATCACCGCACTGCGGTAGGTCATCGAGTGGTCGTTCAGCGACCGCGCGTAGACGATGCCGTCGAGAATCGAGACGGCGACGCACAACTGCGCACCCTCGGCGGCGGCGCGGATGTTGGCCGACCCCGTCGAGCCGTGGAGGTACAGCGTGTCGCCTTCCCTGCCGTACGCGGTGGGCAGCACGACGGGAGAACCGTCGAGGACGAGGCCGACGTGGCACAGCAGCGCGGCGTCGAGGACGTCGTACAGCGCGCCACGGTCGGTGGCGAAGTGCTGGTGTTTGCGGCTCGGCGTGGTGCGAGGGGTGGCGGACAGGGAGGACGGAGAGGACAGGGAAGGCCGCTCGGTGGAAGCAGTCATGGGACTCATCGTGAGGACACCCAGTGGCATGATGGAATAGCCACAATTCCGATAGTCCAAGATGCCACTTTTCGACATGGGAGGTCACGTGGCCGGCGTTGACACCACGCTCCTGCCGGTGACGCTCGATCGGGAGTCCGGCGTGCCGCTGGCGGTCCAGCTCGCCGACGCACTGCGCGAAGCCGCCTCGGGAGGCCACCTCAGGGGCGGCGACCGGCTGCCGTCCACCCGGGCGCTGGCGGCAGGTCTCGGGGTCAGCAGGACCGTGACCTCCGCCGCGTACGAGCAACTGCACGCCGAGGGCTGGATCGTGGGACGGCACGGTTCCGGCACCTTCGTCACGACCTCGCCCCCGACCCCCGTGTCCCATCACCGCGCGGTCGCAGGCCCCGACCAGCCCCCGCAGGGGGATCTCGTGCCGCTGATGCCGGGAATGCCGTGGGCCGACGGCCTCGACAGGGCGGCGTGGCGGCGAGCCTGGCGCGCGGCCGCGGACTCCCCGCCGCTGGTCGTGTCCGAACGAGCGGGACTCGTGGAGTACCGGGCCGCGATCGCCGAACATCTCCTGCGACATCGCGGGCTCGACGCGGCACCGAACTCCGTCCTCGCCACGGCTGGCACCACCGCCGCCGTCGTCGAACTGGCCGCCGCGCTGCTCGATCCCGGCGACCTCGTCGGCGTGGAGGAGCCGGGTTACCAGCGGGCCGTCGAGGCGTTTCGCCGCGCGGGTGCCCGGGTTGTGCCCGTCGAGGTAGACGAGCAGGGGCTGCGGCCCGATTCGATTCCCGCGGGCGTCAAGGCCGTCTACTGCTCACCTGCCCACCAGTACCCCCTCGGCAGCCGCATGAGCGCATCCCGCCGTGTCGAACTCGTCGAACGCGCCCGTGCCGACGGATTTCTCGTCGTGGAGGACGACTACGACGGCGAACTGCGCTACGACGTCGCTCCGCTGCCGGTGCTCGCCGCCCTCGCGCCCGACGTCGTCGTCCATCTCGGCACCACGAGCAAGATCCTGACACCCACGCTCGGCGCGGGGTGGATGGTCGCACCACCCGGCGTCACCGCCGCTGTTCTCGCCTACCGCGACGACGCGGGCACGCGGGCGTCCCCCGCGGGGCAGCGGGTGTTCGTGGAACTCGCCAGGCACGGCGATCTCGGACGCCACCTGCGGCGACTGCGCAGGGAGTTGTCCGAGCGGCGCTCCATGCTCGTCACCGCGTTGCGGGCCGAGAACGTGCCCGTTCTCGGTGACGACGCCGGTGCGCACCTGGTGGTACCGCTCGAATCGGAGGACGAGGAGCGGCGCAGGCTGGCGCTCGGCCGCGAGCGCGGATTGCTGCTCGACGGGTTGGCCCGGCACTTCGCGGGCACCCCCACCACGGCGGGCATCGCCGTCGGATACGCGGGTTGCTCGCGCGAGACGCTCCACGACGTCCTCGGGGTGCTCGTTGACGTGCTCCGTCCGACCCGAAGGTAGGGTGCCGCCCATGAACAGCCGCAAGACCCGAGTGGCCGTCGTCTTCGGCGGCCGGAGCACCGAGCACACCATTTCCTGTGTGTCGGCGGGCAGCATTCTGG
Organism: Saccharomonospora xinjiangensis XJ-54; assembly: GCF_000258175.1. Classification (NCBI taxonomy): domain Bacteria; kingdom Bacillati; phylum Actinomycetota; class Actinomycetes; order Pseudonocardiales; family Pseudonocardiaceae; genus Saccharomonospora; species Saccharomonospora xinjiangensis. The sequence goes on along the minus strand of NZ_JH636049.1, from coordinate 1,253,428 downwards.
CCAACCTCGACCCCGGCCGGTTCGAGGTCGTGCCCATCGGGGTCACTCGTGCCGGCGGGTGGGTGCTCGGTACGAGCGAGCCCGAGGCGCTGCGCATCAAGGGCGGGGAACTGCCTTCCGTCGCGGGCGGCGAGGCACTCGTGCTGGCGCCCGACCCCACGGCGGGCGGGGTCGTCCGGCTGGAGCCGGGGGAGCGCGCCGAGATCCTGTCCTCCGTGGACGTGGTGTTCCCCGTGCTGCACGGGGCTTTCGGCGAGGACGGCACCATCCAGGGGCTGCTGGAGCTGGCCGACCTGCCGTACGTGGGCGCGGGGGTGTTCGCGAGCGCGGCGGCGATGGACAAGGAGTACGCCAAGAAACTGCTCGCTGCCGAGGGCATCGAGGTCGGCCGCTACGCCGTCGTGCGGCGCGGGCAGCAGACCCTGCCCGAGGAGGAGCGTGACCGGCTCGGCCTTCCCGTTTTCGTCAAACCCGCTCGCGCCGGCTCGTCCATCGGGATCTCCCGCGTCACGGATTGGTCGCAACTGGACGCCGCCATCGCGCTCGCGCGCCAGACGGACCCGAAGGTGCTCGTGGAGGCCGAGACCGTCGGCCGCGAGGTGGAGTGCGGTGTGCTGGAGTTCCCCGACGGCCGGGTCGAGGCGTCGTTGCCTGCCGAGATCCGCGTGCTCTCCGACGATGCGGACGCGTGGTACGACTTCGAGACCAAGTACCTCGGTGAGGACGCCGAACTGGACATTCCCGCCAAGCTCGACGACACCGTCACCGAACGCCTCAGGCAGGTCGCCGTCCGCGCGTTTGGCGCGCTCGACTGCCAAGGGCTCGCCAGGGTGGACTTCTTCGTCGGAGCGGACGGCACGCTGACCGTCAACGAGGTCAACACGATGCCCGGCTTCACGGCGACGTCGGCCTACCCGAAGATGTGGGAGGTCACCGGCATCGACTATCCGGCACTGCTCACCACACTCGTCGAAACGGCTCTCGCCAGGGGAACCGGACTGCGCTGAGCTGCCCCGACGTTCCAGGGTCCGTTGCCGCACCGGCAGTCGGCGGCAGCCATCAGCAGTCGGCAGCAGACGTCAGCACAGCCGCGCCGCTCAGCCGAAGTCGAGCGGCGCGGCAGGCAGCACGTCGGCGATGGTCTCCGACAGCTGTTGCAGTGGGCCGGTTCCGGTCGTCTCCGGCACGGTCAGTGCCACGTAGACCTCGCGGTCCACGGTGTACCACGTCGTGGTGCCCTCGCCGGGCACCGGAAGCCAGCGGACCTCGTCGATCGAGCGCAGCACCGACGACCGGGTCAGCTCGGGCGGCCGGTCGAGGCCGCACCGCAACACCACAGGGTCGCCACCCCAGGCGACGGTGGCTGGCGGTGCGGGCTCGGCGAGTTCGCGGCGGGTCAGTTTCTCACCAGAGGACTCCAGTTCGCGGGGCACTGCCTCGATCAACGTCGTGCAGTGCGGCGAGTCGGCCTCGGGAGCGGGAACGGAGACGAGCGGCAGCGGCCCCGACGCCTTCCGCTGCCCGTCACCGGGGGCGTCGCGGCCCGAGCCGTCGGGTGCGAAGACCAGCCCCAGTACGGCGACCGTCACGGCCAGCGCCGAGGCGAGTACCGCGGCGAGCACGACGAGGGTCCGGGGTGGGGCACCGGTTTCGCTCACCGTCCCACTACATCACAGCTCAGAGATGCACCACGGGGCAGGTGAGGGTGCGCGTGATGCCCTCCACGTTCTGCACGCGGGCGACCACGAGCTGACCCAGCTCGTCCACACTGTTGGCTTCCGCGCGCACGATGACGTCGTAGGGCCCCGTGACGTCCTCCGATGTGGTGACTCCGGGAATTCCGGAGATCTCCGCCGCCACGGCGGCGGCCTTGCCGACCTCGGTCTGGATGAGGATGTATGCGTGGACCACGGCGCTGCTCCCCTTCATGTCCGGCGGTTCCGCGTAGCAGTAAGGAATGTAGGCAGCAACGTACCGCAGACCTGCGACGATCGGGCATCCGACAGTTGGGGGCGCGGGCTATGTGACAACCGGAGGTAGGTGTGGGAGAGAGTCCCGCGTCCGGGGCGGATACCGTCGCGGCGATCGGTGAATTCGGGTTGATCCGCCAGGTCACGGCGGGGAGAGCGCAGCCGTCAACGACGTTGCTCGGTCCCGGCGACGACGCCGCCGTGGTGGCCGCGCCCGACGGGCGTGTGGTCATCGCCACGGATGCGCTCGTGGAGGGTGTGCATTTCCGGTTGGACTGGTCCACTCCGGCTCAGGTGGGTCGCAAGGCGGTCGCCGTGAACCTCGCCGACATCGCCGCGATGGGCGCGGTGCCCACCTCGGTGGTCGTCGCGCTGGCGTGCCCGCCGGACACGCCCAGGGACGTGGCGGCCGAAATGCTCGACGGCGTGGCCACCGAGGCGAGGCGGGTGCACGTCGGTGTTGTCGGCGGTGACATGGTGAGCGCGGATCACATCATGATCAGTGTCACCGCGCTCGGCGACCTCGGTGGCCGCCCTCCCGTCACGCGCGCGGGCGCGCGGCCGGGAGACGTCGTCGCCGTGTGCGGTCGGCTCGGCTGGGCCGCGGCGGGGCTCGCGGTGCTGAGCAGGGGGTTCCGCTCGCCCGTGAGTGTGGTGAACGCCCAGCGCTGTCCCGACCCGCCGTACGCGGCCGGTCCCTCGGCGGCGCTGGCCGGAGCCACCGCGATGATCGACATCTCCGACGGGCTGCTGGCGGACCTCGCGCACCTCGCCGAAGCCTCGGGTGTGGGCATCGACGTGCGAAGCGACCGGCTCACCGTGGCCGAACGGCTGGTGGACGTCGGCTCGGCGCTGGGCGCGGACCCGATGCACTGGGTGCTCACCGGCGGCGAGGACCACGCGCTCGCCGCGACGTTCGGATCGCCGTCCGACCTGCCGGAGGGGTGGGAGGTGGTCGGTTCGGTGGTCGCGGACACCGGCGTCACCGTGGACGGCGATCCCTACGATCGCGAACCGGGCTGGCGGCACTGGATGTGAGGCGAGGCGGACGACCACGGCAGCCGAACCGCTGAGGTCAGGCGAGGCGTTGAGCGCGGCCGAGGTGCTGAGTGTGAACGGAGGTCGGCGATGCCGGGCGTGGTGGTGAGGTCGCGCGTGGCGATGAGTGAACGAGGTCGGTGAGGGCGTGGTCCGCCGAGGCCGGTGAGGTCGGCCCGGTCGCCGACGTCCACCGGAACCGGCAGAGCGGCCCGATGGCCGACGTCCGGCGAGTTTTGCCGGGAGCCGCCGTGGCCGATGGTACGTCGGAGGCGACGTAAAGCCGCCGTGGTCGCTGTGGTCGTTGTGGTCGCTGTGGTCGCTGGTAGGTCGAAGGTCACGAAAGATACGACGCCGTCGATGTCATCGACGTCACCGAGGCCGCTGGGGCCGGGGTTGTCCACGGCATACTTGCGGTGGCCGAGGAGTGTGGGAGGAGATCGGAGTGGAGATCCGGACGGTGGCGTTCGACCATCCCGACGCGGTCAAGCTCATCGACGCGGTGCAGCAGGAGTACGTGGCCCGATACGGAGATCCGGACCTCACGCCTGTCGATCCGGCGGAGTTCGCCCCACCTTCGGGATTGTTCCTCGTCGGCTACCTCGACGACGTCCCAGTCGCGTGCGGTGGGTGGCGTGCGCACGATGTCGCCGATCCGCCGCTCGTCCCCGGTGACGCGGAGATGAAGCGCCTGTACGTGGTGCCGTCCTTGCGAGGGCGCGGCCTGGCCAGGACGATGCTCGCCGAGGTGGAGCGCACGGCCGTCCAGGCGGGCCGTACCAGGCTGGTGCTGGAGACCGGGACGAAGCAGCCAGAGGCCATCGCCCTCTACCGCTCGTCCGGCTACGTGGACATGCCCGGTTTCGGGGTCTACGCGGACGACCCGCTGAGCGTGTGCCTGTCAAGACCCCTCTGACGCCGTGTCCGCACCTGACGCGCGCGTGTCCGCACTTGGTGCGCGCGTGCCTGCACTTGGTGCACGCGTGCGCGCGGCCCGCGTCCGCGCCTGTGATCGCGGTGTCATCCCGCTCGGCTAAGCTGCCGTGCCGTGACCGCACGACCACTGCACGAGATCATGGACCCCGGCTGGGCGAAGGCTTTGGAGCCGGTCGCCGACCGGATCGCGGCGATGGGGGAGTTCCTTCGCACCGAAGTCGCGGAGGGGCGGACATACCTGCCGTCCGGTGAGCACATCCTTCGGGCGTTCCGACAGCCCTTCGAGGAGGTGCGCGCGCTGATCGTCGGTCAGGACCCGTATCCGACGCCGGGCCACCCGATCGGGCTGTCCTTCGCCGTGGCGCCGGACGTCCGTCCTTTGCCGAAGAGCCTCGTCAACATCTACCGCGAGTACTGCGACGACCTCGGGCATCCTCAACCGTCCAACGGCGACCTGACACCGTGGACGGAGCAGGGTGTGCTGCTGCTCAACAGGGCGCTCACGGTGCGCCCCGGCAAGCCGAACTCGCATCAGGGCAAGGGCTGGGAGGAGATCACCGAGCGGGCGATCGTGGCGCTGGCCGAGCGGGAGAAGCCGCTCGTGGCGATCCTGTGGGGCAGCAACGCGCGCAAGCTCAAGCCGCTGCTCGGGTCGGTGCCGTGCGTGGAGTCCGTGCATCCGAGTCCGCTCTCCGCGCGCAACGGGTTCTTCGGCTCGCGCCCCTTCAGCAGGGCCAACGCGCTGCTCGAACAGCAGGGAGCGCAACCGATCGACTGGAAACTTCCTTAGCAACCCCCGATACGGCGAACGGCTCGGCGACCTGGTGGTCACCGAGCCGTTCGCTCGTTTCACAAGTTCTGTGTCAGCCCCGAACGACCTTGCCCGCCTTGAGGCAGGAGGTGCACACGTTCAGGCGCTTCCGCTGAGAAAGCCCGACCTTGGCGTGCACGGTCTGGATGTTCGGGTTCCACCGGCGGTTGGTACGCCGGTGAGAGTGCGAGACCGACTTGCCGAAGCCCGGCCCCTTGCCACAGACGTCGCACACGGCAGCCACGTCGAACACTCCTCGAAAAGATCGGTAAACGAACCACCCGGCGGTGCCGGGCAACTCGAACAGGGTAGCGGGTGCGGCCGCCCGAGACTCACCGGGGTCGCTACTCTCGCAGTCTGGCATGCCTCGATACCAGCTACGGAGGATACGCGGGTGCGGGCCTCGGGAGCTTCGGACGTTGCTCTGGACGCGGACGCCGTACGGCGGTGGATCGACGTCTGTCTGCGCGACCTGCGCGCGCTGCGGGCCGACATCGACGACATCAACGTCTTCCCTGTGGCCGACTCCGACACGGGCTCGAACCTGCTGCACACGATGATCGCGGCGCGGGACGGGCTGGACGGATTGACGGCGGACGCCGCGGGAAGCGCCGGCGCCGCGTTGACCGCGGTGGCCGACGCGGCGGTGCGGTCGGCGAAAGGCAATTCCGGCGTCATCCTGTCGCAGGTGCTGCGCGGCATGGCCTCCTCGGCCCTCGGTGCCCCGGAACTCGGAGGGGCGGCCCTCGCCAATGCGCTGAAGGCCGCCGACGTGGCGGCCACGCGAGCGGTGGCCCGGCCTGTGGCCGGAACGATGCTGAGCGTGTTGCACGCCACCTCCGCCGCGCTGGACGGCCATGCCGCCTCGGGCGGGGGTGCGTTCGCCTGCTCGGCGGCCGAGGTGGCCGAGCTGGCGGCCAAGACGGCTGCCGAGGCGCTCGCGAACACCCCGAACCAGCTCGCCGCCCTCGCCGTCGCCGGGGTGGTGGACGCGGGGGGCCGGGGTCTTGTGGTTGTGCTCGACGCGCTCGTCGAGGCGCTGACGGGTGTGCGCACCACCGTGCCGGTGTGTGCCGCCAGCCACGCGCATGCCGGTGACGACCGGCCTTCGCGGGCGTGGGAGGTGATGTACCTGCTCACCGTGTCAGGCCCCGCGACCGCCGCCGATGGGCTGCCGGAACTGCGCAGAGTGCTGTCGGCGCTCGGGGACAGCGTGACGGTGGCCGAGGCCGGTGACGGCGAGTACGCCATCCACGTCCACTGCGCCGACATCGGTGCCGTGCTGGAGGCAGGACTCGCCCACGGCAGGCCGCACGGGGTCCGCGTCGAACCTCTCCTGACGCCGAAACCCGTGGACCACCCGGTGACGGCGGCCGACCGCGCGGTGGTGGCCGTGGTGCACGGTGAGGCGCTGGCCCGGCTCGTCGAGGCGGAGGGAATCCCGGTGCTCGCGATCGGGGCCGGCGGTGAGCCGAGTACCGAGGACCTGCTCACGCTCGTGACCACGACGGCGGCCACGCACGTGACCGTGGTGCCGGGCGGGGTCCGCCTGACGGCCGCGGCCGAGCGGGTCACCGGGCATCCGATGCTGGAGGGCAGAGACGTTGTCGTGGTGCCGTGTGCCTCGCCGGTGCAGGTGCTGGCCGCGCTCGCGGTCCACGATCCGGAGCGCAGGGCGGGCGCCGACGTCGTCGCCATGGCGGAGGCGGCTGCCGCCACGCGAAGGGGCGAGGTGGTGGTCGCGGCCGAGGACGCCATCACGTGGGTCGGCAGGGCGGCCGCGGGCGACGTCGTGGGACTCATCGACGGCGAGGTGGTGCTCATCGAGCCCGGAGGTGCCGAGGGGAGTCTCGAACGCGCGGCCACGGGCGTTCTCGACCGCATGCTCGCCGTGGGAGGTGAGCTGGTCACGGTCCTGGCAGGCGAGGAAGCGCCCGGCACGATCACCGATGTCCTCGCCGGACACCTGCGCGCCGAACGGCCCGATGTCGAACTCGTGTGCTATCCCGGTGGGCAGACCGATGCGGTACTGCTGATGGGTGTGGAGTGACATGGCTGTACTGGCGGACCGGCTCACGGACGTCGTCGGCGCGCGGACGGCCGCCGCGCTGGCGTCCGCGCTCGACCTGCACACCGTCGGCGACCTGCTTCGGCACTACCCGCGCCGCTACGCGCAGCGTGGCGAGCTGACCGACATCGCGGGACTGGAGATCGGGGAGCACGTCACCGTGCTCGCGCGCGTCGAGAGCACCACGAAGAAACCGATGCGCTCCCGCAAGGGCTCGATCCTGGAGGTCACCATCACCGACGGCTCGCGCAGGCTGTCGTGTGCCTTCTTCGGCAACCAGACGTGGCGCGAACGCGAACTGCGGCCGGGAAGGACGGGACTGTTCGCGGGCAAGGTGACGGCGTTCCGGCGCTCGCTGCAACTGGCCAATCCCGAGTACGAGCTGATCGAGTCCGACGTGGACGACGGTGTGGCGACCGCCCACGACTTCCTCTCCCGCATCATTCCCGTGTACCCGGCGGCGCAGGGGTTGCCGTCGTGGCGCATCTCCAAGGCCGTGCACCAGACGCTGGAGATGCTCGATCGCGAACCCGATCCGCTTCCGGGGTGGCTGCGCCGCGAACACGGTCTCGTCACGTTGTTCGAGGCACTGCACGCGATCCACCGGCCCCGCAGCGACGCCGAACTGGAGGGCGCCCGCACGCGGCTCAAGTGGGACGAGGCGCTGGCCGTGCAGCTCGTGCTGGCGCGACGGCGGCACTCGACGGGCAGCGGGCTCGCGCCCGCATGCCCGCCGAAGTCCGGTGGCATCGCGGAGACCTTCGACGAGCGGCTGCCGTTCCGCCTCACCGAGGGGCAGCGCGAGATAGGGGAGGCACTCAGTGCCGACCTCGCCGGTGAGCACCCCATGAACCGCCTGTTGCAGGGCGAGGTCGGCAGCGGGAAGACCATCGTCGCGCTGAGAGCGATGTTGCAGGTAGTGGACGCGGGAAGGCAGGCGGCGCTGCTCGCGCCGACGGAGGTCCTCGCCGCCCAGCACGCGCGGTCGCTACGGGAGTTGCTGGGGGATCTCGCGCAGGCGGGCGAACTCGGCGGCGCGGAGCGAGCCACCCGTGTCACGCTGCTCACCGGCTCGCTCACGGCGCGGCAGCGCAAGCAGGCGTTGCTCGACGCGGCGAGCGGCGCGGCAGGCATCGTGGTGGGTACGCACGCTCTGCTCGGCGAGCACGTCTCCTTCGCCGACCTGGCTTTCGTGGTGATCGACGAGCAGCACCGGTTCGGCGTCGAGCAGCGGGACGCCCTGCGTTCGCGTGCGGGCGAGGACGTCAGCCCGCATGTTCTGGTGATGACGGCGACCCCCATTCCGAGGACCGTCGCCATGACCGTATACGGGGACCTCGAAACGTCGTCGCTGCGGCAGCTTCCCTCGGGACGCTCGCCGATCTCGACCACCGTGGTGCCCTCAGCCGAGAAACCCGCGTGGCTCGACAGGGCGTGGCAGCGGCTGCGCGAGGAGGTCGCCAAGGGCCACCAGGCGTACGTCGTGTGCCCGCGCATCGGTGACGAGCCGCCGTCGGACAAGACAGAGCGGCCGCCCATCGCCGTATTGGATCTCGTCCCTGAGTTGGAGAACGGGCCGCTGGCGGGTCTTCGCGTCGGAGTGCTCCACGGGAGGCTTCCCGGCGACGACAAGGACGCCGTGATGCGCGCCTTCGCCGCCGGTGAACTCGACGTGCTCGTCGCGACGACCGTGATCGAGGTCGGTGTCAACGTCCCCAACGCCACGCTGATGGTGATCATGGACGCCGATCGTTTCGGGGTGAGCCAGTTGCACCAGCTCAGGGGAAGGGTCGGGCGCGGCTCCGTTCCGGGCCTGTGCCTGCTGGTCACCGAAGCCCTCGACGGGACGTCCGCGCGCGCCCGCCTCGCCGCGGTGGAGTCCACCACCGACGGGTTCGAGTTGTCGAAGCTCGACCTCGAACTGCGCAGGGAGGGCGACATCCTCGGCGCGGCCCAGTCGGGCACGCGATCGGGACTGAAGTTGCTGTCGTTGCTGCGGGACGAGGACGTGATCGCGCGGTCGCGCCAGGTGGCACAGCAGGTGATCTCGGCCGACCCGGATCTTGCCGACCATCCCGGCCTCGCCGCGCTCGCCGCCGACACGATCGACGACGAACGCGCGGAGTACCTGGAGAAGACCTGACCCGTGTCCGCACTTGCTGCACGGGTGTCCGCACTTGCTGCACGGGTGTCCGCAGTTCGCGCACAGGTGTTCGCATGTCGCGCACGCGCGTGCCCGCGTCTCACGTCGTGGAAACGCCGCGTGTCCGATCTCCGGTGCCGGCAGGCGTGCGGGAAATGCGGACACCCGCGCGTGACGTGCGGACACGGCGTTCGGGGTACTCACCTGGCGAGTCCGGCACGGGGCGCATGAGACCCGTCACGGGCGGTTGATCTCCCTCCGAGCACGGCGAGCGAGGTAACGTGCTCGCGACCGATCCAAACGAGGAAGGACCGGGCATGTTCCGCAAGGTACTCGTCGCGAACCGTGGTGAGATCGCGATCAGGGCGTTCCGCGCAGCGTACGAACTCGGCGCGGGAACGGTCGCCGTGTTCCCCCACGAGGACCGAAACTCGCTCCACCGGTTGAAGGCTGACGAGGCCTACGAGATCGGGCAGCCGGGCCATCCGGTGCGGGCCTATCTCTCGGTTGACGAGATCGTGGCAGCCGCGCGGCGGGCCGGGGCCGACGCGGTCTACCCCGGATACGGCTTCCTCTCGGAGAACCCCGATCTCGCCCGCGCGTGCGCCGAGGCGGGGATCACCTTCATCGGCCCGAGCGCCGAGGTGCTGGAACTGACCGGCAACAAGGCGCGTGCCGTGGCAGCGGCGCGTGAGGCGGGCGTGCCCGTGCTCGGCTCGTCGGCCCCGTCCTCCGATGTGGACACGCTGGTCGAGGCTGCGGAGGAGCTGGGCTTCCCGGTGTTCGTGAAGGCGGTCGCCGGCGGCGGTGGCCGGGGGATGCGGCTGGTGAAGGATCGTGCCGCGCTGCGGGAGTCGATCGAGGCGGCGGCCCGCGAGGCCGAGTCGGCGTTCGGCGATCCCACCGTGTTCCTCGAAAAGGCCGTGGTGCAACCGCGTCACATCGAGGTGCAGATCCTCAGCGACGGCACGGGGAGCGAGAACGGTGTCATCCACCTGTACGAGCGGGACTGCTCGTTGCAGCGCAGGCACCAGAAGGTGATCGAACTCGCTCCCGCTCCCAACCTCGATCCCGCGCTGCGGGAACGGATCTGTGCCGACGCGGTCCGCTTCGCGAGGCAGATCGGCTACCGCAACGCGGGCACGGTGGAGTTCCTCGTCGATCGCGACGGCAACCACGTCTTCATCGAGATGAACCCGCGCATCCAGGTGGAGCACACGGTGACCGAGGAGGTCACCGACGTGGACCTCGTGCAGGCGCAGATGCGCATCGCGGCAGGCGAGACGCTGTCCGATCTGGGGCTCTCCCAGGACACGGTATATCTGCGCGGCGCCGCGTTGCAGTGCCGCATCACCACCGAGGACCCCGCCAACGGCTTCCGCCCCGACACCGGCATGATCAGCGCCTACCGGTCGCCGGGCGGCTCGGGTATCCGTCTCGACGGAGGAACCACGTTCGCGGGCACGGAGATCAGCGCCCACTTCGACTCCATGCTGGTGAAACTCACGTGTCGTGGCCGCACGTTCACCGCAGCCGTTGACAAGGCCAGGCGCGCGGTGGCGGAGTTCCGGATTCGCGGTGTGGCCACCAACATCCCGTTCCTCCAAGCCGTGCTCGACGATCCCGACTTCAGGGCGGGGCGGGTCACGACGGCGTTCATCGAGGAGCGTCCGCACCTGCTGACGGCGCGGCATTCCGCCGACAGGGGCACCAGGCTGCTCACCTACCTCGCGGACGTGACGGTCAACAAACCGCACGGCGAGCGTCCTCGCATGATCGACCCGGTGAGGAAGCTGCCGCCGGTGCCCGACGGCGAGCCGCCCGCGGGGTCGAAGCAGCGGCTCACCGAGCTGGGTCCGGAGGGCTTCGCGCGGTGGCTTCGCTCGTCGCCGACCCTCGGCGTCACCGACACGACGTTCCGCGACGCCCACCAGTCGCTGCTCGCCACACGGGTGCGCACCAAGGACCTCCTCGCCGTCGCCCCCGTGGTGGCGAGGACCGTGCCGCAACTGCTGTCGGTGGAGTGCTGGGGCGGTGCCACGTACGACGTCGCGTTGCGGTTCCTCGCGGAGGACCCGTGGGAGCGGCTGGCCGCGCTGCGTGAGGCCATGCCCAACATTTGCCTCCAGATGCTGTTGCGTGGCCGCAACACCGTGGGCTACACGCCGTATCCCACGGAGGTCACCGAGGCGTTCGTCGAGGAGGCCACCGCCACCGGCATCGACATCTTCCGCATCTTCGACGCACTCAACGACGTCGAGCAGATGCGTCCGGCGATCGACGCGGTGCGGGCCACGGGGACGGCGGTGGCGGAGGTGGCGCTCTGCTACACCTCTGATCTGTCGGACCCCGGCGAGACGATCTACACGCTCGACTACTACCTGAAGCTGGCCGAGCAGATCGTCGGAGCGGGAGCGCACGTCCTCGCGATCAAGGACATGGCCGGGCTGCTGCGGGCGCCTGCCGCGGCGCGACTCGTGAGCGCGCTGCGCAAGGAGTTCGACCTGCCCGTGCACATCCACACGCACGACACGGCAGGCGGCCAGCTCGCGACCTACCTCGCCGCCGTCAACGCGGGTGCGGACGCCGTGGACGGCGCCGTGGCGTCGATGGCGGGCACCACGTCGCAGCCGTCGCTCTCGGCCATCGTGGCCGCCACCGACCACTCGGAACGGCCGACCGGCCTCGACCTCGGCGCGGTGGGTGATCTCGAACCGTACTGGGAGATCGTGCGCAAGATCTACGCGCCGTTCGAGGCAGGGCTGGCGTCCCCAACCGGGCGTGTGTATCACCACGAGATTCCCGGCGGCCAGTTGTCCAACCTGCGTACCCAGGCTGTGGCGCTCGGTCTCGGTGATCGCTTCGAGGAGATCGAGGCGATGTACGCGGCGGCGGACCGCATCCTCGGTCACCTCGTGAAGGTGACGCCGTCGTCGAAGGTCGTCGGCGACCTCGCCCTGCACCTCGTCGGCGCGGGTGTGTCGCCGGACGACTTCGAGGCAGATCCCGGCACGTACGACATCCCCGACTCCGTGATCGGATTCCTGCGCGGCGAACTCGGCGACCCGCCCGGTGGCTGGCCCGAGCCGTTTCGCACCAAGGCGTTGCGGGGCAGGGCCGAGGCCAAGCGCACCGTGGAGCTGTCCGAGGACGACCGGAGCGCGCTGGCGAAGGACCGCAGGGCCACGTTGAACCGGCTGCTGTTCCCTGGGCCGACGAAGGAGTTCGAGACCCATCGGCAGGCGTTCGGCGACACGAGTGTGTTGCCGAGCAAGGACTTCTTCTACGGACTGCGTCCCGGCGAGGAGTACCCCGTCGATCTCGAACCCGGTGTCCGGCTGCTCATCGAACTCGAAGCCATCGGCGAGGCCGACGAGCGCGGTATCCGCGTCGTGATGGCGTCGCTGAACGGGCAGTTACGGCCCATCCAGGTGCGCGACCGGTCGGTGGCCAGCGATCTGCCTGCGAAGGAGAAGGCCGACAAGAACAACTCCAAGCACGTCGCGGCCCCGTTCGCCGGTGTGGTGACGGCGACGGTGTCCGAAGGCGACACCGTGGAGGCCGGCGACACGGTGGCCACCATCGAGGCGATGAAGATGGAGGCCGCCATCACCTCCCAGTCGGCAGGCAGGGTGGCGCGGCTGGCCATCAACTCGGTGCAGCAGGTCGAGGGTGGCGACCTGCTGGTGGTGCTGGAGTAGCGGACGCGGCAGGGCCACCAGCGGGGAGGTCCGCGAACGCCGGTGGCCCTTCCCGTGTTCCGCGCACTAGGTTGGCCGCCATGCTGGTTCACGCTGTGGCGCAGTGGCAGGGCTCGGGCTTGCAGGACGCGCCGTCCCGGCTCGGTGAGGGGGCCGAGGTACTCGCCTCGCTCGCCGAGGACGTCCTCGGCACTCCGGTGCTGAGGCTCCCGGTCGGTGAGGCGGGATCGCCGACCGAGCGCGGAATCCGCAACCGTGCCGCGCTACTCGGCAACCGGGGCGCGCAGCTCGCGGCGCTGGAGAACCCGGAGGGGCCGGTCCTGACACTCGGCGGTGACTGCGCGAGCGACCTCGTCCCGATCGGCGTGGCGCGGTACCGGTACGGCCCGAAGCTCGGCGTGCTGTGGTTCGACGCGCACGCCGACGCCAACACCCCGGACACATCGCCGTCCGGCGCGTTCAACGGCATGGTGCTGCGGGCACTGCTCGGTGAGGGCGACGACGAGTTCGCGGCGAATCCGGCCGTGTCGCCGGGGCGTGCCGTGCTGGCCGGAACGCGGTCGTTCGACCCGCAGGAGCTGGTCGCCGTGCGTGCTGGACTGCTCCGCCATGTGCCACCGCCCGCCGATCCCGCCGATGTGGTGGCCGCCGTGCGCGAGGCCGACGTGGACGCCCTGTACGTCCACGTGGACGCGGACGTGCTCGACCCCGGCGAGTTCCCCGGCAACCACGAGCACGAACCCGGTGGGCTCACCGTGGAACGTCTCGTCGCGTGCCTCGACGCGCTCGCCGGATTCGACGTCGTCGGCGCGGCGCTCACCGAGTGCGTGGCGCGCGACCACGCGGAGGCGTCGCCGTTGGTTCCCGTGGTGGAGGCGCTGTACCGCCGCTTGACGAGCTGAGCGCTTCCTCTTGTCACTCCCACGCAACGGGCAGGGGAGATTTCGTCGGATCGGCGCGAAGCACCTCCGCACACCCCGATCGCGGTGATACCTTTTCCCGATCATCGCCGACCGGGACGCGATGACAGGCATCCCTCGACGCTGTGGGAAGGAGCTTGCCGGTGTGACGGGAGGAGCAGCGGGCGAGACCGCCGATTCGGCGGTGCTCTCGGGACGACTCGCGCAGATTATGCGCCCGGAGTTGGAGAGTGTGGCCGACGAGATCGTCGCCGAGATCCGTGCGCTGATCCCGGAGTACCGCAGGCCGCTCGACGGCCCCTACGGCAAGAACATCAAGGCAGGGGTCCAGCACGCGGTGTCGCTGTTCGTGGCGCAAATCGCCGACCCGAGCGCGTCAACCCAGCACGCCCACGAGGTCCACCGCAGGCTCGGACAGTACGAGATGCGTGAAGGCCGCAGCCTCGACACTCTCCAGGCCGCCTACCGCGTTGGCGCACGCGTGGCGTGGCGGCGGATCATGGAGGTGGGGCGTCGCAGCGGTTTCTCGTCCACGGTGATGTCGCAGCTCGCCGACGCGATGCTCGGGTTCATGGACGAGCTGGCCTCCGTGGCGCTCGACGGGTTCCTCGAAGCGAAGGCGTGTTCGGCCGACGCCCTCGACACGTGGCGGCGCCGGTTGCTCCAGCTGATCCTCGAACGTCCCGCCGCGCCGCCCGAGGCCGTGGAGGAACTCGCCCAGCTCGTGGGGTGGACCACCCCGAAGACCGCGACACCGGTGGCGGTACGGCCGGCGTTCCCCCTCAAGGGAGCCCACCGGCCGTCTCTCGACGCGGACGTACTGGCCGAGTTGAGCGGGGTCGAACCGAGGCTGCTCGTGCCCGGCGCCGTGACGAGGGAGCGCCTCGCGGCGCTCGAACAGGCGCTGCCGCGCTGCCGTCTTGCGATCGGGCCGTGCGTTCCCATGGACGGTGTCGCCGATTCATTGCGCTGGGCGCGCAAGGCACTGGCCCTTGTGGACGAAGGAGTGCTGCCGCCGCGCAGGGTGGTGTTGGCGCAGGAGTGCCTTCCCGTGCTGCTGCTGCATTCCGACGAGGCACTGACGCTGCAACTGCGGCACAGGTTGCTCGCGTCGCTCGACGGGCTCACGCCACGGCAGCGGGAACGGATGCTGGAGACGTTGCGGGCGTGGCTGGACGCACAGGGACACGTCGTGGGCATGGCGGATCGGCTGTCGGTGCACCCGCAGACCGTGCGCTACCGGATGCGGCAACTGGAGGCGACGTTCGGCGATCGGCTGCGTGATCCGGACGCGCGCTTCGAACTGGAACTGGCACTGCGTGTTCTTCCGACGGCACCCCGGCAGAGCGGCGCCGCGTCGTACACCGGAGTGTCGAACACCCGCAGGTGAGCCCGGGACCGCAGCCCCGCCCGGCGTGTCCGCAGGTGGCGCGCGGGTGTTGGTATCGCACGATGCCAACACCCGCGCAGGAAGTGCGGACACGGTTGTGGGGTGCCAGCACGTGTGCAGGAGGTGCCAGCAAGCGTGCATGAAGTGCCAGCACCCGTGCAGGAGGTGCGGACACGCCCGGGCGGTCAGGTTTGGGTGAGGGTCGTCAGGAGCCAGCGGTCGTCGTGCCTCGTGGCTGTGACGAGCAGTTGCGCGGCGGCCGACGCCGGTTCGGCCGAGCTTTCCAGCGCGTCGCGGACGGAGGTCTGGTCCGTGAACACCAGGACCTCGGCGCGGTCACCGGTCATCGACAGCACGGCGGCGTCCACCACCCTGGTGGTGACGGTGAGCCGCTGCTCCTCAGCGCTGCCGACGATCCGGGAGAACAGCATGCGGTACTCCTCGCGCGCCTGCCCGCGCAGCAGGTCCTCCGCGGCGCGTTCGGTGGTCTCCAGATCGTCGTAGTGGTACGTGAACACCTTGTTCACCGCTTTGACGACCGCGGCCCTGACCTCCAGCGTGGCATCGGCATCGACGTGGGCGCCGTCGCGTGCCGACTCCGACGAGCGCAGCGATCTCTCCAGCACGACGCAGACGGCGCCTGCGCCTGCGAGCAGCACGGCCAGCACCAGAAGGAGTGCGGTGCGGCGCTTCATGCCGGACCTCCCACGGGGATCGTCTCGAACGCCTCCGCCTTCCAGCCCTCGTCGGTGTGCCGCAGCCGGACGCGGTAGCGGTTGCGGGTGTAGGTGGGTTCGGCTCCTTCGCGGGTGCTGGTGATCTCCACCGACGCCAGCAGCGTCGCCCTGCCCCGGCCGGCGTCGAACTCGCTCAAGGCCGCGTGCAGCACGGTTCCCGTGGCATTGACCGGTGCGGAACCCTGTCTCCCGTCCATCTGCGTCGCGGGGTCGGTCCGTTCTAGCTCCGCGTGGAGCGCCCCCGTCGTGGCGGACAGCCATCGGCGCATGCCCGCCGCACGGTCGTCGTGGTCCATCGTGGTCAGCTCGGCGACGCGTTCACGGCCCTGGCCGAGTGCCTCGTCGCGGGCTCGCGCGGTGTCGAGTCGCTCGTCGGTCATCGCCGAGATCAGCGACAAGGCCGCCACGCTCGCGAAAACGGCGGCGGCTGCGACGGCCAGGACGGCCACAATGCCCACGATCCTCGCAGTGCCCGCAGTGCCCGCAGTGCCCGCAGTGCCCGCAGTGCCCGTGCCGCGCACGGCACCGCTGTCACGCGCACCCCGCACGGCCGCGAGTACGGCTCCCAGCGCAACGGCCTTCGCGCGCCGGTTCACTCCTCGTCGAGCCACAGCAGATCCTTCAGGGATTCGCGGGTGTTGTCGTCGCCGCTGAGCACTCCGGGCAGCGCCACGAGCGGCAGCCCTGCCTCGGGGACGTGCTGCGACGTCCGCGCGGGCACGGTGCCGGAGGGCAGGCTGCAGGCGGCGGCCGTGTTGAACGGTGTGTCGCCGGTGTCCTCGCCGGAGCGGTACTCGGTGTCGCCGTAGCCCGCAAGACACGGCAGCGGGTCGAAGAACGTCAGCGCGACGGAGAACTCGTCGCCGTCGAGTGCCGCCGATGTCGCCGCGGTGGCCTTCGGCAGCATGACGAACAGGTGCTCAAGACCGTCCACTCTGGCCGAGAAAAGCCGGGAGGTCGTCAGTAGGTTCGCCAGCAGCACCGGCAACCCGGGGTCGGTGTCGTGAAGGAGTGTGCTCAGTTCGGTGGCAGCGCCCGGGGTGCGGGCGATGAGTTCGCGCAGGTCGCCGTCGGCCTCGGCGAGTTCGGCGGCGAACCGTGCCGCGTCGCCCGCGAAGGATCGCCAGGCGGCTGCGGACTCGGCCTGGGTGCGCAGTACCGTCGCGCCGTCGTCGATGAGTGAGGACGTCTGCGGCAGGTATTCGGTGGCGGTGTGGGTGAATTCGCGGGAGGAGTCCAGCAGTACCTGAAGGTCGTCGCCGGTGCCGTGGAAGGCCGTGTACAGCTCGTCCACCACCGTGTGCAGCGACTCCGTCGGCACCGACTCGGTGAACGCGGTGAGGTCGGCGAGCAGGGTGTGTACGCGGGGCGGCAGTGAGGTGGCGGCACGGGGGATCACCGAGCCGTCGGCGAGGTAAGGGCCCCGCCCCGTGCGGGGCTGAAGATCGACGTACTGCTCACCGACGGCCGACCGGTTGGCGACGACCGCCCTGGTGTTCGCGGGGATCGCTGGTGCGTCGTCGTCGAGCACGAGTTCGGCCTCCATGCCGTCCTCGGTGAGCCGCAGCGTGCGCACCTCGCCGACGGCCACGCCGCGGTAGGTGACCTCGCTTCCGCTGAACAGTCCGCCTCCGTCGGCGAGTTGCAGGCGCACCACGGCCCCGCCCGTGCCGAGCAGCCTGCCGAGGCCCGCGTGGTTGGCACCGACGAACGTGGTCGCCGTCAGCGCGACGACCACGAACGCGAGGAGCTGAACTCTGACCCGCCGGGTGAGCATCAGCGGTCGCCTCCTTCGGCGGGGGTGCCGGTGGTCGGCAACGGCAGCAGGGGAATCGGTGCGGTGTACCCGTCGGCGGGGACGACCTGGACGAAGGTGTTGAGGTAGTCGCCCTCGATGCCGTCGAGCACGGCGTCGGTGAAGGGGAAGGTCGCGAGGATCTCCAGCGAGCGGGGCAGCGATCCGCCCGCGTCGGCGAGGCCCTCCAGCGTGGGGGCGAGCGCTTCGAGGTCCGCCACGAGGTCGTCTTTCGTCTTGTGGACCACATCGACGGCCACGCCGGACAGCTCGTCGAGCGATTCCAGCATCGTCACGAGCAGTTCCCGCTGGTCGCGCAGCTCCGCGAGGCCCGGCGTGAGATCGTTGAGGGCGCCTCGGATGTCCTCCTCGCGTTCCGCCAGCGTGGCGGCCAGCCGGTCGAGACCGTCGAGCGCGGTGGTGATCTCGTCGCGGTGTCCGTCCAGTTCGGACACCAAATGTTCCACGTTGGAGAGGAACTCCTTGAGCTGGGCCTCGTTGCCGGTGAGCACCTCGTTCAGCTCGTGGTTGATCGTGCGCAACTGTGCGATGCCGCCGCCGTTGAGCAACAGGGACAGGGCGCCGAACACCTCCTCGACCTCGACGTGCCGGTTGGTGCGGGACACGGGGATGAGTGCTCCGTCGGTCAGCGGAGCCCGCTCACCGGCCTCGTCGGGCCGCCGGGGTGCCGCCAGTTCCACGAACTTCTCCCCGAGCAGACTCGACTGGCGGATGTTGGCGAGCGTGTCGGCAGGCAGTTCGACGTCGCCGTTGACGACGAGGACCACCTCGGCCTGCCAGTCGCCGGTCGCGGCCAGCTCGATGGACTCGACCCTGCCGACGGCCACGTCGTTGACCTTCACTGCGGCGTGCGGAACGAGGTCGAGTACGTCGTCGAAGCGGGCTGTGACGCGGTACGGGTCGTCGCCCAGCTCGGCACCTCCTGGCAGGGGAAGTTCGTGAACACCGGCGAAGTCCGGGGTCGCGCACCCTGCCGCGAGCAGGCACGCCGCCACGGCGACGGCGGGAAAGACGGCTCTCCTGCTCACCTCGGCCCTCCCTCCTGCGACGGGATGTACTCGAGTGGGTTGATGCGGCCCTGGAGGGTGCCGCTGTCCGGGTCGAACGTGTTGTAGGCGTTCTCCGCGGCCGTCGGGGCGACGTCGAGCGCCTCGGCCAGCGAGGCCCGCCGCTCGACGACGAGCTGGGTGAGGTCGGCGAGGTCGTCCACGTTCGACTTCAGAGCCTCGCGGTGGTCTGCGACGAACTCCTGAAGATCGGCGAGCGCGTCGCCGAGCGCGGCCAGCGCGGCCGAGAGTTCCTCCTTGTCCTCGGCGAGGAGGTCCGCGACGTCGGCGAGCCTGCCGGTCGCCTCCCTCACCTGAGCGTCGTTGCCCGCGAGCATCGCCGTGAATCGCGACAGCGAATCGATGGTGGCGAAGAGGTCGTCGTCGGAGTCGGCGAGCGTGCGGGCCAGGTCGGCGAAGTTGCGCACGGTTCGCGAGAACGCCTCGCCGTTGCCGTCGAGCACATCGGCTCCCGTGTCCAGCAGGTCGGACAGCGCGCCGTTGGCGTTGGCGCCGTCGGGGCCGAGTGCCGTGGCGAGGTCGCCGAGGCTTTCGTACAGCTCGTCGAGTTCCACCGGCACGGCCGTGCGCGACCGGGGAATGACGGCGCCGTCGGCGAGGCGGGGGCCGCCGTGGGCGAGGTCGGACAGCTGCACGTACCTGTCGGCGACCACGCTGGGCGAAACGACGAGCGCGCGGGTGTCGTGCGCGACGGGGGCTTCCTCGGCCACGGTCATCGTCAGCCGCACCCGGCTCGGCTCGGGGGTCACCGACACGACCTCGCCGACGCGCACGCCGAGCACCTTCACGTCCGAGCCGGGGTAGACGCCGACAGCGCGGTCGAAGTACGCCGTCACGGTCTTGTCGCCGCGGTCGCCGAACACCCACCACAGTGCTCCTGCCGTCACGAGAGCGGTCACGACGAGCACCGTGGCGATCCTGGCGAGCCGCCGGGTTCCAGTCGGCACGGGGGTCACCTCCGATCAGGGGGTTCGCAGGGAGCCCGGTTGTCCGGCACGAGCCCGCACAGGTACACGTCGAGCCAGCGGCCACTGCCGACGGCGTTGTTCACGACGCGGAAGTACGGCCCGGCGAGTTCGAGAGCCCGGTCGAGATCGTCGCGGTGACGTCGCAGGATGCCGGTCACCTCGTCCAGCGCGTCCAGGGTGGGGGCGAGCTGCTCGGTGTTGTCGGCGACGAGCCCGGAGATCTGCTCCGCGAGGTCGCGTGCCCCCGTGAGCAGCTCGTGGATCGCGTCGCGCCGCTGATGCAGTTCGGTGAGCAGCACACTCCCGTCGTCGATGAGCCGGTCGAACTCCTCGCCCGAGTCGGCGAGCGTGTCCGCCACGGTCCTCGCGTTGTCCAGGAGTTCGGCGAGTTCGGCGTCGCGGGACGCGATGGTCGTGGACAGTGCGGACAGACCGTCGAGCGCGCTGCGGACGTGCTCGTCCGCGCCGTCGAAGGTGTTGCTCAACGTGCGGAAACTCTCGGCAAGCCGCTCGGTGTCGATGGCTCCCGCCGTGGTCGCCAGGCGCTCGAACGCGGTCGTCACGTCGTACGGCGTCGTGGTCCTCGCGAGCGGGATGGGCTCGGCGGGGTCGAGCACGGCGTCGCCTGTCGGGTGCAGCGCGAGGTATTTCTGCCCCAGCAACGTCTTGATTTTGATTTCGGCTGTCGTGCGGTTGCCGACCCAGGCGTCGGACACGCGGAACGAGACGAGCACCCTGTCCTCGGCGAGTTCGACACCGGTCACCTCGCCGACCTTGATCCCGGCGACGCGAACCTCGCCGCCCGTCACCAGCCCTGCGGCCTCGGCGAACTCGGCCTGGTAGGTCGTGCCGCCCCCGATCAGCGGAAGGTGCTCGTAGTTGAACGTCGCCACGGTGACACCCGCGAGCAACACCGTGCCCACGACGCCGAGTGTCAGCGGATTGCGTTCGCGGAAGGATGTCATCTGTCGCACCTCGCGGGGAGGGGGCCGTCGGCGATGGTGGCCGGAGGGTCGGTCAGCAGCACCGCGTCGCAGAGATAGGTGTTGAGGAACGATCCGTAGGACGCGGTGCGGCCGATCTCGGTGAACTTCTCCGGTGTGGTGACGAGGAACCGTTCCAGCTCGTCCGAACCGGACACCAGAGTCTCCGACACCTCACGCAGCCCGGCGATGCTCTCCTTCAACGGCCTGCGCGACACCTCGAACAATTCCGACGTGGCCGTCGTGAGTGCCGCCATGCCCTCGACCGAGTCACCGATGGCCTCGCGGTCGGCGGCGAGGCCCGTCACGAGTTCCTGGAGCGTGGACACCAGTGAGGACAGTGCGTCGCCCTCGTCGCCGATCGTGCCGAGCACCGTGTTCAGGTTCGTGATGACATCGCCGATCACCTTGTCGCGGTCGGCGAGTGTGGCGGTGAGCGACCCGGTGTGGGCGAGCAGGCTCTCCACCGTGCCGCTCTCACCTTGGAGCACCTGGACGATCTCGCCGGAGAGCTGGTTGACCTCCTCGGGGTCCAGCGCGGAGAACAGTGGCTGGAAACCGTGGAACAACTCGGTGAGATCCAGCGCGGGCCGCGTCCGCTCCAGTGGGATCTCCGCACCGGGGCCGAGGTGGCCGGTGCCCGGCTGCTCACCGCGTTCGAGGGCGATATAGCGCTGCCCGAGCATGTTGCGGTAGCGGATGACCGCCGTGACGTCGGCAGGCAACCGCTGTCCCCTCTCGATCGAGAAACGCACGCGGGCGAGATGCGCATCGACGATCTCCAGCTCGTCAACCTGGCCGACGCGCACGCCCGCGATCCGCACGTCGTCACCGGGATTCAGGGAGGTCACGTCGGTGAATACGGCACTGTAGGACGTCCGGTCATCGACGCCGATGTTCGAGATGGACAGTGCGAGCACCACGGTCGCCAACGTGGTCACCAGCACGAACACGAGGCTCTTGACCAGAGGAGCGACGAGACTTCTCACCGCAGATGCACCTCCGTTCCCCGATAGACGCCTCCGACGAGGACACTGCTCCAGCCGGGCACCTCGGAGGCATCGACACCGAGGTCACCGGCGAGCAGGGTGGACAGCAGTTGCCGCTCCTGGGGGGAGTTCGGCAGGCCGAGGCCGGCCACGCCCGCGTCGTCGCCGGGGGCAGGCACGAGTGCGTCCATTCCCTCCTGTGGCGGTGCGGGCGACATGCCCTCCTGTGGGGTCACTCCGCTGGGATAGCAGCGAGGACCGGAGTCGGCGGTGTGGGCGGGATCATTCGCCCCCGGCCGGTACGCGCCGCGAGGTTCCGTGACGACGTGGCCCTGCATGCGCAGCCCCGGCCGGTTCGTGCCCGCGCCGAGTACCGCGTCCATGGCGGGTTTCAACTCGTCGAGCGCTCGCAGCGTGCACGCGAAGCCGGGCGAGTAGCGGGCCGCCGCCTCCAGCGGCTCACGGCTCTCGGCCGCAAGGAGGATGAGGTTCTCGGCATTGGCCCGCAGGAACGCGGTGACATCGCCCGATGTCGTGGTCACCTGCCCGTAGAGGTCCCGCAACTCGGGGCCCTTCTCGTCAACGGTGCCGAGCGTGACGGCGGTGTCGGTGAGCGCGTCGAGCAGATCGGGCGAGATGTCGCCGTAGAGCTGGGCCACCTCGCCGAGATCGCGGACGTTCTCGTGCAGTCGCGGCAGGTTCGGGTTGAACTCCTCCAGGTAGTTCGCCGCCAGCACGAGGGTGTCGCCCACCTGGTCGCCGCGCCCGTCCAGCGCCGTGGCCACGGCGCTGAGTGTGCTGGCGAGTTTGTGCGGCTGCACCGACTCCAGCACGGGCAGCAGCTCGTCGAAAGCCCGTTCCAGCTCGATGGCGTTGGCGGACCGGTCCTGCTCGATCACGTCGCCCTCCGCCAGCGGCATCGCCGTCGAGCCGTCTGGAATGGACAGTTGAACGTACCGTTCCCCGAACAGTGTCTTCGGCACGAGCAGTGCCGTGACGTCCTTCGGCAACAGCGACACGGTGTCAGGGTCGAGAGCGAGTTCGATCTCCGCTCCACCCTCGACGGCCTCGATCGCCCTCACCTCGCCGACGAGGACTCCCCGTGCCTTGACGTCGGAGTTCACGCGCAACTGGTTGCCCACCCTGTCGGTGCGCAACGTGACCGAAACGGACTCGGTGAACTCCTTGTCGTAGATCCGCACCGACAGGTCGGCGAGAAGCACGAGGACGAGGCAGAACGCCACCCCGGTGAGGCGGGTGGCGAGTCCGCGGAGCCGGGTGTTTCTCATCCCGCCACCCGCACCGTCGTCGTCGCGCCCCAGATCGCGAGGCTGGCGAAGAAGTCGAGCACGGCGACGGCCACGATCGCGGTGCGTACCCCGCGCCCCACGGCGACTCCGACCCCGGCAGGTCCTCCGCGCGCGTGGAAACCGTAGTAGCAGTGCGTCAACACCACCACCACGCTGAACAGCAGCACCTTCGCGAACGACCAGAGCACGTCCTCCGGCGGAAGGAACAGCGTGAAGTAGTGGTCGTAGGTGCCCTCGGACTGGCCGTACAACCACACGGTGATCTGCCGCGACGCGACGTACGACGTCAGCAGACCCACCGCGTAGAGCGGGACGATGGCGCAGAACCCGGCGATGATGCGGGTCGTCACCAGGTAGGGCACGCTCGGCACACCCATGACTTCCAGCGCATCGACCTCCTCGGAGATCCGCATCGCTCCGAGCTGGGCGGTGAAGCCGCAGCCGACCGTGGCCGACAGCGCGAGACCCGCGACGAGCGGCGCGATTTCGCGCGTGTTGAAGTAGGCGGAGATGAACCCGGCGAACGCTGCCGTGCCTACCTGGTTCATCGCCGTGTAGCCCTGAAGGCCGACGACGACGCCGGTGAACATCGTCATCCCCACCATCACGCCGACCGTGCCGCCGATCACCGCCAGCGCACCGCTGCCGAAGCTGACCTCCGCGAGCAGGCGCACGATCTCGCGCGGGTAGCGCCGCAGCGCGCGCGGAACCCACGCCAGCGCTCGCAGGCTGAACAACACCGACTCGCCGAGAGTGTCGAGGAACGACAGCCGTCTTTCGAGTGTCTCGGCGGCGCGTTGCCTGACCGGTGTGGTGGTCAAGGGCCTCACATTCCCTTCGGCGGCACCAGTTGGAGGTACACGGTCGTCAGCACGAAGTTCGCGAGGAACAGCAGCAGGAAGGTGATCACCACGGACTGGTTCACGGCGTCCCCGACGCCCTTGGGGCCAGCGGCGGGGTTGAGCCCCCGGTACGCGGCGACGACACCGGCGACGAACCCGAAGATCAGCGCCTTGATCTCGCTGATCCACAGGTCGGGAAGCTGCGCGAGCGCGGAGAAGCTCGCGAGGTACGCGCCGGGGGTGCCGTCCTGAAGCACGACGTTGAAGAAGTAGCCTCCGCACACTCCGACGACGCTCACCATGCCGTTGAGGAAGACAGCCACGCCCATCGCGGCGAGCACCCTCGGTACCACGAGCCGCTGCACGGGCGAGACGCCCAGCACCTCCATGGCGTCGATCTCCTCACGGATCGTGCGTGATCCGAGGTCCGCACACATGGCCGAGCCGCCGGCTCCCGCGATGAGTAGCGCCGTGACGATGGGGCTGGCCTGCTGGATGATCGCGAGCACGCTGGCGGCACCGGTGAACGACTGCGCGCCGATCTGAGTGGTCAGCGAGCCGACGTGCAGGGCGATCACCCCGCCGAACGGGATGGCCACGAGCGCGGTCGGCAGGATCGACACACTGGCGATGAACCAGAACTGCTGCACGAACTCACGGAACTGGAAGGGCCTGCGCGGAATGCAGCGCAGAACGTCGAGTGCCAGCGCGTAGAGCCTGCCGGTCTGGCGTAGCGCGGCGGCACCGGGAAACGAACGCCCGCCTTCGCGTTCGACGTCGATGGCCAACCCGACTCCTTCGATCCGAAAACCGTGTTTCACACTTCTTGGGAAACGTCGGTTTCATGTGTTGGTACGACGCTTCTTTGTTCGTGTGCTGACACTAACGCCGGTCGGTACGGCTGGTTACGCCCAATTTTTGGAGTGTTTCCCATAAATAAGTCATCGCGGTTCGTCGATTGCTGAGTGGTCCCGTACCCGCTGGTGGGGAGCGGAAGTTGGTTGGCTTGGCCGGACAAACGAGTCGGCGGGTTTTCTTCCGGTCATGACAACCGTTGCGCCGAATGAGCGAGTAGCGGAAGGAGAACCGTCGAGATTTCTTGTTCACGTCACATCCAACGGCTAACGTACTCGCTGGTAGGTTGGCTTCGGCCCCCACCGGCAAGCATCGTCGGCCGATGTTTTCTCGCGGGTCTGATCGATCGTCTCCGCGTCGCTTGCTTTCGCCCGTCCATCGGTTTTCGGAAAGGAATCGCTATGCGTAGACGCGCTATGAGCATCGTCGCCACCAGCGCCGCGGCGACGCTCGCACTCGGTCTCACCGCCCTGTCCGCCTCGGCCCAGCCGCAGGAGTGGGTCGTGAACCCCGGCGGCGACTACACCGCCTCGTCGGGAACGACCGTGCTGACCAACACCGCCAACGGTGTCACCCTCAACTGCGCGGGCTCCGACGCCTCGGGAAGCCTCGCCACCAACGCCAGCGGCTCGCCTGCTCAGATCGGCACCATCGCCGCGATCTCGTGGGAGCGGTGTTCGGGACCGCTCGGACTGACGTTCGACGTCGTTCCGCAGAACCTGCCGTGGTCCATCAACGGTGAGTCCTATGCGGACGGTGTCACGACCGGCTACATCGGTGGGATCGTGGCCAACCTCACCGGGCCCGGCTGCAATGCGACGGTCCAGGGGGCAGCGCCGGGAACCTACGACAACGCCACCGACACGCTGGCGCCGCACCCGATCGCCGGTTCGGCGCACACCTTGACGGTGACGTCGGTCGATCCACTCGCGAACTGCTTCGGACTGATCAACCAGGGCAACAAGGTCACGTTCGAGGGCGCGTACGTGGTAACTCCGGGACAGGACGTCACGCTCCAGTGACGACCGTCCCCCGCACCCGCTGACGAGCGGCCGGTCCGGCAGGGCGCGTCCCTGGCGGACCGGTCCTCCCACGCCGCACTCCGCCGCTACGGCGGCGCGGTGGTATCGGAAACGAGAAGAGAGGCCATGGGACGGAGAGGGAGTAGAAGCGCCTACGTCGTCGGCGCCGGTGTGGTGATGCTGGCCTGTGCGGTCGGCGCGCAGGCGGCCTCGGGCGGCCAGCCGTCCGGTGGCACACAGCAGGAGTTCTCCTCCGGCGAGCTGCTGTACCACTGCGACACCGGCGACGGCAGCAGCGAGTTGCGTGTCCGGTTTGGCCTGTCCCTGCCGGAGGCGGCCATGGGTGGGGTGATCGGTGTGACGGTCAACGCGACGCTGGACGAGCAGGTGGTGGCCGACCTCGCCGCCGAAGGCGCGCCCGAGGTAACTGGTGTGCTCTCGGCGACCACGCTGGTGAAGGACACCGCCGCCGCCGACGGCGACGAACAGGGCACTCCCGTTCTGCTGCCCGACCTGTCCGTCCCCTCGACCCCGCTGCCCTCCGAGGGCGCGCTGACGCTCACCGCAACCGGAGAGGCAGAGGAGCTCACCGGCGGCCCCGGCGAGTACGGCGTGTCGGCAGGCCGGTTCCGCCTCCTGCTCGGGTGGCAACCGCCGCCCTCCGATCCCGGCGACGGTGCGGGTGGAGGCGACACCCCCGACCCTGGCGAGCCGGGAGCCGGCGGCGAACCGAACTCCGAGACGCCGCCCGCGAGTACGGAGAACGGCGGAGGCGGGGCAGCCGCCGCCGCGAGGCAGTCGCCGCCTGTCCGCGCGTTCGACTGCGAGCCCGCCTCCGGTCAGAACACGCTGATCACCGTCCTGTCCGTGGCAGGCGACGGCAGTACCGAACCAGGAGGAGAACCGGGAGGACCCGGCCCCGGAGGGAGTTCCGGCGAACGGTCCGGCGAGAGCAGCGGGGACGGCGAGCGCATCGGCGCGAGCGCGCAACCGAAGGACGTTCCGCAGGACTGCATCGACTTCGCGGGACTGAACAACGCCTGGTGTGCCTACCTCGGCGGGTACACGAACATCGACCGCATGGGCGCCGCCGCGCGCATCGAGCCCGGAATCGTCAACCTGGGCCTTCCGTTCATCGGTCCCTGCAACGACGGTTCGGAGTGGTACTGGTTCTGCCAGACGGCTGTGGCCGAGCTGCGCCACGACGGGAAGAAGCAGCTCCCACCGACGAAGAACTCGTTCCACGCCTTCGGTTTCATGCCCAACGCGGCCACGATCGAGCTGACCCAGGTCGGTGACATGAGGATCGACGTGCGAACGCAGGTCGTGGCGCCCTACGACGGCTCGGTCGTCGCTCACGCCACGCTGTCCGTGCGGCTCGACGACGTCACCGTCAACGGCGTCGAATTGGACGTCGGCCCGGACTGCCGGACACAGGAGCCGATCACGGTCGCTCTGACCGCCGACTACCCGGGCGACTACACACCTGCCATGGGCGGCTTCCTCGACGGCTACACCGACATCCCGCCGTTCTCCGGCTGCGGTGTCGGCGAGGACCTCGACCCACTGCTGACCGGACTGATCTCAGGCAAGGACAACTACGTGAAGATGACGCAGGGGCGGATCTGTGACATCAGGACGGGGCAGTACTGCCCGCCGGTTCCTCCCGAACTCCAGCGCTGATCTTTCTCGTACCGAGAACCGACCCCGAAGGAGGAACGTGAGATGAGACGTGCGAGTACGCTCGGCGAGCAGCGCCGAGGAAGCAGAGCCAGCCGGAGCGGCCGTGGCGGAAAGGGCGGGCGGCTCGCCGCGGCGGCCGCGCTCGTGGCGGCGGGTCTGGCCGCCACGGCGGCACCCGCTGTCGCCGACGACGCGGGAGCGCTGTCCACACCGGCCGGACACTGGGCGCCGTTCGACCGGTGCCCCGTTGACGATCCCGCGATGCTCGCGGCCGACGGCGTCGAAAAGGCCGCGCTCTGCCTCGCTTCCTCCGCCGACTCGGGGACGATGGTCATCGGGGACAAGACCGTGCCCGTCGCGGGTACGAACCTCCAGATGGGACTCCTCGGCGACGGCGTCAACTACACCTCGGTGTCACCGGAGGGGGCCGGCATCGAGGCTGATCCCGTGACCGTGCCGGGCGGGCTGCTGAACCTCATGTGCCCCAGCGATATCCCCGTGCTCACCGCTCTCTGCGAGAAGGCCGCCGACAGCAGGCTCAACCGGGTCGTCGCGACGGTGGAGCCCGCGGGGACACCGAGGGATTTCAGCCTCGTCGCGGGACTCAGCGCCGGGCAGCCGATCGTGACCCTGCCGGTGAAGATCCGCCTCGACAACCCCCTGCTCGGCTCCTCGTGCCACCTCGGCTCGGAGAACGATCCGATCCTGTTGCGCCCCCGCAACGTCTCCCAGCCCACGCTGACCCTCACCCGGTACGCGCCAGACGGAACCACCCAGGCCGGTGGGCCGATGAGCAATATCGAACTCTCCGGCGCCGACCAGCTCGACGACTCCTTCACGGTGCCGAAGGCCAACGGGTGCGGCTTCCTCGGCGCGCTCGACTGGGCGGTCAACGCGCAGCTCGGCCTTCCCTCTCCCGCAGGCGCCAACAGCCTGGTGCGCACTGCCGCCGTCACCACGACGGGCGGCTTCTACACGCCGTCGGCGTTCGCTCCCGACCAGGGCCGCCTGCTCTCCGAGTACTGGCACGCCGCGACCCGGTGAGCACACCGGCCGCTCGCCCCGCCTGGCCGAGGACGTTCAGGCGGGGCGGCCCGTGGCGAACAGCATCGTCGGTATCTCGTTCTCCGGAAGCCCCAGCAGCGTCCCCACCGCGGCGTCGTCGAACCCGGCCACCGCACACCCCGCGAGTCCCAGAGCCGTGCCGACCAGGTACAGGTTCTGCACGGCGACGCCGGAGTCCACGTGCAGCGTCCGGTAGTGGCGCAGCGGGTACTTGTCGAACGCGACGTCCAGCCGCGCCGTGATGGCCACGGTGGCGGCGGGCTGCCACGCGAACTCCTCCTGGAGATAGGCCAGTTGGAGCCCCGGGCCGGGGTCGGTGTCGGTGAGCTGCACCAGCTCGTGCGACACCGGTTCGTAGCGGTACACGCCGTGGTCGAGACCTTCGACCCTGCGCACTACCGCGTAGGCACGGAGGATGTCGAGCCCGCCCGCGCTCGGCGCCATGCTCAGCGGGTACTGATCCACTCCGTAGGCCGCGACGAACCGTTGCACGCCCATCGAGAACCGCAGCAGCGCGCTCAGCGAGGGGAGTTCGAGGTGGCCGTCGGAAAAGTCGTACGACGAGTGGCGTCTCGCCAGCGTCGCCACGAGCCCCGCCTTCGGCGGGTGCACGTCAGGCAACGGGATGGGCCTGGCCAGCGGCAACGGCTCGGCCGGCACAGGCAGTTGCGCGTTCAGCAGGCGGTGAACCGCCAGCGCGCGTTCGGTGGTTTCCTGACCACTCACGACGGCTCCCGTCGCTTCCCCTCGTCACCGGCCACGGCGGCATCGTAACCCGTTCGAGTGGCTCAGTCCTCCTATTCGGGCAGCGAACACATGATCTGTGTCGAACCACCACCGTGTCCGCACTTCCTGTACGGGTGTTGGCACTTCATGCGCAGGTGTCGGCACTTCCCGCGCGCGTGTCCGCACTTCCCGCACAGGTGTTGGCACTTCGTGCTCGTGTCCGCACTTCCTGCACGGGTGTTGGCACTTCCTGCACGCGTGTCCCGGTCGCCCGGCGCGAAGGCACGTGCGCGAAATGCGGACACCCGTGCGCAGGGTGCGGACACGGCTCAGGCGGGGGCCAGCCAGGCTTCGTCGGAGGCGAGCACCGTGAGCTGCTGGGTCGCTCGCGTCAGCGCCACGTACAGCACCCGCCTGCCCGTGAGCGACTCCTCGATCAGCTCGGTGGGTTCCACCAGCACGACGGCGTCGTACTCGAGCCCCTTCGAGTCGAGGCTGCCGACGACCTTGAGCCGCTCGTCGCCCTGCCCCGCCACCCAGCGGCGGACCTCGTCCACCCTGTCCATGGCGCAGATCACCCCGACCGTGCCCTCCACAGCGTCGAGCAGTTCCTTGGCGGCCACCTGCGTTGCCGTCTCGAAAGCCCCCGCCTCGACGTGGCGGACCTGCGGGACGACGCCGGTGGTGCGCACGGCTCGGGGCAGCTCGTCCGACTTCGCGTGACCCGCTACGACACGGGCGGCGAGGTCGAAGATCTCGGCGGAATTCCGGTAGTTGGTGCGCAGCGTGTAGCGCCTGCGGGCCGTGCTTACTCCGAACGCCTGGTCGCGCGCGGACGCCGCTTCGGCGGGGTCGGGCCAGGAACTCTGCACGGGATCGCCCACGACGGTCCAGCTGGCGTACTTGCCCCTGCGTCCCACCATGCGCCACTGCATGGGGGAGAGGTCCTGCGACTCGTCCACGACGACGTGGGAGTACTCGTCGTAGTGGTCGGGCCTGCGGTTGCCGTCACGCGGCTGCTCGGCGGCACTCCGGCGTCCCCTCCTTCGCTTCGGAGGCGGGCCGAGCAACACGCGCAGCTCGTCGAGCAGCGCGACATCGGCCACCGTCCACTTGCGATCGCGGCCGCGGTCTCGGAGCGATGCGGCCAGCAGCGAGACCTCCTCGGCGGTGAGCACGCCCCGCCCCGCACGCGCGAGACGGCGTTCGTCGCCGAGCCAGCGCAGCACCTGCGCGGGGTACAGCACCGGCCACCACACGACGAGGAACCGGTGGAAGTCGATCCGCTCGCCGAGATCGGTGATCAGCTGGGCGCGGTCGATCTCCCTGCCGTCGGCCTTGGCGTACGACTCCGCCTTGTCCGCCAATGCTTCCAGCAGCGTCTCCGCGGCCCTGACCCGCGACCGGTTCGGCGGTGCGCCGTTGCCGTGCACCTTCCGCCTGACCTTGTCGAGTTCCTTCGCGTCGAGCCTCAGGACCTCGCCCCGGTAGACGATCTTCATGTCGGCCGGCGCGTCAGGGGGCGTGTCGCGCATCGCCTTGCCGAGCACCTTCCGCATGCGGAGCGATCCCTTGATCGCGGCCAGCGGTGCGGGGTCGTGCCGCGTCGCGTCGATGCCGTCGAGCACCTGGCCGAGCGACCGCAGTTCGACGTTCGTCTCACCCATCGACGGCAGCACGCGGGAGATGTAGTTGGTGAAGACCCCTGACGGCCCCACCACGAGCACGCCAGCGCCGCCGAGCTGACGCCGGTAGCGGTACAGCAGGTACGCCGCGCGGTGCAGAGCCACAGCCGTCTTGCCGGTGCCGGGACCGCCGGTGATCTCGGTCACTCCCCGCCACGGGGCGCGGATGACCTCGTCCTGCTCCTTCTGAATGGTGGCCACGATGTCGCGCATCGTGTCGCCACGGGAACGGCCGAGCGCCGCCATCAGCGCGCCCTCGCCGACCACGTTCATGCTGTCCGGCACCGACTCCGGCATGAGGACGTCGTCGTCGATGTCGAGCACCGACTGACCGGAGCAGCGGATCACCCTGCGCCGCACCACGTTCATCGGTTCCTCGGCCGTCGCCTGGTAGAACGCGGCGGCAGCGGGGGCCCGCCAGTCGGTGACCAGGTTGTTGAACTCCGCGTCGCGCACCCCGAGCCTGCCCACGTACACGGTCTCCGAGTCGGCGTGGTCCAGCCGCCCGAACACGAGGCCCTCGTACTCCGCGTCCAAGGTCTGGAGCGTCTGGTTGGCGTGGAAGACCATCATGTCGCGCTCGTACAGCATCGACGCCTGCTCGAACACGGCTTCGCGCTGCGCGCCGAGGCCGAGTTCGTAGCCACGGGCGCGCATGTCCTCCGCCTGCGCGCGCAACTCCGCGAGCCGGACGTAAACCCGGTTCACGTGAGTCTGTTCGATGGCGATCTCGGCCCGTCTGACCCGGGACTCCGACACTCGCGCTCCTCGCAGCTGTCGCCTCGGAAAGGGGAAGAACGACTTTACGCGATCGAGTTGGGGGCCCGACCGCGTCCCGGCTCCTCACCGGGGTGCGAGCATGGGGCTGTGACAAGGATCGTGGCGGGGCGAGCGGGCGGGCGCGTGCTGCGGGTTCCGCCGAAGGGGACGAGACCGACGACAGAGCTGGTGCGCGAGGCGTTGTTCAACGCACTCGAGGCGGCAGGCGAACTGGACGGGGTGCGGGTGCTCGACCTGTACTCGGGGTCGGGCGCACTGGGGCTGGAGGCGCTGTCGCGTGGCGCGCGCGAGGCCGTGTTCGTCGAGGCCGACCGCACCGCGGCCGAGATCCTCCGGCGCAACATCGCGACCGTCGGCCTCGGTGGTGTGGTGCGCCAGGGCAGGGCGGAGACCGTTGTCGCCGAGCCGGCGGGCGAGCCGTTCGAACTGGTCCTCGCCGACCCTCCCTACGCGGTGGACGCTGACACACTCGGGGTGGTGCTGGGCCGTCTCGTGGACAACGGCTGGCTCGCGCCGGGCGCGCTCGTGGTCGTCGAGCGCCGGATGCACGACGGGCCGCCGGTGTGGCCTGACGCACTGCGCGTGCTGCGCACCCGAACCTACGGTGACAACGCGCTGTTCCGAGCCGAGTACGAGCCGAGCTGATCATGGAGCCGTTCGTCACATCTCGCGCACCGTGCTTTCGTGCTTGGTAGCGTCCGCGCCATGCGGCGAGCGGTCTGTCCCGGCTCCTACGACCCAGCGACCAACGGGCACCTCGACATCATCGAACGTGCGTCCGCGTTGTTCGACGAGGTTGTCGTTGCCGTGCTCATCAACAAGAAGAAGCAGGGGCTTTTCACCATCGACGAGCGGCTCGACATGCTGCGCGAGGTGACCTCCGACCTGCCCAACGTGCGCGTGGACTCCTGGCACGGCCTGCTGGTGGACTACTGCCGCGACCACGGCATCGCCGCTGTCGCCAAGGGGCTGCGGTCGGTCAGCGACTTCGACTACGAGTTGCAGATGGCTCAGATGAACCGCGAGCTTTCGGGTGTCGAGACGCTGCTGATGTCGAACAACCCGGCGTACAGCTTCCTGTCCAGCTCGCTGGTGAAGGAGGTCGCGACCTACGGCGGTGACGTCAGCGAGATGGTGCCCCCCGCTGTCCACGAACGACTCGTCGCGAAGCTCGCCGAACAGCGCTGAGGCAGGCGGCAGCCGCCCCGGCCCGCCGTGTCCGCACCCTGCGCACGCGTGTCCGCACCCTGTGCACCTGAGTTGGCACTTCGCGCACGCGTGTCCGCACTTTGCTGGCAGTTCATGACGAACCCTCCAACAGGAAGTGCGGACACGGGTGCAGGAAGTGCGGACACGGGTGCAGGAAGTGCGGACACGGGTGCAGGAACTGCGGACACGGGTGCGGCTCGGCCGGTGGGACGACCGTCGGTAGTGGACGGGACACGCCTGGCACGGTGATTGCCACCGTTCGGGCGCGTAAGGCGGCAGACTAGTGACGTCGCGTGGAATCGATGCCGCGAGGGAGTTGGCCGTGTACCGGGTTTTCGAGGCGCTCGACGAGCTCGTCACCATCGTGGAGGAGGCCCGAGGGGTCCCCATGACGTCGAGTTGCGTCGTGCCGCGTGGAGACGTGCTCGAACTGCTCGACGACATCAGGGACGCGCTTCCCGCCGAGATGGACGACGCCCAGGATGTGCTCGACCGGCGTGACGAGATCATCCGGGTCGCTCGCGACCAGGCCGAGGAAACGGTCGGCTCCGCCAATGACGAGGCGGGGCGGCTGATGGCGGAGGCCCGCGCCGAGGCCGAGCGCATCATCGCCGAAGCGCGTGAGGAGGCCGACCGGACCATCGCCGCGGGCGAAGCGGAGTACGCCGACGTCACCGAGCGCGCCAGGGCGGAGGCCGACCGCATGGTGCAGGCAGGCAGGGACGCTTACGAGCGAGCGGTGGACGACGGCAAGCGCGAGCAGGCGAGGCTGGTGTCGCAGACCGAGGTCGTGCAGGCCGCTCACAACGAGGCCGCGCGCATCGTGGACGAGGCACACGAGGAGGCCGACCGCCAGCGCGCCGACTGCGACGCCTACGTGGACAACAAGCTGGCCGAGTTCTCCGACCTGCTCGCCACCACCCTGCGCACGGTGGACTCGGGCCGCAACCACCTGCGCGGACCGCTTCCCTCCGTATCGCGCACGCCGGTCTACGACTACCAGGCACAGTGAACTCGCCGCTCGCGTACGCTTGTGGGTGAGCCGGTCCGCCGTCGAGCGCGGGCCTGCCGGATGTCAGACCCGAGTCGTGAACCCATCGCGCGAGAAAGCTCTCGATGCCTGAAGAAGACCACCGGCGAAGTGCCGCCATCCAGCGTGCCGACGCGCGCAACCCGTGGTTGTTCGACACCCACGAGTTGAGCCGCCGACCCGGTTCGAGCCTGCCCCTACGGCGTGAACTGCCGGTTTCCACGGCGCTCGGTGTTCCCGACGTCGTCGAGGTGCCGTCGGGCTCGACGGTGACCGCCGACCTGCTCCTGGAATCCGTGGTGGAAGGCGTGCTCGTCAGCGGCACCGCCGTCGCGCGGACCGAGGGCCAGTGCTCGCGCTGCCTCGACCCCGTGTCCGGCGAGGTCGAGGTGAACCTCACCGAGCTGTTCGCCTACCCGGAGTCCACCACGGAGGAGACCACCGAGGAGGACGAGGTCAGCCGGATCATCGATGACTGGATCGACCTCGAACCGATGGTCCGTGACGCCGTCGTCCTCGCCCTTCCCCTCGTGCCGTTGTGCAGCGAGGATTGCGAGGGACTGTGCTCGGTGTGCGGCGTGAAGTGGGCCGATCTCGAGCCCGGGCACGGGCATGAGACCATAGACCCTCGGTGGGCCGCGCTGGTGCAGCGCCTGGAGGACACTCCGGGTGGCGACACGGCGAACGGCTCCGACCGCTGAGCTTGCCGGGGGTAACACCCGACAGCCACCGACGTGATTGCGAAGACCGCTCGCAGACCGCGAGCAGACCTGTGTGAGGAGACCCAGCCGTGGCCGTCCCCAAGCGGAAGATGTCGCGTTCCAACACCCGCTCGCGCCGTTCGCAGTGGAAGGCGAGCCCGGTGCAGCTGGTGGCCTGCCAGAACCGCGCGTGCAGGCAGCCGAAGCCCCAGCACGTCGCCTGCCCGAACTGTGGCCAGTACGCCGGCCGTCAGGTTGTCGAGCCGGCATAAGGTCGGTCGGAATGGGGGGTAAGTCGCCAAGCGGACCGGCAGCCGATCCCGCATCCCTGCTCCAGTCGCTCGGTGTCGATCTCGATAGCGAGTTGCTGACCCTTGCCCTGACCCACCGCTCGTACGCCTACGAGAACGGGGGACTCCCGCCCAACGAGCGGCTGGAGTTCCTCGGCGACGCGGTGCTCGGCCTCGTGGTCACTGACCACCTGTACCGGCAGCATCCCGACCTGCCCGAAGGGCAGCTGGCGAAGTTGCGGGCCAGTGTGGTCAACATGCACGCGCTGGCCGGCGTCGCGAGGGCTCTCGGCGAGGGCGGGCTCGGCGCGCATCTGCTGCTCGGTAAGGGGGAGGAACTCACCGGCGGCAGGGACAAGGCGAGCATCCTGGCCGACGGCCTCGAAGCCGTCATCGGCGCGGTCTATCTCGCGCACGGCATCGAGACCGCGCGGTCGCTGGTGCACCGGCTGTTCGGCACGCTGCTCGACGAGGCGCCACGCAGGGGAGCGGGGCTCGACTGGAAGACCAGCCTTCAGGAGCTGACGGCGTCGGCGGGTCTCGGCGTGCCCGAGTACAAGGTCGCCGATACCGGCCCCGACCATCGCAAGGAGTTCAGTGCGGTGGTCATGGTGAGCGGCCGGAACCTGGGACACGGTGACGGCACCACGAAGAAAGAGGCCGAGCAGAAGGCCGCCGAGGCCGCCTGGCGTGCGCTGAACGAGGAATTGACGGCGGAGGGTTCCGCGGGGAAGCCGGCCGGGGGCCAGGCGGGGTAGCGGTTCGTGCCGGAGTTACCCGAGGTCGAGGTCGTGCGGTCTGGTCTCGAAGCTCACGTCGTCGGGCGGACGGTGGCCTCCGTGGAGGTCCTGCACCCGAGAGCGATCCGCCGCCATGTACCGGGGGAGGCCGATTTCACGGGCCGTCTCATCGGTGCCGAGATCACGGCCGTCCGGCGGCGGGGCAAGTATCTGTGGCTCGACCTGTCCGACGGCACCGCCGTGCTCGCCCACCTCGGGATGAGTGGGCAGCTGCTCGTGCAACCACCTGGCACGGCGGACGAAAGACACCTGCGAGTGCGGTTCCGGTTCGCCGACGGCGGCCCGGAACTGCGGTTCGTCGATCAACGAACCTTCGGCGGCCTTTCGCTGTGGGAGGTGGTGGAGGCCGACGGTTCGGTGGTGCCGTCGGCCATCGCTCACATCGCGCGTGATCCGATGGACCCGCTGTTCGACGTCGTCGCCGTCTCCCGGGCTCTGAGGTCGCGGCGCACCGAGGTCAAACGCGCTCTGCTGGACCAGACTCTGGTGTCCGGCATCGGCAACATCTACGCGGACGAGGCGTTGTGGCGCGTGGGGCTTCACTGGTCACGCCCGACCGATCGGCTCACCGCGGCGCAGGCCCGTGGTGTGCTCACGGCGGCGGCCGACGTGATGGCGGAGGCGCTACTCGTGGGAGGCACGTCGTTCGACGCGCTCTACGTCAACGTCAACGGCGAGTCGGGGTACTTCGTCCGCTCGCTCGACGCCTACGGCAGGGAGGGCGAGCCGTGTCGTCGGTGCGGCACGCCGATCATCCGTGAGCCGTTCATGAACCGCTCGTCGTTCAGTTGCCCGCGCTGCCAGCCGAGGCCGCGAACGCGGCGTTGAAGCCGTCCTCGTCGTCGAAGTTCACCGCGGTGACGGTGCCGTTCGCCCAGTCGCCCCGCAGGATGGCGAAGCCGACACCTGTCGCAGAACACAGCCGACGGTGAGGCGGGGCTCGCTGTGATACGGCCACATCTCGCCGGACAGGAAGTCGGCCAGGTCCTCGGCCCGCGAGCGCTCGAATCGCCGTAACTCGATCGATTCCACCGCTGTCTTAGAACAATCGTATGCGCACTACTGCGCATTGCGTGGTACTGTCTGTCGCATAGGGAGGGCCGGTGGAGACGAGCCAATTACTGAAGGGCGTACTCGACCTCGCCGTTCTGGCTGTGTTGCGGCAGGGCGACGGTTACGGCTACGACGTGCTGCGGCGTCTGCGTCAGTCCGGGCTGGACGAGGTCGGCGACGCCTCGGTGTACGGCACGCTGCGACGCCTGTACAAGGCCGGGCTGCTCACCACGTACGTCGTGGCCAGCGAGGAAGGCCCTCACCGCAAGTACTACGGACTCAACGACCTCGGCCGCGCCCGGCTCACGGAGTCGGCGACGACCTGGCGTGGTTTCGCGGCCACGATGGAGCGCCTGTTGGGAGAGGACCCATGAGCACACACACTCACCCCGTCGTACGCGCGTACCTCGCCAGGGTGCGGACAGCGCTGGCGGACCTGCCGGGGGCGGAGATCGACGAGATTGTCGATGACGTGCGTCCCCATCTCGCCGAGATCGCCGAGCGGCTCGGTGAACGCGCTGATGTCGCCGGCATGATCGCCGAACTCGGCACACCGGAAAGCTACGCCGCCGAAGTGCGGTCCACGGGCGAGTACCCGCCTCCGCCGGCAGCGGAGGAGCCTGCCCGCTCCGGGACGCCCCGCCTTGCCCTCGCGCGGGTGGCGCTGTGGGGCCTTCTGGCGAGCGTGGCCTGCGCGGCGGTGGCGGGTGCGGTGCTGGCCTCCGGCGAGTTCGACGACGACAAAGCGTTGGTGTTGGTGTTGCTGGTCGGCGCGATGGTGGCTGTCTCCGGGGGCTACCTCGTGCTGCGCGGTACGGCCACGGTGCGGGAGCTTCCGGAGCTGCGCGGACTGCTCGACGCGGGCCGGGAGGGAAACGGCGTGCCGCGCGTTGCGCGCTGCTTGAGGGCGTTGAACCCGGTGTGGTGGGTGCTGTCCGCACTGGTGCTGGGGTTGCTGGCCGTGGTCGCGGTGGTCGGTCACGGCGGTGGTGTCCTCGGGCTGGTGACGATGCTGGCCCTTGCCGGACTGGCGCTGTGGGCGGGACCGAGGTCCGCGCGTGATTACCGGATGGTGGCGGTGACGTTACCGCTGTCGGCGTTCGTGGTGGGGGTCGGCGCGGGCCTCGCCGACTACGTGATCGGGACGGCGCGGTCGTCCGCCGCCCCGTACTCGGCCCCTCCCGTTGAATACCTCAACTACACCAACGGAGGCGAACCGCTGCTGTTCTACGGGTCGGAGGAGATCGGCAACATCTACGTCTTCGACGCGAAAGGCAACCCGCTCACCGATGTCTACCTCTACACCGAGCAGGGCTCCCCGATCCGGGTTCCCCGCTACGGGTGCGAAGAATTCACGGGGGGAACGATGAGAACGGGTACGGACAATCAATTCCCGCGTCCGCGTATCGATCAGGGCGGTGTGGACGATCACGGCATCGTGAACGGCTACAACGCCTACAAACCGTTCTGTGAGGAGATCGACGGGGTGCCGTTCACGGTGGCCGTGCCGAACGGGAAATGACGCGTGGATCGCTACCAGCGCTGGCCCGACATCGCGAGCTGGGCGAGCAGGTTTCGGCCGCTCTCGGCGTTGCGGGGCTGGCACAGTACGTCGTAGCGGCGTGCGACCAGTTGGCTGTGCGACACGAAGTCACGACGCCCTCGGGTAGCCGCGTAGCCTGCCGCAGCGAAAGCCATACCGAAGACCACGCCGGAGACCAGGCCGATCACGATAGGGGCGAGCCCTGCGCCGGGGGTGAAGAAACTGAGCAGCAGCCCGACGAACAAGCCGAACCAGGCGCCGGACATCGCGCCGCTGCTCAGCACCTTGCCCCAGGTCAGCCGTGCCGCCACCCGCTCCACCAGCAGTGGTTCGACGCCCACGATGGTGACCTCCTGAACGGGGAAGTCCTTGTCGGCGAGGTGATCGACGGCACGCTGCGCCTCCTCGTAGGAGTCGTAGGACCCGATGGGCCAGCCCGTCGGCATGGTCGGTAGCTGCGGCGCCTGGGGCGTCGGAGAGAACGCCGTCCGTGAGAATGCGTGGGTCATGCTGGCTTCACCTCTGAAATGACACCTGTGGAAAGCACCTTCGGCGAGAACACTGCTGTCAACGCGTCGCTGTCCTCGACACCAGTGTCAACGCGGGGAGGGGGCGATCGGTGCCCGATCCGGCCGGATTCACAGGTCGTTCTCAGTCGGGTGGACGTCACGCGGGGGTGAGCCCTGCTCGGAAGCCGTTGCTGCCGTGCATGGCGGGGACGCCGCTGGGTGAGCCCTCGTGCAGCCACTTGCCGAAGTGGCGGACGGAGAAGAGTTCGTCGAGCACCATGTAGGCGGCGCCGACGAGGCCGCCTTCCTCGCCGAGCCGGGCCTTCTCGATGCGCAGCTCCCGCGTGGACAGCGGGAGCGAACGGCGGTAGATGGTCTCGCGGATGGTGGCGAGGAACAGATCGCCTGCTTCGGCGATCTTGCCGCCGAGCAGGATGGTGGACGGGTTGTAGAAGTTCACCATCGTGGCGAGCATGGCGCCGATGCGCCTGCCCGCGCTGACCATCAGCTGCACGGCGTGGTGGTCGCCCGCGCTCGCCGCCGCGGTGACGTCGGCGGCGGTGACGGTGCCCTTCGCCGACAGGACGGCGGCGAGGGCGGGGCTTTCGCCGGAGCGGGCCAGCCGTTCGCCGTCCCTGGCGAGTGCCGCACCCCCGGCCACCGCTTCGAGGCACCCGGTCTTGCCGCACCGGCACACCACGGAGTTGTCGTCGGACACGGCGGCGTGGCCGATGTCGCCCGCGCATCCCTGCGCGCCGCGGTGGAGCTGCCCGCCGTGGCTGATACCCGCCCCGATACCGGTGCCGATCTTGACGTAGAGCAGGTCGCCTGGCTCTCCGGGGAGCCCTGGAGTGCGTAGTTCGCCGAGGCATAGAAGGTTGACCTCGTTATCGACCCAGACGGGCGCGTCGTAGCGGGCGACGAGTCGCTGCCTGACGGGGTAGTTGTTCCAACCCGGCATGATCGGGGGTTCCGAGGGGCGGGCGGTGGCGAACTCCACCGGCCCCGGCAGGCCGAGCCCGACACCCCACACGTCGGATCTGTCACCACCGAGATCGGCCAGCAGGGCGTCGAGGGCCGACTCGACCTCGGCCAGCACAGGATCGGGGCCCTGCGCGATGTCGCAGTCCTTGTGCGTCATGGCGAGCACCGTGCCCAGGAGATCGGTGACGCCTGCGGTGAAGCCGGTGGCCCCGAGCTCCGCGGTGAGGATGCGTCCCGCGTCCTTGCGGAACCGCAGGGTGCGCGCCTGGCGGCCACCCGTTGAGGGGTTGAGGTCGCCTTCCTCCAGCAGACCCGCGTCGAGGAGCGTGGTGGTGCGCTGGGTGATAGCGGTCCGTCCGAGTCCGGTTCGCTGGCTCAGCGCGGGCCGGGTGTCGGCCACGCCGCTGCGGACGAGGTCGAGCAGGCGTGTGTAGCTTTCCAGCAGCTCGGGACTGGGCTCATCCACCGCTGACCCCCTTTTGTCTGAGTTTCGCCATCATATCGTTGAAAGCGCAAAACTTCTGTTTGGTTCAGACGTTAGAGGGTGGATCAAAAGCCTAAGGCAGGGGTTGTGCCGCTCATCTGAGCGACGAAGGCCAGGACTGCGACCGTGACGAGGAGTTGACTGCGCCGTTCGGGTCGGTGCCGGGTGCCGCTGCGACTTCTCCTCTCAGGGAGTCGTCGTGGCGGTGCCGGTCTGTTCGAGCGAGGAACTCGTGGACCGGGGCTCGCTGGTGACGTCCGCGCCGTCCGACGTCGTCATGGAGGTGGGAGCGGCGGTGCCGGACGGTGAGGCTCCGCCACCACCGCCGTCTCCCTCCCCATCACCGGGGCCGTCATCCGTGGACGTCGTGGGTGACTGTGAGGAGGAAGGTGTCTCGGACGGGGACGAACTCGGTGGCGTGGAGGTCTTGGGCGGATCCGAGGGCTGCGGGCCTGGCTGGTTCGTGGGCTCCCTGCCACTGCCGTCGTCGTCCCCGCCGCCATTGCCCGAGGAGCTGCGGGTAGGCGGATCGGACGGCGTGTGGACCGAGGTGTGCCGGTTGCCGTTCTCGTCGGTGGTGACGATCGTGGTCGGTGTGCTGGACGACGTGGGCAGCTCGCCGGTGACGGCCACCCCGTCGATTACGACCGTGGTGTCGGCTGGCACGGCCTCTCCCGGCACGAGCTGCGTCGGTCCGCCCCCTCCGGTGGAGCGACCGGTCTGCGTTGTCTGCTGGTCGGAGGTGACCGGCTGGATGATCTGCGCGACCGCGGCGAACGCCGTGCACAGCGCGAGACCGCTGGCGGCGAGGGCGAGGTAACCGGTGCGGTGCAGCCGCCCTGCGAACTCGCGGGGCGGCGCGACCTCGTCGCGAGGCGGCTGCCCTGGCGAGGTGGTCATGCGGCTCCTTCGGACATGCTTCGTGGGCCCCCGAGTGTTCGCGCGGCACAGTATCACCGGCGCGAAAACGGTCGCGACCGCACTCACTCGTGCGAGGCGGTCGGCCGCACGCGGTCATGCTGCGGCACGATGGGGGCGTGGCTGACGAGGCTGACGCAACCGAGCTCGCCCGGTTGACGGCATGGGTGCACGGCATGGTGCAGGGCGTGGGTTTCCGCTGGTGGACGCGGAG
The DNA here is from genome assembly GCF_000258175.1 of Saccharomonospora xinjiangensis XJ-54. Lineage (NCBI taxonomy): Bacteria > Bacillati > Actinomycetota > Actinomycetes > Pseudonocardiales > Pseudonocardiaceae > Saccharomonospora > Saccharomonospora xinjiangensis. Next base: position 1,212,188 of record NZ_JH636049.1, on the reverse strand, counting down.
CCGCGCACTGGAACTGGGACTCGTGGGCAGGGCGACGAACCTCGTGGACGGCAGGGTCGAGGTGGTCGCCGAGGGCCCGAAGGCGGCGTGTGACCGCCTGCTGACACTCCTGCGCTCCGGGGAGACGCCCGGCCGTGTGGATCACGTTGCGGAGCTGTGGTCACCGCCGCGCGGCGGGCTGTCCGGTTTCGTGGAACGCTGACCCGGCCCGGTCGTCCACCGCTCGGAGCGGGAGGCCAGCCACGCCGAAGCCCGCCTACCACGAGCAGGAGCAGCTCGCCGGTAGCATCAACCGACCGGGCAGTGTGACCGACGTGAACACTGCCAGGGGACACCGGACGAGGACGATCGGTACGGGAAGGGTCTACGCCGCGTGCACCTGAAAAGCTTGACGCTCAAAGGCTTCAAGTCCTTCGCGTCGGCGACCACCCTGCGCTTCGAACCGGGGATCACCTGCGTCGTCGGTCCCAACGGTTCCGGTAAGTCGAACGTGCTGGACGCGCTGCGGTGGGTCATGGGCACGCAGGGCGCCAAGGATCTGCGGGGCGGCAAGATGGAGGACGTCATCTTCGCCGGTACCTCGGGGCGCGCCCCGCTCGGCCGCGCCGAGGTCACGCTCACCATCGACAACGCTGACGGCGCGTTGCCCATCGAGTACACCGAGGTGTCGATCACGCGCCGCATGTTCCGCGACGGCGCCAGCGAGTACGAGATCAACGGCAGCACGTGCAGGCTGCTCGACATCCAGGAGCTGCTGTCCGACTCCGGCATCGGGCGCGAGATGCACGTGATCGTGGGGCAGGGCCAGCTCGCGGAGATACTCCAGGCCAAACCCGAGGAGCGTCGTGCCTTCATCGAGGAGGCCGCCGGTGTGCTGAAGCACCGCAAGCGCAAGGAGAAGGCGCTGCGCAAGCTCACCGCGATGCAGGCCAACCTCGACCGCCTGAACGACCTCACCGCCGAACTGCGCCGCCAGCTCAAGCCGCTCGGCAAGCAGGCCGAGATCGCCCGCCGCGCCCAGGTGGTGCAGTCGGAGCTGCGGGACGCGAAGCTGCGGCTCTACGCCGACGACCTCGTCACCATGCGCAACGAGATCGAGCGGGACGAGGCCGACGAGAGGGCGGCCCGCGCTCGCAGGGCCGAGGTGGAACAGACGTTGGAGCTGGCCGCCTCGGAGCAGGCGGAGCTAGAGGCCGCGCTCGCCGAGGACGCGCCGAAGCTGAAGGCCGCGCAGGACACCTGGTACACGCTGTCGGCGCTGGCCGAGCGGCTTCGCGGCACGGTGCGGCTGGCTGCCGAACGCAAGCGGCACCTCTCGGCCGACGTGGACACCGGTGGGAAGGGCAGGGACCCCGAGGAACTGCTCGCCGAGGCCGAGCGGGTGGCTGAGCGCGAGGAGGAACTCGCGGAGGCGGTGTCGCAGGCCCGTGCCGTGCTCGCCGAGGCGGTGGAACGCCGCGAGCATCTCGAACAGGTCGTGCAGGCCGCCGAGCGGGCTCACCTCGCCGCAGTGCGGGCCATCGCCGACCGCAGGGAGGGCATCGCGAAGCTGTCCGGCCAGGTCGAGGCGCTGCGCAGCAAGAGCACGGCCACGGCCGAGGAGATCGACCGGCTGAGCAGTGGCATCGACGACGCCGTCGCCCGCGCGGAGGCGGCCGTGGAGAGTCTGGAGGAGGCCCGCGCCGAGGGCGGCGTGGAGGACTCCGACGACGAAAGCCTGCGGCAGCGTCACGAGCGGGCGGTGGAGGCCGAGAAGTCCGCGAGGGTCCGCGTCGAGGAACTCGTGAAGGCCGAACGCGCCGCCGAGCGTGACATCGCCTCGGAGAAGGCTCGGGTCGATGCGCTGTCGATGGGCCTCGCGCGCAAGGACGGCGCGGGCGCGCTGCTCGGAGCTGCCGACGACATTCCAGGACTGCTGGGGTCGGTGGCCGCACTGCTCACCGTGGACGCCGGATACGAGGTGGCGCTGGCCGCCGCGCTCGGGCCCGTGGCCGATGCCGTCGCGGTGGCGCAGGGGGACAACGCCGTCGCCGCGCTCCGCTACCTCAAGGACAACGACGCGGGACGCGCGGGATTGCTCGTGGGAGGGCCTTCACGCGGCGGTGACCCCGAGGGCTGGCCTGCCCTGCCGGACGGGGCCCGCTGGGCTCGCGAGGTGGTCGCAGCACCCGAGGCCCTGCGACCGGCCGTGGAGAAGGCGCTGGAGCGCGTGGCCGTGGTGTCGTCGCTCGACGACGCCCGCGCGCTCGTGACGACCCACCCTGATGTCACGGCCGTCACCGGTGACGGCGACGTGCTGGGCGCACACTGGGCGACGGGTGGCTCCGCAAGGGACGAGAGCGTCATCGAGGTGCAGGCCGCCGTTGACGAGGCGCAGGATCGGCTCGTGGCAGCCGAACGCGCACTCCAGCGCACGGCGGCGGCGCTGGAAGGCGCCCGCGCCGAGCAGCGCGACCGCAGGGCCGAGCTCGAACAGGCCAAGGAGGCGGTCAACGAGGCGAGAGTGCGCAAGGCTCGCTCCACCGAACGCCTTTCGAGCCTGGAGAAGGCCGCCCGTTCCGCGCAGGCGGAGGTCGAGCGGTTGAGCGCCCAGCGCGCCAAGGTGGAGAGCACCCGCGACGACGTTCTCGCGCAGCTCGCCGAGCTGGAGGACCGGCTCGCCGCTGTCGCCGAGCAGCCGGTGGACGAGGACCTCGACACCACCGAGCGCGACGAGGCCGCCGAGGCGCTCGCGGAGGTGCGGCAGGAGGAGATGGAAGCCCGGCTCGCCCTGCGCACCGCCGAGGAGCGCGCCAGGAGCATCGCGGGCAAGGCCGACTCGCTACGTCGCGCGGCCGAGGTGGAGCGCCAGGCGCGGGAGCGGGCCGAGAGGGCGCGCGTCGCCCGCGAGCGCGGAGCGGCCATCGCCACCGCCGTCGTGGAGGGCGGCGAGGTCGCGCTCGACCGCATCGAGACGTCGTTGCAGCGCGCCGCAGCGGAGCGCGACGCCGTCGCTGCCCGCCGCGAACACACCGAGCAGGCGTTGAACCAGGTGCGCAACAGGGTGCGCGAGCTGACGGTGGAGCTGGAGAAACTCACCGACGCCGTGCACCGCGACGAGGTGCTCCGGGCCGAGCAGCGGCTGCGGCTGGAGCAGCTGGAGACCAGGATCACCGAGGAGTTCGGGATCGCGCTCGACGACCTGGTCGCCGAGTACGGGCCTGACGTGCCCGTGCCGCCGGGGCCTGGCGAGGTTGCCGAGTACGAAGCGGCCAAGGATCGCGGAGAGACGGTGATGGAACCCCAGCCCATCCCGTACGACCGCGAAACGCAGTCGCGGCGCGCCAAACGCGCAGAACGTGACCTCGCCCAGCTCGGCAAGGTCAATCCGCTGGCGCTGGAGGAGTTCGCCGCGCTGGAGGAACGCTACAAGTTCCTGTCAACGCAGCTCGAAGACCTCAAGGACACCCGCAAGGATCTGCTCACCGTCGTCAAGGAGGTCGATGACAAGATCCTGGAGGTCTTCACCGACGCCTACCACGACGTGGCGCGCGAGTTCGAGACGGTGTTCTCCGTGCTGTTCCCCGGCGGGGAGGGCCGCATGGTGCTCACCGAGCCCGGCGACATGCTCACCACGGGCGTCGATGTGGAGGCGCGGCCTCCCGGCAAGAAGGTCAAACGGCTGTCCCTGCTGTCCGGTGGCGAGAAGTCGCTCGTCGCGGTGGCGATGCTCGTGGCCATCTTCCGCGCGCGGCCCTCGCCGTTCTACGTCATGGACGAGGTCGAGGCCGCGCTCGACGACACCAACATGCGCAGGCTCATCGGACTACTCGAACAGCTGAGGGAGAGCTCCCAGCTGATCATCATCACGCACCAGAAGCCGACCATGGAGATCGCGGACGCGCTGTACGGCGTGAGCATGCAGGGCGACGGCATCACCAAGGTCATCTCGCAGCGGCTGCGCGCACCCGACGCCGTCGAGCAGCCCGCGTAGTGCGCACGGCGTGAGTGCTGTGAGCTGATCGGCTCGCCCGAAGGGGTTCGGCAGGGCGGGTTGGTCTGCGACGATGCCTCGCATGATCGAGCAGACCGAGCAGACCGAGCAGACCGAGCAGGCAGCGCACGGCTGGCCGACGGGTGACCCTCGCCGGTTCTTCGACGTCCCGATCGATGCGTCCCACCTGCGGGCCAGTACCCCGAACGGCTACCGGCGCGCGTGGCGGCTCGCGACCGGTTTCGTGGTCGGCGGTGGGCTGTTCGCGCTCGGACTCTGGGCCATCGCCTCCGGTATGAGAGCTGCGGGAACCTCGTGGGTTTCGCTGATCTCCGGTGTCGCCGGTGTTCTGGCGGGCCTTGGCCTTGTCCTGCGCGGCCTGCTCACCAGCGGCGCCGCCAAGCCGTACCGCGGCGGGCCGATCGTGCCCGGCATGGTGGTGGAGCACGCCGACGCCGACGTCGAACTGCTCGTACTGGCGGACACCTCGCGCGACCCCGCCGCGCCGCCAGCCTTCGCCTACCGGCTGGTGAGTTTCACCGCGAGGGAGGGCACCCGGTACGTCCCCGGCCGGCCTGTCCCGTGTGTGGCGCACAACTTCGTGGCGCCACCGTGGAGCGGGAGGTGGTGGAGTTTCGACGCCTCACCCGTCGAGTGGGCGTCACCGGATGCCGGTGTCGTTGACGCGGCAGGCCGGGCGATCCCTCGGGCGGAATGGGACCTGTTGCTGGCCGGTGCGCGGCGGGTCGCGGAGATCCGGCGTCGGGCAGGGCGAATCGGCAGGGTCGCCGACACCGACGTCGCGGAGTCGTTGCGCCGCCCGCCGACCCGGCTGGGAGTGCCTGTGGAGTGGCAGGACGACGGCAGGGCGAGGTTCGTCGGCTCGGTCGGTCACAGCAGGGACAGCGCCGCACCGTCGGGCGGCTGAACGCGCCGGAACGAGGGTGCCGTGCGTCGTCGCCTCTCAGGTTCAGTCGGGGAGATCGGCGATGCGGGTGGACAGGTGCCGAAGGGTGGTGAGTTCGGCAGGGGTGAGGTGATCGATGAAGCGCGCACGGACCGATTCGAGGTGGGCGGGGGCGGCGCGCTCCAGGACAGCGAAGCCCTCGTCGGTCAAATGCAGTACACACCCCCGCGCATCGCTCGGATCGGGCTCACGCTCGACGAGCCCTCGTTGTTCCATGCGGGCGGTGTGGTGGGAAAGACGGCTACGGGACCACGCCATTTTGGCCGCGAGGTCCTTCAGCGCCCATCGCCGGTTCGCCGCCTCTGACAGCGTGCTCAGCACCTCGTAGTCGGCCGGGGACAGACCTGAGTCCTCGGCGAGGTCCCGAGCTAGCCGGGCGGGCAGCAAGGTGAGCATCCGCCGGAAGGCCCGCCAGGCGTGCTCCTCGTTCTCGTTCAACCATCTCGTCGCCACACCGGCATCCTAGCAATCCATTGACATATCAATGAAATGATGTCAATGTCTGTGACATGTCAAAGACATTGGGTTCGGCCCGTATCCGGGTCATGGTCATCATCGCCAGTACCCGGCCTGGCCGTCTCGGTCCCGCGGTGGCGGACTGGTTCGTGGACGTCAGCCGCGAGTCCGCGGAACACGCGAATGCCGTCCTCGACGTCGCTGATCTCGCGGAGGTGGGCCTGCCGCTGCTCGACGAGCCCGAACATCCGTCGAGCGGCAGGTATGTTCACGAGCACACCAAAGCTTGGAGCAGGCGGGTGGCAGCGGCGGACGCTTTCGTCGTGGTCACGCCGGAGTACAACTACGCGATGCCCGCCGCTCTCAAGAACGCCATCGACTTCCTCTACCAGGAGTGGGCGTGGAAGCCCGTCGGGTTCGTCAGTTACGGCAACACGTCGGCCGGAACTCGCGGGGTGCAGATGACCAAGCAGGTCGTCACCACCCTCAAGATGGTTCCCATCGGCGCGACCGTCGCCCTGCGCATCGCCGACAGCGTCGAGAACGGGATCGTCCGAGCGAACGAGTCTGCCGTCGAATCAGCGCGTGATGTCATGCTGGAAGTGACCAGGGTGGCCGAAGCGCTGCGTCCGCTGCGAGAGCAGGGAACCGGGGCTGATCTGCCCGATCCCCAGCCTTCTTCGGACGTGCGAGCTTCCACGACGATCGGCGAACCGCCGGTCCCTGGGCTTGTTCTGGCCGCCATGCGCGACAGTGATTGGGCGGAGTTGCTCGTCCTCCAGCGATGCTGCTGGGTTCAGGAGGCCCTCTCGAACGACACCCTGGATCTCCCCGCGCTTCACGAAACCGTTGCGGATGTGGCCGCCTGGGACCGGACCTGGCAGGTGTGGTGTGTCCGCAGAGAAGGGCGACTCGTCGCGGCGGTCAGGGCACGGGCCGAGGGAACCGTGTGGGAGATCGGCAGGCTGATGGTGGCTCCCGATCTGGCTGGCCAAGGCATCGGACGGTGGCTTCTGGACTACGCGGAGCGGCAGGCGCCGCAGAGGACAACGACATGGTCTGTGTTCACCGGGCAGCGCAGCGATCGCAATATCGCCCTCTACAAGAGCGTCGGCTACACCGTCACGCGCGGACCGGCCCCGGAGGGAGCAGTCGCACTGACCAAGAGTGCGTGAGTGGGGCTGAGGGACGGAGCTGGGTGGTGTCCACGGTGAGCAGCGGGCTGCTTTCCATGGACACCACCCTTGACGTCAGGCCGTTTCCTTCACCCGCTCCAGCTCGTCGGGTCCGGCCGCCGCGGGGTGGCGCAGCGACAGCAGACCGCCCACCACGAGGGTCACGATGACGCCGAGCGGCACGTACCACGGGAAGGCCAGGCTCTTCTCCTCACCATCGACGGTGAACGTCACGCCGAGGATGAACACGGCGGCCACGACGATCGTGCAGGCGAACGCGATGATCGCGTCGGACTGGCGGGCCCGCTTGACGAGGATGCCGAGCGCGAACGCGCCGAGCAGCGCGCCGTAGGTGTAGCTGGCGATGCTCAGGCCGACCTCGACCACCGGCTGATCGGTGCTCGTGAACATCGACGCGAACACGACGAACACGCCTGCCCAGATGAGCGTCCACAGCTTCGCCTGCTTCAACACCACCGCGTCCGGCAGTTCCTTCTTCGTGATCCGCTGGTAGATGTCGCTGACCGTGGACGTCGAGAGCGAGTTCAGCGACGACGAGATGGTGCTCATCGCCGCGGCGAGGATGCCCGCGATCAGCAGACCCGACAGCCCGGAAGGCAGTTGCTCCACGATGAACTTCGGGAACAGCTCGTCGTTGGCCTGCAAGCCCATCGACGCCGGGTCGGCACCGTCGTAGAACGACCACAGCATGGCGCCGACGAGCAGGAACAGCGCGAACTGGAAGAACACCACCACACCGCTGGCGATCACGGCCTTCTGGCTGTCGCGCACGTTCTTGCACGCCAGCAGGCGCTGGACCATGAGCTGGTCGGAGCCGTGCGACGCCATCGCGAACAGCGCACCACCCACGACGGCGGTGATGAAGGCGTACGGGTTGGTGACGATGTTTGACGAGAAGTCGAAGAACTGGAGTTTGCCCTGGTCGCCGAGCGAGCCGAACCAGCCGTCGGGCAGCTTGCCCGCGAGCACGAACACCGCCGCGACGGCACCGAGGACATAGATGCTCATCTGCACGACATCGACCCAGATGACGGCCTTGATGCCGCCGAGATACGTGTAGACGACGGCCATGACGGCGATGGCCGCGATGATCATCCAGTAGGAGACGTCGAGTCCGAGCGCGTCGAGCACCATCTTGACCGGGATGGCGGTGGCGAACAGCCGCACACCGTCGGCGAGCAGCCGGGTGACGAGGAAGGTCACCGACGCGGTGCCCTGCATGCCCTTGCCGAACCGCTTGCCGAGGAAACCGTAGGCGCTGACGAGGTCACCCGCGTAGTAGCGGGGCAGCAGCACGAACGCCACCAGGATGCGGCCGATGAGGTAACCGATCGCGAGCTGGAGGTAGGTGATGTTGCCGAGGTAGGCGACCGTCGGCACGCTGATCACCGTCAGCGTCGAGGTCTCCGTGGCGACGACGGAGAACGTCACCGCCCACCACGGCACCTGCCTGCTGCCGACGAAGTAGTCGGACGAGGATTTCTGTTTGCCGCCGAGCAGAACGCCCAGCAGCGGCGACCCGATCAGAAATATCGCGATGATCGCGAGATCCAGTGCGCGCATGGCTGTCTCCTACGGTGTTTCGAGGGGTGTGACCCGCAGTCGGGTCACGGGCTGCGGGTGCGGTGCCGACAGTGTCATCGGACCTGCTCCGGGCGTGATGGCGCCGAGGATGCGCGGTCCTGCCGAGCCTGTCGCGCTCGGCACGTTGGCGGGGATTCCGTTCCAGGTCAGCCAACCGATCAGCGCGGTGAGATACGCCTCTTTGGCGTCGGAGGGCAGACCGTTCTCGTCGCTGGGCACCACGGTCATTCTGGTGCGCAGCGCGGCCACGAGAGCGGGGTTACGCAGCCCTCCTCCTGACGCCACAACGCGGGTCACACCGTGGCGCAGGCACTCGGCGGCCACCGTGGCCGCGGTCAGTTCGGTGAGCGTGGCGAGCAGGTCGGGGCCGTCGATCGGCGGCAGACCCTCGGTGGCCTGCCGGAGGTAGGCGGCGTGGAAATACTCCTTGCCGGTTGACTTCGGGGGGTCTGCGGCATAGTACGGATCGGCCAGCAGCCGGGACAGCAGGTCCTGCCTCACCGTTCCCCGCGAGGCGAGTGCCCCGTCGAGGTCGCTGTGCTGGGCTCCGGCCGTCACCTCGGCTGCGGCGATGTCGAGCAGTGCGTTGCCGGGACCGGTGTCGTAGGCGAGGACGGAGCCGTCAGGGTGGACCACGGTGAGGTTCGCGATCCCGCCGATGTTGAGGGCACCGACGGGCTTGCTCTCACGTTCGGCTGTCGAGCGCAACCACAGCGCGTCGAGCGTGCTGGCCAGCGGTGCGCCGTGACCGCCTGCCGCGACGTCGCGCACCCGAAGGTCGGCCACGACGGGAAGCCCGGTGCGTTCGGCGATCCACGCGGGCTGCCCGATCTGCAGTGTGCCTTCGGCTCTGCCCTGTTCGATCCAGTGGAACACGGTCTGGCCGAGCGAGGCGACGAGGTCGGCCCGGCCGCCCGCGACCTCGGCGACGGCCGTGGCCGCCGCGTCGGCGAACGCCTGGCCGACACGGGTGTCGAGCTTGGTGAGTTCCTCGGCGCTGCACCCCGAGGGAGGCAGCGCGGCGAGGATGTCGCGCCGCAGCCGCTCCGGGTAAGGCACTTCGCGGTGGCCGAGCGGGGTCAGGGTGAGTTCGTCGCCGACGGCGCGAAGGGAGGCGACGGCGACGTCGATGCCGTCCACCGACGTTCCGGAGAGGAGCCCGACGACGCGGAGCTCGGACGTGCTTACTACCACGGTGGTGGTCTAGTCCACGGGAGGCCAGGAAGCAAGACGTCCCGTGAAGGATTGTCCAAAAAGATGCCACAAAGGTTGTGTTCTGACCAACAGTCGGTGGTAGGACGGCGAAATGATGAGCCTTGCGCCATCGAGTGGCAACGCTGAGTGGCGCTGCGCCGACGCGACTTTCGCTCGTTCGAGGCGTCCGGCCTCACCCTGCGATGGCGGTCTGTGACGGTCGAGGTGCCGGTGGCAGCGGCGCGGGGGTGTCCTGCTCCCGGGCTCGCAGGGTGGGAGGATGGCAGTCGTGCCGAATACCTGGTTGTGGATCATCGTCATCGCGGCCGTCGTGCTCGTGGTCGCACTGGTGGCCGGGCTGACGATCGCGCGAAAGCGCAGGATCAGCCTGGAGCGCCGCAGGGAAGAGGAACGCCCCAAGGGGGGCGGCTATCAGGCAGGCGGTGGCATCGCGCTGGCGCCGGGTGGCGAGAAGAAACCCGCGCCTCCCGTGCACCCGGTCTCCGAGCGGACCGAGACCGACGGTGAACCCGGCGTGGGTGAGGACGCTGCCGTCCCCAGGGACGCGCCACGACGGGACATCGTCGATGTGCGCCTTCCCGAGGAGACGCGCCAGACGCGCGAGGAGGTGCCACACCCCCGGCCGGAACCCGGTCTCCCCGTAGCCGAGCCGGAGACGGACACGACGGCACCGGCGACGACCGAGCCCGAGGTCGCCGAGCCCGAGGCTCCTGTCACGCCACCGGAGGCCGAACCGGCCGAACCGGCCGCCCCGGCGGAACCAGCGGAATCGGTCGCGTCTGCCGCCGAGCCGAAGGAAGAGGTCGCGCCTGCGGCGGGGCGCATCGAGCGCCTCCGAGGAAGGCTGTCGAAGTCGCGGTCCGCGCTCGGCCAGAGCCTGCTCGGCCTGCTCGGCGCAGGGGACCTGGACGAGGACTCGTGGCAGGACGTCGAGGACACGTTGCTGATCGCCGACCTCGGTGCCGCGACCACCACGGAGATCGTGGAGACCCTGCGGTCGGAGCTGTCGGCACGTGGAGTGCGCACGCCGGAGCAGGCTCGCGCGCTGCTGCGGGAAGTGCTTGTGAACGCGCTCGGCCCCGACTCGGACCGCGCCGTGCGTGCCTTGCCGCACACCGTTGACGGCGCGAAGCAGCCCGCGGTCGTTCTCGTGGCAGGGGTCAACGGCACCGGCAAGACCACCACCACGGGCAAACTCGCGCGCGTGCTCGTCGCCCAGGACCACAAGGTGGTACTCGGCGCGGCCGACACGTTCCGCGCCGCTGCCGCCGAGCAGCTTCAGACCTGGTCGGAGCGCGTTGGCGCCGAGGTGGTGCGAGGCAAGGAGGGCGCCGATCCCGCGTCGGTGGCGTTCGACGCGGTCAAGCGAGGCATCGACAGCGGCGTTGACGCCGTGCTCATCGACACCGCGGGCAGGCTGCACACCAAGACCGGGCTGATGGATGAACTCGGCAAGGTCAAGCGCGTGGTCGAGAAGCAGGCCAAGGTGGACGAGGTCCTCCTCGTCCTCGACGCCACGACGGGGCAGAACGGCCTCGCGCAGGCCAGGGTGTTCTCCGAGGTCGTCGAGGTCACCGGCATCGTGCTCACCAAGCTGGACGGCACGGCCAAGGGCGGCATCGTGTTCCAGGTGCAGCGCGAACTCGGTGTGCCCGTGAAGCTGGTCGGCCTCGGTGAGGGGCCTGACGACCTCGCCCCGTTCGAGCCTGAGGCGTTCGTGGACGCCCTGCTGGCATAACCGGGAACAGCGCAAACGCAAGGCCACCGTCCCGCGAGTTGCCTTCGGGGCGGTGGCCTCGTCGTCTCAGTTCATCCAGCGTCTCAGTTCATCCAGCGTGGCTCCGCGCCAGGAGTTCGCGCTCTGACGTTGCCGGTGGACCTGCCCGACAGGTCAGGGCCGTGGCGTGGCGCAGTAGACGATCGAGTCGCCCTGTGGGGTTTTCCTCACTCGTCGGCTTGTCTCGCGGCGAGTTGCTCCGACAGCCGCTTCGCGGTGCGCTGCACGGCGGGGGCGATGACCCGCATCGCCTCGTCGGTCAGCCTGCCCTCCGGACCCGACACCGACACGGCGGTGGGCACGGGGGCGCAGGGCACGGCCACCGCGACACAACGCACGCCCAGCTCCTGCTCGCTGGAGTCGAGCGAGTAACCCTGTTCCGTGATCTCTCCGAGGTGCTGGAGGAAGCCCTCGACGTCGGTGTGCGTGTGCTCGGTGTAGGCGGGCATACCGGTGCGGTCTAGTAGCGCCCTCACCTCGCCGGTGTCGAGGGTGGCCAGCATGGCTTTGCCGACGCCGGTGCCGTGGGGCAGGAGCCTGCGCCCGACCTCGGTGAACATGCGCATCGAGTGCCTGCGGGAAGCGACCTGCGACACGTAGACGACCTCGTCGCGTTCGAGCACGGCGAGGTTGGCTGTCTCGCCGACCTCGTCAACGAGTTCGGCGAGCAGCGGCCTCGCCCACGTGCCGAACTGGAGGCTCGCGTTCTCGCCGAGCCGGATGAGCCGCGCGCCGAGGGCGTAGCGGCGGTTGGCGTTCTGCCGCACGTACCCGAGCGTGACCAGCGTGCGGATCAACCGGTGGATCGTGGGCATCGGCAGTCCCGACGAGGCCGCCAGCTCCGAGAGGCTCGCCTCCCCTCCGGTGTCGGCGAGCCTCTCCAGCAGCTCGAACGCACGCTGGAGCGACTGAACGCCCCCGTTGCTCGCTCTGGCTGTCGCCACCGGGGTGACTCCTCTCGCGTTGAGGTTCCGCAATGTAGAAACTATAGTCCGAGATACAGAAGATCTTGACCGTGGTGACTGTTCTGCAGTTCGCGTGTCCTCCGGGTATGGATGTTTGGGGTGTTTCGATGTCTGATGTGCGCGTGCTCGGCGCCGCTGTCGAGCGTGGCGAGGAAATCCTGACGGACGAGGCGCTGGAGTTCGTCGCCGGGCTCCACTCCGCTTTCGCGGCCACGCGGGACGAGTTGCTCGCGGCGCGAGTGCGGCGTCGCGAGGAGGCCAAGCGAACGGGCAGGCTCGACTTCCTTCCCGAGACCCGCGAGGTCCGCGAGTCCGAGTGGAAGGTCGCGGAGGCTCCGCCCGCGCTGCGTGACCGCAGGGTGGAGATCACCGGTCCCACCGACCGCAAGATGACCATCAACGCGCTGAACTCGGGCGCGAAGGTGTGGTTGGCCGACCTGGAGGACGCCAACACGCCCCACTGGGCCAATGTCGTGTCGGGCCAGGTCAACCTGTACGACGCCGTTCGGAAGACCATCGAGCTGGACACGGGCACGAAGCAGTATCGGCTGCGCGACGATGTCGAGCACGCCACGATCGTCGTGCGGCCCCGGGGCTGGCACCTCGACGAGCGCAACATCACCTTCGACGGCCGCAAGGGCGTGGGCGCGCTCGTGGACTTCGGGCTGTACTTCTTCCACAACGCGAAGGAACTGCTGGCCCGGGGCGCGGGCCCCTACTTCTACCTGCCGAAGATGGAGAGCCACCTCGAGGCGAGGCTGTGGAACGACGTCTTCACCCACGCCGAGAAGACGCTCGGCATCGAGCACGGCACCGTCCGCGCCACGGTGCTGATCGAGACGATCCCTGCCGCCTTCGAGATGGAGGAGATCCTCTACGAGCTGCGTGAGCACGCCTCCGGCCTCAACGCGGGGCGCTGGGACTACCTGTTCAGCGTCATCAAGTACTTCCGCGACGCGGGTGAGAAGTTCACGCTGCCCGACCGCAACAGCGTCACCATGACCGCGCCGTTCATGAGGGCCTACACGGAACTGCTCGTGAGCACCTGCCACCGGCGTGGCGCGTTCGCGATCGGCGGGATGGCCGCGTTTATCCCGAGCAAGGACCCCGAGGTGAACGAGAAGGCGTTCGCCAAGGTCCGTGACGACAAGGCTCGCGAGGCCAGGGACGGGTTCGACGGCTCATGGGTGGCCCACCCCGGCATGGTGGCCCTGTGCAAGGAGGAGTTCGACAAGGTCCTCGGCGACAAGCCCAACCAGCTCGACCGCCTGCGCGACGACGTCTCCGTGACGGCCGACGAGCTTCTTGACGTCGCCGCCACCGAGGGCCGTGCCACCAAGGAGGGCCTGCGGCAGGCCGTGGACGTCGGCGTGCGCTACATCGCCTCCTGGCTCGGCGGCAACGGCGCGGCGGCCATCCACAACCTCATGGAGGACGCGGCGACAGCCGAGATCTCGCGCTCGCAGGTGTGGCAGTGGGTTCGCAACGAAGTGGAACTCGACACCGGCGAGAAGGTCACGGCCGGCCTCGTGCGCTCGGTGCTCGGTGAGGTGCGCGGCGAACTCACCGACGTCATCCCCGCTGATTTGCTCGCCCCTTCGGTCGAGCTGTTCGAGCAGGTGGCGCTCGCCGAGCAGTTCGCCGACTTCCTGACCCTGCCCGCGTACGAGCGCATCAGCTGAGGCGATCCCGTGCCCCGGTCGCGCCGGTTCCGGTGCAGGCCGGGGCACCGCCGTGTGACGGGCCTCGCGGCGCGGGTGGTCCGGCCGTTGTGGCCGGTGACGACCACGGCCCCAACGATCGGTTACCCACCGAAGTCGTGTCGCCGACGCCGCCGGTTGTATCCGGAATTCGGTGGCGACGGGTCGAACACGGTGAGGCTCGTCGGGCGGCGGCGGTCAAATACCTCGAGCACGTAGCGGAGACCGGTGCGGACCTCGCGGGCCTCGGCGGTCTGGTCGGACGCCGTCCTCGACACTCTGTCCTCATTGTCTAACGAAATCGCGGCCGAGGTCACCGTCTTAACCGTCCACAAGGCCAAAGGCCGCCAGTGGCCCAGCGTCCGCATCGCCGACGATTTCCCCGAGCCAACATCACCTCGGCCTCGGCGGACTCTCCTGGATCAACCGCCACTCCGACGGCAATCCCTCCAACTACGCGAGACCGTATGGCGGCCGGGGTAGAACGAAGGCCAAGGCGGCACCGACGGACACGCCGACGCGTTCCGGCACGCCTACTGGAACGCCCGCATGGCCCAGCGTTATGGCGAGGATTGGGCGGCGGAGTTCGCCACCGCGCACGAGGGCAACCCGGCCAGCCACCCCACGCCGGTGGCCATGGATTTGCACAACCATGAGGTCGGCAGGCGCATCGCGATGGAGAACCCCGACGCGAGCCCTGACGAGTTGGCTTCGCTCGTCGAGCAAGCCGTACGCGACGGGGAGATGGTCGTCATCAGTCAAGACGACAAGCTGGTGCGCAGTGATCAGCTCGATTTCGGCCAGACCAGGGACACCGGCCCCGGAAAAGAATGGCCCACCGACAATCCGGAGCGCAGAGGGCACACCACACCGGAGGACCCCTCGGCCTACCCGGAACGTGGTTACTGAATGGGATCTTTGATGCGAGTCGTTGGATTGGTGTTCGTTCTGCTTGCCACGCTCATCGGATGTGGCTCGGGAGAAGAAGGTGGGTCGATGGAGTACGACGAGAAGTTCGCCGAGCAAGTACGCGAGCTGCGCAGTAGCCAGAAGAGCACACCACTCAAGGATCTGGTGCCAGGGGAGTGGACCACCGTGCACATCATCATCGGCCCACACACCGAGGAGTGGGTCGAGCGCGAGGTCGGCGCGCCGCTACCAGAATCCGAGTACGGGTTCGACACCGAGGGCAACATCCTGGTGTTCATGCGCGACCGGGAGGTCGTCCAGATGAAGGGCACCACCGGGCGGTTGATGGGAGAGGGGCACTTCTCCTCGGAAGTCGTGCTGCGGGGCACAGGCAGCACTATCGAGATCGACGACCCGACCCCGCCCCAGCCGAACTGAGAAGTGGTCGGGCAGCGGTCACGGCAAGCCGATGCTCCTAGGGCCTGTCCTCAAAGCCAGAGGGTGAGGGTGGCGAGGTCGATCATTGCTTGGTAGGACAGGGCTGTTTTGTCGTAGCGGGTGGCGATGGCGCGGAACTGTTTGAGGCGTTGGAAGCAGCGTTCGACGGTGTTGCGGCGGCGGTAGGTGGCCCGGTCGAAGGCTGGTGGGCGGCCGCCGGTGCGGCCCCGGCGCCGACGATGGGTCTGCTGGTCTCGTCGTTCGGGAATCGTCGCGGGAATGTGCCGGCGGCGCAGATAGGCGCGGATGGCGCGGGAGCTGTAGCCCTTGTCCGCGATCACCCGCGCTGGCCGGGTGCTGGGTCGGCCCGGCCCGCTACGGCCGAACCTGACACCTGCCATGACCTGGGTGAACACCGTGCAGTCATTGACGTTACCGCCGGTGAGAACGACCGAGATCGGCCTGCCATGGCCGTCGCAGGCCAGATGAATCTTGGTGGTGGGCCCGCCCCGAGAGCGGCCGATAGCATGATCATCTGGCTCGGTCTGTCCGCCGCAGAATCCGCTCGCCCCCTGTGTGGACACGGTGCCTGCGGCGGGCGCCCCCTGACCCCCGAAACCGGCAACAACGGCTCCACCACGGCCCACTGCTCATCCGTCAACTCATGCCTACGCACCACAAAACAAGATCAAACCAGACCACCAACACACCCTTTGAGGACAGGCACTAGGGCATGACTGGTGGATCTTGTGGTCGCTGGTTTGGTGAGTTGCCGGATGAGGAGTGGACGGACGTCGTCGCGCCGTCGGAGTAGTCGTCGGCCTCGACGGCTGGGTCGTTGCCGCTCTGCGCTGTCGCTGAATCACGGTGTCGAACCGCTAGAAAAGAAACGGCATGGCAGAGCCGATTTGCCCGACGTGGGCCATCCACGGTGATCCCGAACGCGACTACCCTGTCGGACGTGGACGTGGTGATCGACCTCAACAGTGATCTCGGTGAAGGCTTCGGCGCCTGGCCTCTCGGCGACGACGAGGCGCTTCTCGATGTCGTGACCAGCGCCAACATCGCGTGCGGCTTTCACGCGGGTGACCCGAGCGTACTGCGCAGGGTCACCGAACACGCGGCCGAGCGCGGCGTCACGATCGGGGCGCAGGTCGGCTACCGGGACCTTGCCGGGTTCGGCCGCCGGTTCATCGACATGGACCCGCACGACCTGGCCAACGACGTCATCTACCAGATCGGTGCCCTCGACGGCTTCGCCCGCGTCGCGGGCTCGTCCGTGCGCTACGTGAAGCCACACGGCGCCCTCTACAACGCCGTGGTCTCCCACGTCGAGCAGGCCGCCGCCGTGGTCGAGGCGGTCCGCCGCTACAACCCCGAGCTTCCCCTCCTCGGTCTGCCGGGGTCTGAGCTGGTGAAACAGGCTGAGGCCGCGGGACTGTCCGTGGTGCTGGAATCGTTCGCCGATCGCGCCTACACCCCGGACGGCAGGCTGGTCTCTCGTCGCGAGCCGCACGCCGTGGTGCGTGATCCCGACCTCGTCGTCGAGCGCAGCGTGCGCATGGCGGTCGAGGGTGCCGTGCATGCCGTGGACGGCAGCGCGCTGTCCCTGCGACCCCGGTCGCTGTGCGTCCACGGTGACACGCCCGGTGCCGTGGACCTGGCCCGCCGGGTTCGCAAGGCGCTCACCGAGGCGGGCGTGTCGGTCCAGTCGTTCGTCTGAGCGGAGTTCACATGGCGGAGTTCAGGCGGGCAGCAGCGACAACCGCCGCCCGGTGAGCCTGCCCGCCCGGATGCGCAGGAAACGGTCGCGGTGCCCGGGTGCCCACGGTCTGCTGTGGAAGTCCGAAACCCTGACCAGCGTGTCAACATCGGTGATGATCGTCGCGGTGCCGAGCAGCACGACGCTCCACCCCGTGTGACTCGCGCCGTCGATGCGGTCAACCTCGAACGCCACGACCGCGCCCGCGACCCGGCTCGCCCAGGAGTCCCCCGTCGCCCTGATGATGACGTCGCGCCCGTCGAGCACGTAATTCACCGGGCGGATGGCAGGCAGCGCCTTCTCGGTGAAGACGAGCCGCCCGATGGGTTCGGTTCTCAGCAGATCGAGGCATTCGACCTCGCTCAGCTCCCGCATCTCGACGGGAGCGGTCATCGCCTTCGCGGACCGTGGGTGTGTCACCGGCTCGTATCCCTTGCGTTGTCGCCTTTCCTCGGAGTCACCGCGATGCGTGCCGAGGCTTCGACATCGACAATGCGTCACGAAGGGCGGCTCCGAGCAGGGCACAAAGACCTGTCTACGGCCACCGATCGGCAGGCTCGGTGGCGATCAGGGGCCGAGGAGCAGACGCAACCGTTGTTCTCGCTGGGCAGGGGTTTGTCGAGGGCAGCTCGCGCACTTGTCCGCCTGTGAGGTGGGGGCCTCGTAGAGCAGGCAGCACGACGAACGTCGCACCACCAGCCGATCACCTACCGTGACGAACCTCGGGAGCGGCGAGCCGTTCCAGACGCAGCCGGGCAGGCCACCGGCGGCGTGTTTCATGTGGTCGGCCAGCTCGTCGGCCAGCAGGGGTGCCGAGTCCGGCTTGCCTGCGGTGGCCGCCGTCCAGAGCAGCCGGTTCGCGATCGAGTCCACGGCCACGGCCCACAACGCTCGCGGCGACGCGCCACCGGCGTGTGCGAACGCGGTGACCGCGGCGTTCACCGTGACCGCCAGCGCAGTGCCGAGATCGGCGACGCCGCCCCGCAGGGTTCTCGCTGAGTGGGCGTCGAGGAACCGGCCGTCAGCGGTCACGTCCAACGTCACGGCCTCCAGGGCCGGGTCACGCGCCACACCGATGTGCACCCAGGGTTCGAGGGCGGGAGCTACGAGCACCGACGACGCCGAGTACCACCGGATGGTGCTCAGCACGGTGGGGGAGGCGCTGCCGTGCAGGTGTCGTGCCCTGCGCAGGTCCTCGGCCACCCATGCGGGGTCCGCGAGCGCGGTGGCAGGCAGTTCCACCGGTGGCTCACCCCCTCTTCTCGAAGACGGACACGACGAACGAAGTGGTGATGCGCATCGGTTTCGTGACGGCGGCGAGCCGCTCGCCGAGACCGTCGCGATGCAGGTGGTGGGCATTGGGGCCCATCAGAACGGCACGCCGGACGTCCTCGGCGGGTAGGGACACCGTGTCCGAAAGGGTTGCGCGTTCCACGAGCGTGAACGTGCCGTCCAGCGCGCTGTCGAGGCGCTCGGACTTGTCGGCGCCGACGTCGAGCAACCCGAGTTCTTCGACCAGTTCGGCGAGGTGTCCTCGCCCCGGCCCCGCCACCACCAACCGTCCACCGGGGACGAGCACGCGGTGGAATTCGGCCGCGTTGCGGGGAGCGAAGACGTTGATCACGAGGTCGGCCACGGCGGTGCGCACCGGCCACGGCTGCCACAGGTTCCACACCGCCGCGCCGAGCCTCGGATGGGCGCGGGCCGCCCTTTTCAGCGCGGGCGCGGACACGTCGAGCGCGAGTCCGTCCGCGTGGGGCAGCGCGTTGAGGACGCGGGCGAGGTAGTAACCCGTGCCGGCGCCCGCGTCGATCACGAGGCGGCCCGACGCCCTCTCCGCGAGCGCGTCGGCCAGTGGAGCGTAGAAACCGGCGTGCAGGAATTCCTCCCTGGCAGCCACCATCTCCGCCGTGTCGGCTGTGCCCTTCGTGCCCTTCGGAACCTTGGCGTGCAAAAGGTTCACGTAGCCCTGGCGAGCCAGATCGAACGTGTGCCCCCGCGCGCAGCGCAGGATGCGGTGATCCCGAGCCAGCGCGTCGCCACACACCGAACACCGCAGCGCGGCCACGACCTCGTCGGGTGGAGCGGGGAGCGCGGGAGAAGGGGTCGGGGGCATGGGCCTATTCGACCACGCCGCAGGCGCGGGGCGAGAAGCCCCGGTGGGAAACGTGGCCGTTACGCGCGGCACGGCCGGGTTCACACCGCCGCAACACCGGAAGCGTTCCGGCGCAACGTGCCGCTTCCATGCTCGTGCCCGAACCGCGATCCGCGGGCGTCCCCCCGGGGCTCACCACTGACCGAGCCTCAGTGAGAGCGGTGGGACGCGCGGAACGTCGCGGAGGACGCACGGCAGCGAGGAGGCGACGTGATGACGGTGGAGGGGAACACGGCCTGGTTACTGACCAGCGCCGCACTGGTGTTGCTGATGACACCGGGACTGGCGTTCTTCTACGGAGGCATGGTGCGCGCGAAGAGCGTGCTCAACATGCTGATGATGTGTTTCGGGGCCATGGGGCTCGTCGGGGTGCTGTGGATGGTCTACGGCTACTCCACCGCGTACGGAACCGACATCGCGGGACTGGTCGGCAACCCACTCGACCACCTCGGGCTCTCAGGGCTGATGACATCAGAGGGCGACCCGACGGCAGGCACGGTGGATGTCGCCTTCCAGGCGATGTTCGCGATCATCACGACCGCGCTGATCGCGGGCGCGGTGGCCGACCGCATGAGGTTCGGCTCCTGGCTGTTGTTCGCGGGGCTGTGGGCGACACTCGGTTACTTCCCCGTGGCGCACTGGGTGTGGGGCGACGGCGGCTGGATCGGCGAACTCGGCGCGCTCGACTTCGCGGGCGGCACCGCCGTGCACATCAACGCGGGAGCCGCCGCGTTCGGACTGGTCCTCGTGCTCGGCAAGCGGGTCGGCTGGCCCTCGGAGCCGATGAAGCCGCACAACCTGCCGTTCGTGATGCTGGGCGCGGGCCTGCTGTGGTTCGGCTGGTTCGGGTTCAACGCCGGGTCCGCGTACGCGGCCGACGGTGTCGCCGGTGTCGCCTTCGTGAACACGGTGACCGCGACGTGCGCCGCCATGCTGGCGTGGTTGCTCGCCGAACGTCTCAGGGACGGGAAGGCGACGAGTCTCGGCGCCGCTTCCGGCGTGGTGGCCGGTCTCGTCGCGATCACTCCGGCCTGCGCCTACGTGGACACATGGGGTGCGTTGGTCATCGGCGCGGTCGCGGGTGCGCTGTGCGCGCTGGCTGTCGGATTGAAGTACCGGTTCGGTTTCGACGACTCGCTCGACGTCGTCGGCGTCCACCTCGTCGGCGGTCTTGCGGGCACGGTGCTGCTGGGGTTCATGGCGACGACGTCCGTGACAGCGGGCGACGGTCGAGACGGCCTGTTCTACGGAGGCGGTGCCGGCCTGCTGGGTGCCCAGGTGGTCAGCGCCGTGGCGGTGATGGCCTACTCCGCCGTTGTGGCGATGGTGCTCGGTCTCGCGGTCAGGGCGATCACGGGCGGCAGGGTCGGCACCGACGCGGAGATCTCCGGCATCGACGAGGCGGAGCACGCCGAGGCCGCGTACGACTTCACCGGTGCGCGGGGTGACCGGACGGCCCCTGCCGCGACGGCCGTACCCGCGCCGAGCGGGACGGACGCGGTGCGGGTGAGGACATTCGAGGAGAGCGCGTCATGAAGCTGATCACCGCGGTCGTGAAGCCGTACACCCTCGACGAGGTCCGCTCGGCGCTGGAACGGCTCGGCGTGCTGGGCATGACGGTCGCCGAGGTTCAGGGATACGGTCGTCAGAAGGGCCACACCGAGGTTTACCGGGGCTCGGAGTACACAGTGGACTTCGTGGCCAAGACCCGCATCGAGATCGTCACCGGCGACGACACGGCGGACAAGGTGGTGGAGGCCGTCGTCGCCGCAGCCCGCACCGGCAACATCGGTGACGGCAAGGTGTGGGTCACCCCGGTCGAGACGGTGGTCAGGGTCCGCACCGGTGAACGTGACACCGAGGCGTTGTGACGCGAGGGATGGTCGTGCCGAGGGCGAGTCTCCGCCGTTCGCCCCGGCCTTCCCCGCGACGCGGGCGGGTGGGTCAACGAGGCATGGGGGATACCCCCGAGAAGGATTGCGTAGGACTACTCACCGGTTACTCAGTGTCTTCACGCTGCCGGTGCGGCGCCGTGACGGGCAAGCTGTAGTCACCTCGGTGAGACGCTCGACCGACCCGGGCGGTCGCCAGTTCTGGGGGTCTGGCGAACGTCGCGACGTCGCTGGACCCGGCGAGCGCTCACCGAGCAGGCACGTCCGGCCGGTAGGGGGGCGCAATGGGGGGAGCGTCCGGCCGGGCGGGCCGACCGTCGTGGTGCCGGAGTCGTCTACCCTTGGGAGTCGCGGTCGGGCCCCGGTACACCTGGCCCGGTCCGGATAACCACGACCTGCTGGAGCGTGCACCTCGTGTTCGACACACTCTCCGACCGGCTCACGTCGGTCCTGCAGAACTTGCGCGGCAAGGGCAAGCTCTCCGAAGCCGACATCGACGCGACAGCCCGGGAGATCCGGATCGCGTTGCTGGAGGCCGACGTCGCTCTGCCCGTGGTCAGGGAGTTCATCAAGCAGGTCAAGGACAGAGCCAAGGGCGCGGAGGTCTCGCAGGCGCTCAACCCCGCCCAGCAGGTCATCAAGATCGTCAATGAGGAGCTCGTCGCCATCCTCGGTGGCGAGACCCGCAGGATCAACCTCGCCAAGAACCCGCCCTCGGTGATCATGCTGGCGGGTCTTCAGGGTTCGGGTAAGACGACGCTGGCCGGAAAGCTCGCGCTGTGGCTGAGGAAGCAGGGGCACGCCCCGCTGCTCGTGGCGTGCGACCTTCAGCGGCCCAACGCCGTCACCCAGCTCCAGGTGGTGGGCGAACGCGCAGGCGTCACCACGTTCGCGCCCGAGCCCGGCAACGGCGTCGGCGACCCCGTGGAGGTGGCGCGGCGGTCGATCGACGAGGCACGCAGGGCCCAGCACGACGTGGTGATCGTTGACACGGCAGGCCGACTCGGTGTCGATGAGGAACTGATGCGGCAGGCCGCCGACATCCGCGACGCGATCACGCCCGACGAGACGCTGTTCGTCGTCGATGCCATGATCGGTCAGGACGCGGTCACCACGGCGGAGGCGTTCCGCGACGGTGTCGGCTTCTCCGGCGTCGTGCTCACGAAGCTCGACGGCGATGCACGCGGTGGTGCCGCACTGTCCGTCCGGCACGTCACCGGCCAGCCCATCCTGTTCGCCTCCAACGGCGAGAAGCTCGAGGACTTCGACGTCTTCCATCCCGACAGGATGGCCAGCCGCATCCTCGGGATGGGCGACATGCTCACGCTGATCGAGCAGGCCGAGCAGGCGTTCGATCAGGAGAAGGCGGAGCAGGCCGCAGCGAAGCTCGGTACCGGCGAGCTGACGCTGGAGGACTTCCTCGAACAGATGCAGGCCGTGCGGCGCATGGGCCCCATCGGCAATCTGCTTGGCATGCTTCCCGGCGCGGGGCAAATGAAGGACCAGCTCGCGCAGGTGGACGACGCGCACCTCGACCGCCTCCAGGCGATCATCCGGGGCATGACCCCCGCAGAGCGGGCCAACCCGAAGATGATCAATGCGTCGCGCAGGCAGCGCATCGCGCGAGGTTCGGGTGTCACGGTGCGCGACGTCAACGACCTGGTGAACCGGTTCTTCGAGGCCCGCAAGATGATGCAGCAGATGGCGGGCCGGTTCGGCTTCGGCATGGGCGCGAGCGCCACGAAGAAGCGCAAGGGCAAGAAGGGCAAGAAGGGCAAGAAGGGCAAGAGCAAGGGACCGACGCAGCCCAGGATGCAGGGCGGCTTCCCCGCAGGCTTCCCCGGTGGCTTCCCTCAGGGCGGCGCCGGTGGCGGTATGCCCGACCTCTCTCAGCTCGGAGGGGGCCTGAACGAGCTTCCGCCGGGCTTCGACCCTTCGAAGCTCAAGCTGCCGAAGAAGAAGTAGGCGGGGGCCGTGTACCACATTCGCGGGGTCGTGCTGCCTGACGGCGAGGAGCGCGATGTCTGGATCAGCGAGGGCCGGATCACCTTCGACCCCGTCGAGGGCGCCCGCACGCTCGATGGGGCGTTCGTGCTTCCCGGACTTGTCGATGCGCATTGTCACCCCGGCATCGGCCCCGATGGCCCGACCACTCTCGACGAGGCACGCGCACAGGCGTTGCGGGACAGGGACGCGGGCACGCTGCTGATCAGGGACTGCGGGTTGCCGCTCGACGTGCGCCCGCTCCAGCGCCAGGACGATCTGCCGCGCATCATCCGCAGCGGGCGTCACCTCGCACTGCCGAAGCGCTACCTGCCCGGCTTCGCCATCGAACTGGCTCACCCCGACGAGTTGCCCGCCGCCGTGGCCGGGCAGGCCGCCGACGGTGACGGATGGGTGAAGCTCGTCGGTGACTGGATCGACCGCTCGGTGGGCGATCTCGCACCGCTGTGGCCCGACGACGTGCTCGCCGAGGCGATCCAGGTCGCACACGATGCCGGGGCACGTGTGACGGCCCACGTGTTCGGTGAGGATGCCCTCCCCGGTCTGATCGAGGCGGGCATCGACTGCCTCGAACACGGCACGGGACTGTCCCACGACCAGCTCACGGAACTGGCCGACAGGGGCGTCGCCCTCGTGCCGACACTCATCAACATCGACAACTTCCCCGCCATCGCCGACAGCGCGGTGCGGTACCCGACCTACGCCGCCCACATGCGGTCACTGCACGCCGGCGTCAACGACCTGGTCGGCGCCGCCGTTGATGCCGGTGTCGCCGTGTACGCGGGGTCGGACGCCGGTGGCATGGTCGAGCACGGCAGGCTCGTTGACGAGGTCGAGGCCTTGCACAAGGCAGGCATGACCAAGGAGCAGGCACTCGCCTCGGCATCATGGGCCGCGAGGGAATGGCTCGGCGCCGACGGCATCGGCGAAGGTGCCTCCGCCGATCTGCTCGTGTTCGACGAGGATCCGCGCGAGGACCTTTCGGTGCTGCGCAGACCGCGCCACATCGTCCTGCGCGGGAATCTGATCGACTGACGGCCCCGGCCGCTCCACCGTAATGTTGGCCTCGACGTGACTGTGACGACGTCCGCGGCGTTGGAGGTGTGGTGGAGGACGAGGGGTCGATGTCGGCCCGCGACGGGCTGGTGTTCGGAGCGCATTGGGCGCTGCTCGCCTTCATCGCCTCGCTCGGCGCGTACTACGCGCTCTCGCTGCTGCTGTCCGGGCTCGCGTTCCACGGCAGCATCGGTCTTTCCGACCTCGGACCGCTCGTCCTGCTGGCCTTCGTCCCTAACCTCCTGCTCGGCCTCGGCCCGGTGCTCGCGTCCCGCAGGTGGGGCAGGGGCGTGCGGGCCGAGTTCGGACTCCGCCCCACAGGGAGGGACGTGCGGGTGGGACTGGCGTGCGGCGGGTTCTCCCTGCTGGCCGCCTACGTCCTGAACCTCGTCCTGCTCCAGGTCTACGGCGACGACTATCTCTCCGACGACTCCACAACGGATGTACTCCGGGACATGACCTCCGACCTCGCGTGGCTCGTGCTGGCTGCGCTCGTGGTCGTCGTCGCGGCACCGCTGACCGAGGAACTGCTGTTCAGGGGGGCGTTGTGGACCGGCCTGGAACACTACCGGGTGCCGCCCTGGGCGATCCTCGTGCTGACAGCTCTGCTCTTCGCGCAGGTGCACGGCGAGCCGGAACGCACACTCGCCCTGCTGGGCCAGGGCATCGCCATCGGGGCGGCGAGATTGATCACCGGCAGGGTGAGTGCCAGCATGATCGCGCACGCCACCAACAACCTTCCACCCGCGTTGCTCCTGTTCGGCGCCGCCTGACCGGAAGCCCACCCAGTAGGCTCGATCGGGAAGATCATCTGAAACGGTGGAGGCATCGCGTGAGGTCATCGGACGCGCAGGACCCTGCCGGGGACGCGGTGGACTCCGGTGTGCCTGCACGGCAGGAACAGGATGCGAGCGGGCAACCGGGTCTTCACCGGCCGACCCACCGATGGGGCTTCGGCGCGTTCCTGTTCGTCGAGGGGGTGCTACTGGCCACGGCGGCGTTCGTCGGGGCGTTCCTCGGCAGGACGACACCGGAGTCGATCCCCGTGCGCGACGTGCTCATCGGCACGATGACGCCCACCGTGCTGGCCGCGCTCGCCGCGCTCGCCGTCACCAAGATCCGGGGCAACGGCCCACTCGCCGACCTGTGCCTGGCCTGGCGGTGGGACGACGTGAAGGTCGGCCTCAAGTTCGGCGCGCTCGGTCTGGTGTTCACGGTCGTCGGCGTGCTGGTCTGGACCCGTGTGGTGGGGGAGCACAACGCCACCTCGGCCATCGGCGCGCTGGTGGAGGACAAACCGATGTCGGTGTCCGCAGCCGTGACGATGTTCGTGTACCTGTGGCTGCTCGGGCCGATCTGCGAGGAGATCATCTATCGGGGCCTGCTGTGGGGAGCGGCCGAACGGCTGGGCTGGGGCACCGAGCGATGGGGCAGGTTCGCGGCGTTCGTGCTGTCAACGGCCGTGTTCGCGATGAGCCACCTCGAACCTCTGCGTACGTCGCTGCTGATCGTGATCGCCATACCGATCGGGCTGGCGAGGCTCGTCACCGGCCGCCTGCTCGGCAGCATCGTCGCCCACCAGATGAACAACTTCCTTCCCGCGCTGGCGATACTGCTGACCTCACTCGGGGTCATCGCGGCCTGACGGGCCTCTCCGGATTCCCCTCCCCCTGGGTGTCACGGACCCCTTTTTCCCGCGGCCGATCCCCGCGCGGGGCCGGGCCGGGTGCCGTGCCGACGGAGTGCTCGCGCTCCCCGGCACGCACCGAGTTCGCCCACTCTGGCAAAATGGGAGCTTGCCCGCTCCGGTCCGGGCCCTCTCACCGTGCCGGGGCGACCAC
Organism: Saccharomonospora xinjiangensis XJ-54; assembly: GCF_000258175.1. Taxonomy (NCBI): domain Bacteria; kingdom Bacillati; phylum Actinomycetota; class Actinomycetes; order Pseudonocardiales; family Pseudonocardiaceae; genus Saccharomonospora; species Saccharomonospora xinjiangensis. Next base: position 1,186,298 of record NZ_JH636049.1, on the reverse strand, counting down.
CCATACCTACGGGCACCTGGATCCGGCTCCCCACTCGGATCGTGTCCCGACCCGAGTACGAGAAGACGACAGGAGTACCCACACCCGTGGCTGTCAAGATCAAGCTGCAGCGCCTCGGCAAGATTCGCGCGCCCTACTACCGCATCGTGGTCGCGGACGCCCGCACCCGTCGTGACGGCAGGGCCATCGAGACCATCGGCAAGTACCACCCGAAGCGGGAGCCGAGCTTCATCGAGGTCGATTCCGAGCGTGCTCAGTACTGGCTGAAGGTCGGCGCCCAGCCCACGGAGCCGGTGCAGCGCATCCTGGAGATCACCGGCGACTGGCAGAAGTTCAAGGGCCTTCCCGGCGCCGAGGGCACGCTCCGCGTGGCCGAGCCGAAGCCCTCGAAGCAGGACCTGTTCAACGCGGCGCTGGCCGCGGCCAACGAGGAGCCCAGCGTCGAGGCCACCACGCCGAAGAAGAAGGGTGGCAAGAAGGCGGACAAGGCCGAGTCGTCCGACGCTGCCGCCGCCGAGTCGTCCGAGTCCGGTGACTCGGCCGAGAAGAAGGCCGACGAGGCGTGAGCTTCCTCGCCGACTCGCTCGAACACCTGGTGCGCGGCATCGTCGATAACCCCGACGACGTACAGGTGGAGCTGATCACCACTCGTCGTGGCAGGACACTGGAGGTCCACGTCCACCCCGACGACCTCGGCAAGGTGATCGGCCGCGGCGGTCGTACGGCCACCGCGCTGCGCACCGTGATGGGCTCGGTCGGTGGTCGCGGCGTCCGCGTTGACGTCATCGACACCGACCGCTGACCGGAAGGCTCCGGGAGTGCAGGTCGTTGTGGGGCGGGTGGTGAAGCCGCACGGCATTCGCGGTGAACTCACCGTTGACGTGCGCACCGACTCGCCCGAACAGCGTTTCGCACCCGGTGCGGTGCTCGCCGCCCGCGCGCGGGACGGCAGCACCCGCAGGCTCACCGTGGCAGCCGTCCGTCCTCACGGCGGACGGCTGCTCGTGCGGTTCACCGAGGTGCCCGACAGAAACGCCGCGGAAGAAGCCAGGGGGCTGACTCTTCTCGCCGATGCCGAGGATCTGCCCCCGATCGAGGACCCCGACGAGTTCTACGACCACGAGCTGGAGGGTCTGCGTGCCGAGCTGGCCGACGGCACAGTCGTCGGAACGGTTCGCGAGATCATCCACTCGCCAGGAGGGGAGCTGCTCTCCGTCGAGGTCGGGGAGCCCGGCGCGGGCCGCGAGGTCCTCGTGCCGTTCGTGACCGCGATCGTGCCTCGCGTCGATGTCACCGAGGGCCGGATCGTGCTCGATCCGCCTGAGGGCCTGCTCGACGGCTGAGCCTGTCGTGCCTGCCCATGCCATCGTTCACGGCGCACGAGGATTGAGAAGGAACAGGTGAGCGAGTCGAGTTCCGCCACGCCGCCACTCCGCATCGACGTGGTCACGATCTTCCCGGAGTACCTCGAACCGCTGCGTGCCGCGTTGCTCGGCAGGGCCGTCGAACGCGGCCTGCTGGGGATCGGTGTGCACGATCTGCGCGACTGGACGCACGACGTCCACAGAGCGGTGGACGACGCTCCCTACGGCGGCGGGCCCGGAATGGTGATGAAACCCCAGGTGTGGGGCGAGGCGCTGGACGACGTGTGCGGTGAGCACACCCGGCTCGTCGTGCCCACACCGGCTGGTCGTCCTTTCACACAGCAGACGGCGCGCGAATATGCCACCGAGCGGCATCTGGTGTTCGCGTGCGGTCGTTACGAGGGCATCGACCAGAGGGTGCTGACCGACGCGGCGAGGCGGATGCCCGTGGACGAGGTGTCCATCGGGGATTTCGTGCTGGTCGGGGGTGAGGTCGCCGTGCTCGCGATGGTCGAGGCGGTCGCACGGCTGCTGCCGGGTGTTCTGGGTAATCCCGTCTCCGCCGAACAGGACTCGTTCTCCGACGGGCTCCTGGAAGGCCCGAGTTACACGCGACCGGAGGTGTGGCGAGATCTCGCCGTGCCGCCCGTGCTCCGCTCGGGCAATCACGCGCGGATCGACAGGTGGCGGCGCGACGAGTCGTTGACGAGGACGTTCCACCGTCGGCCCGACCTGCTCGAACGGCTACCGGAAGGTAGCCTGGACAAGCACGATCGCGAGGTGCTCGACCGGCTCCGGCGGGAGGCCGGTGAGTGACGCCCTCGCACGTCTGCAATACTTGCGAGGTTGGCGCGACCGGTTCACGCGCCGAAGATCCTGGGCCGTCCGCCGCCACGACATCGGCTGAAACCGGCTGACACCGGCTGGTCGGCGCGCGCCCCGATCAAGAAGCTACATGCCACACAAGGACGAGGACGGACACCGATGAACACCCTGGACGCGTTGGACGCTCAGTCGCTGCGTTCTGACATCCCCTATTTCCGCCCGGGCGACACGCTGAAGGTTCACGTCCGCGTCATCGAGGGCAACCGCGAGCGCAACCAGGTTTTCGAGGGCGTGGTCATCCGCCGCCAGGGCGGCGGCATCCGCGAGACCTTCACCGTGCGCAAGGTCTCCTTCGGTGTCGGCGTCGAGCGGACCTTCCCCGTTCACTCGCCCAACATCGCCAAGATCGAGATCGCCCGTCGTGGCGATGTCCGTCGCGCCAAGCTCTACTACCTGCGCGACCTTCGCGGCAAGGCCGCCAAGATCAAGGAACGCCGGGAAACCCCCTCTGCTTCCTGAGTAGTCGGCCGACTACCGTAGTCTGACGACGTGGTGGAGTCAGTGCCCTCGAACGCTGCGGAAGGCGAGCCGGATCGCCCTGAGGACGACAACGAGGTGAGAGCGTCTTCGGACGCTTCCTCTTCGGGGTCCGGTCAGGGCGATCGGCCGGCTTCCGGGGCCGACGACGGTGAGGAGCGATCAGCGGAGCGGAAGAAGCAGCGTTCCTTCTGGAAAGAACTGCCTATTCTGATCGTCGTCGCACTCGTGCTGGCATTTCTCATCCAGCAGTTCGTCGCCCGCGTCTACATGATCCCGTCGGGCTCGATGGAGCAGACGCTGCACGGCTGTCCAGGATGCACTCCCGATCGCATCCTCGTTGACAAGGTCACCTACAACTTCGCCGATCCCGAGCCCGGCGACGTCGTCGTCTTTCGCGGTCCTGACGCGTGGGTTGAGGACGATCCGCCGAGCGACTCCTCCGGTAACCCGATCGCGAGCTTTTTCCAGAAACTGGGAGCCGCGTTCGGGCTCGCGCCGCCGGACGAACGCGACTTCGTCAAGCGCATCATCGCCACCGGAGGCCAGACGGTCGAGTGCTGTGACGACCAGAACCGTGTCACTGTGGACGGTCGTCCGTTGGACGAGCCCTACATCTACTGGCAGGGCGGCAACGCCGAGCAGCGCGACTTCGGGCCGGTGACGGTGCCTGAGGGCTCCGTGTGGGTGATGGGCGACAACCGCAACAACTCGTCCGACTCGCGATACCAGGGCGGTGGTGGCGAGCGCGGTGCCGTCCCCGTGGAGAACATCATCGGCAAGGCCAGGCTCATCGTGCTCCCGCCGTCCCGCTGGGACGTGGTGAGCGATCACAACCCGCAGGCTTCCGTGGAACTGCCCTCGGCGATGAGTGCTCCGGAGTGGCAGCAGGGACTGCCCCTCGTCGCGGGAGCGCTGGCCGCCTGGCCCACACTGGTGGTGGGCCGGAAAGCCGGTGCGGGAGTGCGCCGGTTGGCGAGCCGCTTCAGACGGGAGCGATAGCGCAGTGAGCGCTCACAGCGTGAGTGTGCTCCGCCCACCTCGCGCCGTCATCCGTGGCGACACGGCGTGGGCGTTGCAGTCCGCACTCGATCGGCGAGGGCTCGGCCCCGTCTCCGGTGTGGACGAGGCCGGTCGCGGAGCGTGCGCGGGCCCGCTCGTGGTGGCCGCCTGCGTTCTGCGCCCCGGCGATGCTTCCCGGTTCGCCGAACTCACGGACTCCAAGCTGCTCACCCCGCTTGCCCGTGACCGCGTGTACGAGCAGGTCGTCAGGAGGGCGCTGGACTACTCGATCGTCGTCGTCCCCGTGGCCGAGGTGGACGCACACGGCATCCACGTCACGAACATCGAGGGAATGCGCAGAGCCGTGGCAGGGCTCTCGATCCGCCCCGGCTACGTGCTCATCGACGGTTTCCGTGTCCCCGGCCTTCCCGCTCCGAGCGTGCCAGTGGTGAAGGGTGACCGCGCGGTCGCGTGTGTGGCCGCGGCGTCCGTGCTGGCGAAGGTGACGAGGGACCGGATCATGTCGGGCCTGCATGCCGAGTATCCGGTGTACGGTTTCGACGTCCACAAGGGCTACACGACCGCCGAGCATGGCGCGGCGCTCGCCGAGCACGGTCCGTGCGAGGCACACCGCTGGTCGTTCACCAACGTGGCTTCTGCCGGGGCCGCGCACGGTATGCGACCGCCGCGAAGGGTGCTGTTGAGTTTCGCCGCGTTGCAGGCGGGTGTGGTGGCTGGTACGCATGCCGTCGCGGCGGGTGCCGACACGGCGGTGGTGAGCGAGAATGGAGCTTCTGCCGACGACGGGTTGCAGGGCGCGCGAGAAGGGGCTCGGGTTTCATGAGCGCAGAGGATCTCGAGAAATACGAGACCGAGATGGAGCTGTCGCTGTACAGGGAGTACCGCGACATCGTCGGCCAGTTCTCGTACGTCGTGGAGACGGAACGGCGCTTCTACCTGGCCAACGCCGTGGACGTGCAGGTACGTGACGGTGGCGGCGACGTGTATTTCGAAGTGCGGATGTCCGATGCGTGGGTGTGGGACATGTACCGTCCGGCGCGCTTCGTCAAGAACGTTCGAGTGATCACGTTCAAGGACGTCAACGTCGAGGAGCTCGACAAGCCGGAATTGCGGTTGCCTGAGGACGGGCCCTTCGGGGGCTGACGTGCTCGCCCCGGCGCCTAGCACATCCAGGCGTGTTGGGAGCGCTGTCCCGGGAGTTGTCCACAAGGGCCGGGTTGTCCACAGGGGCGCGATGGTGAGCTGGGTGTCCCGGTGGTCGTGCTGGCAGCGTTGGTGCTGACCAGCAGTAGCGATCATCGGGGGTGACGAGCGTGAGCACGGTGCGTGCGGCGCGGGTGGCAAAACGAGCATCGGAGGCGACCGGACAGGGTGGCACCCGGCTAGGAGAGGGCCGAGCGGCGACGCTCCTGGGTCGTCGAGGGGAAGAGCTCGCCGTCGAGCACATACGTCGGCAGGGACTGGCCGTCCTGGAGCGCAACTGGCGTTGCAGGGAGGGCGAACTCGACATCCTCGCCACCGACGGCCGCACGTTGATCGTCTGCGAGGTGAAGACCCGGTCGGGTCGGCGATACGGCAGCCCTGCCGAATCGGTCACGCCAGACAAGCGCCGTCGCATCCGTGGCCTCGCGTTGCGCTGGCTCGCCGCGAGACAGGTGGCGTGGTGCCCCCTGCGTTTCGACGTGATCGCCATCGACTGTCCGCCGCGCGGAACACCGGTGCTGCGGCACATCGTGGGGGCGTTCTGAATGGCGCTCGCGCGAAGCTGGTCCATCGCCCTGCTCGGTATCGAGGGACGGTTGGTGGAGATCGAAGCGGACATCGGTGCGGGGATGCCGGGCACGAAACTGGTGGGGCTTCCCGACCCGGGTCTGCGGGAGGCCAAGGACAGGGTGCGGGCCGCGATCCGCAACAGCCGCCACAGCTGGCCCGACACCCATGTCACGCTGGGACTCTCGCCCGCGAATCTGCCCAAGGTCGGTTCGTCCTACGACCTGGGTATCGCCGTCGCGGTTCTCGCGGCGTCGGGTGTGGTGCCCGGTGTCGAGTTGAGCGGCACCGTCATGCTGGGTGAGTTGGCGCTCGACGGCAGAGTGCGGCCGGTCCCTGGTGTGCTGCCCGCCTTGCTGGCGGCTCGTCGGCTCGGCCACCGGCGGGCGGTGGTCCCCGCGGGCTGTGTTTCGGAGGCGGCGCTCGTCGAGGGCCTGGAGGTATTGGGTGCGCCAGGGCTCGCCGATGTCGTCGCGTGGCTTCGGCAGGAGGGCGAGCTGGTGCGCCCTGACCCTGTCGAGACAGGCCCCGCTCCGCACGCTCCGGATCTCACCGATGTGGTGGGACAGCCGGAGGCCCGGTGGGCTCTGGAGGTGGCGGCAGCGGGCGGGCACCATGTCCTGCTCACGGGGCCACCCGGTGTCGGCAAGACCATGCTCGCCACTCGCCTTCCCGGCTTGCTGCCCCCTCTTTCCACCGAGGAGGCTCTGGAGGTGGCGGCGGTCCGCTCCGTTGACGGATCGCTGAGCCGGTCCTCGCCGCTGGTTCTCGTGCCGCCGTTCGTCGCGCCGCACCACTCGATCTCTGTTTCGGCGCTCGTGGGAGGCGGCAACGGCCTTGCCACACCGGGAGCCATCAGCAAGGCACACGGCGGGGTGCTGTTCCTCGACGAAGCCGCGGAGTTCGGCGCGGAACGGCTGGAATCCCTCCGCACCGTACTGGAGGAGGGCGAAATCCGCATCGCCCGCAGCCGAGGTGTCGTGCGGTACCCGGCGTCGTTCCAGCTCGTGCTCGCAAGCAATCCCTGCCCCTGCGCTCCTCCGCGCGAGATCGACTGCACCTGCAGTCCGTCAGCGCGTCGGCGGTATCTCGGCCGCTTGTCAGGCCCGTTGCTCGACCGCGTGGACCTAAGGGTCCGGATGCGCCCGGTCACGGCTATGCGCTCGTCCGAAGCACACCCGCCCGAATCCACCGAGGTGGTCCGCAAAAGGGTTCTCGTTGCACGGGATCGTGCGACAGCGCGCTGGGCCGATCGTGGCTGGCGTACCAACGCGGCGGTGCCCGGTCCCGTGCTGTGGAGGGAGTTCGCGCTGCCTCGAAGCGCCACGGCACTGGTGGAACGTGCGCTCCAACACGGCGCCATCACCGCGCGCGGCGCCGATCGCTGCCTGCGTGTCGCGTGGACCCTGGCCGATCTGGACGGAGCGGCCTGCCCCGACGGCGACCACGTCGCCTCGGCACTGGAGTTTCGTGATCGGAGGGCGGCATGAGTTCCGAAGCGGTCAGGTCCGCACGGGCTTACCTCCTCCGTGTCGCCGAACCTCCCGCCCCGGCTCTCTGGCACTTCGTCTCCGAACACGGGCCGGTGGAGGCCGCGCGGCGAGTGGCCGCCGGCGATGTGCCCGACGGGGTGGCCGCCGAGACAACCGCACGGCGGCGGCTCGACCTGGCCGAACGGGATCTGGACCTCGCGGCCGCGCAGGGCGCCCGGCTGGTGATTCCCGAGGACGACGAGTGGCCTGCTTGGCCGTTGCTGTCCCTGGAAGTCGCCATGGGGCGCGGCGTCGAGGGGGTGGCACCTCCGTTGGCGCTCTGGGTGCGCGGCAAGGCGATGCTGGCCGAGGTGCTCGCCTCCGCTGTGGCCATCGTCGGAGCGCGCGCGGCGACCGACTACGGCGAGAGCACGGCGGCGGAGTTCGCCTACGAGCTGACGGGCGCGGACATCACCGTCGTCTCAGGCGCGGCTTACGGCATCGACGGCGCGGCTCATCGCGGTGCGCTCGCGGCAGGGGGAGTCACCGCCGCGGTGCTGGGCTGCGCGCTCGACGCCGGATACCCCGCCGGTCATGTCGGGTTACTGAACCGCGTGACACAGCAGGGCGCCGTCGTCTCGGAGTACCCGCCGGGCACGCAGCCCGCGCGTCACCGCTTCCTTGTGCGCAACCGGCTGATCGCCGCTCTGACCTCCGGCACCGTCGTCGTCGAGGCCGGTCGCCGCAGTGGGGCGCGTAACACGGCGACCACGGCCGGTGCCCTCGGCAAGGTGGTCATGGCGGTGCCCGGGCCGATCACGTCGGCGCTCTCCGTGGGTTGTCATCAGCTCGTCAGGGACGCGCAGGCCACACTCGTGGCCTCGGTGGCCGACGTCGTGGACACCGTCGGCAGATTGGGCAGCGGTCTCATTCATCGCGGCGACGGTCCCCGGCGACACACCGACGGCCTTGGTCCGGAGTCGCTGCGGGTATACGAGGCGCTGCCCTCCCGCGGCGGCCGTTCACCGGAGGAGATCGCCACGGAATCGGGTGTTGGTCTGCAACGTGTTCGAGCTGTGTTGCCTGCGCTGGAACTCGACGGGTTCGCCCAGCACTGCGACGCGGGCTGGAGGCAGCGAGCCGGTCGAGGCACGCGGGCGGGGAGGGAGACACGATGAAGGGCGATGTTCCAAAGACGTAGTCGCGGATCTCACGATGACTATGGGAATGGGTGCGACGTCAGCATGCGCCTGCTCGCTCCAGGGTCACCCCGGTTTCTCCGAGCAATTGCCGATCAGGGTGCCGCCGACGCTTGCCAGACTCAGCGGCCCAGCAGGGATGCACTGGCTCCGCAGGATCGAGCGGTTCAGCGGGGTCCAGCGGTTCAGCGGGATTGGGGGGCCAGCAGGGATGCGCTGGCTCCGCGGGGATCGGGCGGCCCAGCCGGGTCCTCCCCGCTCACAGCGGGGATCGGGCGCCTCAGCGGGGTCCAGCGGTTCAGTGGGGATGCACCGGCGCAGCGGGATCACGACGAGCAGGGCCAAGGGGCGGTGTCGCCTCTTTGAACGTCCTGTGACCGCTGGTCGCCGGACGCGATTTCGGCATGAGAGAGGGGAGGGGTGTTCTTGTCGCTGTCTTGTGAGGAATGTCAGGCCGTGTCTGCGCGTCAGGCGTGGCACTCCACACGTTGCCTGACGAGGCGCCGGTAGCTCGGCTGTGGTGTCACTGCCGGCGCAGCTCTTGGTGACGTGGCCGGGCCCGCTCGACCACACCCGGGTTCGAACGGCGATTGCCACCCAGCGGCCGCGGCCGGTGTCCCGCCGCCGCTCGGCCCCTGGCGTGCGAGGTACGGCAAAAGAGGGTGGTCGAGAAGGCGATGGCGGGATAACGGGTTGGGGTTGAGGCGGGTAGACGGTGCGTGGAACGGCCGGATGTTCGGTGTTGACGAGAAGGGACGGCGATCACGATCCGCGCTTGCGGCGTGGCGATGCTTGACTACACCGTGATCGGCAGCGCAGCGTCAGGGCATGACGACGAAGCGTCCCCATCGCCGTGGTGGCCGGTGCAGCATGGCACGCTTGCGATCCCTTCTGCCGGCTCGGTCGGCCGTGATCGTGGACGACTACGAGGACCACTTGCGGGACGAGCGCGGTCTTTCCGGGCACACCGTGCGCGCGTACCTCGGGGATGTCGTGTCGTTGTTGGCCTTCTTCCACGGTGTCACCGATAAGGGTGAGCCGGAGACATCTCCGAATCCTCCGGGCACGTCCCTCGACGGGCCGTCGCAGGGCTGCGAGGAGCCGCCCGGGGAACGGGTCGGGGAACGGCTCGATGCCCTCGATGTCGGCGTGCTCCGCGCCTGGCTGGCGCGGCAGCACGAGCAGGGACGCAGTCGCACCACGTTGGCGAGGCGGGCGGCGTCGGCGAGGACGTTCACCGCGTGGGCGCACCAGCGTGGATTGGTGGCCTCCGATCCGGGGGCACGGTTGGCGTCGCCGCGTCCGCATCGGAGGCTCCCCGGGGTGCTTCGGCAGGACGAGGCGGGCGAACTCATGCGGGTCAGCGCGACGGGGGCCGAGGATGGCCACCCGCTGGCACTTCGCGATCACGCCCTGATCGAGTTGCTGTACGCCACAGGTGTGCGAATCTCGGAACTGTGCGGACTCGACATCGATGACGTCGATTTCGAACGTCGAATCGTGTGCGTCCTGGGAAAGGGGAGGAAGCAACGGATGGTGCCGTTCGGCCTGCCTGCGGAGCGTTCGCTCCGGTCGTGGCTGAGGCGGGGACGCCCCGAGGTGGCGACCCGTGACTCCGGTCCCGCCCTCTTTCTCGGGGCCAGGGGCAGGCGCGTGGATCCGCGAACCGTGCGCCGGGTGGTGCACGAAACCGTGGCCGCTGTCCCCGGTGCGGTCGATATCGGTCCGCATGGTCTGCGGCACTCAGCAGCCACCCACATGCTCGACGGCGGAGCTGACCTTCGCAGCGTTCAGGAACTGCTCGGTCACGCTACGCTGGCCACGACGCAGCTCTACACTCACGTGACAGTCGAGCGGCTGAAGGCGATCCATGACCAGACCCACCCCCGCGCCCGGTGAGGCCGCCGCTGCCGATGCGGGCTCCCCAGCCCGTTCGCGGCACAGGCAGACAGGCGGGAAGGTCATGACCGCGGCCCCCACCGAGGACATCGAGCCCGATTTCCGTGCGGCTGATCGGTTATCCGACTCGATCGCCGATACGGCTTCCCGTTCGAGAACGGAGTCGAGTTCAGACGGCGGGGCCGACTCGACAGCGCACCCGCTCCCACCGGACGGCCATCCCACTCTCTCCGCTCCCGGCGACGAGTCGCCAACACCCGCGAGGGACAGACCGGCAGCGCCGTCTACGTGTGAGTCCGCACCACGCCCCACGGCCGAACCCGCCGCCGTGCCCGCCGAGCGGCGATCCACGAATTCGCCCGAACCCGGTACGAGGCCGGGCTCCGAACGCGCCGGCTCTGCCGAGCATGCCCCTGCGGAAGTCTCCGGCGCTGAGCAGGCCGCTGCGGAGGTGCCCTCCACCAGACATTGCGGCGCTGGGCAGCCCGTCGTGGAGGTTTCGCTGGTGGAACACGGTCCCGCTGAGCGGCCCGGCTCGGGGTATTCGCTCGCGGATCGCGGTGGTGCCGAAGCGTCGGCCGCCGGGCAGACGGCTCGTCCCGGCGATGAGCGGCGCGTTGTGGCGGCTTCGTCGGCGGATCGTTGCGAGGTTCAGCGGACTGGTGCAAAACGTCCGCTCACGGAGTGCTCCGGCCTTGATCAGCCTGGTGCTGAGTGTTCGACAGTGGATCGGTGTGGTGCGCAGCTGGTCGCTGCGCAGCGTCCGCCCGCAAAAAATGATCACCCGGAGCAGCCCGGCGTGCGGTGTTCGTCCACGGATCGTTCCGGCAGTGAACGGTTCGCTGCTGAACATGCGCCGCTGGCTTGTTCCGGCGTGGAGCGGCGCGCTGCGGACCGCAGCGGTGTTCAGCTGCCCACGGCGGAGCGTGCGCCGCTTGTTCGTTCTGGCGCCGAGCTTTCTGGGCGTTCGCTGGTGGGGCACGAACATGCTGAGTGGCCCGGGACCTGGCGTTCGGCTGCGGATCGCTCCAGAGTTGAGTTGCCCACGGCGGAGCGTGCGCCGCTTGTTCGTTCTGGCGCCGAGCTCCCCGGTGCCGAGCGTTCACAGGTGGGGCACGAACATGCTGAGCGGCCCGGCAGGCGGCGTCCTCTCGCGGATCGTTCCGGCAGTGAGCGGTCCACTGCTGAGCACGCGCCGCTGGCTTGTTCCGGCGGCGAGCTTCCCCATGCCCGGCAGTCGGTCCCCGAGGACACCCACACCGCGCTGCGCACCGGGGAGCCGAGCGACAGCGCCCGGCACGCGCTGGTGGGACAGACCGTCCAGGGCCCGCCTGCGGGGAACCGCGTGGACGATCTCCCCGGCCCCACAGCGGAAGCCGGTGCGGGCGGCGACCGCGAGGAAACCGTGGCCGAACCGGCCGAGTCGGCCATCCAGGCACTGTGGCGGGAGTTCGTCCGCTCGCCGAGTCAACGGGTCCGGGATCGCCTGGTCCTCCACTACGCGCCGCTGGTGAAGTACGTCGCGGGCAGGGTCGGTACGGGCCTTCCCACACACATCGACGTGGCCGACCTGATCCAGTCGGGCATATTCGGCCTTGTCGATGCCATCGAGAAATTCGACCCTGACCGGGGCCTGCGCTTCGAGACGTACGCGATGCAGCGCATTCGCGGCGCCATCCTCGACGACCTCCGTTCGCAGGACTGGGTTCCCAGGGTGGTACGGAGCAGGGCTCGCGAGATCGAACGCGCTCACGAGAGGCTCGGCGCGCGGCTGCGCCGCACACCCACTGACGCCGAAGTCGCGGCCGAACTCGGTATCTCGTTGCGGGACCTGCGGGATCTCTACGGACAACTCAGGCTGACGAGTGTGCTCGCCCTCGACGACCTCGTGGGACCGAACAGGGACAGCAGCGGCGTTGGCTCGCCCGCTGACACGTTGCCGGACGACGACGCCGTCGATCCCGCCGCCGTCCTCGTCGATCAGGACAACCGCAAACAACTCGCGGAAGCCATCGCACAGCTCAGTGAGCGCGACCGCATCGTGGTGAGCCTCTACTACTTCGAGAACCTCACGCTCGCCGAGATCGGCAAGGTGCTCGGAGTGACCGAATCCCGAGTGAGCCAGCTGCACACCCGTGCCGTCCTTCGGCTGCGCGCGAAACTGCTGGAGAACGCGGGTTCGTGATGCCTGGTTCGCGCTCTCATCGCTCGGCGCGTGGACCGGTCGTCCGGCCCGCGCGCCGACGCGCGTGGAGGGGCCTCGTGACGAAAGACCTGTGCCCTTGACGGTGACGGGAGGCAGCACCGCGCGGACTCTGATTCGCGCTGGAGGACGCTTAGCCAGGCCGACACGGAGGCGCAGGCCGGCCGCGTCTGGCTGGCCGGTGGGTGTCACGGTGGCATGGGCATCACCGTCCACGGTTTGAGCGCCAGCACACCATTCGGGATCACGAGCGGGAGCGGATCGAGGTAGTCGCTGCCACGTCGTACTCCCCAATGCAGACACGCCCGCGCAGGGCAACCGCGATGACCGGCGACCACCGTCCCGATGACCTCACCGCGGAACACCCGATCGCCCTTGGAGACCGACCACGCCACTGGCTCGTACGTCGTCCGCAGCCCACCGTCGTGGTCGATCGAGACGACCCCGCGCCCAGCGACTCTTCCCGCGAACACCACGAACCCTTCGGCGGCAGCCAGGACGTCGTCACCCTCGGTTGCGGCGAGATCGACGCCACGATGCCCGGCGCCGTAGGCACCATCCGGTGGGTCGAAGGTCTTCACGACGGCAGGCCTGCCCTCCAGAGGCCATGAGAACCGGGGCGGTTCCGTGAAGTCCTCGCCGCGATCCTGCTTCGACGTTCCAGCGTGTGAGGTGGGTACGACAAGGCTGGTCGTCGCGACGACGGCCACCGCGACGATGAGCAGCAGCGAAGTCAGCAGTGAGCCGACGACGATCGCGGGAGCCGAGGGGTTGGTGCGGGCCATGTGGACACCATCGGTTGTAGCCGTGGTCGGAGGAACCCTGGGTTGCGGGGCTGTGGACAACTGGGCTCGTGCTTGTCCTGCCTGTGGACAACTCGACGGGGCAGGCGCCGTTCCGGGCGGAGTTGGGGTAACCCGGGAGGGTGAGAGTCTCGGTGGGAATCCCGATGCGGCTCCGGCAGTCGGCGGCCCCGTGCCGGTGCGCGGTCGCACCTGTGGCGAAATGGCCGCCGAGTCGAGGTCCAGGCAGGTGGCCGCGTACACTGATTCGCGCAGTCTGTGCTCGCACAGCTGACTTCGCGTGCTCGTGCGCGCTTCGCTCGTCACCGGCTCGTCCGATGGCGAAACGGCACGGGGGCTCGGCGGTCTTTCCGGGACATCCCGGGAAGTCCGGGCACCCGCACGACACCAGGGTGGGGGATCACCTGATCGCCCACGTTAACCGGCTACGCGCACCCTCGGGTGCGCTCGACACAGAAGAGGTGCGAATCCGGCCATGGCCGTCGTCACCATGAAGCAGTTGCTCGATTCCGGCGTGCACTTCGGGCACCAGACCCGCCGCTGGAACCCGAAGATGAAGCGCTACATCCTCACCGAGCGCAACGGCATCTACATCATCGACCTGCAGCAGACGCTGTCCTACATCGACCGCGCCTTCGAGTTCGTGAAGGAGACGGTCGCCCACGGCGGCACCATCCTGTTCGTCGGTACGAAGAAGCAGGCGCAGGAAGCCATCGCCAACGAGGCGCTGCGGGTTGGCATGCCCTTCGTCAACCAGCGCTGGCTCGGTGGCATGCTGACCAACTTCCAGACCGTGCACAAGCGCCTTCAGCGGCTGAAGGAGCTGGAGTCGCAGGAGCAGACCGGCGGCTTCCAGGGCCTGACCAAGCGCGAGATCCTCACGCTCACCCGTGAGAAGGACAAGCTGGAGCGGACCCTCGGCGGTATCCGCGACATGTCCAAGGTGCCCAGCGCCGTCTGGATCGTGGACACCAAGAAGGAACACATCGCCGTCAACGAGGCGCGCAAGCTCAACATCCCGGTCGTCGCGATCCTGGACACCAACTGCGACCCCGACGAGGTTGACTACCCGATCCCCGGCAACGACGACGCCATCCGGTCGGCCGCTCTGCTCACCAAGGTCGTCGCCGAGGCCGCGGCCGCGGGTCTGATGGCGCGCTCGGGCCGCAACGGCGCTGCCGCCGAGGGCGAGGACAAGCCTGCCGTGGCGACGGACGAGCCGCTTCCCGAGTGGGAGCAGGAGCTGCTGGCGGGTTCCGAGGCAGCGGCCTCGGAGCAGCCGAGCGAGCAGACCCCCGCTTCCTGACCCTTTCCCCGCGTACCGCACGAAGGAACGGACAACGCACGATGGCGAACTACACCGCGGCAGACGTCAAGCGCCTCCGCGAGCTCACGGGCTCGGGCATGATGGACTGCAAGAAGGCACTGGAGGAGAGCGGCGGCGACTTCGACAAGGCCGTTGAGTACCTGCGCATCAAGGGTGCCAAGGACGTCGGCAAGCGCGCCGAGCGCGCCACAGCCGAAGGCCTTGTCGCCGGTGACGGCGGCGTGCTGATCGAGCTCAACTCCGAGACCGACTTCGTCGCCAAGAACGAGGAGTTCGGCGCGTTGGCGGAGGCGATCGTCGAGGCTGCGAAGACACTGCGCACCGACGACGTGGAGCAGCTCAAGGGCGCCGAGATCGAAGAGGGCAAGACCGTCGCCTCGGCGATCCAGGAGCTGTCCGCCAAGATCGGTGAGAAGCTGGAGCTGCGCAGGGTCGTCAGCTTCGAGGGTCAGGTCAACACCTACCTGCACCGTCGTGGTGCCGGCCTGCCGCCCGCGGTCGGCGTGCTGATCGAATACACGGGCGACAACGCGGAGGCCGCCCGCGCCGCCGCGCTGCAGGTCGCGGCGCTGAAGCCGAAGTACCTCACCCGTGACGAGGTACCCGCCGAGATCGTCGAGAACGAGCGTCGGATCGCCGAGCAGACCGCCCGCGAGGAAGGCAAGCCGGAGCAGGCCATGCCGAAGATCATCGAGGGTAAGGTCAACGCCTTCTTCAAGGATGTCGTGCTGCTGGAGCAGCCGTCGGTCACCGACAACAAGAAGACGGTGAAGGCCCTCCTGGACGAGGCAGGCGTGACCGTGACCCGGTTCGCGCGTTTCGAGGTCGGCCAGGCATAGCCTGCCGATCGGCAGTTGTGCCCCGTCTCCCGCCAGTCCAGGAGGCGGGGCACAGTTGCGAGAAGGCGGCACACCCCAGCACTACAGCGGGCGGAGGCGAGATGAACGAAGACGGTACCGCCAGGTCAAGACACGGTTATCGACGTGTTTTGCTCAAGTTGGGCGGCGAGATGTTCGGCGGTGGTTCCGTCGGCGTCGATCCTGACGTGGTGCATTCGGTGGCGGTGCAGATCGCCGACGTCGTTCGTGACGGCGTGCAGGTGGCGATCGTCATCGGGGGTGGCAACTTCTTCCGTGGCGCGGAGCTGTCACAGCGGGGGCTCGACCGGGACCGCGCGGACTACATGGCCATGCTGGGCACGGTCATGAACTCCCTGGCGTTGCAGGACTTCCTCGAGAAGGAAGGCGTGCCGACCAGGGTGCAGACAGCCATCACGATGGGACAGGTCGCCGAGCCGTACATTCCCCGGCGAGCCGAGCGGCACCTGGAGAAGGGCCGTGTCGTGATCTTCGGCGCGGGCACCGGGATGCCGTACTTCTCGACGGACACCGCCGCGGCGCAGCGTGCTCTCGAGATCGGTTGTGACGTGGTGTTGATGGCCAAGGCCGTCGATGGGGTCTACACGGCCGACCCGCGCACCGATCCCGGCGCGAAGCTGTTCGAGGAGATCAGCCATCGCGAGGTCCTGGAGCAGGGTCTCAAGGTCGCCGACGCCACGGCCTTCAGCCTGTGCATGGACAACAACATGCCGATCATCGTGTTCAACCTTCTCACCCAGGGCAACATCGCTCGCGCGGTGAGTGGTGAGAGGATCGGCACATTGGTCAGTACACCCACACACCTGGAGTAGCCGTGATCGACGAGACCCTCTTCGATGCCGAAGACAAGATGGAGAAAGCGGTCTCCTTCGCCAAGGAGGAACTGGCTGCGGTGCGCACCGGCAGGGCGACTCCTGCGATGTTCTCGCGCATCGTTGTCGAGTACTACGGTTCCCCGACACCGCTCAACCAGCTCGCGAGCGTGAACATCCCTGAGGCGCGGATGGCCGTCGTCAAGCCGTACGACGCCACGCAGCTCGCCGCGATCGAGAAGGCGATCAGGGATTCCGACCTCGGCGTGAACCCGACGAACGACGGCAACATCATCCGCGTGGTGATCCCGCAGCTCACGGAGGAACGCCGCAAGGAGATGGTGAAGGTCGCCAAGAGCAAGGGCGAGGACGCTCGCATCTCCATTCGCGGTGTGCGCCGCAAGGCCAAGGAGGAGCTCGACCGGATCGGCAAGGACGGCGAGGCCGGTGAGGACGAGGTCGCCAGGGCCGAGAAGGAGCTGCAGAACCTGACGGATCGTTACGTCCACCAGGTTGACGAGCTCGTGAAACACAAGGAAGCCGAGCTCCTCGAGGTCTGATGACAACAGTGAGCGACCATCAGGGGGAACGCGAGGGCGCGACCGAACCCGACGGGTCAGGGAGATCCGGCGCGAAGCCGTCGAAGGCCGGACGGGATCTGCCTGCCGCCATCGCCGTCGGGGTCGCGCTGGGCGCGGCGATCCTGGGGTCTTTGTTCACCGTCCGCTACCTGTTCATCGGCATCATCGCGGCGGCCATCGCGGTCGGCACGATCGAGCTGGCAGGCGCGTTCCGCAGGGCGGCCGGTGTGCGGATCTCGCTCGTTCCCGTCCTCGTCGGCGGGCAGGCGATGATCTGGCTGGCCTGGCCGTACGGTCAGCAGGGAGCGTTGACGGCGTTCGTCGTGACCGTGATCGCGAGCCTGCTGTGGCGGCTGCGTTCGGGCGCCGAGGGCTACCTTCGCGACGTCAGCGCTTCGGTGTTCGCCGCGGCGTACCTGCCGTTGTTCGCGTCTTTCGCGGCGATGCTCGTACCGCCGGAGGACGGCGTCGGGCGGGTCCTGTCGTTCATGATCGTGGTGGTCGCGTGCGACACAGGTGGGTATGTGGCGGGCGTGCTGGGTGGCAGGCACCCTATGGCACCGACCATCAGCCCGAAGAAGACCTGGGAAGGCTTCGCGGGTTCACTCACGGCCGGGATCACCGGTGGGGCACTGTCGGTGGCGTTGTTGCTCGACGGCCAGGCGTGGGAGGGCGTCGTGTTCGGCGCGGCCATCGTGTTCACCGCCACGCTCGGTGACCTGATGGAGTCACTCATCAAGCGCGACCTCGGCATCAAGGACATGGGCAACACGCTGCCCGGCCACGGCGGGCTGATGGACCGCCTCGACTCGCTGCTGCCTTCCGCTGTCGTGTCGTGGTTGCTGTTGTCCGCGTTCGTCCCGGTGTAGCTCGGTCAGTCGTCGCACGGGTCGGCATGCCGGTCCACCCTGAACAGGCACCACGAGGGATCGGCGAGCAGTGCGGTGTCGTCGAATGCGGCCAATACCCGGCCGCCACGGCCGGGAACCTGTGCCACGAGCACGTCGATATCGACCAGCGGATCGGTCCGGAAGTGGATCTCCCAATGGGCCGGTGAGGTGGCGGCGACGTGCTTGTCACCGAGGACGAGGCGGGACAGGACGCGCTGGTCGCCCAGGCGCCACACAGCGCGGTCGATCCCGTCGTCACGGAGCTGTTCGCACGTGTATCCGAACAGCGTGCGGTAGAACTCGTCGGCCGCGGTCCCGTCGTGGGTTGACAGGCAGGCGTGGTGGAACATCCCGGGCCCGCTCGTGCCGAAGACCCGGACTGGCGCCGTACGCCGGAAGCCGAAGGGTGCTCCGCAGGGATCGACGGCGTGCGCCACGGTCGCTCGGCCCAGCGTGTCGCGCGGTCCGGATCGCACTGTGCCGCCGAGGTATTCCACTGTCCGCGTTGTGGCCGCGAGGTCGGACACCGTGAGGTGAAGTGACCAACCGGTGGGCTGTCCCTCGGCTGTCTGGTAGAGGCCGGCCACAGGGGTGCCGTCACGTGTCGCGACGGTGTAGTGGCCGTCGAGCGCAACCTGGTCGCGCTCGACGTGGAATTCCCATCCGAACAGTGCGCCGTAGAAAGCGCATGCGGCAGGGACGTCAGGTGTGGCGAGTTCGACCCAGCACGGTGATCCTGGCCGCTCGCCGGTCGGATGACGGAACATGGGGCGTCCTCTCAGGGCCGGAGATCGTCCTCGGCACCGAGGCCGCAGTTTAGGCTAGGCGTGTGAGAATCTTCGGCCGCCGGACGGAGGTCGTGCCGAGTCCCAACATCTGGTATCACGCCGACGTCTACGAGCGAGAGAACCAGGTGCAGGACGTCGATGACGCGATCTGGGCATATCTCGCCTCGCAGGTGATGTGGCATGGGGCCGACGTGGTCGATGTCGGGTGTGGTGCGGGCTTCCACCTGCCGAGGTTGGCGACCACGGCGAACTCGGTTGTCGGTGTCGAGCCGCATCCTCCGCTGGTCCGCAGGGCCAGCCGGCGTACGGCCGGTCGGCCTTCGGTGACGGTGCTCAAGGGAACGGCTCAGCGGCTGCCGCTTCCGGACGCCTCGGCCGACGTGGTCCACGCGCGGACGGCCTACTTCTTCGGACCCGGTTGCGAACCCGGGCTCGCAGAGGCCGACCGCGTGCTACGGCCCGGGGGTGCGCTCGTGATCGTCGATCTCGACACCGGCGTCGCACCCTACGGGGACTGGATGCTCGCCGATCTGCCCCGCTACCGGCAGGCCGAGGTGGACACGTTCTTCGCCGACGAGGGCTTCACCTGCGAGCGGATCACGACCCGGTGGTCGTTTCCCGACCGTGAAACCATGGAGGCCGTCCTGCGGATCGAGTTCAGCCCGAGGGTGGCCGCGCGCGCCGTGGTGGAGACGTTGCGACTCAACCGGGACACCGAGGGGCGGTTCGATCTGCCTGTGGGCTATCGGGTGCTGGTGCGCCGCAAACCGGACGGTCTCGTACGGGCGTCGGTGCCCAGAGCAGGGCATGGGACACTGGCTGAGTCATGACTGCATTGCCCCTCGTCTTCGACGCACCTCGCCGCGGCCTTCCGCAGCGGCACCTCGCCGACCTCACCGTGGCCGAACGGGCGGAAGCCGTTGCCGCGCTCGGAGAGAAACCGTTCCGTGCGAAGCAGCTGTCGCACCACTATTTCTCGCGGCTCACGGTGGATCCCGCGACGATGACCGACATTCCCGAGGCGTCGAGGCAACGACTCGTCGATGAGTTGATGCCGTCGCTGCTGACGCAGGTCAAGGTCGTTGACTGCGACGGCGGCACCACAAGGAAGACGCTCTGGCGCGCCCACGACGGCACGCTGGTGGAGAGTGTCCTCATGCGCTACCCCGACCGCGCGACGCTGTGCATTTCCAGCCAGGCCGGGTGCGGGATGGCGTGCCCGTTCTGCGCCACGGGCCAGGGCGGTCTCACCCGCAACCTCTCGACGGCTGAGATCGTCGATCAGGTGCGGGCCGCGGCCGCGGTGATGCGCGACGGTCTCCTTCCGGGGCCTGACGGCACACCGGCTCCCGGCAGGCTGTCGAACATCGTCTTCATGGGTATGGGCGAGCCTCTGGCGAACTACAAGCGCGTGCTCGCCGCTGTGCGCAGGATCACCGACCCCGCACCTGCGGGGCTCGGTATCTCCCAGCGCTCGGTGACGGTGTCCACCGTGGGGCTCGCGCCCGCGATCCGGAAGCTCGCCGACGAGGGATTGCAGGTCCGTCTCGCCGTGTCACTGCACACCCCGGACGACGAGCTGCGCGACGAACTGGTGCCGGTGAACAACCGCTGGTCCGTCGATGAGGTGCTGAGAGCCGCCCGCTACTACGCCGATCGCACGGGGCGGCGGGTGTCCATCGAGTACGCGCTCATCCGCGACATCAACGACCAGCCGTGGCGGGCGGATCTGCTGGCGGAACGGCTGCGGGAGCACCTCGGCAGGCTGGTGCACGTGAACGTGATTCCGCTGAACCCGACTCCGGGAAGCAAGTGGGACGCGAGCCCGAAGCCCGTCGAGAGGGAGTTCGTGCGCAGGGTCAACGCGGGTGGGGTGGCCTGCACCGTGCGTGACACGCGAGGTCAGGAGATCGCCGCGGCCTGCGGTCAGCTCGCCGCGGAGGGATGAGTGGAACCGCTCGCGTGCCCGTCGGTGGCGGCGGCTCGTGAGCGTGCTCGTCCGACGCCGGGGTTCGCGTGCCCGGACGGGGAACGCGAGAGGCCGGGCGGCTACCGCCGACCCGGCCCCGTGCCGATACGGTTCACCGGCGCCAGGCGGTACGGCTGCGGCGCACGTCGAACAGCACGCCCAGCAGGAGGCCGACACCGATGCTGATGAGCACGACGTCCTCGGTGCGGTTCGGGTGGTTGCCGATCAGCATCAGGAACATGATCACGGCGGCCACCACCGCGCCGATGCGCGTGGCCTTGGGGAAGGAGCCGTGCCAGCCCCACTCGGCCGACGGCTCGTCCCTGGGATCGACCTCGGTACCGGTGCGCTTCTCGACAGCCTTGCCTGCCACGATCACTCCTCCACCTGAGCCCGCTTGGCCCGACTTCGTGTGGCTCGATAATCGCACACGCCTCTCTCCGGTACCGCAGGGACGTCCGCGACAATGGTCACCATGACGGTCACCACGACATCACCCAGGACGGTGCTGGTGCTGGGTTCCACCGGCTCCATCGGCACCCAGGCCCTCGACGTCACAGGGCGCAATCCCGAGCTGTTCAGGGTGATCGGTCTCGCGGCGGGCGGCTCAGACCCGGCCGCGCTGGCCGCGCAGGTGATCAAGCACGACGTCGAGGCCGTGGCGATCACCAGGCCGACGGCCGTCGAGGACCTCCAACTCGCGCTGTACGCCGAGGCGCAGAAGCGCGGATACGCGCGCGGGGACTTTCGCCTGCCTCGCATCTTCGCGGGACCGGAGGCGGTCGAGGAGCTGATCGAAGCGGTACCCGCCGACGTGGTGCTCAACGGAATGCCGGGGTCGCAGGGGCTCGGCCCGACCCTTCGTGCGCTGAAGACGGGGGCCTCGCTGGCGCTGGCCAACAAGGAGTCGCTCATCGCGGGCGGTCCGCTGGTGAGAGCGGCGGCGCGGCCGGGACAGATCGTGCCCGTGGACTCCGAGCATTCGGCGCTCGCGCAGGCGTTGCGTGGCGGGCGCGCCGACGAGGTGGACCGGCTGGTGCTCACGGCGTCGGGTGGGCCGTTCCGGGGCCGCACGCGCGAGGACATGGCGAACGTCACGGTGGCCGACGCGCTCGCTCACCCGACGTGGGCGATGGGCCGGCTCGTCACGATCAACTCGGCCACGCTGGTGAACAAGGGCCTTGAGCTGATCGAGGCGCACCTGCTGTTCGACATCCCGTGCGAGCGGATCGACGTCGTTGTCCATCCGCAGTCGATCGTGCACTCGATGGTGACGTTCACCGACGGCTCGACCCTGGCTCAGGCCAGCCCGCCCGACATGCGGCTGCCCATCGCGTTCGCGCTCGCCTGGCCTGACAGGGTGCCCGATGCGATCCCGCCCTGCCGCTGGGACAAGGCGGCAACGTGGACGTTCGAGCCGGTGGACGATGCCGCGTTCCCCGCCGTGGAGCTGGCCCGCCACGTCGGGTCGGCGGGCGGGTGCCTTCCGGCCGTGTTCAACGCGGCGAACGAGCGGCTCGTGGCCGAGTTCCTCGCGCACAACACCGGCTTCACGTCCATCGTGGACACTGTTTCCCAGGTCGTCGAGGCCGCCGACGAGTGGCGACGCCCGCCCCGTGACCTGGCCGACGTCCTCGCTGCGGAACAATGGGCGCGCGACCGTGCGGCCACGATCATGTCGGGAGGGAAGTAGCGCGTGCTCGTCTACATCCTGGGGGTCGCGCTCTTCGCGCTCGGTATCTGCGTGTCCGTCGCGCTCCACGAGGCCGGTCACATGGTGGCGGCCAAGTCGTTCGGCATGAAGGTGCGCCGCTACTTCGTGGGTTTCGGGCCGACGGTGTTCTCGTTCCGGCGGGGTGAGACGGAGTACGGCCTCAAGTGGATCCCGCTCGGCGGCTTCTGCGACATCGCGGGCATGACGGCGCTCGACGAGGTCACCCCGGACGAGGCTCCGAGGGCGATGTGGCGGTTCAAGACGTGGAAGCGCACGGTGGTGCTCGCCGCGGGGTCGTTCACCCATTTCGTGCTCGGCTTCGTGGTGCTCTACGTCATGGCCGTCTCGATGGGGTTGCCGAACATCTCCGACAAGCCGGTCGTCAACGAGGTGTCCGACTGCGTTCGCAGCGCCACCACGGCGCAGGCGTGGAACGACCCGACGTGCCGCCCGGCCGATCCGGCACCGGCCAAGGACGCGGGTCTGCGTTCCGGTGACGAGGTGGTCGCGGTCGGAGGTACCCCCACCGAGACCTGGCAGGACCTGCTGGGTGCCGTGCAGAAGGCGGAAGGCCCCACCGAGGTGCGGGTCCTGCGCGACGGCGAGGCACTCACCCTCACCGTGGACGTGGCGAAGGTGACCCGGCCGACACCGGAGGGCGGCACGCAGGAAGTCGGTGCCATCGGCGCGTCCCAGGCGTTCATGCTGCCGTACGGGGCGGGTGAGGCGTTCGGCGGTTCGGCCGCGTTCACGGGTGAACTGATGGTGATGACCTGGGAACGGCTGCTCGAATTCCCTGAGAAGATCCCTGCCGTCGTCGAGGCGATCTTCGGAGGGGAACGCGATCCCGAGACACCCGTCAGCGTGGTCGGCGCGAGCCGTATCGGTGGCGAGGCCGTCGAGCAGGGGCTGTGGGAGGTCTTCTTCCTGCTCCTCGCGAGCCTGAACTTCTTCGTCGGCATCTTCAACCTGCTGCCGCTGCTGCCGCTCGACGGTGGGCACATCGCCGTGACGTGGTACGAGCGTGTGCGGGACTGGATTCGCAAGCTGCGGGGCAAGGCGGCGGGCGGACCGGTCGATTACACCAAGCTCAGCGCGATCACGAGCGTGGTGATGGTGATCGGGGGCGCCATCGTGCTGCTCACCGTGACAGCCGACATCGTGAACCCCATCCGGCTCATCCAACAGTAGTAACGCCGGGACAGCTGGTTCGCGCGGTCACGTATCGTGGAGATCGGCAGCCGGATTTGTTCCGGTGATGCCTCCGGCGCAGCACGCAGTCACCGAAATTGCAGAGGAATCGATGACCGTCGATCTGGGTTTGCCAGCCACACCTCCTCCCGTTCTCTCCGAACGTCGCAAGACCCGACAACTCCAGGTGGGGTCCGTCGGCGTCGGTAGCGACCACCCCATTTCGGTGCAGTCGATGACGACCACCGTCACCGCCGACATCAACGCGACGTTGCAGCAGATCGCTGAGCTGACGGCCGCGGGCTGCGACATCGTCAGGGTGGCGTGTCCCAGCGCCGACGACGCCGAGGCACTGCCCGCGATCGCGGCGAAGTCGAAGATCCCGGTGATCGCCGACATCCACTTCCAGCCGAAGTACGTGTTCGCCGCCATCGAGGCAGGCTGCGCGGGCGTGCGGGTGAATCCCGGCAACATCAAGAAGTTCGACGACAGGGTCGCCGAGATCGCCAAGGCGGCGAAGGACCACGGAACCCCCATCCGGATCGGCGTCAACGCGGGTTCTCTCGACCCCCGTCTGCTGAAGAAGTACGGCAAGGCCACGCCGGAGGCGCTGGCGGAGTCGGCTCTGTGGGAGGCGTCGCTGTTCGCGGAGCACGACTTCCACGACCTGAAGATCTCCGTGAAGCACAACGATCCGGTCGTGATGGTGCGCGCCTACGAGATCCTCGCCGAGCAGTGTGACTACCCGCTGCATCTCGGCGTCACCGAGGCCGGACCGGCGTTCCAGGGCACGATCAAGTCGGCCGTGGCCTTCGGTGCGCTCCTGCGGCAGGGGATCGGTGACACGATCCGCGTCTCGCTGTCGGCTCCTCCTGTCGAGGAGGTGAAGGTCGGCGACCAGATCCTCCAGTCGCTCAACCTGCGCCCGCGCAAGCTGGAGATCGTCTCGTGCCCCTCGTGCGGTCGCGCGCAGGTGGACGTCTACAAGCTCGCCGACGAGGTCACCGCGGGCCTCGACGGTCTGGAGGTGCCACTGCGGGTCGCCGTAATGGGCTGTGTCGTCAACGGTCCCGGCGAGGCGAGGGAGGCCGACCTCGGCGTGGCTTCGGGCAACGGCAAGGGGCAGATCTTCGTCAAGGGCGAGGTCATCAAGACCGTGCCCGAGCATCAGATCGTGGAGACGCTGATCACCGAGGCGATGCGGATCGCCGAGGAGAACGGCGATGCCGAGGGAAGCGGGCAGCCGGTCGTCACGGTGAGCTGACCCTCGCCGACGGCATGTGATGTAGCGTGTTACATTGGAGGTGCATTCAATGAATGGGAGGCCGCCGATGAGCGCTGCGATCGTCGATACGCCGTTGGACTGGGACGCGCTGGTGCGTACCTGGCATGAGCTTGACGTTCCGGAGGGGTGGCGGCCCGAGGTGACGATCGAGGGGATTCGCATGTCGCCACCCCCTGGGGGACAACACAATCTGATTGCCGACCAGCTTCACGAAGCCTTGGTCCGCAGTCGTCCGAATGGTGCAGGGGTGTTCCAGACGCTGGGTGTCACCGTGCCTGTGGTCGGTGGCATCTACGTTCCGGACCTCTGCGTCGTTCCTCGGGCCTACGTTCCCGACGGGTCGGACCCGGTGCCGTCCGAGCACGTCCTTCTCGCCGTGGAGATCACGTCGGCCGGCAACGCCAACCACGACCGCTCACGCAAGAGGTGGGCCTACGCGCACGGCGGTATCGAGCAGTACCTGCTGGTGGATCCGCACGATCCCGACGGCGCGGCCGTGACGTTGTTCTCCGACCCCGGCGACGGCGCCTACCGGAAGGCGTGCCGGATCCCGTTCGGGGAGAAGATCACGCTGGGTTCCCCGTTCGGCCTCGTCGTGGACACCACCGAGTTCTGACCGGAATCGCGTGTGGACATCGCGCACGGCCCCCATCGACGCGCGTGATCTGGCAATCTTGTCGTTGTGTTGCGGCTGGCCGGTGCGAGGCTGCTCGACGAGAAGGACTACCCGGCGGTCCGTTCGCTGCTCGCGGCGGATCCGGTGGGCAGCTGCATGGTGGCCGCGCGAGTCGAACTCGCCGGTCTCGATCCGTGGCGGCTGGGGGGTGAACTCTGGGGAACCGACGGCCGCCGCCGCGTCGGGGGACTACAGGGCTTGTGCTTCGCGGGGCCGAATCTGATTCCGCTACGGGGTAACTCCGCCGCGTTGCGGTCGTTCGCCGATCGCGCGCTGCGCAGGCCACGAGCCTGTTCGTCCCTGGTCGGCCCCGCCGACGAGGTGCTCGGGTTGTGGGACGAGCTGGCTGACGAGTGGGGGCCTGCCAGGGAGGTGCGGCCCGACCAGCCACTCATGGCACTCGACGACGACCCGGTGATCCCGCCCGATCCTGCCGTGCGACAGGTGCGGCCCGAGGAGATCGACGTGTACTATCCGGCTGCCGTCGCGATGTTCCGCGAGGAGGTGGGCATCGATCCACGGCTCGGCGACGGGGGAGCGGGCTACCGCGCCAGGGTCACAGAACTCGTCGCGGCCGGTCGGGCCTTCGCGCGATTCGAGCGGGGCGAGGTCGTGTTCAAGGCCGAGATCGGTGCGATGTCCGAAACCGTGGGCCAGATCCAGGGCGTGTGGGTCAACCCCCGGCACCGGGGACGCGGTTTCGGAGCGGCAGGCACCGCGGCCGTGGCCGACCACCTGGTGCGAGGTCTCGGGCGCGTCGCGAGCCTGTACGTGAATTCCTTCAACGCTCCGGCCATCGCGGCGTACCGGAGGGCGGGGTTCCGGCAGGTCGGCAGGTACGCGACGGTGTTGTTCTAGGACGGTGTTGTTCGAGGACAGTGCTGTTCGAGGACGGTGTTGTCCAAGAAGGTGCCGCTCTGGACGACGTGGGCGCCGTTGTTCTCGACGTCGTCCCCCGACATCGCACGGCCCTCCGGGCCTGGCGCAACGTCAGGGCGGGCGGTGTCAGCGAGGCAGGCCATCGCCGTGAGGCGGCGGGCGAGCCGGCCTGCGGCGTCGCGCACCTCGGGAGGACCCAGCACCTCGGCCTCGAAGTCGAGGCGGGCCAGCTGCGCGGCGAGCCAGTCGGGGTCGTCCGCGCCGACGACGAGCACACACCAGCCGTCCCGCTCCTCCTCGACCCTCCCCACCTGGGGCGGCATCAGCTCCCGCACCCGCTGGGCCTGCGCGTGTAGTCGCACGCGGGCGAGATACCGGTACGGCGTCCCTGTCACGGAGCGCTGGACGTGGTCCACGGGGTTCGGATGCTCCCTCGGCCGGAATCGCCAGGTGGTCGCGGCCACCCGGTGCATGCGGTCCAGCCGGAAGGTGCGCCAGTCGTCGCGGTCGAGATCCCAGGCCATCAGGTACCAGCGACGTCCGGTGGCCACCATCCGGACCGGTTCGACCGTGCGTTCCTCGTCCCGGTTCTGATACCCGAAACGCACCCGCACGGCGTCGGTGCAGGCCCGCGCGAGGGTGAGCAGCACGTCCGGATCGACCGGTGTCGAGGGGCCGACCAGCGTGTCGGTGGCCCCGGCAACCGCCCGGACCTCGGAACGCAGCCGCGGCGGCATCACCTGGTCGAGTTTCGCGAGCGCGCGCAGAGCGGCCTCGCTCGCTCCGGCGACCGTTCCTCCCGCCGCCAGGCGCAGGGACACCGCCGTCGCGATCGCCTCGTCGTCGTCAAGGAGCAGCGGGGGCAGCCGGGTGCCTGTCCCGAGCCGGTAACCCCCGCCGACACCCGCGCTCGCGTGGACGGGATAGCCGAGTGCGCGCAGCCGTTCCACGTCGCGCCGCACCGAGCGATCGGTGACGCGCAGCTCGGCGGCGAGTTCGGTGGCGGTCCAGGACGTCCGCCGCTGGAGCAGAGCCAGCAGCCGCAGCACCCGCTCGGTGGTGCCTTCCGCGTTCACGACGCCATCGTCGCACGATCGCGGAACGATCCTGTCCGCGATAGGCGCGAAGCTGGGTTCAGGACCGATCGAGCGCGGAACACGCCTGTTCCGGCTCAGCCGACGACACGCCCGTTCGCGACAGCGGGCGAGAGGAGAACCGAGATGGCACGCGACGTTCAGCTCACTTTCGACTGCGCCGATCCTGCCGCGCTGGCGGCGTTCTGGGCGGGCGCCCTCGGCTACCGGGTGCAGGCTCCGCCTGCGGGATTCGACTCGTGGGATCAGGCGTTGGACGCGATGGGCGTTCCACCGGAGAAGCGCAACGACGCCTCGGCTGTGATCGACCCCGACGGCGCGGGGCTGCGCATCTTCTTCCAGCGGGTACCGGAGGGCAAGCAGGTGAAGAACCGCCTTCACCTCGACGTGCGAGCGGCTCCAGGACTTCAGGGCGACGCGCGGATGGCGGCGTTGGAGGCGGAGGCGGAACGGCTCACCACCCTCGGTGCCAGCCGCATCCGGCGCTACGAACCCGCCCCTCCACTCGGCGCGGGCCACATCGTGATGGCCGACCCCGAGGGCAACGAGTTCTGCCTCGACTGATCGGCCGCCGTCGCGCCCGAGTGCGCGGCGGCCCTCGGGCAGCTCCCGGCCTGCTCGGGTGAGGTTCGCCATGCTGTCACGCGGCACAGCAGCGGGCAGGGCAACGGTGGCAGAAGCGAGTCGTAGGCTGGGGAGCATGCCCGATCGTGCACCGTTGACGCCTGGCGTCCAGTCACCGCAGCGCCCCGTCCCCGCGTCCATCGTCCGCCCCGAATACGTCGGCAGGCCCGCGCCGAAGCGGGACACCGGCAACGGTGTGCGCACCCCCGAGGTCATCGAGGCGATGCGCAAGGCCAGCCGCATCGCGGCGCAGGCGCTGGAAGAGGGCGGCAAGGCGGTCAAGCCAGGCACCACGACCGACGACATCGACCGCGTCGTGCACGAGTTCCTCCTCGACCACGGGGCCTACCCCTCGACCCTCGGCTACCGGGGCTTCCCGAAGTCGTGCTGCACCTCGCTGAACGAGGTGATCTGCCACGGCATCCCCGACTCGACGGTGATCCAGGACGGCGACATCTGCAACATCGACGTCACCGCCTACATCGACGGCGTGCACGGTGACACCAACGCCACCTTCCTCGCAGGGGACGTCTCGGAGGAGGTGCGCCTGCTGGTCGAACGCACCAGGGAGGCCACGATGCGGGCCATCAAGGCCGTACGTCCCGGCAGGCAGCTCAACGTCATCGGCAGGGTCATCGAGTCGTACGCCAAGCGGTTCGGTTACGGCGTCGTGCGCGACTTCACCGGCCACGGTGTCGGCCCCGCGTTCCACACCAGTCCCACGGTGCTCCACTACGAGGAGCCGTCGGTCACCACGATCATCGAGCAGAACATGACGTTCACCATCGAGCCGATGATCACGCTCGGCACGATCGACTACGACGTGTGGGACGACGACTGGACGGTCACCACCAGGGACAAGAAGTGGACGGCCCAGTTCGAGCACACCGTGCTCGTCACGGAAGACGGTGCGGAGATCCTCACGCTGCCGTGAACCGGTGTGGCCGCACCATATCGACGGCCACGGACTTGTGGTTTCTTCACCCATGGTTGACGGGGCAGCCGACTCCTACTGTCGGCTGTCATGTCCACCAGCCCACTGACCGGGAAGACGGCCCTCGTCACCGGCGGCGCCAACGGGATAGGACGAGCCTGCGTCGCGGCTCTCGGCGAGGCCGGAGCCGCCGTCCATCTCGTTGACATCGACGGTGCCGCGGCCAAGGACGTGGCGGACGCCCACGGCGCCGTCGCGCACGTCGTCGATCTCACCGACCCGGATGCCGTCTCCTCCCTGCCCCGCACGATCGACATCCTCGTCAACAACGCGGGTGTGCAGCACATCGCGCCGATCCAGGACTTCCCGCCCGAGCGGTTCGCCCTCCTCCAGCGGCTGATGGTCACGGCGCCGTTCCTGCTGATGCGGCACTGCCTGCCCGCGATGTACGAGCGCGGCTGGGGCCGCATCGTCAACATCTCCAGCGTCCACGGGTGGCGCGCCAGCGCGGGCAAGTCGGCCTACGTCGCGGCGAAACACGCGCTGGAGGGGTTGTCCAAGGTCGTCGCGGCCGAGGGCGCCGATCGCGGGGTCACCAGCAACTGCGTCGCGCCAGGTTACGTCCGCACGAACCTCGTCACCAACCAGATCGCCGCGCAGGCGGAGTCGAAAGGCATCCCGGCCGACGCGGTCATGGACGAGGTGTTCCTGAGCCGGACCGCCGTCAAGCGGCTCATCGAACCGGAGGAGGTGGCAGCACTGGTGCTGTGGTTGTGCGGCGACGACGCCGGCTACCTCACCGGCGCCTCGATCCCGCTCGACGGCGGCTGGACCGCCACGTGAACCTCCAGTTTCCCGTCCCCGTCAGCACAACGAAGTGGTGATCAACATGTCATCGTCGAAATCGTCGATCAGGAAGGTCGTCGGTGCCAGCATGATCGGCACCACGGTCGAGTGGTACGACTTCTTCCTCTACGGCTCCGCCGCGGCGCTGGTCTTCAACACCCAGTTCTTCCCAGGGCACGATCCGCTGGTCGGCACGATGCTGTCGTTCGCGACGCTGGCCGTCGGCTTCATCGCGAGGCCACTCGGCGGCCTGGTGTTCGGCCACTACGGCGACAAGATCGGCCGGAAGAAGCTGCTCGTACTGAGCCTGTTGCTGATGGGTGGTGCGACCTTCGCAATGGGGTTGCTGCCCACCTACGCCACCATCGGTGTCGGCGCGCCGATCCTGCTGGTGATCCTGCGACTCGTCCAGGGCTTCGCCGTCGGCGGCGAGTGGGGCGGCGCGGTGCTCATCGTGTCGGAACACGGCGACGATCGCAGGCGTGGTTTCTGGGCGTCGTGGCCGCAGGCTGGTGTGCCAGCAGGCAACCTGCTGGCCACGGCGGTGCTGGCGGTCCTCGCGGTGGTGCAGAGCGACGAGGCGTTCAACTCCTGGGGCTGGCGAATCCCGTTCCTGCTGTCGGGGCTGCTGGTGCTGATCGGCATGTGGATCAGGCTCGCGGTCGAGGAGTCCCCGCTGTTCGTGGAGGCCGTGCGCAAGGCGGGTGACCAGCCTGCTCCGGAGAAGGCGCCCATCGTCACGGTGTTCAAGCACAGTTGGCGTCAGGTGCTCATCGCGATGGGCGCGCGGTTCGCCGAGAACGTCTCCTACTACGTCATCACGGCGTTCGTGCTCGTGTATCTGACGACGCACCTGGAACTGCCCAAGTCGCTCGGCCTGAACGCGGTGCTGGTCGGTTCCGCCATCCACTTCGTCACGATCCCGATGTGGGGCTGGCTGTCCGATGTGATCGGACGCCGGATCGTCTACCTCTTCGGAACCGTGGGCATGCTGGTGTGGAGTTTCGTGTTCTTCCCGATGCTCGACGGTGCGACACCTGCGGCCACGATCGGGGCGGTGTCGATCGGCCTGTTCCTGCACGGCGCGATGTACGGGCCGCAGGCGGCGTTCTTCTCCGAGCTGTTCGGCACCAAGGTGCGCTACTCCGGTGCCTCGATCGGCTATCAGCTCGCGTCAATCGCGGCTGGCGGTGTCGCGCCGCTGATCGCCACGGCGCTGCTCGACTCGTACGGAAGCAGCCTGCCCATCTCGATCTACGTTGCCGTCACGTGCGTGGTGACGTTCGTGGCCGTCTACTTCGCGAAGGAGACCCGTGGTACCTCGCTCGCCGACACGGATCGATCCGCTTCGGTGGCAGCATGACCGGGTGACCGGGACACGTCCTGAGGACGGCGCGGCCGCCAGGAGGCTTCTTGAGCTGCTGTCCGCGGGCGCGAGCAGCGACGAACTCGCTCGCGTCCCCGCGGACAGCGCCACCATGCAGCTCGCCATGCACATCCGGCGGACACTCGATGCGCACAGCCGTCGCGAGACGGAGCTGACAGCGTTGTTCGCCACCGCCAGCGACCTGGCGCGGCTCCGTGACCTCGACGCTGTGCTGAGGTCGATCGTGCGCCGAGCCCGCATGCTGCTGAGGGCGGACGTCTCGTACCTCACGCTGAACGATCACTCCGACGACGGAAGCACGTACATGCGGGTCACGGACGGGTCGGCGTCGGCGGTGTTCCAGCAGGTCCGGCTGGGTGTGGGGGAGGGGCTCGGCGGTCTGGTGGCGCAGACCTCCCGGCCTTACGCCACCCGCGACTACCCCAACGACGAGCGGTTCGAGCACACCGGATCGATCGACAATGCCGTGAACGACGAGGGCCTCATCGCGATCCTCGGGGTACCGCTGTCGCTCGGGGATCAGGTGATCGGCGTTCTGTTCGCCGCGGAGCGGCGACCTCGGTCCTTCTCACCGGACGAGGTCGCGCTGCTGTCGTCGTTCGCCGACCACGCGGCCATCGCCATCGACAACGCGCGGCTGATCGAGGAGAGCGCGGCCGCGCTCGCCGAACTCGGTGCGGCCAACGAGACGATCAAGGCGCATCACGAGAGCCTGGCACGGGCGCAGGACGCGCACGACCGGCTCACCGAACTGGTTCTCGGAGGGGCGGACGTCTCCGAGGTGGCCGCGGCGGTGGCGTCGATGCTCGACGGCGGCATCGTGGTCTGCGACGCCGATGGCACCGAACTCGGCCGCGCCGGGGCAGGCAGGACGCGCACGGCGCGGGTGCGGGTGCCAGCCAGGGCACTGTCGCGGGCGCTCGCGGCCTCTCGTTCGGCGGGTAAGGCCGTCGCCGAGGGGGACGCGTGGGTGTGCGCTGTGATGGCGGGGCCGCAACTGCTGGGCAGCATCGTCCTCACCGGAAGATCCGATCTCGTCGATGCCGACCGCAGGCTGTTCGAGCGGGCGGGTGTGGTGACGGCACTGCTGTTGTTGCTGCGGCGGTCGGCAGCCGAGGCGGAGGACCGCGTGCGGGGTGAACTCGTGGCGGACCTGCTCACCGCACCGGAACGAGACCCGGCCGCCCTGCTCGACAGGGGACGGCGACTCGGCGTGGATCTCGACGCTCCCCACGCCGTGCTCACCCTCCATGCCGAAGGCGTGTCGCGGGGGAGGCTGACGTCACTGGCCGCTCGACGTGCCGTGCTCGCGGGAGTGTTCGCGGAACGGGTGGTGATGCTCGCTGAGACGGACCGCCCTTCAGCGCTCGCGCGCAGGACGGCCACGGAGCTCAGCGAGGCTCTTGGCTGCCCGGTGACCGTGGGAGCGGCAGGACCTGCCTCGGGTCCTGCCGCGTTGGCGCGCGCTCACGCCGAGTCGGTGCGCTGTCTGCGCGCGCTGCTGGCGCTCGGCAGGCGCGGACACGGCGCCGACCCCACCGATCTCGGTTTCGTGGGACTCGTCCTGGGCGATCGCACCGACGTCGAGGCGTTCGTGCGCTCCACGCTCGGACCGGTGCTCGACTACGACGCGGCAAGGGGCACCGAACTGTTGCGGACGCTGCGCGCCTACTTCGCGGCAGGCGGCAACCTCACGCGCGCCAAGGACGAGTTGCACGTCCATGTCAACACGGTGGCGCAGCGCCTGGAACGGATCGCCTCGCTGCTCGGCGCCGACTGGCAGCAACCGGACCGCTCGCTCGAACTTCAGCTCGCACTGCGGCTGCACACGTTGTCCACCTGAGGCAAAGCCCCGGTTCACCCGGTACGTGCTTCTTCCGTGCGTCGTCGGCGGGCAGGAGCCGGACCAGACCGACCCAGTTGTCCTCGTCCGCCGCGGTGTGGACGGCTTGGACCCGCCAGCGGCCTGCGGGCAGCGGGACCGGCGCCTGTTCCGGTAACTCGCCCCAGAGATACTCGACGTCCAGGTCAGCGTCGGCCTCGGCGGAGTCCATGAGTACGGCCGGGCCGTCCGTGGCCCACGTGCCGCATTCCTCCCACTCGGGATGGGGTCCGCGAGCACGGCTTCCGCCGCGGCTTTCAGCTCGGCTTCGGATTCGGCGGCGAGCCAGCGCAGGAAGGCTCGGTGTTCGGGCAGATAGCAGGTGGGAGCGGGTTCGTCGGCCAACACCAGCCCCTGTGCGCCGCCCTTACCCACCACGATGGCACCGGCCAGGCTGTCCACCGCGCAGGCGCGGTCGTAGTCGTCCGGGGCGGTGGCGTCCCCCGCGAGCATCCCGGTCTCCGTGCACCCGCCCCAGGCGGCCAGTGCGGAGACCGGAACGACGACCAACGGACCGCCCATCGACTCCACCCACACCAGGGAGTCCGCCGCCGAGGCCGAAGAAGCGTCCATGCCGTCAGTGTGTCGCCACCCACCGACAGTGTTCGGGCTCGGAGAGTGGTGTTCCGGTGCGCGAGCACGGTAGCGCCCCGGTGGGTGATCGGGCTCAGCCGTGCTCGCCCGGATACCGGGCGAGCAGTTCGTCCAGGAAGGCGAGCGTGTGGTCGGCCGCGCCCTGCGGGTCGCGTTCGGCGATCGCGGTGACGATACCGCTGTGATCGACGGGGTGCGGCTCGTGTTCGTCGGCCTGCGAGGTGGTCGCGATGCTGGCCGTCACCAGTTCGGTCAGGCCGCGGTACAGCTCGCCGAGGACGCTGTTGTGCGACGCCTCGACCATCGCGATGTGGAACTCCACGTCGGCGCGGGCGAAGGCGTCGAGGTCGCCGTGCGACCACAGCCGGTCGCGTTCGTGAAGCAGTGCCCGCAACCGTTCGAGGTCGTCGTCCGTGCGTTCTGCCGCCGCGAGTCTGGCCGCCTCGACCTCGAGGATGCGCCGCACCTGCAACGCCTCCCGCAGCCGGGAGCCGCACAGCCTGCGTAGCGCTCCTGATACCTCACTGGTGGCCCTGACGTAGGTGCCGTCGCCCTGCCGCACCTCGAGCAGGCCGCTGTGGGCGAGCGCGCGGACCGCCTCGCGGACGGTGTTGCGGCCCACCCCGAGCGTGGCCGCGAGTTCGACCTCGGTGGGTATCCGTTCCCCGATCGCCCATTCCCCCTGCCGCACCGCGGCACGCAACTGCTCGATGACCTGGTCCACGAGGCCCGTTCGCCGGGTGGAGGACAACGGCACGTGAACATCCTTTCAGCCGATCATCCTACGAATTTGCTACGGTACCGGACGTGGCGACAGAGCGCGAGGCGTCCGTGCGGGACGTGACCGGCCCGGGAGAGTTCCCGGCGGAAGACACTCCCAGCGGCAGAGTGGGCATCGCGCTCGGTGGTGGTCTGTTGCTCGCTGCAGCCGTGGTGCTGGCCGCGCTCAACCTGCGGCCTGCCATCACGTCGGTGGGCTCGGTGCTCGACGAGCTGCGCGACGGTCTTGCGGCCTCCGCGACCTGGGCAGGGGCGCTGACCACGCTGCCCGGCCTGTGCTTCGCTGTGGCGGGGCTCGCCGCGCCGCGCCTTGCGCGCAGGGTCGGGCTGCGCACGGCTGTCGCGCTCGCGCTGTCGGTGCTGGCCGCAGGTCTCGCTCTGCGGGTGCTCGACGGCCCCTTCGTGGTGCTCGGCGGAACACTCGTGGCCTGCACCGGAATCGCGCTGGCCAACGTGCTCATCCCCGTGGTGGTCAAGACGTCGTTCGCCACACGGGTCGGCCTGATGACCGGCGTCTACACCGGTGCGCTGCAACTCGGAGGGGCACTGGGTTCGTCGGTGACGCCGCCCTTGGAACCGGTCTTGGGCGGGTGGCGTGGCGCGCTGAGCAGCTGGGCCGTGCTCGCGGTCGTGGCTCTCGCCGTCTGGCTGGTCGCGACGGCGGGTTCGAAGGTCCTGCGTGGCAGGCCCGCCGCGCCCTCGGGAGCGGCGGGGCACCGGTCACTGCTGCGGGTGCCGCTGGCCTGGATCGTGACGCTGTTCTTCGGCTGCCAATCGTGCCTTGCCTACATCGTCATGGGCTGGCTGCCTCAGGTCCTCATGGACGCGGGGGTGAGCCGGGGCGACGCGGGTCTGCTGCTCGGGCTGGTGTCGCTGCTCGGCCTGCCTGTCAGCCTCACCATTCCCGCTCTGGCCGCCCGCAAGGGGAGCCAGAGCGGGTGGATCGTGTCGCTGAGCCTGTTCGGCATCGCGGGCATCCTCGGCCTCATGCTCGCACCGGCCGCCTCGCCCCTGCTCTGGTCGGTGCTGCTCGGCATCGGGATGAGCGTGTTCTCCCTCGCTCTGACCACCATCGCACTGCGAGCGAAGGACGGTGCCGACACCGCAACCCTCTCCGGGATGGCGCAGGGCTACGGCTACCTGCTGGCCGCCGCGGGACCGTTCGTGTTCGGTCTGCTTCGCGACGTCACAGCGGGCTGGACCGTGCCGTTCGTCTTCCTGCTCGCCGTCGTGGTGGCGCAGAGCGTTTTCGGGTTCCTCGCGGGGCGGCCCCGGTACGTGTGAGGCGCGAGCCCGCGTCAGTCGTTCAACGGCAGAGCCAGCAGCGCGTTCTCGACCAGCTCCGGCATCGCGGGGTGGATCCAGTACTGCCCTCGTGCCATCGACCTCGCGTCGAGCCCGAAGCTCATGGCCTGGATGAGCGGCTGGAGCAGGGTCGGGGCCTGCGCGCCGATGATGTGTGCCCCGAGAAGCTGCCCGGTGTCCGGGTCGGCGAGCAGCTTCGCGAAGCCGGTGGTGTCCTCCATCGCCCAGCCGTACGCGATACCCGCGTACTCCTGGGTGGCGGTCACGTAGCGCACACCGCGTGCGGCGGCATCACGTTCGGTCAGACCCACCGACGCGATCTGGGGCGAGGTGAACACGGCGTGCGGCACGAACCGGTGGTCGGAGGCGATGAGGTCGTCGGGGTGCAGAAGGTTGTGCTGCACGACGCGGGTCTCGTGGTTCGCGACGTGCTTCAGCTCGTACGGCGACGACAGGTCACCCAGCGCGTAGATGCCCTCGACCTCCGTGCGCTGGTACTCGTCCACCGCGACGTGACCGCTGGGGAGGGTGGAGATCCCAGTGGCCGCCACGTCGAGGATGTCCGAGTTCGGCCTCCGGCCCGTGGCCACGAGCAGGAGATCGCCCTCGACGGTTTCCGTGCCGCCGGGGCCTTCGAGGTCGAGCGCCACACCGCCCGCAGTGCGCCGAGCCCGCACCGTCCTACGGTTGAGCCGCACGTCGAAACGTTGCGACGCGAGTTCGGTGAACCGCCTGCTGATGTCGTCGTCCTCGCCCCGCAAGAGCGCCCCCGAGCGGGCGATGACGGTGACGTCCACCCCGAACGACGCGAACACGTGCGCGAACTCGGCGCCGACGAACCCGCTACCGAGGATCACCGCCCTGCGGGGCAGCTCGTCGATGCGCATCACGGTGTCGGAGGTGTGGTAGTCCACGTCCGCGAGCCCCGGGATGTCGGGCACGGTCGCCCTGCCACCGGCCGCCAGCACGAACTCGTCGGCGGTGAGCGTCTCCTCGCCGCCTGCCAGGCGGACGGTGAGTTCCTTGTGCCCCGTGAACCTGGCCTCGCCCTCGTAGACGGTGACGCCCGCGTTGTCCTCGTGCTCGATCCGGTAACGCCGCCCGCCCTCGGCGATGGGGTCGATGCGCCCGAAGACCCGGTCGCGGATCTCGCGCCAGCGCACGTCCCGTAGTTCGAGATCGACTCCGAGCCCTGCCGAGGACTCCGGGGTCGCGGCCAGATCGGCTGGGTAGACGAACATCTTCGTGGGGATGCATCCCACGTTCAGACAGGTACCACCGAACACGCCTTTTTCGACGAGGGCGACCTTCCGGTCGGCGAAACGGTGGTCGAGGATCGAGTTGCCCGATCCCGTCCCGACGATCACAAGGTCGTAATGAGGCACAGCGGCACCTTTCCTGGTCGGCACACCCGGCGAGGCCGAAGCTCCGAAAACCGGCCACGCCACTGAAGTCGAACAGAGCCTTCGCCCGCATTCTTCCCTTCTCGGGTCCTGCCGGGCCGCCCGGCCCGCTCCGGCGCCGTTTCCACCCGAATGACCACGACACGTGACGGAATTTCGACTTAGGGTGAACGCGACCGGTAGGAGGGGAGAGCAGCATGTCTCGCAACATTCGGCGCCGACTCGCAGTGGCCCTCGCGGTGCTGACAGGGGCGGTGTGCGCTTCGGCAGGTCACGCGGCCGGTGTGCAGCCCATCGTCGGCGGCGACGCGGTGTCCATAAGGGACTATCCGTACGCCGCTTACCTCGTTGACGGCAGGGGGAAACAGTTCTGCGGCGGCACGGTGGTGTCGTCCACGCGGGTCCTCACCGCCGCCCACTGCGCGGTCGCGGTTGACGAATCCGATCTCGGCGTCGTCGTGGGTCGGGAGCGGATCGCCTCCAGCGCAGGCGACGAGGTCGGCGTCACCGGTGTCTGGGTGGCGCCCGGCTACCGCGACCCGCTCTCCGGCGACGACATCGCCGTGCTGACGTTGTCCGAACCGGTCTCCGTGTCCCCGGCACGACTTCCGCGCGGCTCCGACGAGCACCTCTACACGCCGGGCACCATGGCCACCGTCGTGGGCTGGGGACGGCTGTTCGAGAACGGGCCGAAGCCAGGCACCTTGCACGCCGCCGACGTCCCGCTGGTGTCCGACAGCGAGTGCGCGGCCACGTTCCGCTCCTTCGACGCCGACACGATGGTGTGCGCCGGATACGACTCGGGCGGCGTTGACGCCTGCCAGGGCGATTCGGGCGGCCCGCTGCTGGTGAACGGCACGGTGATCGGCATCGTTTCGTGGGGCGACGGTTGCGCAGAGCGGGGGAAGCCGGGGGTCTACACGCGCGTCTCCGCCTACGCCGAGCACCTCAGGAACGATCTGGTACGCAGTACGGGTGACTGAACCGGCTGTTCCCACTCGCGCGGATTCCCTGACCGTCGTCTCACGCTCCGGCGACGAACTGACACCGGCGGAACTCTATGCACTGCTGCGGTTGAGGGTGGACGTCTTCGTGGTCGAGCAGGAGTGCCCTTATCCGGAACTCGACGGCAGGGACCTCTCGCCCGGCACCCGCCACGTGTGGGCGGCGACGTCCGACGGCCGGCTCGCCGGGTGTCTTCGCGTGCTCTCCGAGGACGGTGGCATCGAGCGGATCGGAAGGGTGTGCACGGCGGGGTTCGCACGGGGTATCGGCGTCGGCGACCTGGTGATGAGGGCCGCCATGGAGCTGACAGGGAACGCCGAGTGTGTCCTCGATGCTCAGACCTACGCCACCGGCTTCTACGCGCGATTCGGGTTCCGTCCCGAGGGCGAGGAGTTCGTGGAGGACGGTATCCCGCACATCACGATGCGCCGCGAAGGCTGACCTCCCGCGCCGCCCGCGTCATCGGCCGGCGTCCGGCGGCGCGGTGCCGGTGATGACGGTGACCGCGCGATCGACGTCGGTGTCGGTGAGGTCGGCCCTGGCGGTGAGGCGAAGCCGGGACACCCCGTCCGGCACCGAAGGGGGGCGGAAACATCCGACCCGCACGCCGTTCTCGGCGCAACGGGCCGCCCAGGCCACGGCCTCGTCGGGCCCGGGAGCGCGCACCGACACGACAGCTCCCTCCGGCTCGCTCACGGCGAAACCGGCCTCGCTCAGCCGGAAGGCCAGCTCGGCGGCCCTGCCGCGCACCCGCTCCGCCAGCTCCGGTTCGTCACGCAGCACTCGCAACGCGGCGAGCGCGGCCGCCGCGCTCGCCGGGGCGAGTGCGGTGTCGAAGATGAAGCTCCGGGCCGTGTCCACCAGGTGCTTGATCACGCGCCGGGGGCCGAGGACCGCGCCGCCCTGCGCGCCGAGGGACTTCGACAGGGTCAGGGTGATGACCACGTCGGGTTCGCCCGCGAGCCCCGCCGCGTGCACGGCGCCCCTGCCTCCCTCGCCGAGCACTCCGAGGCCGTGGGCGTCGTCAACGAGCAGCGCCGCGGAATGCTGCCTGCACACGGCGGACAGCTCCCGCAGCGGGGCGAGGTCGCCGTCAACGGAGAAAACCGAGTCGGTGACCACGAGAGCGCGGTCCTTGCGGCGGGTCGCGAGCGCGTGCCCGACCGCGGCGGTGTCCTTGTGGGCGACGGCGGCGACATCCGCGCGGGAGAGGCGGCAGCCTTCGATCAGCGAGGCGTGAATGTACTTGTCGGTGACGATGGCGGCCTCTCGGCCCGTCAGCGCCGTCACCGCACCGAGGTTGGCCGCGAAGCCGGAGGAGAACACCAGCGCCGCCTGCGTGCCACAAAACCGGGCGAGCTCGTACTCCAGCTCGGCATGCAGCTCGGTGGTGCCGGTGACCAGCCGGGAGCCGGTGGCGCCCGCACCCCACTTCAACGCCGCCGCCGCGGCGGCGCCCGCGACCCGCTTGTCATGGGCGAGTCCGAGGTAATCGTTGCCCGCGAGATCGAGCCGATGCGCCTCGGCGGTACGCGGTGTCAGCGTCCGCACGAGGCCCGCTTCGGCGCGTTGCGCGGCGGCGTCGTCGAGCCAGTCGAAAACGTGTTCCGGGGGCGTTACCGTGCGGGTGGACCCAGGTGCGTTCACGCTGGCAGTCTCGCACCGGGACCCAGGAGAAGGAGGAACAGGGTGAGCGACGATCCCGCGCGGTTGTTACCGATGCCCGAGGACTGGCGGCGTGCGCTGGCGGTGGTGGCCCATCCCGACGACATGGAGTACGGCGGCTCCGGCGCGATCGCGAGGTGGACCGGCGAGGGCCGCGAGGTGGCGTACCTGCTCGCCACGCGGGGAGAAGCCGGTATCGACGGCATGTCGCCCGAGGAGGCGGCGACGGTGCGGGAGCGGGAGCAGATCGAGAGCGCCGCCGTGGTGGGCGTGGAGACCGTGGAATTCCTCGACCACCCTGACGGTGTCGTCGAGTACGGCCTCGCACTGCGCAGGGACATCGCCGCCGCGATCCGCAGGCATCGGCCCGAACTCGTGGTGATCATCAACCATCGCGAGACGTGGCCCGGCGGCGGGCTCAACATGGCCGACCATCGCCACGTGGGACAGGCCACGCTCGACGCGGTGAGGGACGCCGGTAACCGCTGGGTGTTCCGGGACCTGCTCGACGAGGGGCTCGACCCGTGGCAGGGAGTCCGCTGGGTGGCGGTGGCGGCGTCGCCGCTGTCCACGCACGCGGTGGACATCGGCGACACGTTCGAGCGCGCGGTGGAGTCGCTTCACCGCCACCGCGCCTATCTGCGAGGGCTCGGGCAGACGGAGGACGACGCTCGCCGATTCCTCAGGGAGTTCGCCGAGACGAGCGGACGCCGTTTCGGCGTCGCGCTCGCCACGGAGTTCGAACTCATCGCCCTGTGAGCCGTCAGGCCGGTCAGGCTGACCAGGCTGACCGGCCGGTCAGGCTACCGCGCTCCGGCGTCCTCCCGACGCGCGCCGCGGACCGCGATCCCTGCCGAAACCGGGACGGCGGCTGGGGCCTGAGGGACGCGCGGAACGGTGCGGGCGCACGCGTTCCACCACGGGGACACCGCTCGGGACACGCGCACCGGTGATCCGCGCCAGTTCCGGGTCGCCAGGGCGCACCGTCGCGGACTGCGGGCGCACGCCCGCCTGGTCGGTCATGCGGCGCACGGTGCGCCGCTGCTCGCGCGTCACCAGGGTGACCACGGTGCCGGAGGCTCCCGCCCGCGCGGTGCGGCCGGCGCGGTGCAGGTAGTCCTTGTGGTCGGCGGCGGGATCGACGTGGAGCACGAGGCTCACGTCATCGACGTGGATGCCCCGCGCCGCGACGTCGGTGGCGACGAGCACGGGAACCCTGCCGGTCCGGAAGTCGTCCAGCACCCGGTTGCGCTGGCCCTGGGTCTTGCCGCCGTGCAGTGCGCCTGCGTGGACGCCGCTGGCCCTCAGACGGGTGGCCAGCCGATCGACGTGGTGCTTGGTGCGCACGAACAGGATCGTGCGACCCTCCCTCGCGGCGATCTCGGTGATGACGGCCTGCTTGTCCCGGTGTTCCACCTGGAGCAGGTAGTGATCCATCGTGTCAACGCTCGCGGTGGCAGGCGCGACGGAGTGGGTGACCGGATCGGTGAGGTAGGCGCGGACGAGGTGTTCCACGGCGCCGTCGAGAGTCGCCGAGAACAGCAGCCGCTGCCCGTCACGGGGAGTCAGGTCGAGGATCTCCCGCACCTGCGGCAGGAATCCCATGTCGGCCATCTGGTCGGCCTCGTCGAGCGCGACCATCTCGACGCCGTCGAGCACGCAGGTGCCCTGCCGCACGTGGTCGGAAAGGCGGCCGGGGGTGGCGATGAGCAGGTCAACGCCACGGGAAAGCGCGTCCACCTGACGCTGCATCGACATGCCGCCCACGGCGGTCCTGCACCACAGGCCGGCCGCCTTGGCGAGCGGGATGAGCACGTCGGCCACCTGCATGGCCAGTTCCCTGGTGGGAACCAGGACGAGCGCCCTCGGGCGCCGCGCCACGGCCTTGCCGTCGTGCAGCCTGGACAGCAGCGCGAGGCCGAACGCGAGGGTCTTGCCGGACCCGGTCTGGGCGCGGCCGAGCACGTCCCGCCCCGCGAGGGCGTCGGGCAGGGTGGCCGCCTGAATGGGGAAAGGAGCCTCCATCCCGGCCTTCTGCAAAGCGCGGTGCAGCGGCTCGGGGAGGTTGAGATCGGCGAACGTGATCGCCTGGGACGTCGGACGTGATGTCACGGGAGCTTGTGTCACTGATGCCTCTCGGACGTGGCGCGTCACAAGGAGGCCCGACTGCCCGTGACAGGGCAGGCCGCGACGGATGGCGGTGGGCGTGACCAAGGACGAACCCGGCGCGCAGACGCGCCGTTGATGGGATGAACCGCACCGCGATGTGGGCCTCGTGGCCGGACGGTGCACGATGAGTCTACCTGAGATCATCGTGGACAGGTGCGCCGGAACCGTCTTGCGGGCCGACCACACCGTCCACCCGCGTCAGGGACGTGCTTCAGCCGCCGACGATCACGTCCAGGGTCGTGTCTCCGGTCTGCTCACACGTGATGCCCTCGGCCCTGGCCACCGCCACCAGATCCTCCGGCCCCGAGGGTTCGCAGGCGGTGGTGGCCAGTGCGGCGGCGAACCTGCCCTTGTGTGCCTTGTTGTGGTGGCTGACCGTCGTGCGGCGGCCGTGCGCGTCCTGCGTGACGACCCGCACCGTGATCGCACCCGGAACCCGGGCGAGCGCGGCGTAGGTGCCCGAGCGCAGGTCAACGACG
Organism: Saccharomonospora xinjiangensis XJ-54; assembly: GCF_000258175.1. Taxonomy (NCBI): domain Bacteria; kingdom Bacillati; phylum Actinomycetota; class Actinomycetes; order Pseudonocardiales; family Pseudonocardiaceae; genus Saccharomonospora; species Saccharomonospora xinjiangensis. The sequence goes on along the minus strand of NZ_JH636049.1, from coordinate 1,144,046 downwards.
AGGTCGTCGATTGCGCCGAGAACGGGTTCCAGTACCGGCCGCCACACCGAGCGCAGCGATCCGAAGCCGGGCAGCGCCGAGGTTCCCGACAGCCGGTAGGCCGGAATCGGGTCGTCCGCGCGCACCACGCCGAAAAGGGCCGAGGCCACCGCGAGCCGGTGGCGTGCCCGCTCCCACACGGCGCCGGTGAACGAGCCCGCCCCGAGCGCGTCGTACAGCACGCCGGTGTAGCGCAGGACGGCCGGGGTTGTCGGCGACGACCACAGCGTCGCGTTGCGTTTCACCTCGCCGTGTTGCCGTTCGGAAAGGCCGAGCGCCGAGAGACTGGCAGGCACGTCCTTCGCCAGTTCGGCGAGTGCGTCGGCCAGCTTCCGCCTTACCGGGTTCAGCTCGGGGAACGAGAGCGAGTCCAGGGCGAGGCAGCGGCCGTCACCACCGTCGGTCTTGGTCTCGGAAGGGGGCAGCAACACGAGCACGGCGGGGAGCCTAACGGCGGGTGGACACCACGACCGGCAGGCACGGGGCTGAGGGTGGCCCCCGGCACTCAGTCGTCCGGTATTCAGTCGTGCTGTGCGACGCAGAACTCGTTGCCCTCCGGATCGGCCAGCACGGTCCAGGTCAGGCCGGGACCCTTGTGTCCGGCGAGCTCGGTGGCTCCAAGCCCGACCAATCGCCTGACCTCGGCGACGCGGTCGTCGGCGGCGAAGTCCATGTGCACCCGGTTCTTGCCGCTGCGTGGTTCGGTCACGCGTTGCAGCGACAACGACGTGCCGTTCCCTGAGCCGGTTCCGGGTGACGACAGCATCACGAACTCTCCATCGAAGTCGAACGCCACTGTCCAGCCGAGCGCCTGTGTCCAGAAACCGGCCAGTTCGCGTGGGTCGGTGCAGTCGATCGTTACGTTCGCGAGTGAGAGTGTCATGGCGCGACGGTAGTGACGAGCGCCGACAAATCCCGGTTGCGGCAGCTCGGACGGCGCCCACTAGTCTTCGATGCACGCCTTCTCGGGCCGTCCGTGCCGGAAATGCCAAGGAGAACACCGTGATCACCAGGATGTCGTCGCTGTTCCTGCGCACCCTGCGTGAGGACCCGGCCGACGCCGAGGTTCCCAGTCACAAACTGCTGGTCAGGGCCGGATACGTCCGGCGGGTCGCTCCGGGCGGGTTCTCCTGGTTGCCACTCGGCCTGAAGGTCCTGCGCAACATCGAGACGATCGTGCGCGAGGAGATGGACGCCATCGGCGCGCAGGAGATCCAGTTCCCCGCTCTGCTGCCGAAGGAGCCGTACGAGAAGTCGGGTCGCTGGACCGAGTACGGCGACAGCCTGTTCCGCCTCGTCGATCGCAAGGGCGCCGACTACCTGCTCGGCCCCACGCACGAGGAACTGTTCACGCTCACCGTGAAGGGCGAGTACTCCTCGTACAAGGACTTCCCGGTCATGCTGTACCAGATCCAGACCAAGTACCGCGACGAGGCGCGCCCCAGGGCCGGCATCCTGCGCGGGCGCGAGTTCGTGATGAAGGACTCGTACTCGTTCGACCTCGACGACGAGGGACTGGAGCGGTCCTACCAGCTGCACCGCGAGGCCTACATCCGGATCTTCGACCGTCTCGGCCTCGACTACGTCGTCGTCGCCGCCACCTCCGGAGCGATGGGCGGCTCGGCGTCCGAGGAGTTCCTCGCCGTCTCGTCGACGGGTGAGGACACCTATGTGCGCAGTGACACCTCCGGCTACGCGGCCAACGTGGAGGCCGTGGTCACGCCCGTCCCACCGGAGCAGTCCGTTGAGGACAAGCCCGCCGCACAGGTGCACCACACGCCGGGAACACCCACCATCGAGACGCTGGTGGACTTCCTGAACAACGCGGACATGGGCCGGACCTTCACGGCGGCGGACACGCTGAAGAACGTGCTCGTCAAGACGCGGATGCCCGGTGAGAAGGAGTGGTCGCTCCTCGGTGTCGGTGTGCCGGGCGACCGCGAGGTTGACCTGAAGCGGCTGGAGGCGTCGCTCGCGCCTGCCGAGATCGCGTTGCTGGAGGACACCGACTTCGCGGCCAACCCGTTCCTCGTGAAGGGCTACATCGGGCCTGCGGCGTTGCAGGCCAACGGCGTTCGGTACCTGGTGGACCCGAGGGTCGTGCGCGGCACCGCGTGGGTGACGGGCGCGGACAAACCCGACCACCACGTCGTTGACCTCGTGTGCGGGCGCGACTTCACCCCCGACGGCATCGTGGAGGCGGCCGAGGTTCGCGAGGGAGACCCTTCGCCGGACGGCAAGGGCTCGCTGGTGGCGGCACGGGGCATCGAGATCGGCCACATCTTCCAGCTCGGCCGCAAGTACGCGGACGCCTTCGCCCTCGACGCGCTCGGCCCCGACTCGAAACCCGTCCGTATCACGATGGGGTCGTACGGCATCGGGGTCTCGCGGCTCGTGGCGGCCATCGCCGAGCAGTACCACGACGACCTCGGGCTCGTCTGGCCCCGCGCGGTGGCGCCCGCCGACGTGCACGTGGTCGTGGCAGGCAAGGACGAGACAATCGCCGAGGGCGGGGAACGGATCGCGGCCGAGCTCTCCGAACGCGGCGTCCGCGTCCTGCTCGACGATCGCAAGGCCACCCCCGGCGTGAAGTTCGCCGACGCCGAGTTGATCGGTGTCCCCACGATCGTGGTGGTCGGTCGCGGCCTCGCCAAGGGCGTTGTCGAGGTGAAGGACCGCGCGACGGGTGAGCGCACCGAGGTCGCCGTCGATTCGGTCGTGGAGCACCTGCTGGAGGTCGTGCGCCGGTAAGCTCCCGCCTTTGTGGGATGGTTCCGAGGACGCGGTAGCCGGTCGCCCGGCTACGAGGACAGGGCGGCGCTCAAAGGTTTCGGCGGCTACGAGCCGAACGAACCGCACCCACCCACGGTGGGTCCGACACCCCGGCTGTCGGTGCCTCCAACGCAGCCGACACAGCATCCAGGTTCGGCGCTCCCCACGGAACCCGGTGCGCCGCCCCGGCGGGCACGCCGCGAAACCGGCATCCCCCTCCCCACGCCCAGGCTGCTCGGATTCGTCCTCTTTCTTGGCTTCGCCATCCTTTCGTTCGCCGTCGGCTCGAACACGGAGAGAGCGCACAAGACCGGGTCGGCCGATGCGCCCGCGACCGCGCCGGTGGTTTCCGAGCCGGTTCCGGAGACACGCGTGGTCGTGCCAGCGGCGGTGGACGGGTGGGAGCCGGTCGTTCAGCGCGAGGGAGCCTACGCCTACGACGTGCCGCCGGACTGGACTCCGCGACCGGGAACGATCCACGGTTGGGAAACGGAAGGGACCCAGTTCACGCTGGTGACGAGCGCCTTCGTGGGAGAGCGGGCCTGCGGCCCCGACGAGCACGCCCGGCGCGGGGGCAGCGGGCTGACGGCGGCGACCGGAAAGGACGCGGCCACTGCCGTCACGGAGACGGCGGAGACCCTCGCCCGGCACGCCTACACGCCGGACGGCGGTGTGGAGCCGGACCTCGAGGTGGTGGAGCGGCGTTCGGTCGAGGTATCGATCGGAGGCCGCGACGGGGAGGCGGAACTCGTGCTCGCCGAGGTGACCGTGGCCGACGCCGGTGAGTGCCTTCCCCGGACAGCACTGGTGGGCGCACTCGCCGTCGCGGTGCCGGACGGCGATTCGGTGCCGGTGCTGCTGGCCTACGACGGTCAGGACGGCCCGGACGCCACCTCGAAGGACGACATGGTGCGCTTGCTGACAAGCCTGCGGTCGGTGCCCGAGAACGAGCGCGAGACCACGGTGGTGACGCCGACGCCCTGACCTCGGTACGGCGGCGGATTGTTCAACCAGGCAGGTAGGACAGCCGGACCCGGCGGGTGGGGTTGTCGATGTTGGTGTCCACGAGGCAGAGCGACTGCCAGGTACCGAGCGCCGCCGAGCCGTCGAGCACGGGCACCGTGGCGTACGGCGGGAGGAACGCGGGCAGTACGTGGTCGCGGCCGTGCCCGTGGCTGCCGTGCCGGTGACGCCACCGCTCGTCCCTCGGCAGGAGGTCGTCGAGTGCGGCGAGCAGGTCGTCGTCACTGCCTGACCCGGTCTCGATCACCGCGAGACCCGCCGTGGCGTGCGGTACCCAGACGTGCAGCAGCCCGTCGCGTGCCCCCGCCTCGGAGAGGAAGCGCCGGACCTCGCCGGTGAGGTCGCGCACGACCGCCTGAGAACCGGTCTGAACCTCGATCTCCGTGGAATACATGCCTCGACGGTAGTCGGTCGGGCCGCAGCGCAGCCGATCCCTCTGTGGCGTGTGTCACCCGAGGTGAATACCGTTGGCAAGGAAGCGGGTCAGCGTCGAACTCGCCGCCGAGGAGGTCGCCAGTGGCCGACACACCGACACCGGTTCGCATCGGGGTGGTCGCCGAGCGCGCGCCGGGAGAACGCAGGGTCGCGCTCGTGCCCACACATGTCAAGCGGCTCACCGGGCGGGGCCTGCGGGTGATCTGCGAACCCGGCGCGGGCTCCGGCGCGTGGCACAGCGACGAGGACTACCGCGACGCCGGTGCGGAGCTGGGGGATCCCTGGTCCGCCGACGTCGTGCTCACGGTGACGCCGCCGGACGCCTCCGAGCTGCGACGGCTCTCTCCCGGTTCGGTGCTCGTCGGTTTCCTCTCACCGGCGACCCGCTCGGAGGAGATCGCCGCTCTGCGCAGGGCGGGGGTCCACGCCCTCGCGGTGGAGGCGGTGCCCCGCATCTCGCGGGCACAGAGCATGGACGCCCTGTCATCGCAGGCGAGCGTCGCGGGGTACCGGGCCGCGCTGCTCGCGGCGGCACGGCTGCCCCGCTTCTTCCCCATGCTCACCACAGCGGCAGGCACCATCGCGCCCGCCTCGGTTCTCGTCCTCGGTGCGGGCGTGGCCGGTCTCCAGGCGCTCGCCACTGCCAAGCGCCTCGGCGCGAGGACCACGGGCTACGACGTGCGCCCCGAGGTCGCCGACCAGGTGCGGTCCGTCGGAGCGGCCTGGCTCGACCTGGGAGTCACGGCCGAGGGTGAGGGCGGTTACGCCCGCGAGCTGACGACCGATGAGCGCGCACGGCAACAACACCGCCTCACCGAGGCGATCTCCGGATTCGACGCCGTCATCACCACGGCGCAGGTACCGGGCCGCAGGGCCCCGATCCTGGTCACCGCGGAAGCGGTCCGGGGTATGCGGCCCGGCAGCGTGGTGGTGGATCTCGCGGGCGAGTCGGGAGGTAACTGCGAACTCACCGTTCCCGGCGAGGAAACCGTGGTGCACGACGTGACGATCTGCTCACCGCTCAACCTGCCCTCGGAGGGCGCCGTGCACGCCAGTGAGCTGTATTCCCGCAACCTCGTCGAGCTGCTCGGACTGTTGCTCGACGAGGAGGGACGCCTTTCGCTCGACACCGGCGACGAGATCCTCGCCGGTGCGTGCGTCACCGCGACCGACGAGGAGGCCCACTGATGCTGGTCCAGAACCTTGCGGTGCTCGTGCTCGCGGGCTTCGTCGGCTACCTGGTGATCTCGAAGGTGCCGACCACCCTGCACACACCGTTGATGTCCGGAACCAACGCCATCCACGGCATCGTGCTCCTCGGTGGTCTCGTCGTGCTCGGCCTCGGCACGGAGGGTGTGCTCAACAAGATCCTGCTCGTGCTCGCCATCGCGTTCGGCACGATCAACGTCGTCGGCGGTTTCCTCGTGACCGACCGGATGCTCGCCATGTTCAAGCGGAGACCGGAGTCGCAGGGTGACGGCGGCTCGTCCCGGGGAGACCGCTCATGAGCACGGTCGCCGCCGTCGGCTACATCATCGCGTTCGCCCTGTTCGTCCTCGGCCTCATGGGGCTCACGGGACCGAGGACGGCGGTCAGGGGCAACTGGATCGCGGCGGCAGGCATGGCCGTCGCGATCGTCTCGACGCTGCTGCTGCCCGGGATGGGCGAGTGGTGGCTGATCGTGCTCGGCCTTGTGCTGGGGGCCGCGGTGGGCATCCCCGCTGCCCGGCGCGTGAAGATGACCGCGATGCCGCAGATGGTGGCGTTGTTCAACGGGGTCGGCGGCGGTGCCGTCGCGCTCATCGCGTGGGCCGAGTTCCGGGACACCGCCGGGTACCTCGGGCTTCCGCTGTACGTCGCCGTGGCCTCGCTCTTCGCCGCGATCATCGGCTCGGTGTCGTTCTGGGGGTCGCTGATCGCCTTCGGGAAGCTCCAGGGCTGGCTGCCGTCGCGTCCGGTGACGATCGGGGTGTTGCACCGGCCGATCACCATCGTGGCTCTCGCGGCCTCGGCGGGGTACGCGATCGCGGTGATGGCCGGTGCGACGTCGGGGTGGCTCGTCATCGGGGTCCTCGTGTCGGCGGCCTTCTTCGGTGTGCTCATGGTGCTGCCGATCGGTGGCGCGGACATGCCGGTCGTGATCTCGATGCTGAACGCCGCCACCGGGCTGTCCGCCGCCGCGATGGGGCTCGCGCTCGACAACACGGCCCTCATCGTGGCAGGCATGCTCGTCGGAGCGTCCGGTTCGATCCTCACCAACCTCATGGCCAAGGCGATGAACCGCTCGCTCGTGTCGATACTCGCGGGCGGGTTCGGCGCGACGGCGGTCTCGGCGCAGGCCCACGGTGACGATCGTCCCGTGCGATCCACCAGCGCCTCGGACGCCGCCATCCAGCTCGCCTACGCCAACCGGGTCGTCGTCGTGCCCGGCTACGGCATGGCCGTGGCACAGGCCCAGCACGCGGTCAGGGAGATGGCCGACCTCCTGCGGGGCAAAGGTGTCGAGATCAGCTACGCCGTCCACCCCGTCGCAGGCAGGATGCCCGGCCACATGAATGTGCTCCTCGCGGAGGCGGACGTGCCGTACGAGGCGTTGAAGGACCTCGACGAGAGCAACGCCCTGCTGCCGCAGGCCGATGTGGCACTGGTGATCGGTGCCAACGACGTCGTCAACCCCTCGGCCCGCACCGACCCGGGGTCGCCGATCTACGGGATGCCCGTCCTCGATGTGGTGTCGAGCAAGTCGGTCATCGTACTCAAGCGATCGATGGGCGCGGGATTCGCCGGTATCGACAACGCACTGTTCACCGATCCCAGGACCAGCATGCTGTTCGGCGATGCGAAGTCGTCGGTGTCCGATGTGGTCGGTGAGCTGAAGAATCTCTGACGGCTCAGCTCACGGGAGCGGAAAAGCGCACCTCGGGTATCGGGTCCGGCTTGACAGGCACCGTGACGGACGAGGCGGAGCGGCGCAGGATCTGCGCCGTCGGCTGGGTGTTCCGCTCACGCGGGGCGTGCTGTACCACCGTGGAGGATCTGCCGTGAGTGGGCTCGGGGCTTCTCCGGCGGCTCGCCGGCCTCGGTGCGCGCGGGGTGGTCGCGCGCCGGAGCGGTGTCGGACCGTCCACCAGCGCGCGCTTGCGCCTGCGGCCTCCCGTACGCCGCGCGTGCGCGGCATAGCGGAGAAGCACGTCGCGGAGGTGGTCCGCGTGCTCGGCAGTCAGGTCGATCTCGTAGGCGACGCCGTCGAGCGCGAAGAACACGGTCTCCCTCGCCGGTTCGCCCGTGATGTCGTCCACCGTGTGGATCGCTGCACTCCTGGCCAAGCGGGACCTCCACCCGTCACGTCGAGACTCTTGTGCGCCGTACAGGATAGCGACGCCGCCACGGGGCGAAGCGGCGGTGTGCGCTGGCGGAGATGTCGTGGTGCGCATGGCGCACATCCTGGCGAACATCCGTCGCGATCACGGGACCTCCGCGCACTGCGGGCACCGGGGCCTCGGACGACACTCGGACTGTGAACACCGAGAGCACCGAGAGCACCGAGGACATCGAGGACACCGACGTCGTCGTCATCGGCGGAGGTGCCGTCGGCGAGAACGTCGCCGCGAGGGCGGTCCGGGGTGGCCTGCGCACCGTGCTGGTCGAGCGCGAGCGGCTGGGTGGTGAGTGCTCGTACTGGGCATGCATCCCGAGCAAGGCCTTGCTCCGGCCTGGCAACGCCCTGGCCGCGGCGCGGCGGGTGCGGGGCGTCCGGAGCGAAGGCGGGCTCGACGAGCAGGCGGTGTTCCGGCGAAGGGATGCCTTCGTGTCCCACTGGGACGACGGTGGTCAGGTGCGATGGGCAGAGGACGCCGGTATCACCGTCGTGCGCGGGACGGCCCGGCTTTCCGGGGAACGCGAGGTCACGGTGGAGGGTCGTGGCGTCGTCCGCGCCGCCCACGCGGTGGTGGTGTGTACCGGCAGCACGCCGGTCGTCCCGCAAATACCCGGCATCGCCGACGTGCCGGTGTGGACCTCCCGCGAGGCGACCTCGGCATCGACGGTGCCGCAATCCCTCGCCGTGCTCGGTGGCGGTGTGGTCGGTGTGGAGATGGCCCAGGCGTGGGCCCGTCTCGGTGCGCGGGTCGAACTGCTCGAACTCGGTGACCGCCTGCTGTCACACCTGCCTGGGTTTGCCGGTGAGGCGGTGGCCGAGGGGCTTCGCGCCGACGGTGTGAGGGTCCGGCTCGGCACCGCCGTCAGTCGCGTGGCGGTGGCAGGCGGCGGTGTGCGGATCGAGTCGGACGACGGTTCGCGCATCGCGGTGGAACGCCTGCTCGTCGCCACGGGTCGTAAACCCGCCACCACCGGCCTCGGGCTCGAAACGGTCGGGCTGACACCGGGAGGCAGGCTCAGCGTGGACGACACCGGACTTGTGTCCGGTGTGGACGGACGATGGCTGTACGCGGCTGGCGATGTCACGGGGCGCGCACCGGTGACGCACCAGGGCAAGTACGCGGCACGGGTCGTCGGCGACGTCGTCGCGGCCCGCGCCAGGGGAGAGGACGTGCGCCCCGAACCGTGGAGCGGGTACGCCGCCACGGCCGACCATCGAGCCGCGACCCAGGTGGTGTTCACCGACCCCGAGGTCGCCTCCGTCGGCTTGCCCGAACCGGGGCAGGAGTCCCACCGTGCCGTGGACCTCGACGTCGCCGTGGCAGGGGCGGCACTGCACGCCGACGGCTACGAGGGGCGGGCGCGGCTGGTGGTGGACACCGAGCGGGAGATCGTTCTCGGGGCGACGTTCGTCGGCCAGGACGTCGCCGAGCTGCTGCACGCGGCCACTGTCGCGATCGTCGGTGAGGTGCCGCTGCGGCGGCTGTGGCACGCGGTACCCGCCTTTCCCACCATCAGCGAGGTCTGGTTGCGGCTGCTGGAGGAGTACGGCTTGTGAGCGGTGACGGGTGGCGGAGCAAAGGGTGTTGACCCGGCACATCAGGGGCGGTGAGGTCGCCGGTCAGCGCAGCGGAAGATCGAGCGCGGCGGCGGCGACCCTGGTGGCTGTCCCTTCGCTGCCGCTCGGAGCTTCCTGTGAGGTGTGGTGTGCCAGCACCATCCGGACCGTCGCCCCGTCTCTGCGGCTGGCAAAGGAGGCGCCCTCGAATGTCGGATGCATGCCTGCCCAGCGCTGCGTTTCCGTGGCGACGTCGGTGAGCACGCCGGTGCCCGGTGTGGCGGTCACCTGCTCGAACTCACCGGCCAGCGCGGCGTCGGGGAACGTGACGGCGCCGACCGAGACCGCGAAGGTACGGCCCTCCACCGTGGCGGTGAAACTTCCCCTGAGCACCTCCAAACAGCCGTGTTCCAGCAGGAACGACTGCATATCGCCCACGGCGTGATGCGGTGCGCACCGGCTCGCGCTGTCCCGCGCCACGGGGTCGAAGCGCACACCGCCCGCGTGCACGGCCGGATGGCCGTTCGAGGGCGGTTCGACGGAGGCGGGAGTCGGGGAGTCTTGAGAGGTCAGCGCCAAGAACGCCATCGTGACCGCCACGACGAGCAGTGCGGCGGCCGCCAGTGCGGCAGCCGGGCGGATCCGGCGGCCCCGTTCGCGCGGCGCCCTCACGGGCACGGTCGCGGAGCCACCCGTCCAGGGAGCGGGAATAACCGCCTGGGGTGGGTCAGGAGCGGCAGGGGTGGTGAAACCCTCGGCCAGCAGCACGGCGTCGTCGAGGTCCGTCGCGGAGGGGGCGACATCGCGCAGCACCGCGCGGGCCTGCTCGGTGGAGAGAAGCCGTTCGGGCACCGGAAGTGCCTCGGCCGCCGTCAGGAAGGACCCCGCGGTGGGGAAAACCACGCGCACAGGACCGGCGAGATCCTCAGGCGGCTGTTCGACGGTCTCCACGTAGGGGCCGACCGCGATGACCACACCGACGGCGATGGAGGGGTCCAGAGCATGGACCCGGTCGGCGAGACGTCCCGCGAGCGCGAGGGCTTTGAGGCCCGGATTGACGTCGGCCTTCTCCGCAGCCCCTTCGACGCCTCGGACAAGGGGCCAGCCGTCGGCCTTCCACGCCCCGTTGAGGGGCGCGGTGAGAGTCATGGCCGGATCTGGAAGATCGACACCGACGACCACGAGGACGCCACGCGGGAGCACCAGCACGGCATCGATCTCGATACCGGATTCGGGTGGCGTCACGCCGAGTACCGCCACGCCGCCGACGACGGTGTCGCCCCTTCCCAGGGACGCGACGGCCGCCCGAATGTCGTCGGAGACCCGGGCGGGTCTCGTGGGAAACCGGACGACTCGCACGTGGCCCCTCCCTCACCGGCTGTCTCGATATGCGTTTATAGCCGACCCCGCCTCGACGCACCGCGCAGTATGAGCGCACCGTAACCGGCGCGGTGATTACGGTCACCGAAATGGCGGCTACCGTTCGGTATTGGGTGTGAGTAGCGAGTGTGGTGGCCACTCGCCGCGATCTGCCCGGCGTAGAGTTGGCGCGCTCGAATTGAGCATTTCGCCTAGCAGGACGGCACCGTGGTGTGATTTCTGGTGCTCATGTGGCCAAACGGGTGAGGCGCGTGCAGAATAACGAGGGAGTCGCCGCGGGTTGATTAATCCGCTTCACGGACGAGGTCGTAGGGGAAGACGCCCCTCGTCGAGTAGCGGAGGTCAGCAGTGAGCACTCGTGGCGTTGTGTACGTCCACTCGTCGCCGTCTGCGGTTTGCCCGCACGTCGAGTGGGCGATTTCCGGTGCGCTCGGTGGCCGGGTCGATCTCCAATGGACGGCCCAGCCCGCGGCGCCCGGTCAATTGCGCGCCGAATGTGACTGGCGCGCGCCCGTGGGTACCGGTGGCAAGCTCGCCGCTGCTCTGAAGGCGTGGCCGATGGTGCGTTTCGAGATCACCGAGGAGCCGAGCCCCGGAGTGGACGGACAGCGATTCTGCTACGCGCCCGGCCTGGGGTTGTGGCATGCCCGCACGAGCGCCAACGGCGACATCGTGGTGGGTGAGGATCGCCTGCGCAGCCTGGTGTCAAAAAGCCGTGCCGGTGAGCAACTCGCCCACGAACTCGACAAAGTGCTCGGGTCGAGCTGGGACGAGGCACTCGAACCGTTCCGGCACGCGGGTGACGGCGCGCCCGTCACCTGGCTTCACCAGGTGGGCTGACCTTTCGCGGCAGGCCCGCACGCCCCGAAGTACAGCGGACAGCGCCGAAAGGCCACCTCGGGGAGCGTCGTCGGACGCTGCCGAGGTGGCCTTCCTGCGTGGTCTCAGGGCTGCGGGCCGCCCTTACGCCTTCTGGTACAGCAGTGCCGTGTTGTGGCCGCCGAAGCCGAACGAGTTGCTGATGGCCGCGGTGAGGTCGATCTTGCGGGGCTCGCCGGACACGACGTCCAGCTGCACCTTCGGATCGAGGTTCTCCAGGTTCAGCGTGGCAGGCACGATGCCGTGGTAGATCGACAAGATCGTTACGATGCTCTCGACGGCGCCCGCGCCGCCCACCAGGTGTCCGAGTGCGCCCTTCGGAGCCGTCACCACAGGGTGGTCGCCGACAGCCTTGCGGATCGCCGCGGCTTCGCCGACGTCACCGACGACCGTGGAGGTGGCATGGGCGTTGACGTGGCCCACGTCGGAGCCCGAGAGGTCGGCCATCCGCATGGCCTGCGTCATCGCGGCGATCTGGCCGATGCCCTCGGGATGGTTTCCCGTGATGTGGTAGGCGTCGGACGTGATGCCGTAACCCCCCAGCCGTGCGTACACCCGTGCACCACGCGCGGCTGCCCTGTCAGCACGCTCCAGCACCACCGCACCGGCGCCCTCGCCGAGGACGAAACCGTCACGGTGGGCGTCGAACGGCCGCGACGCCCGCTCGGGCTCGTCGTTTCGGGTCGAGACGGTGCGTGCCTGCGCGAACCCCGCGATGGTGATCGGGGCGATGCAGGCCTCCGCGCCACCCGCGACCACGACGTCGGCACGCCCCGACTGGATCATCTGAACGCCGACGGCGATTCCCTCGGCACCCGACGCGCACGCCGAGGCCGGGGAATGCACCCCGGCTCGGGCCAGCAGGTCGATGCCCACGTGCGCGGCTGGCCCGTTGGGCATCAACATCGGCACCGTCAGCGGTGACACCTTCCGGATGCCGTGCTGCTCCAGCAGGTCGTCCTGGTTCAGCAGCGTGACAGGACCCCCGATCCCCGAGCCGATCGAGACGCCGAGCCGCTCGGGATCGACGTCCTGCGACTCGTGCGTCGGCGGCTCGAAACCGGCGTCGGCCCACGCCTCGCGCGCGGCGAGCAGGGCGACCTGCTCACAACGGTCGAGCCTGCGGGCCTGCACGCGCGGGATCTTCACCGTCGGCTCCTCGGCGAGCACGGCGCCGATCTTCACCGGCAGGTCGATCCTCTCGACCCACTCGGCGTCGAGGGTGCGGACCCCGCTCCGGCCCTCAAGCAGACCGTCCCAGGTCGAGGGGACGTCCGCACCGAGCGGTGTGGTTGCGCCGAGGCCGGTGATCACGACGTCGATGTTGCTCATTGGTGTCTCCCCGAGGTGTCTAGCGAGAAGCTCTACTTCGCGTTGGCCGCGACGTAGTCCACGGCGTCGCCCACCGTCTTCAGGTTGGCCAGCTCGTCGTCCGGGATCTTCACACCGAACTTGTCCTCGGCCTGCACGGCGATCTCGACCATGGACAGCGAGTCGATGTCGAGGTCGTCCACGAAGGACTTCTCCGAGGTGACGTCGTCGGCTGCCACACCGGCGACCTCCTCGACGATCTCGCCGAGGCCTGCCAGGATCTCGTTCTTGTCTGCCACTGGGTTTCCTTTCTGCGGTTTTCGCTTTTCGAGTCGCGACGGGTCTTGCGCCGTCGGCGTCAGTGGTACCACGTGGTGGTCAGGGGCAGACGAGCACTTGCCCCGCGTAGGAAAGTCCCGCCCCGAAGCCGACGGTCAGCACGACGTCGCCGCGCTTCACAGTGCCGGCGGCGCGCATGTGATCGAGCGCCATCGGGATGGACGCCGACGAGGTGTTGCCCGAGTACCGGATGTCGTCGGCCACGACCATGTCGTCGCGCGCGCCCTTCGCGCGCAGCCGCTTGGCGATGGCCTCGACGATGCGCAGGTTGGCCTGGTGAGGGATGAGTACGTCGATGTCGGACAATTCCAGTCCAGCCAGCTCGACGGCCCGCATCGCCACCGGGGCGATCTGCGTCGTCGCCCAGCGGAACACTGGCTGGCCTTCTTGGAAGATGTAGCGGTTGTCCCGCATGTAGATCATGTCAACGAGATCGCCCGCGCTGCCCCATGCCACGGGGCCGATACCGGGTTCCTCGGAAGGCCCGACGAGCGCCGCGCCTGCTCCGTCGGCGAAGATGATCGCCGTCGAACGATCGGCCGGGTCAACGACATCGGTGAGTTTCTCGGCGCCGATCACGAGCACCTTCCTCGCCGATCCGGCCCGGATGAGGTCGGAGGCGACGCCGAGGCCGTAGCAGAACCCGGCGCACGCGGCGTTGAGGTCGAACGCGCCAGCTGCCTTGATGCCGATGCGGTCGGCCACCTGTGCCGCCGCGTTCGGGATGGGCGCGGGCATGGTGCAGTTCGGCACGATGACCGTGTCCACTTCGGACGGGGCGACTCCCGCGTCGGCGAGTGCCTTCGCTCCCGCCGTGACGGCCATATCGACCAGCCGCTCGTCCTCCGCGGCGAACCGGCGCTCGACGATGCCGACGCGGTCCCTGATCCACTGGTCGTTGGTGTCCATGTGCTCGGACAGCTCGTCGTTCGTGACGATCCGGTCGGGCTGCGTGCTGCCGACCCCGAGCACTCTCGTGGCCTTCGCGCCCTGCGCGAGCGTGAGCGTCGGACGGCTCATGCCAGCTCCTCGAGGTTCGCGGGCGCCTTCACGGCGAACGGAATGGTGACGGTGCCCTTCAGCTCCCTCTTCACGAGCCCTGTCAGGGTTCCCGCAGGGGGCAGCTCGATCGTCCGCTCGACTCCCAGCTGGGCGAGCGTGTGCATTGTCAGGTCCCACCGCACGGGACGGGTCACCTGGGAGACGAGCCTGTCGAGGTACTTCGCCCCGCTGGAGATCAGGCCGCCGTCGGCGTTGGAGAGCAGGGGCCGCGTGGGGTCGGACGGCGTGAGCTTGCTCGCGTGGACGCGCAGGGCCTCCTCGGCCGAGGCCATGTACTTCGTGTGGAACGCGCCTGCCACCTTCAGTGCCCTGACCTTGGTGCCGGGCAGCGGTTCGGCCACGATACGTTCGATGGCGTCGGCCGCTCCGGAGGCGACGATCTGGCCAGCGCCGTTCTGGTTGGCGGCCTCCAGCCCGTTGTCACGCAGCCAGGCCACGACTTCGTCGGGAGCACCGAGCATCACGGCGGCCATGCCCGTCGGCTCGGCCGCACACGCGGCTGCCATCTCGGCGCCACGCACGGCGGCCAGCGCCACGGCGTCGTTCGCGGTGAGCACACCGGCGATGGCCGCGGCGGCCAGCTCACCCACCGAGTGGCCGGCGACCGGAGCGTCGGCGGGCAGCCTCGCGGGCAGGTACTCGAACGCGAGAAGCGACGCGGCGACGATGAGCGGCTGGGCGACCGCGGTGTCCTGGATCTCCTCGGCGGTGGCCTCGGTGCCGAGGTGTACGAGATCGAGACCGCAGTTCTCCGACCACTGCGCGACGCGGTCGCGCGCTCCGTCGAGTTCGAGCCAGGGCGAAAGCATGCCGGGGTTCTGGGAACCCTGTCCGGGGCAGAGGAGAGCGGTGGTCACTCCTGTAGGGAACACGGATCGTGGTGTCCGGTGGCATGCCTCCCAGTCACCAAGTCCTTCGAATCGGGTTGTGGACTCCCTACAAAGAGCGACCCTATGGTGTGTGATGCGCGCGACGTTGTGTCGCGCCTCACCGATTCGGAGAGACGGCGATCACCACAAGCCCCGGGAGCGGGCCAACCGTCCCACGGTCAGGGCAGTCCGCAGCACGAGCGCGTCGCGAGGGTCGGCGGCGTTGCGCCCGGTGAGTTCGGCGGCCTTCTTCAAGCGGTATCGCACGGTGTTGGGGTGAACGAACAACTGGCGGGCACACGTTTCGAGCACCCCACCGGTCTCCAGATAGGTCTCGATCGTCTCCAGCAGCGCCGGACCCGCCTGTTCGAGCGGTCGGGCGATCTCCTCGACGAGCACCCGCTCCGCTTCCGCGTCGCCCGCGAGCGCACGCTCCGGCAGCAGATCGATCGACCGCGCTGGGCGCGGCGCCGAGGGCCAGCCGACGACGGCCCTCAGGCCGGAGAGCGCCTCCGCTGCGCTGCGGTGTGCCTCGGCGAGGCTGCCGACCGTGGGGCCCGCGACGACAGGGCCCTCGGCGAACGCGGTGGCGAGTGCTGGCAGGATCTCCGCGTCCTTCGCCGTGCCCTCCGTCGGACCGGCCACCACGACGACCAGCCGTGAACCCTGCACCCCGAGCAGCACCGGCCTGCCGACGCGGGCCGCCTTGCTGCGCACCTCGAACACCACGGAGGGAGGATCGTCCGACGGCGGGTTACCCACCAGGACGGTGGCGTCGGCGGCGGGGTCCCAGCCCAGTGCCGCGGCCCGCGAGAGCACGGATTCCTCGGCGTCTCCCCGGACGACGCCGTCCACGACGAGCGCCTCGAGGCGGGCGTCCCACGCGCCCCTTGCCTCCGCAGCCGCGGCGTAGGAGTTGGCCGCCGCGAACGCGATCTCCCTGCCGTAGCGGAGGATGCCCTCGGTGAGCGCGGCGCGCTCGGACTCGTCGGCGGCGAACCGGGGCAGCTGCTCCTCGAACACGTCAACGGCGAGGCGGACGATCTCGACGGTCTGGCGGAGGCTGATCCAGCGGGAGAGCTCCCTCGGCGCGGAGCGGAACGCCTCGGTGGTCAGCTTGAGGGCCTCCTGCGAGTCGCGCATCCATCTGACGAACCCGGCCGCGCCTGCCTGGGTGATCAGCAGAATGCTCGCGCGCTGGTCGGCGGGCATCCTCGTGAACCAGGGCAGTCGTTCCTCGATGGCGGCGACGCTCGCCTTGGCGAGCCGCCCCGAGGCACGTTCCAGCGCGCGAAGCGTCGCCTCGGACAGTTCGTGCCGAGACGGCGAGCGCTGCGGCGGCGGGTTCGCCGGGACCTGAGAACGTTCGGTGGACATGCTGGTGCCGAATCCTACGCGGGGACGTCCGGAAAGCCTGGACCGCACGGCCGAGGTACTCCGGAAGCCGCCGAGGGCTTCAGAAGGGGCAGAGACGAGACCGCCCGGCGCGCCGTGTTCGAGCGCGCCGGGCGGTCTCACTTCCCCGGTCCCCACCGGTGTATCCACTATGGACTTCCAGATCATCGCCCGCCACCGGACTCACCCGTTCGTGAGTTCCGGTGACGGAGATTCTGAGCATCCACATCGGACACCCGGAGGGGTCACGCCACGCCGGAGTCCGAGGTCTGTGGGCCCGCGGCCATGACGTCGTGGATCTGGTACTTCCGCGCGGCCTCGACGACCTTGTCCTGCGGTACCTCGCCTCGGCGGGCGAGCATGGTGAGCACCCCGACCGTGATCGACTCGGCATCGACGAGGAAGTGACGGCGCGCGGCGGGACGGGTGTCCGAGAACCCGAAACCGTCGGTGCCGAGCGTGAGCATGTCGCCGGGCACCCAGGGGCGGATCAGGTCGGGCACGGCGCGCATCCAGTCGGAGACGGCCACCACGGGGCCCTCCGTGCCGGACAGCGTCCGCGTCACGTACGGCACCCTTGGCGAGTCGGCGGGGTGGAGGAAGTTGTCGCGATCGACCTCGACGGCCTCCCTGCGCAGCTCCGTCCACGAGGTGGCCGACCACACGTCGGCGCCCACGTTCCACTCCTCGGCCAGCATCCGCTGCGCCCTTAGCGCCTCGGGCATGGTCACGCCCGACACGAGAAGCTGCGCCTTCGGCCCCGTTCCCTCGGGAGCCTGCCTGTAGAGGTAGAGGCCCTTGAGCAGGCCGTCCACATCGAGGTTCTCCGGCTCGGCAGGCTGCTGGTACGGCTCGTTGTACACGGTGAGGTAGTAGAAGACGTTCTCACCGTTGCCGTCCGGTCCCGTCTCGCCGTACATGCGGCGCAGGCCGTCACGGACGATGTGGGCGATCTCGAACGACCACGCGGGGTCGTAGGCCACCACGGCCGGGTTGGTCGCCGCCAGCAACTGGGAGTGCCCGTCCGCGTGCTGGAGGCCCTCGCCGGTGAGCGTGGTCCTGCCTGCAGTGGCTCCGAGGACGAAGCCACGCGCCATCTGGTCGGCGGCGGCGTACAGCCCGTCGCCCGTGCGCTGGAAGCCGAACATCGAGTAGAAGATGTAGATCGGGATCATCGGCTCGCCGTGCGTGGCGTACGACGTGCCCGCCGCGGTGAACGACGCCGTCGAGCCCGCCTCGTTGATGCCCTCGTGCAGGAGTTGCCCGTGTTCCGACTCCTTGTAGGCGAGCATCAACTGCGCATCGACCGACGTGTAGTTCTGCCCCTGCGGGTTGTAGATCTTCGCCGTCGGGAACATCGAGTCGAGGCCGAACGTCCGCGCCTCGTCGGGGATGATCGGCACGAGCCGGTGCCCGACCTCCGGGTCCTTCGCCAGCTCACGGACCAGCCGCACGAACGCCATCGTGGTGGCCACGTCCTGCTTGCCCGAGCCCTTCCTGATGGCCTCGTACACCTTGTCGCCGGGCAGCACGAGCGGCTTGGCGTTCGACCTGCGCTCCGGCAGGTAGCCACCGAGTGCCTGCCTGCGACCCTTCAGGTACTGGATCTCGGGCGAGTCCTCACCCGGGTGGTAGTACGGCGGAAGCTTCGGGTCCCGCTCCAGCTCCTCGTCGCTGATCGGGATGCGCTGGGCGTCCCGGAACAGCTTGAGGTCGTCGAGCGTCAGCTTCTTCATCTGGTGGGTGGCGTTGCGGCCCTCGAAGGCCGGGCCGAGCCCGTAACCCTTGATCGTGTGGGCGAGGATCACCGTGGGCTGGCCGTGGTGTTCCATCGCCGCCTTGTACGCGGCGTAGACCTTGCGGTAGTCGTGGCCGCCGCGCTTGAGGTTCCAGATCTGGGTGTCGGTGAGGTTCTTCACCAGCTCCTTCGTGCGGGGGTCGCGACCGAAGAAGTGCTCTCTCACGTACGCGCCGTCGTTGGCCTTGTAGGTCTGGTAGTCGCCGTCCGGTGTCTGGTTCATGAGGTTGACCAGCGCGCCGTCGCGGTCGGCGTGCAGCAGCGCGTCCCACTCACGGCCCCAGATGACCTTGATGACGTTCCAGCCCGCGCCTCGGAAGTACGCCTCCAGCTCCTGGATGATCTTGCCGTTGCCGCGGACGGGCCCGTCGAGCCGCTGAAGGTTGCAGTTGATGACGAACGTGAGGTTGTCGAGCCCCTCGCCCGCCGCGACGTGGATGAGGCCGCGCGACTCGGGCTCGTCCATCTCGCCGTCGCCGAGGAAGGCCCAGACGTGCTGGTCGCTGGTGTCCTTGATGCCGCGCGCGTGCAGGTAACGGTTGAACCGCGCCTGGTAGATCGCGTTCATGGGGCCGAGCCCCATCGACACCGTGGGGTACTCCCAGAAGTCCGGCATCAGTCTCGGGTGCGGGTACGACGGGAGGCCGCCGCCTTCGCCCGCGTGGGAGAGTTCCTGCCGGAACCCGTCGAGTTGCTCGGCGGTGAGCCGTCCTTCGAGGAACGCCCTCGCGTAGATGCCGGGGGAGGCGTGACCCTGGATGAAGATCTGATCGCCGCCGCCTGAATGGTCCTTGCCGCGGAAGAAGTGGTTGAAGCCCACCTCGTAGAGCGCCGCGGAGGAGGCGTAGGTCGAGATGTGTCCGCCGACGCCGACACCTGGCCGCTGTGCCCTGTGCACCATGATCGCGGCGTTCCAGCGGATGAACGCGCGGTAGCGGCGCTCCAGTTCCTCGTCGCCGGGGAACCACGGCTCGTTCTCCGTGGGAATGGTGTTGACGTAGTCGGTTGTCGTGAGCGGGGGCACGCCCACATTGCGCTCACGGGCGCGCTCCAGCATCCTCAGCAGCAGGTACCTCGCGCGCTGTTGACCGCCCCTCGCCAGTGCGGCGTCGAAGGAGTCGAGCCATTCCGACGTCTCCTCCGGGTCGATGTCGGGCAAGTGCGCCGCCAGTCCGTCGCGGATGACGCGGACACGCGCCGGTGCTCCCTGGCCGGAGGCGCCTGCGGTGGCGCCGCGCCCGGCCTCGTCGTTCTGGGGGGCCAAGGGATCTCCTCGCCAGTTTTCGGGTTGCTTCGAGTTTGTTGTTGCCATCGTGGCCGTGGACACGGTCTCCGTCAGCCGCTACTCTGCGGTAACATTGAGCTGTTCGTAACACCGTGCGACACGCGGTCGATCCTGTGTGATGCTCCGCGTTGGCCGCCTCTTCCAGCCTAGTTCAGGTGGTGGGGCTCGGGGCTGTCCGGATTCGGGAGAATCGTGCCCCGCCTGCGGGCCGGTGTCCCCGGCCCCCTTAACCTCAGGCCTTGGGGCTGAGGGCTCCGGTGTGGACGGTTGCGCTCCGCGCCGTTGCGGTGTTCGCTATGCCCATCCGTGTACGTCGTGCGGTCGGTCGCGAAGAGTGAGCGGCCGGAAGCGGACCGCACCTATCCAGTTGGAGGAGTGAGAAGCCGTGGTCGCCGCGGGAGACGCTGACCAGAACAGCGTCGCCGAAAAGCTCGGGATCAAGCCGGACATGGTGGTCCAGGAGCTGGGCTGGGACGAAGACGTCGATGAGGAGGTCCGCGCCGCCGTCGAGGCTCGCATCGGTGGTGAGCTGCTCGACGAGGACGCCGACGAAGTCATCGATGTCGTGCTGCTCTGGTGGCGCGACGGCGACGGAGACCTCGGGGACGCGCTCGTGGACGCCCGCGTGCCGCTCGACGAGAACGGGGTGGTCTGGGTGCTGACCCCGAAGACGGGTCAGCCCGGTCACGTCGAGCCGAGCGAGATCGCCGAGGCGGTGCCCACGGTCGGGATGTCGCAGACCTCCAACCTGAGTATCGGCCACGGCTGGACCGCGACGAGACTCGTGCCGAGGTCCACGTCACGTCGCTAGAGGTCCGGCCCCCGTTCGCTCGTCCCGGCAGCGCGATAGGGTTTGCCCGGCACTCGCGTCGGTGGATGAGACCATCGCGCCGCGCGCAGTGGCCGGATGTCGAGCCGTACTGTCGGACAAGCGAAAGGTTGTCGTGCCCATGGCCGTCGAGGTCGGTACCCAGGCCCCGGACTTCACGCTCAACGACTACAACAAGCAACAGGTCACGCTGTCGTCGTTCCGCGGCGACAAGCCGGTGCTGCTCGTCTTCTACCCGTTCGCCTTCAGCGGTATCTGCCAGGGCGAACTGTGCCAGCTGCGCGACGAGTTCGACCAGTACCCCGGCGTGCAGGTGCTCGGCGTCTCCGTGGACACGCCGTTCGCGCTGAAGGCGTGGGCCGAGCAGCAGGGCTACCAGTTCCCCCTGCTGTCGGACTTCTGGCCGCACGGCGAGGTGGCGAAGGCGTACGGTGTGTTCAACGAGCAGGCCGGCCTCGCGCTGCGGGGTACCTTCCTGATCGACACCGAGGGTGTCGTGCGGTTCGCCGAGGTGAACCAGCCGGGTGAGGCGCGTGACCAGGCGGCCTGGAAGAAGGCGATCGCCGACCTGGGCTGATGGTCGGGCACGCCGGATCGATGGCGGTCCCCGCGCACCATGCGCGGGGGACTCAGGGCGCATAGCTCAGCGGGAGAGCACCTGCCTTACAAGCAGGGGGTCGCAGGTTCGAACCCTGCTGCGCCCACCGGACAGGGGCCGACCAGGGAAAACCTTGTCGGCCCCTTCGTCGATGTCGTAACGGCCTTCCGCCGCGCAGGTCGCGTGCCGTTCCTCCCCGTGTCCTTTTCGTGACACCGCGGTATGGGCGGACGAAACCCGAGGCCTTATTCTCGTCGCCGAGACGTGACGTCAACCGTGAAGGCTGCTGTGCACACTGTCGGCGACGCGGCAGGAGACCCGGCTCGCGAGCCAGGGCCGGTCCGGCCGTACCTTGAAGATCTTCCGCTGGAGCTTTGGGATTCGGACGACACGGCCGAGTCCAGACCGGCTTCCACGCGGAGATCGCGGTGGCGCGCCGCGCTTCCCGTCGCCGTGGCTCTCGCGCTTGCCTGCGTGTTCGTCGCCGTCCTGCCGTCTCTCGGTGAACCAGACCAGGCGCAGCCCGCCGCTCCGGTGTCTGGCGACAGCGTCCCTTCCCTCGCGTCGATCGGCGACAACCGCCTGCTGAGAAGCGGCACGGAGCTGGCCGACGTGCGGTGCGAACTGCCGCCACTGCGCGGGGAACAGGAGCGGCTGCACGCGTTCTACACCGCCGAATTGCGGTGCCTGGAACGCGCCTGGAAACCGGCGTTGGCACGCTCCGGCGTCCCGTTCGCTCCGGTGGTCGTCAACATCACCGACGACCCGGTGACCGCGTGCGGCGAGCTGCCTCCCGCAGACCAGGCCACCGGGCTGTATTGCGCGGAGGACGCCACCATCTACCTGCCGCGTGCCCGCACTCTGGAGGCGTTCGGACTCACCGAGGAAGCACACATCGCCACCCTCGCCCACGAGTACGGCCACCACGTGCAGCACCTCAGCGGCATACTGGCCGACGCGAACAGGCAGCTGAGCCGCTATCCCTCCGGCAGCCCGCCCGATCGGGAACTGGGCAGGCGCGTCGAGTTGCAGGCGAACTGTTTCGCAGGAGCTTTCCTCGCCAGCGCCTCGGGAAGAGGGTCGATCACGGACGACCTCGGTGACGCCGCGGTAAACGACTTCCGCAACTGGGTGGACAGCGAGACGCACGGCACCAGCGAGACTCAGCGGAAGTGGGCCGCTCGTGGGTTCCGCGATGGCGACATGGGGCAGTGCAACACGTGGTACGCGCCGAGCGAGGACGTCGCGTAACAGCCGATCACGGCAGGATCGGCAGCGGTGCCGCCTGCCCGGTGGCGCTGTCGATCAAGGCGGCGCTGGTCACGCGCACGGTCAGCGGGAGGATCTCGTAGACCGCTGCCGCGACGAGGGGAAGTTGCCGCGTCGTCGATCTCGTGGCCACCGAGGAGTGCGGCAGCCAGCGGTCCAGCGCGTAGTGACGGTGAACGCGGGCTCCCGTGCCGATCACGGCGCGGAGTACGGCCTGCTGCCGCGCGAGCAGGCCCGCGGGAGGAGCGGGCACGAGCGCGACTCTGCCCCGGCGAAACGTCGCCATCGCGTCGAAGGTGAGATCTGAAGGACCGTGGTCGCGCAGCGCACCGACAGCCGCGTGGACGGCGGCGAAGTCCCAGTCGAGGAGGACGACGTACGACAGGTGCGGGTGATGCCTGCCGTGCGTGTGGGTTTGCAGCGTCGCGACACCGGCGGCCTCCAGCCGCGACCACAGCCCACGGAGCGCGCGCTCGGAACGCCGGTCGAACAGCAGGCAAACGCCCAATGCCACGCCGAAAACCCTACGGTGCCGCGGGCGCACTCGCCGTTTCGCGCCGGAACACCCGGGTACACGAAAGGTTTGAGCGGCACCTTTCACACCGCAGGAGGAGGCTGCCATGACTCGTCCAGCTCCCGCAGGCAGCCTGCGGAGACGAGGACTACAGCCCGTCCAGATGCTGGCGGGTCTCATTGGCGTTGTCTACCTGGCGATCGGCATCATCGGGCTCGTGATCACCGGGTTCGGTGGATTTGGGGACGCCAGTCACAGCACCCTGTGGCTTTTCTCGATCAACCCGCTCCACAACGTCTTTCACATCGTGATCGGTTTGATCGGTGTGCTGATGGCGTTGACGTCCACGATGGCGAGGGTCTACGGCTGGCTGCTGCTCGCCGTCTTCGGAGTGCTGTTGCTGTGGGGCCTCGCCATCACGGGCGTGTTCGCGGAGAACCCCGTGGAGGGGCTCGGTAACCCGTTCGCGCTCAACACGGCGGACAACTGGCTGCATCTGGGGACGGCGTTGCTGGGGCTCGTCCTCGCTGTGATGCCGGCCCGCAAGAAGGTCGTCGAGACGAGGGGCGAGCAGCCGGGTCCCGTCTCTGAGACCGGCGGGACCGGTGCGGACGACAGTGCGCGAGGGACTCGCAGGCACGCACCAGGGCGGCGGATGTGGCGCCGCGGCGCAGCACACTGATCTCTCCGGGGACAGCGCGGGCACCGGAACACGCGGACGCACGGGCTGCGGCCTTCCAGCTCACCACGTGCGGACATGCGCGCGGACCGCGGACACGGGGTGTCTCGCGGACGTCAGTCCTCTTCGATGACGTGGGCGAGTACGCAGGTGATGTTGTCGGGGCCGCCGCCATCGTTGGCGAGGCCGATGAGCGAGCGAACGGCGTCGTCAGGGGACGCGGCACCGGTGACCACGTCCGCGAGCACCCGCTGAATCTCGGGCGGCTTGACGACGTCGGTGAGCCCGTCGGAGCAGAGCAGGTAGACGTCATCGGCCTCGGCGGTGTGCTCGGAGATGTCGGGCTCGGCAGGCACACCGGCCAGCAGCGCTCGCACCAGCACGGAGCGGCTCGGGTGGCGTTCGGCCAGTTCCGGAGTGAGCCGCCCCTGATCGACAAGGGCCTGGACCATCGTGTGGTCGTGGGTGAGCTGGGTCAGCGTGCCACCGCGGAGCTGGTAGCAGCGTGAGTCGCCGATGTGCCCGAGCGCGAATCGCGGGCAGTCCCACAACATCGCCGTGACCGTGGTGCCCATGCCGGTGAGAGCGGGGTCGTCGGCGACCCGCTCGTCCAGCCGGGACGCGGCGACGCCGATCGCCTCCGCCAGTTCCTCCCCGAGGTGAACATCGCCGAGGTCCTCATCAGCGAGGCGAGTGTCGAGCTCTTCGAGCGCGGTGACAGCCTCGGCGCTGGCGACCTCGCCTGCGGCGTGACCGCCCATCCCGTCGGCGACGGCGAGCAGCCGGACGGTCGCGTAGGCGGAGTCCTCGTTCCCGCCACGGTGTCGCCCCACATCGGAGGCCGCGGCGTAGCGGAGGGTGAGGGCCTGGTGGTGTGTCATGAGTGCAGTGAACCATTGCTCGGCGAGCGGCGACGCACAACAGTACGTCAGCTGGCCCCGTTTTGCCGAAGCGGCACACCGGATGGGGCACCCTCGCCGGTGGCGAAGGAGGGCCGGACTGCGCTCGCCACGCCGGGCATGCGGTCCCTGGATAGATCTTCCTCGGGGCTAAGCTGGTCGGCACGTCTCTGGCCGTCCCCTTGGTGTCTTCGGAGGTATTCCGGCGGTGTCGAACGATTCCTTCGTCCACCTGCACGTCCACACCGAGTACTCGATGCTCGACGGCGCGGCGAAGATCGCTCCGCTCTTCGCCGAGGCCTCTCGGTTGGGGATGCCGGCGGTCGGTATGACCGACCACGGCAACATGTACGGCGCCGACGAGTTCTACCAGCAGGCGAAGAAGGCCGGCATCAAGCCGATCATCGGCATCGAGGCGTACATCGCACCGGAGAGCCGGTTCCACAAGAAGCCGGTGTTCTGGGGGCACTCGGGTCAGCGAGGTGCCGACGAGTTCGGTGAGGGTGGCGACGTTTCCGGCGGCGGTGCCTACACGCACATGACGATGATGGCGGAGAACGCCACGGGCCTGCGAAACCTCTTCAAGCTGTCCTCACTGGCGAGTATGGAGGGTTACTACCGCAAGCCGAGGATGGACCGCGAGCTGATCGCGGAGAACGCCGAGGGCATCATCGCGACCACCGGCTGTCCCTCCGGCGAGGTGCAGACCCGGCTGCGACTGGGGCAGAAGGCCGAGGCGATCCAGGCCGCTTCCGACTACCGCGACATCTTCGGCAGGGACAACTTCTTCCTGGAGTTGATGGACCACGGCCTGCCCATCGAACGCTCTGTGCGAGAGGGCCTGCTGGAGATCGGCCGTCAGCTCGGTTTGCGGCCGCTGGCGACCAACGACTCCCACTACGTCACCAAGGACCAGGCCGAATCGCACGCGGCGTTGCTGTGTGTGCAGTCGGGAAAGACACTGTCCGACCCGAACCGGTTCAAGTTCGACGGTGACGGCTACTTCCTGAAGTCCGCGGGCGAGATGCGCGCGTACTGGGACACCGAGGTGCCCGGTGCCACCGACTCGACGCTGCTGATCGCGGAGCGCGTGCAGTCCTACGAGGACGTCTACGCGCACAAGGACCGGATGCCCGTCTTCGAGGTCCCAGAGGGGCACACCCAGGAGTCCTGGCTCCACCACGAGGTGATGAAGGGCCTCGAATGGCGGTTCCCCGACGGCATCCCGGACGGGTACGTCGAGCGCGCGGAGATGGAACTCGGCGTGATCGCGCAGAAGGGCTTCCCCGCGTACTTCCTCGTGGTCGCCGACCTCTGCAACTACGCCCGTAGCGTGGGCATCAGGGTCGGTCCGGGGCGTGGTTCGGCTGCGGGGGCCCTCGTCGCGTACGCGCTGGGCATCACCAACCTCGACCCGATCCCGCTCGGGCTGCTGTTCGAACGGTTCCTCAACCCCGAGCGCATGTCGATGCCCGACATCGACATCGACTTCGACGACCGCAGGCGTGGCGAGATGATCCGCTACGCCACCGAGAAGTACGGCGCGGACAAGGTCGCGCAGGTCATCACGTTCGGCACCATCAAGACGAAGGCCGCGATCAAGGACGCGGCACGGGTGCACTTCGGCCAGCCCGGCTACGCGATCGCCGACAAGATTTCCAAGGCGCTCCCTCCGCCGATCATGGCGAAGGACATCCCGCTGTCGGGCATCGTCGATCCGGAGCACGAGCGGTACGCGGAAGCGGCTGAGGTCCGCGCTCTCGTCGAGAACGACCCCGAGGTCAAAACGATCTTCGAAACCGCTCGGGGGCTCGAAGGGCTGATCCGCAACGCCGGTGTGCACGCCTGCGCGGTCATCATGTCCAGCGAGCCGCTGGTGGACGCGATCCCGCTCTGGCAGCGGGACGACGGGGCCATCATCACCGGCTGGGACTACCCGTCGTGTGAGGCCATCGGCCTGTTGAAGATGGACTTCCTCGGCCTGCGCAACCTCACGGTCATCGGTGACGCGATCGACAACATCAAGGTCAACCGCGGCATCGAGATCGACCTCGACACACTCGGCGTCGATGACCCCGAAACGTACAAACTGCTCGGCCGTGGTGACACGCTCGGCGTGTTCCAGCTCGACGGTGGGGCCATGCGTGACCTGCTTCGCCGGATGCAGCCGACCGAGTTCGCCGACATCGCGGCGGTCAACGCGCTGTACCGCCCCGGTCCGATGGCGATGAACACGCACAACAACTACGCGGACCGCAAGAACGGCAGGCAGCAGGTCACGCCGATCCACCCCGAGCTGGAAGAGCCGCTGAAGGACATCCTGTCCGAAACCTACGGTCTGATCGTCTATCAGGAACAGATCATGCAGATCGCGCAGAAGGTCGCAGGCTACTCCATGGGCCGAGCGGACGTGCTGCGTCGTGCGATGGGCAAGAAGAAGAAGGAGGTCCTCGAAAAGGAGTTCGAGGGCTTCGAGGCCGGGATGAAGGCCAACGGGTTCTCGCGCGAGGCCATCAAGGCGCTGTGGGACACGATCCTCCCGTTCGCCGGATACGCGTTCAACAAGTCCCACGCCGCGGGTTACGCGCTCGTCGGGTATTGGACCGCCTATCTGAAGGCCAACTTCACCGCGGAGTACATGGCCGCCCTGCTCACCTCGGTCGGTGACAACAAGGACAAGTCGGCCGTGTATCTCTCCGAGTGCCGCAGGCTCGGTGTCCGGGTTCTCCCACCCGATGTCAACGAGTCGGATCGCCGCTTCGCCGCCGTCGGGGACGACATCCGTTTCGGCCTCGGCGCGATCCGCAACGTCGGCGCGAACGTCGTCGAGTCGATCATTGGGACGCGGGAGAAGAAGGGCAAGTACTCCACCTTCACCGACTTCCTCGACAAATCCGAGCTCGTGGCGTGCAACAAGCGGGTCATCGAATCGTTGATCAAGGCGGGTGCGTTCGACTCACTCGGCGCGACACGGCTGTCGATGATCCGTGTGCACGAGGACGCCGTGGACGCCGTGGTTCCGCTCAAGCGGCAGGAGGCGATGGGGCAGTTCGACCTCTTCGGCACCGGCGGCGACGACGGCGCGGCCCCGAGCACGGCGGCGTCGCCCCTCGCTCACCTGCGGTTCGACGACGAGGAGTACCCCCGCAAGCAGAAGCTCGGCTACGAGCGGGAGATGCTGGGCCTCTACGTGTCGGCACACCCGCTCGACGGCGCCGAACGAATCCTGCGTAAGCACGCCAAACGTCCCATCGCGGCGATACTGGCCGAGCCCCCGAGGGAAGGGGAGATCGAGATCGCCGGGCTCATCACCGCGCTGGAACGGCGCGTGAACAAGAGGGGCGAGCCCTGGGCCATCTGCACGGTCGAGGACATGGACGCCTCGCTGGAGGTGCTGTTCTTCCCGAAGTCCTACGCGCTGTTCGCCGCCGACCTCGTGGAGGACAACGCGGTCGTCGTGAAGGGCCGCGTCAACTGGCGTGAGGAGAAGATGTCCGTCTTCGCCGCCGGACTCGTGCCTCTCGATCTCAGCGACGTCGCGCTCGGCGACGACGAACCACCGCTGATGCTGCTGGCCTCGGCCGAGAAGATCACCCGAAGTGTGGTGACCGAGTTGAAGCAGACGTTGCAGGCCCATCGAGGTGAGACCCCGGTGCGGCTGAAGCTGGTCGGCGGCTCGTCCGAGACGGTGTTCGCCCTCTATGACTATTCCGTGACGGTCAGTTCCATGTTGCTCGGCGAGCTGAAGGGCATCCCGGGCATCGCGGCGAGCAGCTGAGACGTCCGCTTCCTACCGTGGAGTGGTGCATCCGGACACCGGGGAATCCGATCCGCGGCGCTGGCGCGCGCTGGCCGTCACGCTGACGGCCGGGTTCATGTCCCTGCTCGACGTCAGCATCGTGAACGTGGCTCTGCCCTCGATCCAGAGAGGGCTCGGTGCCTCGGCGTCCGGCGTGCAGTGGGTGGTGTCGGGTTATGCACTGACGTTCGGTCTCGTGCTGGTGTCGGGCGGAAGGCTCGGCGATGCGCTGGGCAGGCGGCGAATGTTCCTGTTCGCCCTTTCAGCGTTCGTGCTGACGAGCGCACTGGCAGGCGCGGCGGTCAATGAGTCGATGCTCGTGAGCGCACGGCTGTCGCAGGGTGTGGCGGCGGGTCTGCTGACACCGCAGAATTCCGGGCTCATCCAGGAACTGTTCCGGGGAGCCGAACGCGGGCGGGCGTTCGGAGCGTTCGGGACGACGGTGTCGTTGTCCACGGCTGTCGGCCCCGTGCTCGGCGGGGCGATCATCGCGTTGTTCGGGGCGGAGAACGGGTGGCGCTGGGTGTTCTTCGTGAACGTCCCGATCGGTGTGCTCGCGTTCGTACTGGCGCTGCGGCTGCTGCCCGCGGCGCCGCGACGATCAGGCACTCTGCGGTCGCAGCTCGACGTCGTGGGCGTGGTGCTGCTGGGCGCGGCCGTGCTCGGGCTGTTGTTCCCGCTCGTGCGGTGGGGGCAAGGCGGATTCGGTGCCGTGAGCGCCCTGTGGTGGATGCCTCTTGTCGCCGTGGCGTTCGCGGTCGCGTTCGTGGTCTGGGAACGGAGGCTGGTGCGGCGTGACGGTTCGCCGTTGCTGGACGTCCGGCTCTTCACCGAGACCCCGGGATTCGCGACGGGCGCGGCGATCGGCACCGTGTACTTCGCGGGGTTCGCGGGGATCTGGCTGGTGTTCGCGCTGTTCTTCCAGCAAGGCCTCGGCTACACACCGCTGGAGTCGGGATTGGTGGTGACGCCGTTCGCCCTGGGCGCCGCGGTGTCGGCGACTGTGGCGGGCAGGCTCGTCGCACGGCTCGGCAGGTTGCTGACACTGGCCGGGCTGTGCCTCGTGGCGGTGGGGCTCGCCGCAGTGGCGGTGATTTCTCCGTTGACGCCTCCCGCGACGACCGGGTTCGCGGTGGCACTGCCGCTGCTCGTCGCCGGGCTCGGGGGAGGCATGGTGATCTCACCGAACACGACGTTGACATTGGAATGCGTGCCGACGCGCATGGCCGGCGTGGCAGGCGGAGCGCTCCAGACCGGCCAGCGCATCGGAACCGCCATCGGTGTGGCCGTGTTGGCGTCGGTGTTCCATGCCGGAGTCGGCTCGGACGGCGGCTATCCGGAGGGACTGCGCTGGGCGATGGCGAGTGCGGTGGCGCTCGTGGTGCTGGCCCTGGTGCTGGCCGTGGTGGACGCGCGCCGACGGCCGCGCCGGGCGCCACACCAATCGCGAAGAGTGAGTGCTCATACTCCATTCGAGTGAGCGATGCGCTGCGCTGACCGACGCGACTGGCGTAGAGATATCGAATCGGTGATTCTTGTGTCAGCCTTCGGCGAGACCTGGTGCTCGACGGCAGGGCTCGGTAACCGGGCCGGCGACCGTGGGGGATCGACCGGGACGGCATCGAAGGTCTCCCGAGGTCCGGGTGGGCCCCGCTGGAAGGGGGCGGGGCCCACCCGCCCCGCCGTGTGACGAGCGGGCGATCGGCAGCCCGCGAGCGTTGTGTCAGGCAGGCGGCTTTGGTGGCCCAGCCTTCTTCGCGCCCCTTCCGTGGATCGGCCCCTCCCGTGTTCGGAGGCTTGTGGAGGGGGTACCAGCTCTGGAACGGACCCACGGAACCACGGACCCGAGGAGCCCCCATGGTTTCCACGCCACAGCGGCAGACGGTGTCGGAGCAGCAGTCCCGGCGACTCGCCGAGGAGTCGAGGCAGGGCTGGGAGAAGCCGTCGTTCGCGAAGGAGCTGTACCTCGGACATCTCCGCCTCGATCTCGTGCACCCCGAACCGGCAGCGAGCCCGCTGGAGCGGGCACGTGGCGAGGCGTTCCTGTCGCGGCTGCGGGAGTACTGCGCGACGCTCGATCCCACGGTGATCGAACGTGAGGGCCGGGTCCCGGACACCTACGTGAAGGGCCTGGCCGAACTCGGCTGCTTCGGGATCAAGATCCCGGAGCGGCACGGAGGTCTCGGTCTCGGCCAGCTCACGTACAACAGGGCGTTGATGCTCGTCGGGTCGGTGCACTCCACGCTCGCGGTGCTGCTGTCGGCCCATCAGTCCATCGGTGTTCCCGAACCGCTCAAGCTGGCCGGAACGCCCGCGCAGCAGGACGCTTATCTGCCGAGGTGCGCGGCGGGTGTGGTGTCGGCCTTTCTGCTCACCGAGCCGGACGTCGGGTCCGACCCCGCACGCCTCGCCACCACCGCGGTGCCCACTGAGGACGGGGCGGCATACGAGATCGACGGGGTGAAGCTGTGGACCACCAACGGCGTGGTCGCCGAGTTGCTGGTGGTGATGGCTCGGGTTCCGGAGAGCCAGGGACATCCCGGTGGTGTGACGGCCTTCGTCGTGGAGGCCGACAGCCCTGGCATCACGGTGGAGCGGCGCAACGGGTTCATGGGACTGCGCGGCATCGAGAACGGTGTCACCCGTTTCCACCGGGTCCGGGTGCCCAAGGAGAACGTCATCGGTGGCGAAGGACAGGGACTGAAGATCGCGCTCGCGACGCTGAACACCGGAAGGCTCTCCGTGCCCGCGTGCTGTGCAGGGGCGGCCAAGTGGGCACTGTCCATCGCGCGCCAATGGTCGGCCGAGCGCGTCCAGTGGGGCAGGCCGATCGCGGAACACGAGGCGATCGCCGCCCGGGTCTCGTTCATCGCCGCCACGGCCTTCGCCCTGGAATCGGTGGTGGAGCTGACCTCGCGGCTCGCCGACGCCGGTGGCAACGACATCCGCATCGAAGCGGCACTCGCCAAGCTCTGGGCGAGTGAGCTCGCCTGGCAGGTCGCCGACGATCTCGTGCAGATCCGTGGCGGGCGGGGTTACGAGACCGCCGAGTCGCTGGCCGCGAGAGGCGAGCGCGCGGTGCCTGCCGAACAGCTCCTGCGGGACCTGCGCATCAACCGCATCTTCGAGGGATCGACGGAGATCATGCACCTGCTCATCGCGCGGGAGGCCGTTGACACGCATCTCGCGGTGGCAGGGGATCTCGCCGAGGAGGACGCCGATCTGAGGGCGAAGGCAAGGGCCGCCGTCGGCGCGAGCGGCTTCTACGCAGGCTGGCTGCCGCGCCTTCTGGTCGGAGCCGGCCTCAACCCGGCATCCTTCAGCGAGTTCGGCGCGCTCGCCCCGCACCTGCGCTTCGTCGAGCGCAGGGCCCGCAAACTCGCCAGGGCCACGTTCTACGGCATGGCCCGCTGGCAGGCGCGGCTGCAACGCAGGCAGGGTTTCCTCGGCAGGGTGGTCGATATCGGCGCCGAGCTGTTCGCCATGGCTGCCACGTGTGTGCGGGCCGCAGCCCTGCGGGGCGAAGACGAGGAGCAGGGCAGGACTGCGGAGCGGCTCGCCGACACGTTCTGCAGGCAGTCGCGCCTGCGGGTCGAGCGGCTGTTCGACGCGCTGTGGACCAACACCGACGACGAGGACCGCGAGCTGGCCGGTTCCGTACTGCGTGGCGACATCACCTGGCTCGAAGCGGGAATCCTCGACCCGAGTGAAGGCACCGGCCCGTGGATCGCGCGGTCGCGGTCCGGCGCGTCCACCGAACCCAACCTCGCCAGGCGGTACGAGTTGTGAGCGGTCCTGTCAGCCTCGATCGTCCACGGTCTTGCTGGCCGCCGAGCTGAGCGCCTCGGCCGCCTTCCGCTTCTTGTAGCGGATGAGGAAGAACAGACCGACGGCGGCGAGCACGCCAACCACGATCATGCCGCCGGTGCTGAGGGCGCCCTCGACGTGGCGGGCGGCCTCACCCAGCGCGGCGCCAAGGCTGACGTGCAGCGTCGCCCAGCCGAACGCGCCGGTGACGACAGCTGGGAGGAACTTCCGGTACGGCAGGCCCGACGTTCCCGCCGCGGCGGGGGTGAGCGTGCGCACCACCGGCAGGAAACGCGCGAAGAACACCGCCCACGCGCCCCTGCGTTGCAGGATGGCGGTGGCCTTGTCCCACGCATCGGTGCCGTAACGCTGGATGAGCTTCGTCTCCCTCAGTCGCGGCCCGTAACGGCGTCCGATGGCGTAGCCGATGGAGTCGCCGATACCGGCACACGCGGTGACGACCAGCACGAGAACCACGAACCGGGGAGCCGTGGTGGCTGTCGTGGCGGCGATGAGCAAGCCGGACTCGCCGGGTGCGATGAAGCCGAGGCCGACGGTGCACTCAAGCAGGACGAGCAGCCCTGTCGCCCCGACCAACGCCGGTTGCGGCAGGCTCTGCAGCCAGTTGAGCACCTCAGTAACCACGAGTCTCCCCTGCGTAGTGGGTCTTTCGCCGCCGACCGGCGGCCGATGAGTGTCGTCGTTAGGACGACCGTAACCGCCGTCTGGTTCACCGGCCTCCGGGATTTCCCCGAGTTCGTCGTCGAGCACCGGCGGTGTCATCGAGTCCGGCGGGGTGTCAGCTCATCCTGGCGAGGACACTGCTGGCCTCCTGCGCCGCGGGTGATGCGGCGGCGAGGTGCTGGAGGTTCTCGGGCAGCGGCTCGCCCCGGTGCGCCTTGGTCTGGGCGAACAGCTTGCCCGCGCGGTACGACGAGCGCACCAGTGGGCCTGCCATCACCCCGGCGAAGCCGAGGGACTCCGCGGCCTTCGTGTGCTCGACGAACTCTTCCGGCTTCACCCAGCGGTCCACGGGGTGGTGGCGCACCGAGGGCCGCAGGTACTGCGTGATGGTGAGGATCTCGCAGCCTGCCTCGACGAGGTCGCGCATCGCGGGTTCGACCTCCTCCGGGGTCTCGCCCATGCCGAGGATCAGGTTCGACTTGGTGACCAGCCCGGCCTCGCGGGCACGGCGGATCACCTCCAGCGACCGTTCGTAGCGGAAGCCAGGCCTGATCCGGCGGAAGATGCGCGGCACCGTCTCGACGTTGTGCGCGAGCACCTCGGGCGCCGCGGAGAACACCTCGGCGAGCTGGTCGTCGTCGGCGTTGAAGTCGGGGATGAGCAGCTCCACCCCCGTGCCCGGGTTCAGCGCGTGGATCTGCCTGACCGTCTCGGCGTACAGCCAGGCACCGCCGTCGGGCAGGTCGTCACGGGCGACGCCGGTCACGGTCGAGTAGCGAAGGCCCATCGCCCTGACGCTCTCGGCGACCCGCCTCGGCTCGTCGCGGTCGAGGTCGGCGGGCTTGCCGGTGTCGATCTGGCAGAAGTCGCAGCGGCGGGTGCACTGGTCGCCGCCGATGAGGAAGGTCGCCTCGCGGTCCTCCCAGCATTCGTAGATGTTGGGACAGCCTGCCTCCTCACAGACGGTGTGCAGCCCCTCGTTGCGAACTAGGCCCTTGAGTTCGGTGAACTCGGGTCCCATCCGCGCGCGGGTCTTGATCCACGACGGCTTTTTCTCGATCGGCGTCTGGCTGTTGCGGACCTCGAGCCGCAGCAGCTTCCGGCCTTCCGGCACCACAGTCACGCGCCCCAGCCTACGCCCGGGGTGGGCGCGACCTCGACAACGCCGGACGACGGCTGCTCCAGGCAGCGCGGCCGGGTGGTGAGCACGCAGGGACCGAAGGGCGGTGCTGCGCCGCTGGGGCGTCGCTCAGGCGGACGGCGCGAGGCGGCGCGGCCACTGACCGATCGCGCCGTCCCCGCTGGTCGCGCTGCCCCCGCTCGGCTTCGTCCCGGAGACATCCCGATGCCGGAGGAGGGCGACGAGGGTAGCTCCGACGGCGATCACCTCGTCCTCCGGTTCGTGCGGCGCTGCCAGCCCCGACGTCACAGCCAGCAGCCGCAGTTCCGCATCCTGGGCCAGGCGCAGCGCGGGAACCCGCTCGACGTTCGCGTTCACCACCGCGTGCAGGTCCCGGTTCAGGGAGACGGCCCGGCGCCACGCCCGCGAGACGGCATCGACTTGGTCGCTGTCCTCGGTGTTCTCACGGCCGGGTGCGGCTGTCACGTCCTCGGGTCCGGCACCCTCGGCGCGAAGGTGCCCCGTGAGGATTTGGTGCCAGCGCTGGTGCAGCGCGAGCAGCAACTGTTCCTCGGTGCCGAAGAGATCCCTGGCTCCGTCGATCCGGTCGAACGGAATGCGGCCGTCGGTGGTGCTCCCAGCTCTCACAGCCTCGGCGACGGCGCTGTCCATGATGTCGCGGCGTCGGCGGAAATCGCTCCAGCTCATCGGTCTCGAGATCCCCTCTCGGGCCGTGTCTCCCCATGACGTCGTCCATACCAAGGGTTTGCTTCATACCCTGGGTATGTGCGGACGAGATCACCATACCACCGGTATGTGACCGAATCGAACGACGTAAGGTCGTGAACGTGGCGACACCGGGCTCTGGTCGGCAGACGACATCGGCGAGGTCGCGCAGGGACGACTACGCCGAATCCACGCGGACCGCGCTGATCGACAGTGCTGTGGCCTTATTCACGGAGCGGGGCTACACGGGGACGTCACTCGACGAGATCGCCAGGCGGGCCAGGGTCACGAAGGGCGCGCTCTACCACCACTTCAACGGTAAGCAGGCCGTCTTCGAAGCCGCGTTCGACGCGGTGGAGGCCGACGTCAAAGGGCGGCTGGAGAAGATCCTGCACGGTGACCGGCCGCCGTGGGAGCGTGCGCTGGCCGGGCTGAGGGAATTCATCTCCAGCTGTCTCGACCCGGCGTACCAGCGGATCGCGTTGCACGAAGCGCCCGTGGTGATGGGCTGGTCACGCTGGCGCGACGCGGAGGACCGCTACAGCCTCGGGCTGATCAAGGACGCCCTTCAGGATCTGATCGACGCGGGCGACCTGGTGAGCGTGCCCGTCGATATCACGTCCCGGTTGCTGTTCGGCGCGCTGTCCAGCGCGGCCACGGAGATCGCGGGCTCCGCCGAGCCCGAGCGGGTCGGCGCCGAGGTGGAGCAGGTCGTGATCGCGCTGCTCCAGCAGGTGAGAGATGCCTCACGTCGAACGTGAGGCCGCTACGCTCGCACCCGTGGAACTCAGGATCTTCACGGAGCCGCAGCAGGGTGCGAGCTACGGTGACCTCCTGCGGGTCGCCAGGGTAGCCGAGGACGCGGGGTACGGTGCGTTCTTCCGGTCGGACCACTACCTGAAAATGGGTTCGGCCAGCGGGCTGCCCGGACCGACCGACGCCTGGATCACCCTGGCCGGTCTCGCGCGGGAGACCTCGCTTATCCGCCTTGGCACGCTGGTCACCGCGGCGACCTTCCGGCATCCGTCCGTGCTGGCCATCTCCGTGGCCCAGGTCGATCAGATGTCGGGCGGTCGTATCGAGTTCGGCCTCGGCTCGGGGTGGTATGCCGACGAGCACACCGCCTACGGGATCGACCTCCCGCCGACCCGTGAACTGTTCGACCGCTACAGCGAGCAGTTGGAGATCATCACAGGACTGTGGGAGACCCCGGAGGGCACCACTTTCTCGTTCGACGGCGACCACTACAAGCTCACCGGGGCGCCCGGCCTGCCCAAGCCTGCCCAGCGCCCGCGTCCTCCCGTCATCCTCGGCGGCACCGGCAGGAAGCGGACACCCCAGCTCGCGGCGCGCTACGCCGACGAGTTCAACGTGCCCTTCAACGACATCGCCACGGCGAGCGCGCAGTACGAGCGCGTTGACGCCGCCGCGGAGGCCGCAGGAAGGCCGCGCGGCGACATCATCCGGTCCGCCGCACTCGTGGTGGCCGTCGGCAGGGACGACGCGGAGGTGTCGAGAAGGGCGGACGCCATCGGCCGCGAGGCCGGTGAACTCAGGGCCAACGGCGTCGCGGGCACCGTCGCCGAGGCCGTTGACACGATCGGCCGGTGGAGGGAGGCGACCGGAATCAGTCGCCTGTACCTCCAGGTTCTCGATCTCTCCGACCTCGACCACCTCGACCTGATCGCGTCGGAGGTCGCCCCGCAACTCGCCTGACGCGGAGCACGGTGGGGGACCGGCTCAGAACTCGCTCAGAACTCGCTCAGAACTCGCTCAGAACTCGCTCAGGACTGGTGCAGGGCGAAGGTGACCCCCGCCGCCTCAGGCTGCTGCGGGCGAGGCAGCCACCGGTCGTCGGTCACCGGGAGTTCGCCGTCCAGCGCGGCGAGAACCGCGTCGCGTGCGAGGGGGAGCGCCTCCTCGACGGTCACGCGGCGGCCCAGCTCCTCCGAGAGGGACGTGGTCCCCGCGTCGCGGATGCCGCACGGCACGATGCGGTCGAACGCCGTGAGGTCGGGATCGCAGTTCAGCTCGAAGCCGTGCATCGTCACGCCCCGCTGCACCCGGATGCCGATCGCGGCGATCTTGCGTTCGGGACGGGTCTCGTCGGCTGGCACCCAGACGCCGCTGCGCCCGTCCACCCTGCCGGTGCGCAGGCCCAGCGTGTCGCACACCGAGATCAGCGCCTCCTCGATACGCCGCACGTAGTGGACGACGTCGATGGGATCGCAGAGCTTGACGATCGGATACCCGACGAGCTGGCCGGGCCCGTGCCAGGTGATGCGGCCACCTCGGTCCACGTCGATCACCGGGGTCCCGTCGGTGGGCCGGTCCTCCGGCTGCGTGCGCTTGCCAGCCGTGTAGACCGAGGGGTGCTGGAGCAACAGCAGCGTGTCCGGGCTCTCGCCGTCCGCACGGGCGGTGGCGAGGTCGCGCTGAAGATCCCAGGCTTCGAGGTAGTCGATGGTGCCGATGTCGCGGACGTCCACGGGGTCGCGGGACTCGCGGCAGGAACGGGGCGCATTCTGGCTCACGGCGTCGAGGCTACCCCTGCCCGCACTGTTTCCCGCTCCCGTCCCGGTCCGCGTAATCGTCAGCCGGGCCGGCCGCGATCGTTTTCACGGCCGGCCCGAGGTCCACCCGGTCCGGGGCCGGGCAGCAGGCGCAGTGCAGGGGCGACGAGCAGCCCCACTCCGGTCACGGCGAGGATCGAGCCCGCGGTGTCGGTGATCCAGTGCACGCCCAGCGCCACCCGCGCCGAGCAGGCCAGCAGTGTCGCCACCACGGCTGCGGTACCGACGGCCGACACCGCCTTCGGCGCGAGCCACAGGCACAGCACCATCGCGGCGAAACCGGTACTCGCGACCGAGGCCACGTGCCCGCTCGGGTAGCTGAAATCGCTGTAGTCCCTCGGACGATCGCGGGCGAAAACGGGTTTGCCCAGCAGACTCGTGAGGCGGCAGGCGCCGAGCAGGACGAGCACCCGCAGCGTCACCCAGGCCCGAGGGTCGCCGCGCCGCCGCAACACGAGCGTCGCGATGATCAGGCCCGCACCCAGCAGGATCGGCAGTGGCGGGCCGAGCACGGCGCTGACCACACCGGCGGCCGTGCCGAGATCACCCTGCCAGCGGGTTCCGACGGAGTCGCGCAGCAGACGATCGAGGGACACGGGAGCCTCACGCACCACGATCCCGAGCGCGATGAACGCCCCGAAGAGGACCGCTCCGACGACGTAGTGCACGCGTGCCACGCCGCTACCCTGCCGACCATCCACCCGACAGCGAGAAGGTCACCGCGCCGAGGACAGCGCGCGGTCGAGCTCGGGGAAGGCGTAGGGGAAGCCGGTGCGCGTGAGCACACCGGGCACGGCGCGCGGGCCCCTCAGCAGGATCTCGTCGGCGGCCTCGCCCAGCAGCACCCGCAACGGGAGCCCGGGCATCCGCAACGGGGTCGGCCGGTGCAGCGCCCTGCCGACGGCTCTGGTGAACTCGGCGTTGGTGACAGGGCGAGGTGCTGTCACGTTCACCGGACCGGACACGTCGTCGTGGTCGAGACAGAACACGATGACCTCGACCATGTCGGAAAGGCTGATCCACGGCGTGTACTGCCGCCCGTCACCGAGCACGGCGCCGAGCCCGAAGCGGAAGACCGGGCGCACGAGCTTCAACATGCCGCCCCGCCAGGTGAGTACCGGAGCGGTACGCAACAGGATCACCCGGCTGCCCGCGTCCACGGCGGGAGCGCAGGCGGCCTCCCATTCGACACACAGCCGAGGAAGAAACCCCTCACCGGCAGGCGCGGACTCATCGACCTCCCGCGAGCCCGTGTCGCCGTAGTAGCTGATGCCCGAGGAGTTGACCAGCACCGGGATGCCGTGTTCGGCGACAGCCTCGGCAAGGACCTCGGTGGGTTCGATCCGCGAGTCACGCAGCACCTGCTTGCGCGCGGCACTCCACCGTCCCGACGCCAGCGGGGCACCACACAGGTTCACCACGGCATCGACACCGTCGAACGTGCCCTCGTCGATCCGGCCGGACGGCGGGTCCCAGCCACGCTCGTCCCCGGCCGCAGGGGTTCGCCGCACCAACCGCACGACGTCGTGCCCCAGTTCCCGCAGCCGGGAACGAAGGGCGGAACCGATCAGCCCGCTGGAACCGGCCACGAGAACCCGCATGGACAACACCTTAGAGCGCCTGACCCGCCGGCGTTCGATGAGCCGGACAGTCCACTTGGGTCAGGATTCCCAGGGCTTTCGACACCACGGGGGTGCCCACCGAGCCGGTGAACACCCCCGTGTGCGTGACCTTCGAGAGTCAGAGGCCCAGCTCGTCCTCGAAGTTGCCCTCCTCGAGACGCTGCTTGATCGTCGTGAGGAACCGGCCCGCGTCGGCACCGTCGATGAGACGGTGGTCATAGGTCAGCGGGAGGTAGGCCATCGAGCGGATCGCGATGGTGTCGTTGCCGTCGGCGTCCGAGGCCACCATCGGGCGCCGGACGACAGCGCCGACACCGAGGATGCCGGACTGCGGCTGCACGATGATCGGCGTGTCGAACAGCGCGCCGTTGCTGCCGAGGTTGGTGATCGTGAACGTGCCGCCGGTCAGCTCGTCCGGAGTCACCTTGTTGCTCCTGGCTCGTGCCGCGAGGTCGGCGATCCGGTGGGCCAGCCCCGCGAGGCTCAGCTCACCCGCGTCGTGGATCACGACCGACAGCAGACCACGCTCGGTGTCCACGGCGAGACCGAGGTGCACGGCGCCGTGGTAGGTGATCTCCTTCGTCTCCTCGTTGTAGGAGGCGTTGACGTTCGGGTGCTGCTTCAGCGCCTCGACCGTGGCCTTGGCGAAGAACGGCAGGAACGTCAGGTTCACGCCCTCGCGCTCACGGAACGCCGCCTTCGCGCGCTGCCGCAGCTGCGCGACCTTGGTGACGTCCACCTCGTGCACCTGCGTGAGCTGGGCCGAGACCTGGAGCGACTCCCGCGTCTTGACCGCCGTGATCTGGCGGATGCGGTTGGCCTTCTGCACCGTGCCGCGCAGCGCGGCCTTCTCTGCCTCCGAGACAGGGGCAGGCGCGGCGGGCCTTGCCGCCTGTGCTGCGGGAGCCTGCGCGGCCTGCGGCGCGGGAGCCTCCGCCTGCTTCTGCTTGGCCTCGGCCGCGGCGAGCACGTCCTGCTTGCGGATGCGGCCGCCGACACCGCTGCCCTTGAGCGTGCTCAGGTCGATGTCGTGCTCGGCGGCGAGCTTGCGCACCAGCGGGGTGACGTACGGCGTACCGGCGCCGTCACGTTCGGCCGGAGCGGTCTGCTTGGCCTGCTGCGGGGCCGGCGCGGGGGCCTGCGGCTGCTTGGCCTGCGGTGCGGGAGCGCTGGGCTCCTGCGGAGCGGGCTCGGGTTGCGCCTGGGGCTCGGGCTCCGGTGTGGCGGGAGCCTGCTGCGCCTCGGCAGCTCCGGCAGCTTCGGCGGACCCGACGAGCGCCAGCTGCGCACCGACCTCGACGGTCTCGTCCTCGCCGACGTTGATCTCCAGGACGGTGCCGGCGACGGGCGAGGGTACCTCGGTGTCCACCTTGTCCGTGGAGATCTCGAGCAGCGGCTCATCGACCTCCACCGTGTCACCGACCTGCTTCAGCCACCGGGTGACGGTGCCCTCGGTGACGCTCTCACCGAGCTCCGGCAGCGTCACCGGGGTGCCGGACGCCGCCTTCGACGGCGCAGACGGAGCCGGTGCCTGCTGCTCGGGGGCCGCCTGAGCCTCGGGCTGCGCCTGCTGCGCTGGTTGCGCTGGCTGCTGAGGCTCGGCGGCTGCCGTGGCTCCGGTGCTTTCGGCGCTGTCGTCGGCGCCGCCACCGGTGCCGTCGTCGATCACGGCGAGCTCGCCGCCGACCTCGACGGTCTCGTCCTCGCGTGCCACGATCTTGCGCACCGTGCCCGCGACGGGCGAGGGCACCTCGGTATCGACCTTGTCGGTGGAGATCTCGAGCAACGGCTCATCGACCTCGACCCTGTCACCCTCCTGCTTCAGCCACCGGGTGACGGTGCCCTCCGTGACGCTCTCACCGAGCTCCGGCAGTGTGACGGAGTACGCCATCGTTTGCTGACTCCCTTGTATGTGCTGGGTGTGGTCCGAGTTGCTGCGTCGGCTGTGCCCGCCGCTGCTGCTGCTGTCGGTCGGACAGCAGGTCAGCCGTGCACGTGCAGCGGCTTGCCCGCCAGCGCGAGGTGCGCTTCGCCGAGAGCTTCGGTCTGGGTGGGGTGGGCGTGGATCAGCGGGGCCACGTCCTCGGGGAACGCCTCCCAGTTGTAGATGAGCTGAGCCTCGCCGATCAGCTCGCCGACGCGGTCTCCGACCAAGTGCAGACCGACGACCGGGCCGTCGGGGGCCTTGATGAGCTTCACCGCACCGGAGGTCTTCAGGATCTGGCTCTTGCCGTTGCCCGCCAGATCGTAGGTGAACGTGGTGATGTCCGGGCCGTATTTCTCCTTGGCCTGCGCCTCGGTAAGGCCGACGGACGCCACCTCGGGGTGCGAGTACGTGACCCTGGGGATGCCGGACTCGTCGATCGGCTTCGGGTCGAGCCCCGCGATGTCCTCCGCGACGAAGATGCCCTGCTGGAAGCCGCGGTGGGCGAGCTGAAGGCCGGGAACGATGTCGCCGACGGCGTAGACGCCGGGCAGGTTCGTGCGCAGCCTCTCGTCGGTGAGCACGAAGCCCCGCTCCATCCGGACGCCTGCCTCGTCGTAGCCGTGGCCCGCGGTGTTGGGTCCCCGGCCCACCGCGACGAGCAGCACGTCGGCCTCCAGCGTCTCGCCGGACTCCAGCGACACCGTGACACCGCCCGCGTCCTGCTTCGCGCCGGTGAACTTCACGCCGGTCTTGAAGGTGATCTTGCGGCGGCGGAAGGCGCGTTCCAGCTGCTTGGACGCGAACTCGTCCTCGGCAGGCACCAGCCGGGGCAG
This sequence comes from Saccharomonospora xinjiangensis XJ-54, assembly GCF_000258175.1. Lineage (NCBI taxonomy): Bacteria > Bacillati > Actinomycetota > Actinomycetes > Pseudonocardiales > Pseudonocardiaceae > Saccharomonospora > Saccharomonospora xinjiangensis. Next base: position 1,102,644 of record NZ_JH636049.1, on the reverse strand, counting down.
TGCCTCCACGATGGTGACCTCGGTGCCGAAGGAGGCCCACACACTGGCGAACTCGACGCCGATCACGCCACCGCCGAGCACGACGGCCTTCTTCGGCACGAAGTCCAGCGTCAGCGCGTCGTCGCTGGTGATGATGCGCCCGCCCAGTTCGAGGCCGGGCAGGGTCTTGGAGTAGGACCCCGTGGCCAGGACCAGGTTCTTGCCCGTGTAGCGCGTGCCCTCGACCTCGACGGTGGTGCCGCCGACGAACGTGCCCGTGCCCTGCACGAGGTTGACCTTGTGAACCTTCGCGAGCCCCTGGAGCCCCTTGTACAGGCGCGTGACGACGGAGTCCTTGTACTTGTGGACTCCGGCGATGTCGATTCCCTCCAGCACCGTCTTTACGCCGAACTGCTCACCGTCGCGAGCCGAGTCGGCGACCTCGGCCGCGTGCAGCAAGGCCTTCGTCGGGATGCAGCCTCGATGCAGGCAGGTGCCGCCCAGCTTGTCCTTCTCGATGAGCGTGACGGAAAGTCCCAGTTCGGCCGCGCGGAACGCCGCGGCGTAACCACCGGATCCGCCACCAAGGATCACCAGGTCGGCTTCAGCGTCGGTCACTTCTCACTCCTCGGCAGGCAGTGTCGTACGTCGTCGTAGGCCGAGACGGCTGTCGGGTCGGCCGTGATCACGGGCGCTGTCGGCGCTCATGACACCTCATCTTGTCACTTCGCCCGATCGGCGTGCGACCTAGTGCGCCTGTGACACGCTCGACAGCTCTCCGTGATCGGGATAATGCATCCTGCGAGGTGGAAGGAGTGTGGTCGTCATGGGTCTGTTCGACGCTTTTCGTCGCCGCAGGGGCGCCAGGGGAAGCGGTAAACAGAGCAGCGCGGGCGGTGTGCGCGGCGCGGGCTCGGCCGACATCGACCACCTCGACCGATGGGCTGCGACTCACCGTGGCGTCGAGGCGTATGTCGAGCCCCGAACGACCGTCACCGAGACCACCGTCGTGCTCGTCGCGCACGACGGGGAGTGGACACGGCGACGCATCGGCAGTCTCGACGCCGCGCAGCGGTTCGGCAGGAAGCGGTCCATCCCGGTCTACGAGGTCGCGAGGACGGGATATCCGAAACGCATGCGGGAGTACACGGAACGGCAGCGGATACTGCGCAAGAAGGCGCAGCGCGAAAGCGACGCCGACTAAAGACCGGCCCGGTCGCCGCGCGGGCGAGCCGTGCCGGCCCTAATAGCGCCGACCGGACCTGAGGCGGTCTCTGATCAACGCGACGACGATGGCGATCGCGCAGCCTACGAGGACGACGCCGATGGTGATCATGAGGAGTGAGCTGATCAACAGGTCGGTGAACTGATCGTCCTCGGGAATCCGTGGATTGCCTGGATGGCCCGACGTGATGTTCTGTGGTTCGAAGTTGACGATGCTCTCGATGGGAAACCAGATGGCCGCCCCACCACCTGCCGCGAGCGCGGCGGTCAGCAACACACCGAGAATCACCAGTCCGGCCTTGCGCAGTGCCCCAGCCAATGACGCCCCCTCTGGTCAGGCGGGTCAAATCATGCGGACACCTCAGAAGCAAACGGCAGGTGGGCCAACGGACGCGGAAACCGACCTCTCCCCACCTCCGGCGACGTCGTCAGGTGAGCACCGGCTCGGTTGTCGAAGCCGCCGTGGCAGGGTGCGCACGGCGGCTTCGACGACGACTGTCCTACGGCGATCCGGGGGCGATCAGCCGTTGTCGGCGATGTCGGCCAGCACCGCGGCGATGGTGCGCACCGGAACGCCGCTGCCGCCCTTCGCCGTGTAACCCCACGGCGCGCCGCTGTTGTACGAAGGGCCCGCGATGTCGATGTGCGCCCACGGCAGGCCGTCCGCCACGAACTCCCGCAGGAAGATGCCAGCGACGAGCATGCCGCCCCACCGCTGGCCGCTCACGTTGGCGATGTCCGCGAGCTTGGAGTCGAGACCGGAACGCAGCTCCTCCGGCAGCGGCATCGGCCAGCCGTTCTCGCCGGTGGCCTGCGCGATCTCGGCGACGCGGTCGCGGAAATCGTCCGAACCCATGACCCCGGCAGTGCGCTCGCCGAGCGCCACGACCTGCGCACCCGTCAGCGTGGAAGTCTCGATGAGGTAGTCGGGTGCCTCCTCGCATGCCCTGGTGATGGCGTCTGCCAGGATCAGGCGGCCCTCGGCGTCGGTGTTCAGCACCTCCACCGTCTTGCCGCCGTACATGGTGAGCACGTCGCCGGGGCGGTACGCGGTGCCCGACGGCATGTTCTCCGCCAGCGGAATGTGCGCGACGACCTCCAGCGGGTACTTGAGCTTCGCCGCGAGCACCACCGACGCGAGCACGGCGGCGGCACCGGCCATGTCGGAGGTCATGCTGTCCATTCCGGCGGCGGGCTTCAGCGAGATGCCACCCGTGTCGAAGGTGATGCCCTTGCCGACGAGCGCGACCTTCTTCTTCGCCTTCGACCCCCGGTAGGCCACCCGCAGCAGCCGGGGCTGGCGCGACGAGCCGCCGCCGACGCCGAGGATGCCGCCGAAGCCCTTGCGCTTCAGCGCCTTCTCGTCGAGGACCTCGAACTCGAGCCCGCCCGCGCCTGCGAGTTCCTTGGCACGGTCGGCGAAGGACGCGGGGAACAGGTCGTTCGGCGGCGTGTTGACCAAGTCGCGAGCCACGATGACCGCCTCGGCGATGGCCATGGCCGCCTTCACCGTCGCCTTGTGCGCGCGCGTGGTGCCCTCGGACGGCGCGGCGACCTCGACAGCGGCGACAGGGGCGTCACCAGGCTCCGACTTGTACGTCGTGAACGAGTACGACCCGAGGACGGTGCCTTCCACAGCCGCCTGGAGGTCCAGTTCGGACAGGGTGGTCAGCGCCCGCTTGCGCCCGGCGAGCTGGCGGCCCGAGACACCTGCCGCCCTCCTGACGCGCTCGGGTGTGATGTCGTCGGCCTTGCCGAGTCCCACCGCCAGCACGATGCCCGCCGGAATCCGGCCGAGGGCGGGAACCTTCACGACCTCCTCGGCCTTGCCCGTCGCGCCGAGCGTGGCGAGCACGTCCGTCAGCGTGCCGTCGAACGCGGCGTCAACGGCCTCGGCGCCGGCGGCAAGCTCCACCCCGTCGGCACCCTCCACGGTGCCCACCACGACGACCTCCGCGCGGGTCTTGGCCAACGCATCCTCGGAGTTTTCGGACAGGGACAGCTTCGGCACGCTCACGTCATGCTCCTCTGTGTCGGCATGTGCGAACCGGCACGTCCCGGTCGGGGCGACGTGCCGGTCCGCCGATCTCACCCGCCATGCTATTGGCGGCACCGTCCCGCACGTGGAGGTAGGTCGGCTCGATGGCATTGGCCGCTGGACTGTTCGTCGTGCTCGCCGTGGCCGTGTCCTCGGCAGGGTGGTGGGCACTCGTCGCGCTGCCGCTCGCCGGTGTCCTCACCTCGGCGGCGGGAAGGACGGGGAACGGGACGGGAAGCAGGGCCGCTCTCGCCACGACCACGGTGAGGGACTGGTGTCTGCTCGTGCTGTGCGCCACCGTTCCGGCCGCCTACCTCGCGCGGTCCGCGACCCCGGTCGCCGACCTCGCGGTCGGCTACCCGGCCGTGGCGGTGGCTGTGCTGCTCGTGGCCTCGGCCGCCGACGCGCTCGGCGCCCGGCTACCCGGCCGGACACCCCGGTGGGCGGCCGCGGCTGGACTCGCTCTCGCCGCCGCGTTCGTGGCCGTGTGCGTGGCGATCACACCGGCCACTCCGACGTTGGCCGAGGCACGGCCGCCGACAGCCGGTCTGCTCGTGGCCGTCGTGGTGGCGCTGCCGCTGTTCGCGGGGTTGCGCGGGAATCGACTCGTGGCAGCGGTGGTGATCTCGCTGGCCGTGGCAGCCGGGGCGCTGTACCAACTGGGCCCGGTTCGCCTTGGCCTGTCGCCGACCTCGTTGCGGGACGTGCTGGCCGCCGCCGACGCCTCTGCGCTCACCTCGCTGCTCGTGGCCGTCGCCGTTCTGGCCGGGCTCGTCGGAGCCGTGCGCTGCACAGGGCGTCTCAGGGAGGCGGGCGAGCGGATCGCGGGCACGGCCGGATGGAGCCGACCCGCCGTGGCTGCGGTCGTCGCGGCCTGCGTCGCGGCGGCGTTGCTCGGCCCGGTGGCCGCCACGTATCTCGCGGCGCTCGCCTCGCTCGCCGACGTGATGCGGCGGCTCGTCGCGCGCCGCGCGGAGTGACAGATCAGGCCATCAGCGCCGCGAGGCCGAACAGCACGAGCGACACCACGGTGAGGCTCACCAGCGACTTGCCGGGCAGGTCACGCGGCAGCATGCCGCCGTGCTGCTCCTTCCACCATACGAGGCCGAAGACGATGCCCACGATGCCGAGGATGACGCCGAAAACCCCGGCCATGACGAAGCCGATCAGGGCGATCATGCCGCAGGCGAAGGTGAGCAGCGCGGCGGTGAAGAACGCCTTCGCGTCGGAGGCTGGCCCCGCGGAAACGCTGTTGGCCTTGGGCGGGGTTTGAGGCTGGGAGGTCACAGCGAACATCGTAGGGCCGCGCAGGGCTCTGGTGTTGTGGCAGCCAAAAGATATGCTTGCCGCCATGACTACCGCGATCCCGTTCAGCCACCACCTCAGCGCCCGTCCTGCCTCGGAGGAGCGGGTAGCGGAGGTACTGGCCAAGCCGGGGTTCGGGGTGCATTTCACCGATCACATGGCCACCGTGAAGTGGACCAAAGGCGTCGGCTGGCACGACGCCGAGCTGCGCCCGTACGAACCGCTGTCACTCGATCCCGCCACCGCCGTGTTGCACTACGGGCAGGCGATCTTCGAGGGGCTCAAGGCGTACCGGCAGCCCGACGGCGCCGTGAAGGCGTTCCGTCCCGAGGTCAACGCCGCCCGGTTCCGGCGTTCGGCGCGCAGGCTGGCGATGCCGGAGCTGCCCGATGAGCTGTTCCTCGGCTCGATCAGGGAACTCGTCACCGCCGACGAGCGGTGGGTGCCGACGCGGCAGGGCGACTCCCTCTACCTGCGGCCCTTCCTCATCGCCACCGAGGTCGGGCTCGGCGTCAACAGCCCTTCTGCCAGCTACCTCTACGCCCTCATCGCATCCCCCGCGGGGTCGTACTTCGCGGGTGGCGTGAAGCCGGTGAGCGTGTGGTTGTCCACGGAGTACGTCCGCGCCGCTCCCGGAGGCACGGGCGAGGCCAAGTGCGCAGGCAACTACGCCGCCTCCTTCGTGGCGCAGGCGCAGGCGGTGGAGCAGGGCTGCGACCAGGTCGTGTGGCTCGATGCGAACGAGCGCCGCTACGTCGAGGAGATGGGCGGCATGAACCTGTTCTTCGTCTTCGGCTCCGGATCGGATGCGAAGGTGGTGACGCCCGAACTGAGTGGCTCGCTGCTGCCGGGCGTCACACGCGACTCACTGCTGCGTCTCGCCTCCGACTTCGGTTGCCGTGTGGAGGAACGCAAGATCACCACCGACGAGTGGGAGAAGGCGGCGGCCTCCGGCGAGCTCACCGAGGTGTTCGCGTGCGGCACGGCGGCCGTGATCACACCGGTCGGGCACGTCAAGCACGCCGGTGGCGAGTTCTCGATCGCCGACGGCACGCCGGGTGAGATCACCATGAAGCTGCGTGAGGAACTCACCGGCATTCAGGAAGGCACCCGTCCCGACCCGCACGGCTGGATGCGCACGCTCGGCTGAGAACCTCCGGGAAGGCAGGGCGGTGTTCCCGCTCTGCCTTCCCGGCACAAGCTCTCAGCCGGTGTCGCGGCTTCCGCTCAACTCCGCCGCCATCGATACCAGGGGCAGCACGGCTGCCGCACCGGTTCCGGAGCCCTCGGCCACCCCGAGATCCACAAGAGGTTCCAGATCGAGGTGTTCCAGCGCCAGGGCGTGCGCGGGTTCGGTGCTCCGGTGCGCGGACGTCCACCACGCCCGCGCACCCGGCGCGAACTCCTCGGCCAGCAAAGCGGCCGCGCACACGGACAATCCGTCGAGCAGCACCGGGGTACGGCGAACGGCCGCCTGCACGAGGAACCCGGCGAGGGCGGCGAGATCCGCGCCGCCTGCCGTGCGCACCAGTTCGAGCGGCTCCGTCACCACCGGCCTCGCCCTGCGCAGGGCGTCGCGCACCGCGGCCGCCTTGCGCATCCAGGTGTTGTCGTCGATGCCCGACCCGCGCCCGACGACGGCGACGGGTTCCGTGCCGGTCAACGCGGCCACGAGGGTCGCCGCTGGCGTGCTGGAGCCCGCACCGAGTTCGACCGGCACGAGCAGGTCCGCGCCTTCGTCCACCTCGGCGTCGGCGATCCGCTTGCCGACGTCCACCGCCTTCTCGGCCTGCTCGCTCGTGAGGGCGTCCTCGGTGTCGATCGAGCCGGAGCCTCGCCGCACCTTGAACTCGTTGTGTTCCTCGTTGTCCACGGCGATATCGACGACCCGGACACCGGCCCCGGATCGAGCGGCCAGCATGCCCAGCGTGGTGCCGCCCTCACGCAGCTCGCGGACGGCGGTACTCGTGTACTCGGGAGGACGGGCGGAGACGCCTCGTGCCGCGACGCCGTGATCGGCGGCGAACACGACGATGCGGGGGCGGCCGGGTGGGGTGGGCCGGGAACGGCCCTGCCGCGCGGCGAGCCAGTCGCCGAGCGTGTCGAGCGTGCCGAACCGGGGGAGGCTCGTCCTGCGCTGGGTGTTGCCGGGATGGGGAACCTCGGCGAACTCGATAGGCACGCGCTTACCGTACCGAGCACCAGGGCGGCGACGGCACCGGTCGGCACGGGTTCACAGGCTGCGGAGCCGCGCGCAGGAAGTGCAAACACGCGCGCAGGAAATGCGGACACGAGACGCAGGGTGTCGTGTCCGCACTCTGTGCACGGGTGTTTGTACTTCACAGTGCGGACACGGGTGCAGGAAATGCGGACACGGGTGCAGGAAATGCGGACACGGGTGCAGGAGGTGCGGACACGAGGCTTGGGGGAGGGGCCTTTAGGATCACGCCATGGCGGGTGGGCGGACGTCGCCGGGGGCGGCCGGAGTCGTGTTGGCCAGTGGTGCGGGAACGCGAGTGGGGGCTGCGACCAACAAGGTGTACCTGCCACTGGCCGGTCGCAGTGTCGTGTCGTGGTCACTGGAGGCGTTCTCGCGGGTCGAGGGCATCGACGTCCTCGTCCTGGTGACCCGGCCTGTGGACTCGGATCTGGTGGAACACGTGCTGAGCGAGGAACTCGCCGGAATCCCCGTCGAGACAGTCCATGGTGGACGGAGCAGGCAGGAATCGGAGCTGTTCGCCTTACGGCACCTCGAAAGCCGTATCGAATCGGGGGCCGTTGACGCGGTTCTGTTGCACGACGGCGCACGCCCGCTGGTGAGCACGGCGTTGATCGCGGAGGTGTTGCGGGTGACGCGGGAGCACGGGGCGGCCCTTCCCGGTCTCGTCGCCGACGACATCGTGGCGCTGGAAGGCACCGGCGGTGAGACGGTCACCGGCACGGACACAGCGACTCTGGTGCGGGCGCAGACCCCGCAGGGGTTCCGGGCCGCTCCGCTGCTGGCGGCCTACGAACAGGCCGAGGCCGAGGGTTTCGCCGGCACCGACACGGCGTCGTGCATGGAACGGTTCTCCGAGCTCCCCGTGCGCTGGGTGCGCGGAGAGGAACGCAACATCAAGGTCACCTACCCGCACGACCTGGTGATCGCGGAGCAGGTGCTCGCCGGAGGGGCGTGAGCAGGCGGCTGCCACGCCCCTCCGGCTTCGATTGTTCAGAGGATCGGGCTCTTGGTCTGGCCGGGGTCGCGTTCCACGACACCGTCGAGGACCTCATCGATGGCGGTCATCAGGTCGTCGTCGAGCTTGACGCCCGCTGCCTTGGTGTTCTCATGCACCTGCTCGGGCCGCGACGCGCCGATGATGGCCGACGCGACGTTGCCGTTCTGAAGCACCCACGCCACCGCGAGCTGGGCGAGCGTCAGGCCAGCCTGGTCGGCCAGCGGTCGCAGCTTCTCGACGCGGGTGAGCACCTCGTCACGCAGGTAGCGCTCGACCATCCGCGCGCCACCCTTCTGATCGGTGGCCCTGGAACCGGCCGGCAGCGGCTGGCCGGGCCGGTACTTGCCCGTCAGCACACCCTGCGCGATGGGCGACCACACGATCTGGCTGAGCCCCTCGCGCTCGCAGGCCGGCACGACCTGCTCCTCGATGACACGCCACAGCATGTTGTACTGCGGCTGGTTGGAGATGAACGGGATCTTCAGCTCACGCGCGAGCGCGGCACCGCGCGCGATCTGCTCGGCCGTCCACTCCGAGACTCCGATGTAGAGCACCTTGCCCTGCCTGACCAGGTCGGCGAACGCACTCATGGTCTCCTCGAGCGGCACCGTGTGGTCGAAGCGGTGGGCCTGGTAGAGGTCGATGTAGTCGGTGCCGAGCCGCGTCAGCGACGCGTGGGCCGACTCCATGATGTGCTTGCGTCCGAGGCCTTTGTCGTTCGGGCCCTTGGGTCCGGTCGGCCAGAAGACCTTGGTGAAGATTTCGAGGCTTTCCCTTCGCTGCCCGGCCAATCCGCGTCCGAGCACCGATTCCGCTGCGGTGTTCGCGTAGACGTCGGCGGTGTCGAAGGTGGTGATACCCGCGTCCAGGGCGGCCTTGATGCAGGCGTGTGCCTGCTCTTCCTCAACCTGGGAGGCGTGGGTGAGCCAGTTGCCGTACGAGATCTCACTGACGGAAAGGCCGCTGCGGCCGAGACGACGAAACTCCATGGCGTCAGCCTAGTGGGCACTTCTTTCGCAAACCTAACGACTTCGGTTGTCTCGGCGCCGTGTCCGCGGCCTGCGCACGTCGGTTCGCACGCTGTGAACGCTGAAGGCAGGCGTCAGTGACAGTCAGTCAACCTGGTCGCCCGGCTTCACCCTGGGCTTCGGCACCCTGAGCTTGCGCAGCTGGCTGGCGCGCACGAACGCGTACCAGCCGATGGAGGCTCCCCTGATGTTCTCCTTCGGGAACTTCTCCCTGACCCGCTTGCTGATCCGCCTGCCGTTGAGGAAACCCTCCACGATCATGCCGAGGAGTACCACGGTGGTGAGCAACGTCGCGTACTGCTGCACCTGCATGATCGGGATCAGCAGGGTGACGAACACCACGATGGCCATGGGCATGAACAACCCGAGCACATTGCGGCGCGAGTCAACGAGGTCGCGGACGTAGGCCTTGACCGGTCCCCGATCGCGCGGGAGCAGGTAGCGCTCGTCGCCCGCGAGCATGCGTTCCCGTCGCTCGCGCGTCGCGGCGCGCCGCTCCTCCTTGGCCATCGGGTTCTTCTTGCGCAGCTCACGGCTGCGGCGGATGGCTTCCCTGGTGGTGCGAGGCGGGGGAGCGACGGGACCTCGCCGCCTGCCCTCGGCCTCCCTGCGCTTGGGCGTGGGACGCCCCTTGGCCGGGGTGTAACCCTTGCGGCGGGCGCCGGCGGGGGAGGCGCCGTCCTCGGCTGCCGTGCCGGATTCGGCGGCCGTGCCGTTGGTGGTGTCGGCCTCTTCGGTGCTCGAACGACGCAGGAACCTCACCTCACCAGGGTATTGCAGCCCACACTCGGCATGTTCATCCGGTCGGCGAATGTGACACCATGGACCGTGGGAACAGAACGGGTGCCCGGCGTGTTGGAGCCGGTACCCGCCTGAACCAAGACCGTGAGGGAGAGTCATGACGACCGCTGAGCAGACCGGCAACACCTCCACCGACGCCGGCGAGGCCACGCACGGCGTCAAGCTGACCGAGGCCGCTGCCGCCAAGGCGAAGGCGCTGCTCGACCAGGAGGGCCGGGACGACATGCACCTGCGCATCGCCGTGCAACCCGGTGGCTGCGCGGGTCTGCGCTACCAGCTCTTCTTCGACGAGCGCACGCTGGACGGCGACCTGTTCCGGGACTTCGACGGCCTGCGGGTGGCCGTTGACCGCATGAGCGCCCCCTACGTGGACGGCGCTGAGATCGATTTCGTTGACACGATCGAGAAGCAGGGCTTCACGATCGACAACCCGAACGCCGGTGGCTCCTGCGCCTGCGGCGACTCCTTCCACTGAGCCTTCAGTCGCCGAGTCTCGAAGTCTCGGTAACCGAGCCGTCGAGCCGGAGCCCGGCTCGCGCGGCAGTCAGACCCGTCGCTCCCAGGGAATCCCGCCGTCCGATCGCGGCAGGACGCTCTGGGAGTCGGCGTGTCCGGGGTACGGCAGAATCGAGCGTTGTGAACTCACCAGCGCCGTCCCGCATCGCCGTCTGCGGCAGCATCGCGACCGACCACCTCATGCATTTCCCAGGCCGGTTCGCCGACCAGTTCGTTGCCGAGCAGATGCATCGCGTCTCGCTCAGTTTCCTCGCCGACGACCTCGTTGTTCGCCGAGGTGGGGTCGGTGCCAACATCGCGTTCGGTCTCGGCGTGCTCGGGGTGCGCTCTCCTGTGCTGGTCGGCGCCGTCGGCGCGGACTTCGCCGACTACGGTTCCTGGCTACGCAGGCACGGCGTGGACACCTCCGGCGTGCATGTGTCGGAGGTGGCTCACACGGCCCGGTTCGTGTGCACCACCGACGACGACCTCTGCCAGATCGCGACGTTCTACACGGGTGCGATGGCCGAGGCACGCGAGATCGAACTGGCACCCGTCGCCGAGCGGCTCGGTGGGCTCGACCTCGTGCTCATCAGCCCGGATGACCCGCAGGCCATGCTCAGGCACGCCGAGGAATGCCGCCAGCGTGATTACGTGTTCGCGGCCGACCCTTCGCAGCAGCTCGCCAGGATGGACGGCGAGCAGACCCGGCAGTTCATCGATGGCGCGGCGTACTTGTTCAGCAACGACTACGAGTGGGAACTGCTGCTGCGCAAGACCGGCTGGAGCGAGGACGACGTGCTCGCACGGGTCGGCCTCAGGGTGACGACCAGGGGCGCCGACGGTGTCGAGATTGTGGATTCCGACGGCGAACGGATGCGGGTCCCGGCCGTGCGGGCACGGGCGACCACCGACCCCACGGGGGTGGGGGACGCTTTCCGTGCCGGTTTCGTCGCGGGCAGGTACCACGGCCTCTCGCTGGAGCGGTCGGCGCAGCTGGGATGCCTGGTTGCCGTGAATGTGCTCGAGACCGTCGGCACCCAGGAATGGGCGTTCGACCTCGGCACCGCGATGGATCGGCTCGGTGAGACCTACGGTGACGACGCAGCCGCCGACATCGAGGGAGCGCTGAGCACCGTCGTGGCGTGATGAGGCAGACAGCGCCGGCGTGGTAGCGCGGGCGCTGTCTGCCAACGGGTCCGGGAAGCCGCGGCGAGCATTGTCCGACGCCCGCCGCAGCCGGGTGCTACAGCTTGACCGGGTAGTGCGGCTCGGGAACCTCGGGCTTAATGCGGTGCTCGACGAAGATGCCGTGCCACAGCATGAACACGAGAAGCGCCCACAACCGCCTGCTGTGGTCGAGCGAGCCGTCGCGATGTTCCTGGAGCATGGCCAGGATGGCTCGCTTGTCGAGCAGGTCGTCCGTCTTCGAGTCGTTGATGATGCCCCTGGCCCAGTCGTGCATGTCGGACCGCAGCCAGTGCCGGATCGGGACGGGGAAACCGAGCTTGCGCCGGTTGAGCACGTGCGCGGGAACGATGCCGTCCAGCGCGCGGCGCAGCGCGAACTTGGTGGTCTCCTTGGTGATCTTCTGATCGAGCGGGATCGTCGAAGCCACGCGGAACACTTCGGAGTCGAGGAAAGGAACCCGCAGCTCGAGCGAGTTCGCCATCGTCACCTTGTCGGCCTTCACGAGGATGTCGCCGCGAAGCCAGGTGAAGAGATCGACGTGCTGCATGCGTGCCACGGGGTCCCACCCCCGGGACAGCTCGTACCAGGGCGCTGTGACGTCCCGGTGTCCGACACCCTCGCGGAAGGCGCGAAGGATCGGCCTCAGCTGGTCGTCGCGGAACAGCCGCGCGTTGCCGTAGTAGCGCTCCTCGAGCGACAGCGCACCCCTGCGCAGGAGGTCCTTGCCCCTGGTGCCTTCGGGGATCAGACCGGACGCCTTGCCGATGAGCTTGCGCACCCCGCCGGGGACCTTCTCGAACGGCGCCAGCGACAGCGGTTCCCGGTAGATCGTGTAGCCGCCGAACAACTCGTCGGAGCCCTCGCCGGACAGGACGACCTTCACGTGCTTGCGGGCCTCGCGCGCGATGAACCACAGCGGCACGAGTGCGGGGTCAGCGACAGGGTCGTCGAGGTACCACACGATCAGCGGGAGCGTGTCCATCATCTCCTCGGCGGAGACGGTGCGGACCACGTGCTTGACCCCGATCGCCGCGGCGGACTCGGCCGCGACATCGACCTCGGAGTAGCCCTCACGCTCGAACCCGGTGGTGAACGTGATCAGGTTCGGATTGTGCTCCTTCGCCAGCGCGGCGATGGCGGTGGAGTCGATGCCACCGGACAGGAACGAGCCGACCGTGACGTCGGCACGCATGTGCTTGGCCACGGAGTCGCGCAGCACCTCGGCGATGCTCTCGTGGAGCGCCGCGACCCCGTAGGGGCCCGAGACCGGCTGTGCGCGGAACTCGGGGGAGAAGTACCGCTCGATCTTCGGTTCTCCACCGGGAACCACCGTGAACGACGTACCCGACTCGATCCTGCGGATGCCCCTGTGCAGTGATTCGGGCTCCGGTACGTACTGCAACGTCAGGTAGTGCTGCAGAGCCGTGCGGTCGAGTTCGTCCTCGACGCCGAGGGCGGAGGACAGTTCGAGGAGGCTCTTCTTCTCGCTCGCGAAGGCGACGCCGTTCGGGCCGCAGGAGTAGTACAGCGGCTTGATGCCGAACGGGTCGCGGGCGCCGAAGAGCACTTTCCGTTCGGAGTCCCAGATCAGGAACGCGAACATGCCTCGAAGCCGCCCGACCGCGGCGGGGCCGAAGTAGTGGTAGGCCGCCACGATCGACTCGGTGTCGCCCTCTGTGGCGAACTTCGCACCGTGATCCTTCGCCAACTCCTCGCGCAGTTCGAGGTAGTTGTAGATCTCACCGTTGAAGTTGATGGTGTACCGGGTCGGGTTGTCCTCGGGGCCCCACGTCAGCGGCTGGTGCGAGAGATCGACGTCGATGACGGACAGTCGGTTGAAGCCGTAGACGATCTCCGCATCGGCCCAGGTGTCGGTCTCGTCGGGGCCGCGATGCCGCTGGCAGCGCAGGGCGCGGCCGACGGCGTCTCGCGCGTTCGCCGCGTCATCCTCACTGCCACAGACCAGTCCAAGCAGGCCGCACACGCCGTTTCACACACCCTTTGCTCATGAGAGATTGAGTCGTAAGTCGCAAGTATGCCGGGGAAGGCGGTGACGCCGCCGTCCCGGGTCTCGGCTAGAGTCCCATGCGTTGCAAGGATCGGGCGAGGAGGCATCACGGAGTGGGCGTTCCAGTGCGCACCCGGGGCACACGACGAGGCAGGGCAGGCAAACTAGCCGCGCTCGCCGCGCTTGTCGCTTTGACGGTGACCGGTTGCTCCGGCGAGGAGATTCTGCGGTTCGGTTGGCCCGACGGTGTCACGCCGGAAGCCGACAAGATGCGTACCTTCTGGACCTGGTCGGTCGTCGCCGCGCTCGTCGTCGGCGTGATCGTGTGGGGACTGATCTTCTGGACGGTCGCGTTCCACCGCAAGAAGAAGAACAAGACCGAGCCCCTGCCGAGGCAGTTCCAGTACAACGTTCCGCTTGAGCTGTTCGTCGTCGTGCTGCCGGTGGTCATGGTCTGCGTGCTGTTCTTCTTCACGACCGTCACCGAGCAATCGGTTCTGGCCAAGGAAGACGACCCCGACGTCGTCGTGGACGTCACCGGTTTCCAGTGGAACTGGGAGTTCACCTATCCGGACACCACGGCCCAGAACGGCCAGCCCGTCACCACGGTGGGGAGTTCGAGCGAGATCCCGCTGCTGGTGCTGCCCACCGATCGGAAGATCCAGTACAACCTGGTCTCCACCGATGTCATTCACTCGTTCTGGGTGCCGGAGTTCCACTTCAAGCGTGACGTGATGCCGCACCCGGACAAGAACAACCAGGACAACTCGTTCCAGAACACCATCGACAGGGAAGGTGCGTTCGTCGGCCGTTGCGCCGAGCTGTGCGGCACCTACCACGCGATGATGAACTTCGAGATCCGTGCTCTCTCGCCCGACAAGTTCGACCGGTACCTGGAACTGCGCACCCAGATCAACCCGCAGACGGGACAGCCGAACACCGCGGCTGAGGCACTGTCGGTGATGCAGGGCGAGGGGTGCGACGAGAAGCTGTGCAGCCCGGTCGCGACGACCACGAGCCCATTCACGACCGACCGCACCGCGCGGACGGCGTCGGGCTGACCCGGCGATCGAGAAGTGACCCAGCGATCGAGTAAGAAGGACACACGCTCATGAAGGTCGAAGCTCGGGTTTTCGACATCGTCGCGATCTTCGGTTTCGTCGTCGCGACCGTCTATGCGGTGCTCACCGCCCAGATGACTGAGGACGGCATCGAGCCGATCGGTACGGTGGCGCTCATGCTGACGGGCGGGCTCGCGCTGCTGGTGGGCAGCTACTTCCGGTTCGTGGCCCGGCGTATCGAGCCGCGTCCTGAGGACCACGAGGACGCCGAGATCAGCGATGGCGCCGGTGAGCTCGGTTTCTTCAGCCCCGGCAGCTACTGGCCGGTGGGCATTGCCGCGGCGGCCTCTCTGACGGGCGTGGCGCTGGCGTTCTGGCAGCCTTGGTTGATCATTGTGGGCGTCGTGGTGCTGCTGATCACCGTGGCTGGCCTGGTGTTCGAGTACCACACCGGTCCGAGCCACTGACCTGACCGTAGAACGGTCGCCACGATCCTCGAAGTGGGGTCCCGGTTCGCCGGGACCCCACTTTCGTGTGCGGGCTACTGCTCGCGAGCGCGTGATGCCGCCAGGCACCAGGCAAACACCGGCCGCAGGCTCTCCGGCGGCGCCCAGCCGTTGACGGTGGCGAGCAGGTGCAGGTAGCGCTCGCGTCGCGGGTCGTGGGCGGCGTCGAGCCAGCGCAGCAGCCGAGCTCGGCTGTCCTGGTCGTCGGTGAGACCCAGAGCCGTCGCGTAGCACACCGCGACGTCGGTCAGGATGGCGTCGGCGACGGGGGAGGCCGGGTCGAGTCCCGCGTCGATCGCGGGAGCGACCCGGTCGCGAACGGCCTGCGACAGGTCCGGTCGCGGCAGCATGCTGTCGTACCGCCTGCGTTCGGCCGCGTGGTGATCGGCGAGCGTACGCATGAGTGAGCGGAACCCGTCGTCCTGTGCCAGCTCTGCCAGCTCGATCCAGGCCTCCAACTGATCGGGCTTCGGGTCGGCGGGGAGTTCGGGCACCAGCGAACGGCGGATTCCCACGAGGGCCGGGTCGGTGAAACCGTCCCCGAGTGCGGTGTCCAGGAACTCGTCGATCAGCTGACGACGCTGCGCGTCGGACAGCGTGGCTACTCGATGCATGAGGTCGATCTCCCACGGTGTCGGTTCGTGGCCTGCCATCCGCGTCAACGTTGTCAGCACCGCCTGCCGCACCTGGAGTACGCGGATCTGCTCGGCCAGAGCATCGGCCTCCATCGCGGCGACCTCGGTCAGTGACGACTCCCGGTCGAGCACCTCCCGGATCACGGTCAGGCCGAGCCCCAGCTCCCGCAGGGTGCGCACCAGGGCGAGGCGGGCGGCGGCGTGGACGTCGTAGCGGCGGTAACCGGCCTGGGTGCGGTCGGTCGGCGGAACGATCCCCCGATCGGAATAGCGCCGGATCGTCTTGACGCTGACGCCCGTCAGGCGGGCGAGATCACCGATGGAGTAGAGCGAGCCGTCGTCCATGTCCTCACCGTGGCGTCTCCCCTCGGGGCAGACTCAAGGCCCAGTCGCGACAGCGGGTCAGCCCCGATTGATCCAGCGGGTCAGCAGGTCCGCAGCCGCACCGGAGTCGATGGCGCGAGTCGCCAGTTCCAGACCGGCTCGCAGGTCGGCGGTGAGGTCGTCCGAGAAGCCCGCGTAGGCCGCGAGCGCACCGGCCGCGTTGAGCAGTACCGCGTCGCGTACCGGGCCCGTCTTGCCGCCGACGAGTTCCCTGACGACCTCGGCGTTGGCTCTGGCGTCACCACCACGCAGGTCGTCGGGGCCCGAGAGCGGGATGCCGAGCGCCTCGGGGTCGATGCTCGTGGTGCGGACCTTGCCGCCCGACACCACCCAGGCCGTGCTGGTCGTCGTGGTGGTGATCTCGTCGAAGCCGTCGTCTCCGCGCACGAGCAGCACGCTGTGGCCGCGCCTTGCGTACACCTCGGCGAGAACGGGGGCCTTGTCGAGGTAGGCACACCCGATGAGCCCCGACGACGGCTGGGCGGGGTTGGTGAGCGGGCCGAGCAGGTTGAACGCGGTGGACACACCCAGCTCACGCCGTGGCGGACCGGTGTGCCGGTAGGCGGGGTGGAAGACGGGTGCGAAACAGAACCCGATCCCGATCTCCTCGACGCAGCGCCGCACGTCGTCGGGATCGGAGTCGATCGACACGCCCAGTGCTTCGAGGACGTCGGCGGCGCCGGACTTCGACGAGGCCGCGCGGTTGCCGTGCTTGACCACCGGAGTGCCTGCCGCGGCCACCACGAGCGAGGTCATGGTGGAGATGTTCACGGAGCCCTTGCGGTCGCCACCGGTGCCGACGATGTCCACCGTCCGCATCGGCAGGTCCACCCGCTTCGCGTGCGCGAGCATCGCCTGTGCCATGCCGGAGATCTCGGTCGCGGTCTCACCCTTGGCACGCAACGCCACGGCGAAGCCCGCGATCTGAGCAGGCGTGGCCTCGCCCGACATCACCTGGTCCATCGCCCAGGCCGTGGCGTCCTCGGAGAGGTCGATCCGCTCGATGAGCTGGTTGAGGACGGTGGGCCAGGTGTGCTCAGGCATGTTCATCTCCGGTGCCGGGACCGGCGTGGTCCGGCGGATCTCATCGGACGTGACCCGCGCGGCGAGTCACGATCATCACAGTTGCCACGCCGTGTCGCCATCGACCGGCGCGCGAGTGTCGCGGCGTTCGCTCGTCCGGGTTCTTCCTCGACGAGCGAGCCGCGGCCGATCTCGTCCGGCCGGGTCAGCCGTTGACCGCGGGCACGCGCTGGTTCCTCAGCACGTCCGCGACGGTCTCGGCCGCAGCGAGCGGGTCGAGGGGGTGAACGAGGACCGCGTCGGCCTGCGACCAGGTGGCGAGCCAGCGGTCGTCCCTGCGGCGTACTGCCACCACGATAGGCGGGCAGTCGGCCAGTTCGTTCTTGAGCTGGCGACTGAGACCGATACCACCGGTGGGCTGCGCCTCACCGTCCAGGATGGCGAGGTCGATCTCACCGGAGTCCATCTCGACGAGCACGTCGGCGACGCCTGCCGCTTCGACGTAGGTGACTTTGCCCAGGTCGGCGGCCGGCCGCCTGCCGACCGCGTTGATGATCGAGTCGCGCACCTCCGCCTTGTGGCTGAAAACCAGGATCTTCTTCGCCGGCTCGGTCATCCTCGCGTCCTTTGCGCCTCGACGATGGTGACGAGCCTCATGCTATCGGTCGTACCCCCTCGTTACCCAGCGGGTTCAGGGTGGCTTCGGTAGCGTTTTCCGTTCGTGCACGACCGTCCGTAGGACCCGATCTGCGGCGCCCGGTCGAGGGGAGACATAATGCGAGCCGTGACAACGGCAGCTCCTTCCATCAGCCAGCGAGTGCACTCGCTGAACCGGCCGAACATGGTCAGTGTCGGCACGATCGTGTGGCTGTCCAGCGAGCTCATGTTCTTCGCTGGCCTTTTCGCCATGTTCTTCACGGTCAAGGCCCAGAACGACTCCGGAATCTGGCCGCCCATCAACGAGGCGACGGGCGAGCCGATCCACCTGGACATCGCGTACGCGCTGCCGTTCACGATCATCCTGGTGGCGTCGTCGTTCACCTGCCAGTTCGGCGTCTTCGCCGCGGAGCGTGGTGACGTGTTCGGGCTCCGTCGCTGGTACCTCATCACCCTGCTCATGGGCACGGTCTTCGTCGCGGGCCAGGTCGGCGAGTACATCACTCTCGTCAACGAGGGTGTGACCATCCCGTCGGGCGCCTACGGCACGGTGTTCTTCATGACCACCGGTTTCCACGGCCTGCACGTCATCGGTGGTCTCATCGCGTTCGTCTTCCTGCTGATGCGAACGAAGCTCAGCAAGTTCACGCCGGCGCAAGCGACCTCGGCGATCGTCGTCTCGTACTACTGGCACTTCGTTGACATCGTGTGGATCGGCCTGTTCGCGGTGATCTACATCGTTCCCTGACCTCGAAGCATTCGGCCGAACTGACAGCAAGGGTTGCCGCAGAAGATGTTCTTCAAGAAGAAGCCCGACGCCGCGGAGAGGCGGGCGGGTCGTCGCACGAAATTCCGTCGCAGGATGGCAGGCACGCTGGCCCTCGGGGTCGCGCTGCTGAGCGCGGGCGGCCTTTACGCCGTGTTCGCGCCGGAGCCGCAGACCGCGCAGGCCCAGGAGGACCCTGCTCTCATCCGCAAGGGCGAGGAGATCTACAACAACAGCTGCATCAGCTGTCACGGAGAAAATCTCCAGGGTGTCCAGGATCGCGGTCCGAGCCTGATCGGTGTCGGTGAGGCCGCCGTGTACTTCCAGACCTCCAGCGGTCGCATGCCGATGGTCCGGCAGGAAGCGCAGGCCGCGCGGAAGCCGCCGAAGCTGACCCCGGAGCAGATCGACGCGCTCGGCGCCTACATCCAGGCCAATGGCGGCGGTCCGCAGCGCCCCGCGGAGTCGGGTGCCGAGCTTCGCGGCTCCGACCCGGCGCGCGGAGCCGAGCTGTTCCGCCTGAACTGCGCGTCGTGCCACAACTTCACCGGGCAGGGCGGTGCGCTGTCGGCGGGCAAGTACGCTCCGCCGCTCGAACCCGCCTCCGAGGAAGAGATCTACACCGCGATGCTGACCGGTCCGCAGAACATGCCGAAGTTCTCCGACCGCCAGCTCTCCCCCGAGGAGAAGCAGGACATCATCGCGTACGTGAAGTCGGTGTCGGGCAGCAACAACGCTCCCGGCGGCAACCCGCTCGGCGGCCTCGGGCCGGCTTCCGAAGGCGTGATCGCCTGGGTCGTCGGTATCGGTGCGCTGATCGGCGCGACGCTGTGGATCGGTTCGAGGGCGTAACGATGAGCGCGCCAGTCGAGCCACGGTGGCGTTCAGCCGGGAAGGCCAAGGGTGAGGGGCTTATGCCCTGCACGCGGAGCACAGCGAGGCAGGTTCAGACAGCATGAGTAGCGGTAACGGGCCAGAACAGCGGCCGAGCGACGAAGAGCTCGCGGCCATGAGCCGTGACGAACTCGTCCGGCTCGGTGCGAAGCTGGACGGGGTCGAGATCGTCAACTACCCCGAGCCCTGGCCGGTCAAGGGCACAAGGGCCGAGAAGCGGGCTCAGCGAGCGGTGGCGATGTGGTTCATCCTCGCCACGCTCGCGGGTCTCGCGTTCCTCGGAGCCTTGATCTGGTGGCCGTCGGAGTACGTGCCGCCGTCGGACGAGAACGGACACTTCTGGTACAGCCTCTACACCCCGGCGCTGGGTATCACGCTGGGCGTGTCGGTGCTCGCACTGTCGATCGGTGTCCTGCTCTACACGAAGCGGTTCGTTCCCGACGAGCTCGCCGTGCAACAGCGCAGCGACAACATGGGCAAGGGCTCCGCCGAGATCGACAGGCAGACCCTCGTCGCCCAGCTCGCCGACTCGGGAGAGCGCAGCACGATCGCCCGCCGTTCGATGATCAAGCGCACCGCCGGTCTCGGCGCGGGCGTTCTCGGTCTCGGCACGGTGGCGCTGCCGCTCGCGGGCTTCATCAAGGACCCGTGGGAGAACCCCGACAGCCCGGATTCGCTGCTCCACACCGGGTGGATGCCGCAGTACCCCGGCGAGATCGTCTACCTCCGTCGCAACACAGGTAACCCGGAGGAGATCTCCCTCGTCCGCCCCGAGGATCTCGACGCGGGTGGCATGGAGACGGTGTTCCCGTTCAGGGAGTCCGAACGCGGTGACTCGCACGCGCTGTCCGTCGCGCTCAAGCGCTCCGACAACCCCGTGATGCTCATCCGGCTGCGCGCCGAGGACGCCGAGCGGGTCGTCAAGCGCAAGGGCCAGGAGGACTTCAACTTCGGCACCTACTACGCGTACTCGAAGATCTGTACACACGTGGGTTGCCCGGCGTCGCTGTACGAGCAGCAGACCAACCGCCTGCTGTGCCCGTGCCACCAGTCGCAGTTCGACATGCTGCAGTACGCCAAGCCGGTGTTCGGTCCGGCGACCCGCGCGTTGCCGCAGCTGCCCATCGCGGTGCACACCGACGGCTATTTCATCGCTCGGCACGACTTCATCGAGCCGATCGGACCGGGTTATTGGGAGCGCAAGTCATGAGCTCACTCACTACGCCGACGAAGGGCTCCGGCTTGCTCGCCAAGCACGCCGCACAGGCCGCGAACAACGCCGACCAGCGGTACCTCATGGCCAAGGGTCTGCGACACCAGTTGAACAAGGTGTTCCCGACCCACTGGTCGTTCCTGCTGGGTGAGCTGGCTCTGTACAGCTTCATCATCCTGATCCTCTCGGGGATCTACCTGACGCTGTTCTTCGACCCCTCGATGGCCGAGGTCGTCTACGACGGCCCTTACCGCAACCTCCAGGGCGTGGAGATGTCGCGGGCCTTCGAATCGACGTTGGAGATCTCGTTCGAGGTCAGGGGCGGCCTGTTCATCCGGCAGGTGCACCACTGGGCCGCGCTGATCTTCGTGGCCGCGATGTTCGTCCACATGTTCCGCGTGTTCTTCACGGGCGCGTTCCGCAGGCCGCGTGAGGCCAACTGGGTCATTGGCGCGCTGCTGCTGATCCTGGGCATGTTCGAGGGCTTCTTCGGTTACTCGCTGCCGGACGACCTGCTCTCCGGTACGGGTATCCGCGCGACGCTGTCCGGCATCGTGCTCTCGGTTCCGGTGATCGGCACCTGGTTGCACTGGGCGCTCTTCGGCGGCGAGTTCCCCGGCACGGTGATCGTGCCGAGGATGTACGCGCTGCACATCTTGATCATCCCGGGTCTGATGCTGGCTCTGGTGGCCGCTCACCTCGCGCTGGTGTGGTACCAGAAGCACACGCAGTTCCCCGGCGTGCGGCGCAAGGAGACCAACGTCGTCGGCGTGCGGATCATGCCGGTGTTCGCGCTCAAGGGCGGTGCGTGGTTCGCGGTCGTCACCGGCTTCATCGCGCTGATGTCCGGATTGTTCCAGATCAACGCGGTGTGGAACCTCGGGCCGTACAACCCGTCGCAGGTGTCGGCGGGGTCGCAGCCCGACTGGTACCTGGCGTGGGCGGACGGCATTCTGCGGATCTACCCGGCCTGGGAGCTGTACCTGGGCAACTACACGGTGCCGCCGGTGTTCTTCGCGGGCGCGATCGGGATGGGCATCCTGTTCGCGATGCTGATCGGGTATCCGTTCATCGAACGGAAGCTGTCGAAGGACACCGCGCACCACAACCTGTTGCAGCGTCCGAGGGACGCACCGGTACGGACCAGCCTCGGCGTGATGGCGCTGACGTTCTTCATGGTGCTGGAGCTGTCCGGGTTCAACGACATCATCGCGTTCAAGTACGACATCTCGCTGAACGCGATGACGTGGGCAGGCCGGATCGGGCTGCTGATCCTGCCGCCGCTGGCGTACTACATCACTTACCGGATCTGCCTCGGATTGCAGCGGTCCGACCGCGAGGTGCTGGAGCACGGTGTGGAGACCGGCATCATCAAGCGGTTGCCGCACGGTGAGTTCATCGAGGTGCACCAGCCGTTGGGGCCGGTGCACGACGGTCACCCGGTGCCGCTCGAGTACCAGGGCGCTCCGGTGCCGAAGAAGATGAACAAGCTCGGCACCGCGGGCAAGCCGGTGGCGGGCACGATGTGGTCGCCGGACCCGGCGGAGGAGACCGCCGCGCTGGAACGCGCGAGGGCCGAGCAGGGTGGCTACGCGGGCGGCGGCGAGCTCGAGGCACCACAGCCCGAGCAGGCGTCGGCGCCCCGGCAGCACTAGGCCGAACGAACGCTGAACGAACAAGGCCCCCGTGCCCACGATCGACCGTGGGGACGGGGGCCTTGTGCTCGTGTGTGGAGTTGCCGGGCTCTCAGTCGCCGTCGATACCGATGTCGAACGCCGACTCCGTGTCGGCGCTGGAGTAGGAACGGAAGGCGATGTGGGTGACGGTGTCGAGCACACCGGGCACCTTGCCGATGCGACCCGGGATGACGTCGGCCAGCCGCTCGTGGCTGGACACGCGCAGCACGGCGACGAGATCGACGTCGCCCGCACACGAGTAGACCTCGGACACGCCGTCGATGTCCGCGATCGCCTGCGCGGTCTCCGGGATGCTGTCCGTCGCGGCGTGGATGAGCACGATCGCGGTAACCAACGGGGCCTCCTTGCTGTTCGTGGCGAATGAGGGTTGGACCGAATCCGTCGTTAGCGTACGGGGTGGGGGAGAACGTTCTCACCCTGCGGCGTCGCCGACAGCCTCCAGCGCAACCGCCGTGTCCGCCGCGTCCAGCCAGGACTGCCATCGACCCGCGCCGTGCAACGGTTCGGCCCACGGCGTGGACGTGCGAACGAGCCGGACGCCGGGTCGCGTGAGCCAGCGCCACAGCAGCAACGTCTCCTCGGGGTTGGCTCCCCGTAACGGCCCCGGGCCCGGCAAGACCGTCTCGGCAGCCGCCACGAGGGAATCGACCACCGGCAGCGGCGGCACGCCGCGCCTGGCGACACCGGCTGAGGCGAGCCTGCCGTGGCGCACGACGGCGAACTCCCAGCCTCCCGCGCCGTCGGGTGCGGCGGCGACGAGTTCACCGATGGCGGCCAGCGCCGTAAGCCGATGGTGCTTGCCGACGGCACGGAGCAGCGAGGCCAGCTCGTCCCTTCGGCGGGCCGCGCGCTCGAAGCGGTGAGCCGAGGCGATCTCGGCCAGCTTGGCGCTGCCGAGGGCGAGCGCTGTGGCATCGGTACCGTTCACGAGGCCGGACACCAGGCGCACCGACGGCCGGTACTCGTCCACGCTCTGTTCTCCCGCGCAGGGAGCCCCGCAGCTGCCCAGCTCAGCCAGCACGCAGGGACGGCTCGACGCGCCGGTGGCGGGAATGCGCGGCGTGCAGGTGCGCAGCACGGCGATGTCGGCGAGCGTGGCGGCAGCGGCCTTCGCGCCTGCCTGGGAGCTGAAAGGGCCGAACGCTCCGTCGCGGGGACGGCGGACGACGGCCAGGCGCGGGAACGGCTCGTCGGTGAGCACCACCCACCACACCTTGCCGGGATTGCGGGAACGGCGGTTGTACGCGGGCCGGTGTGCGGCGAGCAACCGGAGTTCCCGCACGGCCGCTTCGAGGGAATGCGCGCACTCGACGGCCTCGACTCGCTCGGCGAGTGCCACCATCTCCTTGATGCGGCCACGGCTTTCGGACGACGTGAAGTACTGCCGCACCCTGCGGCGGAGGTTGCTCGCGGTGCCGACGTAGAGCACCTCGTCGGACGGGCCGCGGAACAGGTAGACGCCGGGGCGTTCCGGCAAGCCCGCGGCGAGATCACGCTTGCGGCGTTGCGCCGGTGTGATGTCGGGAAGGTAGTCGAGCAGCTCCTCCAGCGACTGCACCCCGAGTGAACCGACGCGCTCAAGGAGGCCGTGCAGAACGTCCACGCATGCTCGGGCGTCGTCGAGGGCGCGATGGTTCGGTGTGGTCGCGGAGCCGAACAGGGCGGCGAGCGCGGAGAGCCGGTGACTCCGCCGTGGTGTGTGCTCTCGCCGCAACACCCTGCGCGCGAGCTTGAGCGTGCACAGCACCGTGGGGTTCGGCCAGGCGTAGCCGTGCCTGCCGCACGCAGCCTTGAGGAACGACGTGTCGAATCCGGCGTTGTGGGCCACCAGCACCGCGCCGTCGGCGAATTCGAGGAACGAGGGAAGGACCTCCTCGATTCGGGGAGCGTGGTGGACCATCGCGGTTGTGATGCCGGTGAGTGCCACGATCTGCGGCGGGATGGAGGTGCCCGGATTGATCAGGGTCGCGAACTCGCCGAGTACCCGGCCACCTCTGACCTTGACGGCGCCGATCTCGGTGATGTTGCCGCCGTCCGGAGCGCCGCCGGTGGTTTCCAGGTCCACAACGACGAAGGTGACCTCGCGCAGGGGAGTGCCCAGCTCGTCGAACGCAAGCTGCATGAGCGGACACCCTAGGCAGCGCTACCGACAGTCGCCGCGCCCGTGTGGCGGGTTTGTGACCGGAGTCGTGGGCGAATCGAGTGCGCGGTTGGATCGTGAAGAACCTAAGCTGGACCGATGTTGTCGTCGTCCGCGTACCCCGAGCGTTCCGAGGAGGAGTCCTCGGGAACGCCGTCAGCCGACGGAGGTCCCGTCGGCGCGGCTGCCCGGCCCGCGCACGCGGAGGGGGACGAGTCTCCGGCCGAGTCCTCGGAACCCGTTGACTGGCTCGGTCTTCCCGAGCCGGTCAGGGAAAGGGTGGCCGAGCTCTCGGCAGCCGCTCTCGGGCGGTTGCCCGGCGATGACGTTCCGCGCCAGCTCAGGCCGGTCGCTCGGTTCGCGCCTGCCAAACGCGCCAGGCTGGGCGGATCGGCGTTGCTGACCGCGCTCCGGGACTCGACCCGGTTCCGGACCGCGGTACTGGAGTGGCTGCGCGAGCACCGCGTCGATGCGCTGAATCCCAATGACGAGGACGCCGTTGCGGCGGCCGCGGCTGCCGTGCTGCTCGGCGAGTCGAGCGCGTCCTCCCGGGTGCGGCTGGTGGCGCGTCACACCGAGGCGTCCGCGCTGCGCGCCGAACGCGACGCCGCCGTGGCACGGGTGCGGCGGCTGGAGGAGGAGATCGGCAGGCTGCGGGCCGAGCTGGACGACGCTCGTGCGGCGGTCGAACGCGCCAGGACCGAGCGCGAGGACGAGGTGGTGAAGCTACGCGGCCGGCTGCGTGAGCAGGGTGTCGTGGTGCGCGAGGCCAAGGACGCCGCCGCAGAGGCCGTCGCGGCACGGGAACGCGTGGAGGCGGAGCGGGACGCCGAGATCGAAGCTCTCACCGCGCGCTGGGAGCGTGAGCGGCAGAAGGCCGAGGCCGAGCGGGCGATGGCGGAGCGGGCGATGGCCGAGGCCGAGGCGGCCCGCCAGTCGGCAAGGGAGGCGCGGGACGCCGACGAGGTGCGGCTGTCCATGCTGCTCGACACGCTCAGTGGCGCGGTGGACGGGTTGCGGAGGGAGCTGTCGGTCGGCAGCACGCCAAGGCGGCCCGCCGACACGGTGCGCGGCGCCAACGCGGGCAGACGCGGTGGCCGGGTCTCGGAACCGAGGACGCTGGACACGCTCCTCGCGCTGCCGGGCGTGCATGTGATCGTGGACGGCTACAACATCACCAAGACCGGCTACCCAGAGCTCTCGCTCGCGGAGCAACGGCAGCGGCTGGTGCGCCAGCTCGGAGCGCTCGCGGCGCGGACTCGTGCCGAGATCACGGTCGTTTTCGACGGCGCCGACGTCACCTCCATTCCGGCTGCGGGGCCGAGGAACGTCCGGGTGCTGTTCTCCGATCCCGGCGTGCTTGCCGACGACGTGATCCGGACGCTCGTGCGGTCGGAGCCCCATGGCCGTCCCATGGTGGTCGCCACGTCGGATCAGGCCGTGGTGGCCTCGGTGTGCTCGTCCGGAGCTCACGCCGTTCCCGCCGCCGTCCTGCTGACGCGGCTGGGGCGCGTCTGACAGGTCCGGCCGCGCACGTTCCGACGCGTGCCGGAGTGGTATTCCCCCTCGTCACGGTCGTGCCCACGGTGACGGAGGCGGGATGCGCGCACTCGGAGTGTCACTGTCGTTGGTCGTTCTGGTCTCGCTGTGGACGGCACCTCGCCCCGAGGCTTCGCCTGCGGCTCGGGACAGCCGGGTGAGCGCTGTGGGCGGTGTGGCGGAGATCCTTCCCGGTGAACACGTGGCGAGACAGTGGCGCGAGCATCTTCGCGTCCTCGACCGTGCCGGTGTCCGGCTCCCGCCTGCGCGGGCGTTGCTCGACGAAAGCCGCTTTCCCCCTGGGCTGCGGCCGGTTCCCGGTTCCGAAGGCGACGGGCGGCGTGGGGTTGCGTGGGCTCCGGACGCGGGTGCGCTGGTGGTGCCGAGGGAGGTGTCCGTCGTCGTCTTGGGAGCGCTCGACGCAGTCGGGTCCCCGTACGCGGCCGACGGTGATGGCCCGGAGTCGTTCTCCTGTGACGGGCTGGTTCACGCGCTGTACCGGCGGGTGGGTTTCGACGTGCCCGGATCGGCGGCGGCGCAGTGGGCGACGGGGCGGAGCGTCGCGGTCGAGGATGCCGCTCCTGGTGATCTCGTCGTGCTGGGGTCCGAGCGGTACGGCGTCCAGTCTGTGGGCATCGTCGTCGGTGAGGATGAGGTCGTGGTCGCCGACGCGCTCTCGGCCGCGGTGGTGGTGGCGGCTCTGCCCGGCCACGACGCCGTGCTGGACGTGGTGCGGCCGAGCCTCGGTACGCGACCGAGCAGGCCGATGCCTCCTGACTCCGGCTCACTGTCATGGCACTGCGGGGGAATCCGGCCTCTGAAAGGCGGTGCCGGGGGAGCCGATGGCGCCGACGGTGCCGGTGGTGGCGGCCCTGATCCGGCGCGGCGGGGCTGGGCCGGTTATCCCAACGGGCTCATTCCGACTGGCGTGCTGTGCCCTCTCGACGAGGAGCCTCATGCGTTGCGGTGCGACGCCGCCCGCGATCTTGTCTCCCTTTCCGAGGCGTACTCCGACGCACTCGGCGAGCCGTTGTGCCTGACGGATTCCTATCGGACCTTGGAGATGCAGTTGGGACTGCACCGGAGGAAACCGGAACTGTCCGCGACTCCGGGAACGAGCACTCACGGTTGGGGGCTCGCGGTGGATCTCTGCGGTGGTGTCGAAACGTTCGGCACGGACGAACATCGCTGGATGCGTGCGCATGCGAGGCATTTCGGGTGGCTGCTTCCGCGCTGGGCTCAGGAGGGCAGTCCCCGTGAGGAACCGTGGCACTGGGAGTACGTCGGCAGGTGAAGTGCCGCGTGAACGAAAATTGTCGGAGTCGTTCGTAGGCTGATTCCCATGAACGAGGTCGAGAAATCCAGCGGAACCGTTGAAGCCGTCGGCGGAGCCGGGCGTGATTCGGCCGTGGTGACCATCGACTGTCGTCGGTGCGTGTTCCGCGATCGCGATTGCGCGAACTGTGTTGTCGGTGTGGTCGTCGATGCGGAGGGGCCGATGCACTGGAGTTCGGAGGAACTGCGGGCCATTTCGCTTCTCGCGGAGGGAGGAATGGTGCCGTCGTTGCGGCATGCCGTCGCGTGACGTCCAGGGGCCGGATTCCGCGGTGGGTCGGACGAATTCACGGGGGCGTCGTGATCACTGTCCGCCAAGCCTTTTCGTTGAGCGGTCCATCCGATCAGGTGAACGGTAGTTGGCTTGACAAGGCCTACGTGTTGCGCTGGTCACATCTTGCGACGAGGTGCAGGTCCGAACGCTCACGCACGGACGGTCACCGATTCCCTCCGCTGGGTTGGTGGACGCGCTGAACACTCTTTCGTAATCTGGCCGAGATCTCGCGCCAGGTAGCCGTTCCACCGGGGGCGGCGACGCGAGATCGCCGCCGAAACAGCTTGTCGGGGAGCTGTGCCGGACCCGAAGCGACAATGTCGCGCCGGTTCGCCTGAGAATTCAGCATTGCGATCTTCGATGCGTCATGACGTTCTCCGGCACGCCGGTGTGTGCACGTCGCCGACGGTGCCCGGCGGGCGGCCGGAGAGCAAAGGAGACACACGCGACGTGCGGTCGCATCCCGTGAAACGTGTGGTGTCGGGAGCGCTGGCGGCCTGTGCCGTGATCGCGGTCGTCACCTTCGCCCAGACGCCGGCGACGGCGACACCCGCGGTCCCCGCCCCCGCGCAACCGCAGAGCGCTTCCGAGGCACTGGAGAAGTACCGGGAACTCGCCGTCAAGGCGCAGAAGCTCAATGAGGAGTACCTCACCGCGCAGGAGGACCTCAAGGCCAAGGAGAAAGAGCTCGACGAGCTCAACAAGACTCTGAGCAAGGCCAAGAAAGCGGAGGCGAAGGCACGCGAGGACGAAGAGGTCTTCAGGAAGGAGGTCGATCGGTTCGCGGGCGCGTCGTTCACGAGCGGCGCGCAGTTGAACAAGCTGTCGGCGTTGCTCACGGTCGAGTCGCCGCAGGACTTCCTCGACCGTTCCTCGGCCATCGATCTCCTCGCGGCGGACAAGAACCGGGCGCTCGGCGCGCTCAAGGGTGCCGTTGACAGGGCGGAGGCGAGCAGAACCGAGGCCGCGACGGCCCAGCAGAAGGCGAAGGAGGCCAAGGACAAGGCCGCCGAGATCGCCGCGGACCTGAAGGACCGCAAGGAGAAGCTGGAGGAGCAGAAGGCCGAGGTCGCCGCGCAGGCGAACCGGCTCAGTGAGGCCGACAAGGCCCAGCAGCAGGACACCGGCCCCGATCCCGGCAATATCCCCGCTTCGGGCGCTGCGGCACAGACCGCGATCAACGCCGCGCTGAGCCAGCGTGGCAAGCCGTACGAGTGGGGCGCGACGGGCCCGAACAGCTACGACTGCTCGGGGCTGACCCAGTGGGCCTATGCGCAGGCCGGCATCAGCATCCCGCGCACCAGCGGCCAGCAATCGACCTACGGGACCGCGATCCCGAGGTCGCAGCTCCAGCCGGGCGACCTGGTGTTCTACGGGTCGCCGGTCTACCACGTCGGCATCTACATCGGTAACGACCAGATGGTGCACGCGCCCACCACGGGTGACGTGGTCAAGGTCGCGCCGCTTCAGGCCGAGTACAGCGGCGCTCGCCGGGTCGCCTGAGGTCCGGCACGGCGCCAGCGCCCCCACCGGGGCGGGATAGTCTCGCACCATGCCTCGCACGTTGCTGGTGACGAACGACTTCCCGCCCCGGCCAGGGGGCATCCAGTCGTATCTGCACTCGCTGGCCACCCGGTTGCCCTCGGACGACCTGGTGGTCTACGCCCCCTCGTGGGAGCGCGAATCGGGGTCGCATCCCGAGTTCGACGCGGCACAGCCTTTCGAGGTGGTCCGCCATCCCACGTCTCTCATGCTTCCCACTCCCGACGTGCTGCGGCGCGCGGCGGAACTCGTGCGTTCCCGGAACTGCGAGACCGTCTGGTTCGGTGCCGCAGCTCCTCTCGCGCTGCTGTCCGAGCCGTTGCGCAGGGCCGGTGCCGATCGGGTGGTCGCTTCCACTCACGGGCACGAGGTCGGGTGGTCGATGTTGCCGCTGGCGCGCCAGGCACTGCGCCGGATCGGCTCCACCACCGACGTGCTCACATTCGTCAGCCACTACACCCGGCGCCGGTTCGCGTCGGCGTTCGGCCCGCTGGCCGGCCTTGAGCACCTGCCGTCCGGTGTGGACCCCCAGCTTTTCCGGCCCGACGACGCCGCGCGCTCTGAACTGCGGAAACGTTACGGGCTCTCCGACCGGCCGACGGTGGTGTGCGTGTCACGGCTGGTGCCCCGCAAGGGACAGGACATGCTCGTGCGGGCCCTTCCCGAGCTGCGGCGGCGCGTTCCGGGTGCGGTGCTGCTGCTCGTCGGAGGCGGCCCCTACCGGGGTGCGCTGACGGAACTCGCCGAGCAGTGCGGCGTCGCGGACCACGTCGTGTTCACGGGCTCGGTGCCGTGGGAGGAACTCCCCGCGCACTACACCGCGGGCGATGTGTTCGCCATGCCCGCTCGCACGCGCGGTAAGGGGCTCGACGTCGAGGGCCTCGGGATCGTCTACCTGGAGGCATCGGCGACGGGCCTGCCCGTGGTCGCGGGTGACTCAGGCGGCGCACCGGAGACGGTGCTGGACGAGGTCACCGGGCACGTGGTGAACGGGAGGGAACTCAGCCAGCTCGTGGACACGCTCGCCGCGCTGCTCGCGGACCCTGTGCGTGCCCGCCGTATGGGCGAGGCCGGAAGGCGGTGGGTCAGCGAGCACTGGCGGTGGGACGTCCTCGCGCGGCGGCTTTCGGACCTGCTCGCAGGGCAGCGCACGTTCGGCAGGGCCGCGGGCCTGCGGCTGCGGCACAGCGGGCGCTCGGCCGGCTGAGCGCCCGCGGGGTCTCAGCTTTCCCGCACCGCAGGACGCCGAGGGTCGTCCACCCGCACGACGACATCCGCTTGCTCCGAGGGCCGCACCTCGGTGTCGTAGCGCGTGTAGGCGGGTAGTGCCCACCGCGCGTCCTCGGGCAGCCGCCGTCGCAGCGCGCCGGGGGACAGCCACAGGTGCACGGTGAGCTCGGCGGGAAGTCCCTGCCCGAGCAGGAGTTCCCCGTCGAGCACCGCGACACCGCCGTCGGGAACGGAGGTCCTCGGCAGGCGGAAAGCACGGTCGCGTGCCGCGTCCCACAGCGCGGGCAGGACGTGTCCCGTGCCCGACACCTCAAGCGGGTCGAGGACCTCACGCCGCAGTCCCGCGACGTCGAGCCAGTCCTCGTAGCGCACGTCGGGGTCACGCCGTCCTCGTTCGAACCGCAGCGAAGCGGGCCGCAGGAAGTCGTGCGCCGATACCCGCAGCACGTCGTGACCGCGCACCCGTAGTGGATCGACCAGTGCGTCGGCCAGAGCCGCGGCGTCGGTCGCCAGGTCCGCGCCGTCGATGAGCACACGGGTCCGGATGCGGTGTTCCGCGATGCCCGCGATGCGGTCGGCGAGTTCGGTCACCAGACGCTCGACCGTGATGGGCCGGAAGCGGGCGCTGGTCGGCATGTCACCACGGTATCGGGCGAGTCGTAAGGTGCCTGGCATGACGTCCGATCCCGCGATCCGCGAGTTGCTGCGCCTCGACGCCCACCACGTGTGGCACCCGTACGGTCCCATGCCGGCCACCGTTGCGCCGCTGCTGGTGGAGGAGGCGTCGGGCGTGCGGTTGCGGCTGGCCGACGGCAGGCAGCTCATCGACGGGATGTCGTCGTGGTGGGCCGCCATCCACGGTTACCGGCACCCGGTTCTCGACGCGGCGCTGGCCGAGCAGGCTGGCAGGATGAGCCACGTCATGTTCGGCGGGCTGACACACGAACCCGCGATCAGGCTGGCGAAGGCGCTCGTCGAGCTGACCCCCGACGGGCTCGAGCACGTGTTCCTGTGCGATTCCGGCTCGGTGTCCGTCGAGGTCGCGCTCAAGATGTGCCTTCAGTACTGGCGTTCGACAGGGCGCCCTGGTAAGACGCGGATGCTCACCTGGCGCGGCGGCTATCACGGTGACACGTTCCACCCCATGAGCGTGTGCGACCCGGAGGGCGGCATGCACTCCCTCTGGCGGGGTGTGCTGCCCGAGCAGGTGTTCGTGCAGGCACCTCCGCCTGGCTTCGACGCTCCTCTCGACGAGTCGTACGCCGATGTCCTGGCGAGAACGGTGGAGGAGCACGCCGACGAACTCGCGGCCGTCGTCGTGGAACCGGTGGTGCAGGGCGCCGGTGGCATGCGGTTCCACAACCCCGGCTACCTGCGGTTGCTCCGCGAGATCACACGGGCCAACGACGTGCTGCTGGTGTTCGACGAGATCGCGACGGGATTCGGGAGGACGGGCGCGTTCTTCGCGGCGGAACACGCGGGTGTGACCCCGGACGTGCTCTGCGTC
Source organism: Saccharomonospora xinjiangensis XJ-54 (assembly GCF_000258175.1). Taxonomy (NCBI): domain Bacteria; kingdom Bacillati; phylum Actinomycetota; class Actinomycetes; order Pseudonocardiales; family Pseudonocardiaceae; genus Saccharomonospora; species Saccharomonospora xinjiangensis. The sequence goes on along the minus strand of NZ_JH636049.1, from coordinate 1,070,954 downwards.
GGCAAGGCGCTGACCGGCGGGTATCTCACGATGGCGGCGACGCTCTGCACCACGGAGGTCGCCGAAGGCATCTCGCGCGGTGAGGTCCCGGTGCTGGCGCACGGGCCCACGTTCATGGGCAACCCGCTCGCCTCGGCCGTCGCGAACGCGTCGATCGGCCTGCTGGCCGACGGAACCTGGCGCGACGACGTGCGGCGCATCGAGCGCACGCTGCGCGAAGGGCTCGCGCCTGCGGCGGATGTGGAGGGCGTCGTCGATGTCAGGGTGCTCGGTGGCATCGGGGTCGTGCAGCTCGACCACGCCGTTGACATGGCCGCGGCGACCGAGGCGCTGACCTCGCGGGGCGTGTGGCTGCGGCCGTTCCGCGACCTGATCTACACCATGCCGCCGTACATCATGTCCGACGCCGACCTCGCTGTGGTGGCCGAGGCGATGGTGGCCGCCGCCGAGGTGTCGTGACAGCCGCTTGCGCTGATCCGGGGTGTGAACGGCACCATTCACGCCTGGATTGGGAGAGCCTCACAGGAAAACACTCGATCGGTCCGATCCCGCTGCGTGGGCGGGTGGAGATCGCCACTCTGAGGCACGAGGGTGGCGTGGGGCGTCGCGAATCGGGTGAGAGCTGGACCACGTCACTGCGACGACGGCCACAGGGACAATCCCGCTTCGTCACGGCGGAACTCGTGGGAGAACCTGAAAACCCTTTCCGATAGCGGACATTCCGGCGGATCTGCTGTTACCTGATGCCTGAGCCCGGCCCACGACAGCCCAGGAGGTTGACCATGGCAGGCGCCCCGGAGGCAGCCGACCGCGCCGACGGCGAGGGACCACGCAGTGTCCACAGTGGTCAGCTTGGCGGAGATCGTCACCGTCGAGCCAGGTGGAAAACCGTGCTGCGCCACGATGTTCCCGCCTCACTGGTCGTCTTCCTCGTCGCGGTTCCGCTGTCACTCGGCATCGCGCTGGCGTCAGGCGCACCGATCGTCGCCGGTGTCGTGGCCGCCGTCGTCGGCGGGATCGTGGCCGGTGCCCTCGGCGGGTCCCGGCTCCAGGTGAGCGGCCCCGCCGCGGGGCTCACGGTGGTGATGGCCGAGACCATCGCCGAGTTCGGCTGGGCGGTCACGTGCGCCATCACGGTGTGCGCGGGACTGCTTCAGATTATGTTCGGCTTGAGCCGGGTGGCCCGAGCCGCCCTTGCCATCGCGCCGGCCATCGTGCACGGCATGCTCGCCGGTATCGGTGTCACACTGGTGCTCGGCCAGCTCCACGTGATTCTGGGGGGAGCCCCGCAGAGTTCGGCGATCGACAACCTCGCCGAACTGCCGGGCCAGATCGCCGGGCACCACGACACGGCGGCCGTGATCGGGATCGCCACGATCGCGGTGCTGCTGCTGTGGCCGCGCCTTCCCCGGCCCGTCACGCGGATTCCCGCTCCGCTGGCCGCCATCACGATGGTCACCGTCGTCGCGGTGCTCGCCGACGTGTCCGTGGCCCGTGTCGAACTTCCCGGTGATCTCCTCGCGATCGGTTTCCTTCCCGAACTGCCGTCCTCGGGCTGGTTCGACTTCGGTCTCGCCGTCGTCACGATCGCGCTGATCGCCAGCGTCGAGACGTTGCTGTCGGCCGTCGCGGTGGATCGCATGCACACAGGACCGAGGGCCAACCTCAACCGGGAACTCGTCGGGCAGGGCGCGGCCAACATGACCTCGGGTGCGCTGGGCGGCCTGCCGGTCACCGGGGTGATCGTGCGCAGCTCCACCAACGTCGCGGCAGGAGCCCGGACCCGCGCATCGGCTGTGCTCCACGGGATGTGGGTCCTGCTGTTCACGGTGGCACTCGTGGAGCTGATCCAGAGCATTCCGCTCGCCGCGCTCGCCGGTCTGCTGACCTATGTCGGCGCGAAGCTGGTGAACCTCCGCACGGTCCGCACGGTGCGGGGCCACGGCGACCTGCCGTTGTACTTCGTCACCCTGCTCGGGGTGGTGACGATCGACCTGCTCACCGGTGTGCTCATCGGTGTGGCCCTGTCGTTGGTGCTGATGCTGCGGCGCACGATGTGGTCGGGCATCCAGGTGATCGACCAGGGTGAGCACCACCGCATCGTCGTGGAGGGCGTGCTGACGTTCCTCTCCGTGCCCCGGTTGTCGGCGGTGCTGGGAGCGATCCCACCGGATCGGACGGTGAGGCTGGAGCTGGTGGTCGATTACCTCGATCACGCCGCGTTCGACTGCCTTTCCGGCTGGCAGCACGGGTACGAGCGGGCGGGAGGCACCGTTGTGATCGACGAGATCGGCCACCCTTGGTACGGCAACGGCAGGTCCCGCTCACCCACGGTGCGCAGGCAGGAGGCGAAGCGCGTGCAGCCTCGCTGGCTGGCGCCGTGGTCGGAGTGGATGGCACAAGAGCACGGCATGGACATCCCGGAGCAGCGGCACCGCCCATTGCACCGGGGAACCTCGGAATTCCAGTGGCGTACGGCTCCGCTGGTGAGGGACACGCTCATGCGTCTTGCGTCCGAGCAGACGCCGCACACGCTCTTCATCACATGCAGCGACGCCCGGCTCGTGCCCAACGTGATCACTACGAGCGGTCCGGGTGACCTCTTCACCGTCCGCAACATCGGCAATTTCGTGCCGGTGAGTTCGGGCTGTCACGACGGCGTGGACAGGTCCGTCGGCGCGGCCGTCGAGTACGCCGTCGCGGTGCTGAAGGTCCGCGAGATCGTGGTCTGCGGCCATTCGTCATGCGGGGCGATGACGGCGATCCTCTCGAGGGACGGGGACCGCCTTCCCGCTGTGCGGCAATGGTTGTCGCACGGCGAGCCCTCTGTGCGTCGCTGGAGAGAAGGGCCTCCCGTGCTGCTGGAAGGCGAGGCCCCGGAGGCGCAGGCCGACGCACTCGCGCTGCACAACGTTCTGCAACAGCTGGATCACCTACGGGCCGATCCGGCGGTGGCCGAGGCGGAACGAGCGGGCCGCCTTGTGCTGACCGGCATGTACTTCGACGTCGGGGCGGCCCAGGTGTATCTGCTCGACTCCGGCACTGGCGTGTTCCAGCCTGCCGGTGTGAGGGCGGGGTGACACCGGGTGAGAGCACCTCTGTCTTCGGTATTAGTGTCGCTGCCGTGACCGTGCTGGTGGTATCCGGAACCGGAACCGGCGTCGGCAAGACCGTGGTGACTGCGGCCGTGGCCGCGCTGGCGGCCGACGCCGGTCAGCGCGTCGCCGTGCTCAAGCCGGCGCAGACGGGTGTCGCGCCGGGTGAGCCGGGCGACCTCGCCGAGGTGCGTCGCCTTTCCGGCGACGTGACGACATGCGAGCTGCGTCGCTATCCCGACCCGTTGTCGCCGGAGGCCGCCGCGCGGCGCAGCGGCCTTCCGGAGGTGACACCGGCCGACGCGGCGGCCGCGGCGGCCCGGCTCCACGAGAATCACGATCTGGTGCTCGTGGAGGGCGCTGGCGGTCTGCTCGTGCGCTTCGACGCAACGGGAGGGACTCTCGCCGACGTCGCGTGGGCACTCGGTGCTCCCGTGGTCGTCGTGGCGGAGGCCGGGCTCGGTACGCTCAACGCCACAGCTTTGACCGCGGAGGTCGCCACCAGCCGGGGGCTCGACGTGCTCGGTGTCGTGATCGGCGCCTGGCCGTCGGAACCAGACCTCGCCGCCAGGTGCAACACCGCCGATCTCCCCGTGGCCGCCGCTGCGCCGCTGCTCGGAGCGCTGCCGGAGGGGCTGACCTCGGCGAGCAGACCCGAGTTCCTCGACGAGGCGCGCAGGGGACTGGCACCGTGGCTTGGCGGCACGTTCGACCCCGACCGGTTCGCCCGTGCCGCGGCGGCCACGGGGACGTGACGTACATCGCTGTGCCGTACGGACCTCGTCCGTCAGACTCGTCCAGAACACCCAGCAAGCCGAAGGAGATGTCGTGACGGCCGCAGCCACGGAGTCGGAGATCCTCACCGTCGCCCGTCAACAGGTGCTCGAGGAAGGCACCGGGTTGTCGCAGGAGCAGGTGCTCGACGTGCTCCGCCTCGGTGACGAGCACATCCCCGCCCTGCTGTCGCTCGCGCACGACGTGCGGATGCGCTGGTGCGGTCCCGAGGTCGAGGTCGAGGGCATCGTCAGCGTCAAGACCGGTGGCTGCCCCGAGGACTGTCACTTCTGCTCGCAGTCCGGCCGGTTCCCGACGCCGGTCCGTGCGGCGTGGCTCGACATCCCCGGCCTGGTGAAGGCCGCGGCGGAAACCGCGGCCACCGGCGCGACCGAGTTCTGCATCGTGGCCGCCGTCCGAGGCCCGGACGCTCGCCTGATGTCGCAGGTCCGTGACGGGATCAAGGCGATCCGTGACTCCGGCAACGACATCCAGATCGCGTGTTCGCTCGGCATGCTGACGCAGGAACAGGTTGACGAACTCGTTGACATGGGCGTGCACCGCTACAACCACAACCTCGAAACCGCCAGGTCCCACTTCCCCAACGTCGTCACCACGCACACGTGGGAGGAACGCTGGGAAACCCTGCGGATGGTGCGGGACGCGGGCATGGAGGTGTGCAGCGGCGGCATCATCGGGATGGGGGAGTCACTCGAACAACGCGCCGAGTTCGCGGTGCAGTTGGCCGAGCTGGACCCGCACGAGGTTCCGATGAACTTCCTGATCCCGCAGCCGGGAACTCCGTACGAGTCGTTCGACATCGTGGAGGGCAAGGACGCGCTGCGCGTCGTGGCGGCGTTCCGGCTCGCGATGCCGAGGACGATGCTGCGGTTCGCGGGCGGACGTGAACTCACACTCGGAGATCTCGGCGCAGAGCAAGGGATTCTCGGTGGTGTCAACGCGATCATCGTCGGCAACTACCTGACGAACCTCGGCCGACCTGCCCAGCAGGACCTCGACATGCTCAGCGACTTGAAGATGCCGATCAAGGCACTCAGCGACAGCCTGTGAGAGAGACAGCATGACGACGGTGTACTGCGTTCACTGCGGCGGACTGCTGTCCGCGTCGGGCCACGAGGTGTGCCGGACTCCGCGCACCGCCCTCGAACCACCGCGCTACTGCTCCGAGTGCGCGAGGCGCATGGTGGTGCAGGTGATGCCGAGCGGATGGACCGCCCGGTGCAGCAGGCACGGCGACATCTCCTCCACGACGCCCAGGGCGACCACCGGTTAGCGGCGACGGCCACGATTCGCTCCGCGCGGCCGGACGGGACCGTTGTCAGCCGGACACGGGAAGAGGCGGCCACACTGTCGCGGTGACGGCGCTCGCGCGGGCGGTGGCTGTGACAGGCTCGGTGTCGCTGCCGCAGGCCGGACTGTGTGGCTGTGTGGCTGTGTGGCTGTGTGGTGAGGCGTACCCGCCGCGCACACCGGTCGGCGAGGCATGTTCTAGGCTCGCCACGAGGAAGCGGGCGCTCGCGCGGGAGGGTGTGGACTTGGCGGAGCAGGCAGACGCCGAGCGGCACCACGCGACGCTCACCCAGCCGCCCGGCCGTGCCCAGCGCGTGGTGTTCAGGGCCGATCTGCTGCCCGCGTTCAGTGTCGCATCCCTGATCAGCCTCGCCGGGCTTCCACTCGGCTGGCTCTGGGCGCGGCTCGCGCCACCGCAGCGCATGCGGGTCGTGACGCGTGATCACCAGCTCGTGCCCCTCACCTTGGAGAGCTGGCACCGGTTCGACGGTTTGGCGATCTTCCTTCTGCTCGGCCTCGTCGCCGGTCTGCTGGTCGGCGTGATCGTGTGGTTGCTTCGAGCGCGTCGTGGACCTGTGATGCTCGTCGGTGCCGTTCTCGGTTCGCTGCTCGGATCGTGGCTGGCGATGCGCATGGGATCGGTGTTCGCCGAGGCGGCGTTCCCCCTGCCGCACTCGCCGCGCCTTGGCTACGTCGTGGAACGGGCACCCGTGCTGGAAACGGGCTGGGCCTTACTCGCCCAGCCTTTCACCACCGCGCTCGCGTACGGCACGCTCGCGGCCTGGAACGCGCGGGACGACCTCGGCAGACGACTGGGTTAGAGCTGTCAGTTCAGGTTCGGGCGCAGCAGGTTCTCGTTCACCTCGTGCGCAGGCGGTGGCACAGCGCCCAGTTCGGACACGAACGCGGCTTCCCTGGCGAGCAGCCTGCACGTCAACCGCAGCCTGCGCAGCGGATGCCGCTCTTCGAGGAGCTCCTGCCGGTCGGCGAGGGGGAGGATGCAGTCGGAGGCGAGGCGGTAGGCCAGCAACGTGGGGTCGAGGTCGCGCGGCGGTGACTCCCAGCCCTCGGACTCCCACGCCACGGAGCAGTACCGGCGATGTGCGGCTCTTCCCGCGTCGGCGAGCCGGGAGACGGCCTCCTCTGCTTCGTCCGAGCCTTCCGGCAGCGGTTCGTCATCGACCCATTCGACGTCGCCGCGCAGGTACGGCGCGGAGCCGCCGTCGATGGCGAGTAGCCGGAAACGGCGGTGTCCCGTGCCGACGATGTCGAAACGGCCGTCAGGGAGGCGGCGTGCTTCGCGCAACCGCACCGCGCAGCCCGTGGCGTGGACGTGTTCGAGCTGATCGACCTCGCCGATGGCGGGGTTGCGGATCGCGACGACACCGAAGAGACGGTCGGGCACGACCTCGGTGACGAGATCGATGGTGAGCTGACGGTAACGGGGTTCGAAGATGTGCAACGGAAGGTGCACGCCGGGTAGTGCCACGGTGTGCAAGGGGAAGAGAGGCAGGGTCGTGTCGGCAGTCGGCCGGCTGTCGCGTCCTTCCGAGTGAGTCACGTCCTCACGTTACGGGTTTGGCGGTCCTGCCGCGCGTTCGCGAGCGGCCCCTCGGAGAGGCGGGAGGGCGGAACACCGCGAACGGGTCCGTCACGCGCAGGTCGTGGTGTGCGAACCGGTACAGCGCCGCGGGACGCCCGCCTGTCCGCCCCGGCGACGCGGTGTGGCCCGTCGGCACCAGCACTCCCCGGCGGGCGAGGACACGTTGCAGGTTCGTGGCCGAGATGGAGTGACCGAGCGCGGCGGAGTAGAGGTCCCGCAACGTCGAGATCGTGAACTCTCGTGGCGCGAGCGCGAAACCCAGGTTGGTGTAGCTGAGTTTGGCGCGCAGCCGTTCGCGGGCGTCTAGCACGATGTCGGCGTGGTCGAAGGCGGTGCGGGGCAGCGCATCGACGTCGTGCCACGCGGTGTCCTCCGGAACCACAGGGTCGAGATCCGACGGCATGAGCCCGAGGAACGCCGTCGCCACGACCCTCGGCCCCGGCACCCGTGCCGGGGCGCTGAACACGCCGAGTTGCTCGACGTGGGACAGCGTTTTGACATCCACCTTCTCGGCCAATTGCCTGCGGATCGACGTCTCGACGTCCTCGTCGGGGCGGAGCCTGCCACCCGGCAGTGACCATCGGCCGATGTGCGGGTCCAGCGCGCGCCGCCACAGCAGTACCCGGAGAGCGACGGTGTCGTCGCCGCCTGTGGGAACGCCGGGGCGTGTGGCGCATCGCACCTGGAGAACCGCGGCGAGAACCTCGTGTGCGAGGGGGTTGCTGCTGTTAATATGAGAGAGCACGGTTTTCGATTCTAAGACGAAAACTAACGGAGGACCACCATGACGGCACACGTGGACGGGCTCACCCCTTACGGCGGGGTCGTGGCTGACGCGGCCTGGGCCGAGGAGGTGCGCGAACTCGCTCGTCGCCGTGACGCCGTCCTGCTCGCGCACAACTACCAGTTGCCCGAGATCCAGGAGATCGCCGACCACACCGGTGACTCGCTGGCGTTGAGCCGCATCGCCGCGTCGAGCGAGGCGTCCACAATCGTCTTCTGCGGAGTCCACTTCATGGCGGAGACCGCGAAGATCCTCTCTCCTGAGAAGACCGTGCTCATCCCCGACGCACGCGCGGGTTGCTCGCTCGCCGATTCCATCACGGGCGAGCAGTTGCGAGAGTGGAAGTCGCGGCATCCCGGTGCGGTCGTGGTGTCCTATGTGAACACCACGGCCGAGGTGAAGGCCGAGACGGACATCTGCTGCACCTCCTCGAACGCCGTTGACGTCGTGTCGTCGATCCCCGAGGACAGGGAGATCCTGTTCTGCCCTGACCAGTTCCTCGGCGCCCACGTCAAGCGGGTCACCGGCAGGGAGAACCTGCACATCTGGGCAGGTGAGTGTCATGTGCACGCCGGTATCAACGGTCCTGAACTCGCGGAGCGGGCTGCGGAGGACCCCGATGCCGACCTGTTCATCCACCCCGAGTGCGGGTGTGCGACGTCGGCTCTGTACCTGGCGGGGGAGGGTGCTGTCCCGTCGGAGAAGGTGAAGATCCTGTCCACGGGCGGCATGCTCACCGCGGCGAGGGACACGAAGGCGACCTCCGTTCTCGTCGCCACCGAGGTCGGGATGCTGCACCAGTTGCGCAAGGCGGCGCCCGAGATCGACTTCCGTGCGGTGAATGATCGCGCGTCCTGCCGCTACATGAAGATGATCACACCGGCCGCGCTGTTGAGGTCGCTGCGGGAAGGTGCCGACGAGGTCCACGTCGATCCCGGGATCGCGGAGCGGGCTCGCGCCTCGGTGCGGCGGATGGTGGAGATCGGCAACCCTGGTGGTGGGGAATGACACTCCCAGTTTTTGACTCTCAGTCGAAAACTGCGTGGGAGGCTGACGCCGACGTTGTGGTCGTCGGCAGTGGCGTCGCGGGGTTGACGGCGGCCCTGCGCGCCGCCGAACTCGGACTCTCCGTCCTTGTGGTGACGAAGGGCCGCCTCGGTGATGGCAACACCCGCTGGGCGCAGGGTGGCGTCGCCGTGGTGCTCGACGAGGCAGGCGAGACAGGTGGCAGCGGCGCCGACTCGCTCGACGCGCACATCGCCGACACACTCACCGCGGGAGCCGGCCTGTGCGATGCCGACGCGGTCCGCACGGTGGTCGAGGCAGGTCCGGAGGCCGTCGAGCGGTTGCGCGGCAGGGGAGCCCGGTTCGACGAGGAGTCGCCTGGCAGGCTCGCCCGCACCCGCGAGGGCGGTCACAGTGACTTCCGGGTGATCCACGCCGGTGGCGACGCGACGGGCGCCGAGGTGCAGCGCTGCCTCGTCAGCGCGGCGGAGGGACTGCCGGTACTAGAGAGGCACGTCGCCGTTGACGCGATCACGACCGCGTCCGGCGAGGTGTGTGGTTTGCGAGTCCTTGCGGCGGCGGCGGATCACGCACCCGGCGTCGTGCGGACGCGGGCGGTGCTGCTGGCCACGGGCGGTATCGGCCAGCTCTACCGGGCGACGTCGAACCCGGACCTCGCCACAGGCGACGGACTCGCGCTGGCACTGCGGGCCGGAGCGAGCGTGGCCGACCTCGAATTCGTGCAGTTCCACCCCACCGTCCTCTACACGCCCGGCGGCACGGGGCGACGTCCACTTGTGACGGAGGCGGTTCGCGGTGAAGGGGCTGTGCTCGTGGACGCGGAGGGTGAGCGAGTGATGCGAGGTGTGCACCCGCTGGCCGATCTCGCGCCGCGCGACGTGGTGTCGGCCGCCATCACGCGCAGGCTCGCGTCGGCTCCGGGCGGCGTCGATGACCACGTCTTCCTCGACGCGACAGGAGTCGAGGGGTTCGCGCAGCGGTTCCCCACCGTGCGCGCCGCCTGCGCCGAGGCCGGGATCGACCCCGAGCGCGAGCCGATTCCGGTAGCACCTGCCGCGCATTTCTCGTGCGGCGGTGTGGTCACCGACTCACACGGGAGGACGGAGGTCACCGGCCTCTACGCGGCGGGTGAGGTGGCGAGGACCGGCCTGCACGGCGCCAACAGGCTCGCCTCCAACAGCCTCCTCGAAGGGCTGGTGATGGGGAGAAGGGCCGCCGAGGCGGTGGCGCGGGACCTGGTGGAAGGCAGGCTCGCCGACGTTGACACCGGTACAGGGCCCGTACCCGGCCCTGTACCGGTGTCTCCCGTGGCCGAACGGTCGCTCCTGCAACGGCTGATGAGCCGGTACGCGGGTATCGGAAGGGATGCCGAGGGCCTGGCCGTGGCAGGGTCCGTGCTCGACGTCTCCACCTCCGATACTCCGTTGTGGACGGTGGAGGCGGTGGAGGACGCCGCCCTCACGCTCGTGGCTCGTGCGCTGCTCGCCTCGGCGAGCGCGCGCACAGAATCACGGGGCTGTCACGTCCGGTCGGATCACCCCGAACGCGACGACGCCGGGTGGCGGCGCAGCCTGACCGTCCGGTTGAACCCGTCGGGGCAACCGGTGCTGGCAGACCCGATTCTGGAGGGCGTGGCATGAGCGAATTGGATGTCGCCGAGGTAAGCAGGGTTGTCACCACGGCGCTGGAGGAGGACCTGCGGTACGGGCCGGACGTCACCACGCAGGCGACGGTGTCTGAGAAGGCGAAGGCCACCGCCGAGTTCACGCCTCGCGCGCAGGGAGTGCTGGCGGGGGCCGGGGTCGCGACAGCCGTGCTCGACGCGGTGCTCGGGCAGAATGGCTACGACGTGGTGTCCCACCGCGAGGACGGAAGCGGGCTACGGCCTGGCGAGCCCGCGCTCGTGGTACGCGGAGCGGTGCGGGGACTGCTGACGGCCGAGCGCACGGCGCTGAACCTGCTGTGCCATCTCTCCGGCGTGGCGACGGCGACGGCGACGTGGGTAGCGGCGGTGTCGGGAACCGGCTGCGCGATCAGGGACTCACGCAAGACCCTGCCGGGGTTGCGGGTGCTGGAGAAGTACGCCGTCCGTTGCGGCGGCGGGGTCAACCACCGCATGGGACTCGGCGACGCCGTGTTGATCAAGGACAACCACGTGGTCGCGGCCGGTTCGGTGACCGAGGCGTTGCGGCTGGCCCGCGAACGGGCCGGTGAGCTGCCGTGCGAAGTCGAAGTCGATGATCTGACACAGCTTCAGGAGGCGCTCGACGCGGGCGCCGACGAGGTGCTGCTCGACAACTTCAGCCCTCGCGACTGCGCGAGAGCCGTGGAACTGCGTGATCGGCTGTCGCCGAAGACCCGGCTCGAAGCATCGGGAGGGCTGACCCTCGCGGTGGCCCGCGACTACGCGGATACGGGCGTGGACTACCTCGCTGTGGGCGCGCTCACCCACTCCGCGCCGGTGCTCGACATCGGGATGGATCTGCGCGAGGCGTGAGGCGGCGCGGCCAGGTCTCAGCGGCTCGCGTTCGTGAACCGTCTGCCGTTGGCCAGCACGGCGGTGGCCGTGCGTGACTTCTCGGCGACGGCGGGGTCGATGTCGGTCACGAGCAGCTCCGGTGCGGGGCCGAGCTGCGCGCTCACCTGGCCGAAGGGGTCGGCGACGGTGGAGTGGCCGATCCCGGTCGGTGCTGTCGGATGCACCTCGGCGCCTGTGGCCGCGGGATCGGCCTGCCCGCAGGCGAGGACCCACGCGCCCGAGTCCAGAGCCCTGGCGCGCACCAGCAGTTCCCACTGCTCGCGCTTGCCGGGGCCGGAGCCCCAGGACGCGGACACCACGACGGCGCTGCTGCCGTCACGGGCCAGTGCCTGGAACAGCGCGGGAAACCGGACGTCGTAGCAGGTGGCGAAACCGAGGGTGACGCCGTCCACCGTGACGGTCACCGGCACGGTGCCCGCCGCCACGGTGTCGGACTCCTTGAACCCGAAGGCGTCGTAGAGGTGAATCTTGTCGTAGCCGAGGTGGTGGCCGAGGCCGGTGATGAGCAGGGTGTTGCGCACCCGATCGCCGTCCGGTGTGAACATGCCGGCCACGACGACAACGCCGAAGGTGTCGGCGATGCCTTTCACCCCGAGAGCCCACGGTCCGTCGAGGGGCTGGGCAAGCGGCTTCAACGGTGATCCGAACCGGGCCATCATGGCCTCGGGAAACACGACGACGCGGGCGCCTCTCGCGGAGGCGGAGGCCGTCCACTCACGCACAAGGCGGAGGTTCTCCTCCGGATCGGCGCTGGATGTGAGCTGGCACAAGCCGACTCGGAGCACGGCTCGGTCGTGTTTCATAGGTCCTCTCCGTACGAGCGGGGTGAGGCGTGGAGGAGGCGCAAGGCGGAGAAGCTGATAGCAGCGCTACCCGCGACGACGACGCGGCGGATCGCCGCGCCACGCCCCGCGCAGCCGGTACGGCGGACCTGTGAAACACGGCCCACCTCCCGGTCGCGAACGGGGTCCCGCCTCGTACCCTAGACGGTATGTTGAACCGCACCGACCTGCGAGGTCGTGTCCCGTCCCCGGCCCGGCTGCGCGCTCTGCTCCCGCGCGCCGAGATGGATGTGGACGCGGTGCTGCATCAGGTGCGCCCCGTCGTGGAGGCGGTGCGCGACCGGGGAGTCGAGGCCGTGCTCGACTTCGCCGAGCGGTTCGACAAGGTTCGTCCCGGCCGGATCAGGGTTCCCGCGTCCGAGCTGGAGAGCGCGCTCGCCGGGCTCGACCCCGTCGTGCGCGCGGCGCTGGAGGAGTCGATCGCCAGAGCGCGCGTCGTGCACGCCGACCAGCGCAGGCAGGACGTCACCACCGAGGTCGTGCCAGGCGGGACGGTCACTGAGCGATGGGTTCCGGTGCGCAGGGTCGGCCTCTACGCGCCGGGCGGGCTCGCCGTGTACCCGTCGAGCGTGGTGATGAACGTGGTGCCAGCGCAGACGGCGGGGGTGGAGTCGCTGGTGCTGTGCTCACCGCCGCAGGCCGAGTTCGGTGGCCTTCCACACCCGACGATCCTCGCGGCGGCTGAGCTGCTCGGAGTCGGCGAGGTGTGGGCCGTCGGCGGTGCGCAGGCGGTGGCACTGCTGGCGTACGGCGGCACCGACACCGACGGTGCGGAGCTGGAGCCGGTCGATCTGGTGACCGGGCCCGGCAACATCTACCTCACCGCGGCCAAGCGCATGCTGCGCGGCCTGATCGGGATCGACTCAGAGGCGGGGCCGACGGAGATCGCGATCCTCGCCGACGACACCGCGGATCCCTCGCACGTGGCCGCCGACCTGGTCAGCCAGGCCGAGCACGACACGCTGGCCGCGAGCATCCTCGTCACCACCTCGGAGCGGCTCGCCGACGAGGTGGACGAGCGACTGCGGCACAGGGTCGCGGCGACGAAACACAGCGAACGGGTGGAGCAGGCACTGCGGGGACCGCAGTCCGGCACCGTTCTGGTGTCCACACTGGATGATGGTGTCCGGGTCGTTGACGCCTACGCCGCCGAACACCTGGAGATCCAGACGGCCGACGCGTCCTCGGTGGCCGCGAGGGTCCGTAACGCGGGCGCGGTCTTCGTCGGTCCCTACGCCCCGGTGTCGTTGGGGGATTACTGCGCCGGGTCCAACCATGTTCTGCCGACGGGCGGTTTCGCGCGGCACTCCTCGGGGCTGTCTGTGCAGAGCTTCCTGCGTGGCATCCACGTGGTGGACTACAGCGCGGAGGCGCTGCGCGACGTCGCGGGCAAGGTCGTCGCCCTCGCGAACGCGGAGGACCTGCCAGCGCACGGTGAGGCCGTCCTCGCGCGGGATCTGGGAGACGGCGCATGAGCGGCGAGGTGGGCGCGGAGATCACCCTCGGCCAGCTTCCCCTTCGTGACGATCTTCGGGGCAAGAGCCCGTACGGGGCTCCCCAGCTCGACGTGCCGGTGCGGCTGAACACCAACGAGAACCCGTTTCCGCCGCCTGCCGCGCTGGTGGCGGACGTGGCCGGGGCGGTGAGGGAGGCCGCTCGCGAGCTGCACCGCTATCCCGACCGCGACGCCGTCGCGTTGCGGCGGGACCTCGCGGCCTACCTCTCCACGGCAACGGGCGTGTCGCTGACCGAACGCAATGTGTGGGCGGCCAACGGGTCCAACGAAATCCTGCAACAACTGCTCCAGGCGTTCGGCGGGCCAGGGCGCTCTGCGCTCGGTTTCGAACCGTCGTACTCGATGCATCCGATCATCGCGGGGGGTACCCGCACCGAGTGGGTACCCGCACCGCGCAGGGACGACTTCACCCTCGACGCCGAGCGGGCGGCGACGCTGGTGGCCGACCGCGCGCCGGACGTCGTGTTCCTCACCAGTCCGAACAACCCGACGGGCGGGTCGATCCCGCTCACCGATCTGGAGATGGTGCTGAGGGCGGCCCCCGGCATCGTCGTGATCGACGAGGCGTACGCGGAGTTCTCGTCGCAGCCCAGCGCCGTGCACCTGCTCGCCGAGTATCCGGGCAGGCTCGTGGTGTCGCGCACGATGAGCAAGGCCTTCGCCTTCGCCGGTGGCAGGCTCGGCTACCTCGCCGCGGCACCCGCCGTGGTGGACGCGCTGCAACTGGTGCGGCTGCCCTACCACCTCTCCGCGCTGACTCAAGCGGCCGCCCGCGCGGCACTGCGGCACGCCGACGCCACGCTGGGCTCGGTGGCGCTCCTGGCCGCCGAACGCGAGCGGGTCGCCGATGCGCTGCGCGGGATGGGGTACGAGCCGGTGCCCAGTGACGCGAACTTCATCCTCTTCGGCCCCTTCTCCGACGCCGCCGCGGCGTGGAAGTCCTATGTGGAGAAAGGCGTGCTGATCCGGGATGTCGGGATCAGTGGCAGACTGCGCGTCTCGATCGGCACTGCCGAGGAGAACGACACCTTCCTACAGGTGAGCAAGGAGGTCCGGGGATGAGCCGGGTCGGCAAGGTGGAGCGCACCACGAAAGAATCGTCGATCAGGGTCGAGCTCGACCTCGACGGCAGCGGGCATGTCGAGGTGTCCACCGGGGTTCCGTTCTACGACCACATGCTGCATGCCTTCGGCGTGCACGGCAGCCTCGACCTCAGGATCGAGGCGCAGGGCGACGTCCACATCGACGCGCACCACACGGTGGAGGACACCGCGATCGTGCTCGGGCAGGCGATTCGCGAGGCACTCGGCGACAAGAGCGGCATCAGGCGGTTCGGTGACGCCTGGGTGCCGATGGACGAGACGCTGGTCCACGCCGCCATCGACGTCTCGGGCCGCCCCTACTGCGTGCACGTCGGGGAGCCCGAGCAGTTCAACGCCTTCACCATTGGCGGCAACTATCCGTTCGTGCTGAACCGGCACGTGTTCGACTCGCTGTCGTTCCACGCGCAGATCGCGGTACACGTGCGTGTGATCCACGGGCGCGATCCGCACCACATCGCCGAGGCCGAGTACAAGGCCGTCGCGCGAGCGTTGCGGGCGGCGACGGAGCCGGACCCGAGGGCGGGCGGTATCCCGTCAACGAAGGGAGTGCTGTAGGTGTCGCGAGAGGTCGTCGGCCTGCTGCTGTTCGCGCTGGCCGGGTTTCTGGCGGGTGGCGCCTTCAGTTTGTGGAAGAAGTCGCGCGGTATGGCCGTGGCGATCGGCGCCGCTGCCGTGCTCGCGGCAGGCGGCGCCGTTCTCTGGCTCTCGTCCTAGCGCTGTCCGCTCCGGTCACCCACCGGAGCGGCGGGCGACCGGAGCGCCGGAGCAGCTAGCGCTTCAGCGGTTCCAGTTCGCGGTCGCCGTCCGCACCACCGTTGCCGCCGCTCGTGCGGTGGGCCAGCTTCTCCCCCTCGACATCCACGCTGGGCAGGATGCGGTCCAGCCAGCGGGGCAGCCACCACGCGCTGCGGCCGAGCAGCGACATCAGCGCGGGCACGATCGTCATCCGCACCACGAAGGCGTCAACGGCGACACCGAACGCCAGCGCGAACCCGATCGACTGGATCAGGATCGACTCGGCGAGGACGAACCCGGCGAACACACTGATCATGATGAGCGCGGCGGCCACGACGACACGGGAGCCGTGCTGGAAACCGACGATCATGGCCTGGTCGGGTTCGCTGCCGTGGACGTGTTCCTCTCGCATCCGCGTCACCAGGAACACCTGGTAGTCCATGGCGAGACCGAACAGCACACCGATCAGCAGCACGGGGAGCACACTCATGATCGGCCCCGTCGCATCGACGCCGAGTAGATCACTGAGCCAGCCCCACTGGAACACGGCCACCACCGCACCGAACGTGGCGGCCACGGAGCCGAGGAAGCCCAGCGTCGCCTTGAGCGGCACGAGAATCGACCGGAACACGAGCATCAGCAGGAGAAACGCGAGACCCACGATGAGCGCGAGATAGGGCAGCAGCGCGTCGGACATCGTGCGTGAGATGTCGATGTTCATGGCGGTGGCACCCGTCACCGACACCGTGGCGCCGGTCTCGGCTTTCAGCGCCCCACTCGCGTCCCGGATGTCGGTGACGAGGTCCTCGGTCTCCTGCGTTTGCGGCCCCGTCTTGGGGATGACCGTGAGCAGTGCCGTGTCCGCAGCCCGGTTGAACTGCGGCGGTGTGACCATGGCGACGTTGTCGAGAGCGCCGATGCGCCGCATGGCGGTCTGCGCCGTGCCCTGCGGGTCCTTCTCCACGTCGAGCACGACGACGAGGGGGCCGTTCAGACCGGGGCCGAAGCTCTCACTGATCAGGTTGTACGCCTTGTGCTGTGTCGAGTCAGGCGCGGCCGTGGCGTCCGTGGGCAGGCCGAGCCGCATGTCCGAGGCAGGCACCGCGAGGACACCGAGGGCGGCAACGGCCGCGAGCAGCATCACGATGCGGCGGCGGGCGAGGAGCCCTGCCCACCGCTCACCTGCGGTGGGGCCGGACTTCGCCGTGCGGCGCAGTCCCGGAATGCGTCCGCCCAGCACCTTGGTGCCCACGAAGCCGAGCATGGCGGGAAGCAGGGTGACGGCGATGAGCACGGCGACGGCCACCGTCGCGGAGGCGGCGAGACCCATCTGGCCGAGCAGCGGAATGCCGACCACGGTGAGCCCCGCGAGGGCAATGATCACGGTGAGACCGGCGAACACGACGGCCGAGCCCGCGGTGCCGACGGCGATGGCGACCGCGTCCTCGGGACTTGCCCCGTCCTCGAGTTCGCTGCGGTGGCGCGACACGATGAACAGCGCGTAGTCGATGCCGACGGCGAGGCCGATCATCAGCGCGAGCACCGGCGTGTTGGCGTTGAGATCGACGAAGCCGGACAGCGTGGTGATGCCAGCCATGCCGATGCCGACGCCGATCAACGCCGTGAGCAGGGGAAGTCCGGCCGCGAGCAGTGACCCGAAAGTCATGACGAGAACGAGTGCGGCGACGATCACGCCGATGCCCTCGGTGGGCTGGGTGACCGGGACGCCCTGCATGGCGTCCCCGCCGAACTCGACGGTCCAGCCCGCCTCGCGCGTCGGCTCGGCCGCGGCCTGCAACGCGTCGCGGTCGGCGTCGGTCACCTCGGGGGACGGCACCCGGTAGACGACCTTGACCAGGGCAAGGGAGCCGTCGGGGGCGATCGCCTTGACCTGGAAGGGATCGACGACGGTGGCGACGTTCGGGGCCTTGCCGAGTGCCTCGACGAGACCGGCCACGGCCTTCGGATCGAGCCCGCCCTCTTCCGGCGGCGCGACGGCGACGTTCACCGTGCCCTTGCCGACTCCGGCTTCGGGGAACTTGTTCTCAAGGCGGTCGATGGCCTGCTGCGCCTCCGTGCCGGGAATGGTCACGGAGTTGGTGGTCTGTCCGGACAGCGTCACGGCGCCGACGCCGAAGACCACGAGCAGCAGCACCCACAGGCTGGTGACAAGGCGGCGTCGCCGGAAGGACGCGCGGCCGAGCCGGGCGAGAAACGTTGCCAAGACGGATGCTCCCAACGCGAATCGAATTCACGCAAAGTATGCGCAGCAGGCTAGCCGATCGGCAAGTACCGTTTAAGCCGTTCGGCAAGTGTGTGACCCGGGAAACAGAAGCCGAAACCCGCGGCCTTCCCGCAGGCCGAGGTGTGGTCGCTCATCGAGGCGGGGCGTAGGGTCGGGATGCTCGCGAGGAGGAACCATGAGTGCCGGAACCGCTGCGGATGACACCCGGTCCCGCCTGCTTGCCACGGCGTTGCGGCTGTTCAGCAAGCACGGCGTCGGGGGGACGTCGCTTCAGATGATCGCCGACGAACTCGGCGTGACAAAGGCGGCCGTCTACTACCACTTCAAGACCAAGGACGAGATCACGGAGGCTGTCGCGGCCCCCGCGCTCCAGGAACTCCTCGCCCGCATGGACGAGGCCGAGCGGCAACGCACCCGGGGTGCGCAGATCGATCAGGCGCTCAGCGGTTTCGTGGACATCATCGTGCGGTACCGGTCGCTCATCGCGTTGTTCAACAGCGACCCCGGGATCATGCGTGCCATCGAGAGGTCGCTCGACGGTGTCGAGAACTTCGCCGCGCGGATGCGGACCCTGCTCGCGGGGCCCGACCCCGACCTGGCCACGGCCATCAACGTCAACGTGATGCTGGCCGGTCTCGCACTCGCCGGTGGCGCGCCGGAGCAAGCGGACCTCGACGACGAAACGCTGCGCACCCATCTCTTCGACATCGGACGGCGGATGCTCGGCAGACCGAAGCGGCGAGGCGCGAGAGCCGAAGACAAGTCCTGAACCGGCGGCGGACCGATCGGCCGCACGATGGCAGGCCGATCGGTCCGCCGCCCGGTGTGGCGGACGAGCCGTCGCGGTGGGTCCGCGTCACATCCGCCGGGGCGTGGGGTAGGGGAGCAGCGCCATCTCGCGGGCGTTCTTGATCGCGGTCGCGACCTGCTTCTGTTCCTGCGGACTCAGGCCCGTCACGCGCCGGGAGCGGATCTTGCCGCGGTCGGAGATGAACTGGCGAAGCAACGCCGTGTCCTTCCAGTCGGCCTCGACGACCCCGTTGACTCTCAGCAGATTCCGCTTGCGTCGCGGGACGCGCGGATCACGCTTGACCATGGATTTCTCCTTCACCAGCTCGATTTCCGGACCCCGGGCAGCTCGCCCCGATGGGCCAGGTCCCTCAGGTGAATCCTGGAAAGGCCGAACGCGCGGACGTACCCGCGCGGGCGGCCGTCGATCGCGTCGCGGTTGCGGACACGCGTGCGGCTCGCGTCGCGGGGCATGGCCTGCAGGGCCGACACGGCGGCGGCCTTCGCCTCCGGTGTGGAGCGCGGCGAGCGGATGACGGCCTTGAGTTCGGCTCTGCGCTCCGCGTACCGCGCCACCATGACCTTTCGCCGGTTGTTGCGGGCGATCGCGGATTTCTTGGCCATCAACGGTCCTCCTTGAACTCGACGTGCCGCCGGACGACGGGGTCGTACTTGCGCAGCACAAGGCGCTCGGGATCGTTGCGGCGGTTCTTGCGCGTCACGTACGTGTAGCCGGTGCCCGCTGTCGAACGAAGCTTGACGAGCTGGCGCACCTCGTTGCGGGCCATCTACCGCAGCACCCCCGTGGCGCGCAGTTCGGCGACGACGGCGTCGATGCCGCGCTTGTCGATGGTCTTCATGCCCTTGACCGAGACGCGAAGACGTACCCAGCGGCCTTCGCTCGGCACCCAGTACCTGCGGGTCTGGAGGTTCGGCTCCCAGCGTCGTGATGTGCGCCTATGTGAGTGCGACACCTGTTTGCCGTAGCCCGGTTTGCGGCCGGTGACCTGGCAGATGGCCGACATCAACCCTCCTAGTTGAAAGTGGTTTTCATTATCGTCTAACCTAGCTCATCGTGACCCCCAAGCACCGAACACCCCTGACCCTCGTGAGCGGCCTCTCGCCGGGCGCGAACCACGACGTGACGAGCCTGCTTCGTGGGGACGACCAGCGCACCGCCGTCGTCCACCACGACCTGCGCCGGATCTCCTCCGGCGTGGTGCTGAGAACGGTGCGGCTCGGGCCGGACGAGTCGCACACGGCCCTCGAACTGGCCCACGGCTGTGTTTCGTGCACGCTGCGCGAAGACCTCCTGCCGCTGCTGCGCTCGCTCTCCGCCGACCCCGATGTGGAGCGCGTCGTCCTGCGGCTGGACGAGTCGATGGAGCCGGAACAGGTCAGCTGGGCCATCCACCACGTGCTCGTGGGCGACCGCCCTGTGATCGAGGACGTCGAGATCGAACTCGTCGTGACGGCCTTCGACGCGGGCAGCTGGCTCGATTCCGCGATCGGTGACGAGACACTGGCCGAGCACGGCCTGCCGGGCGCGCCGGACGACGAGCGCACGCTCGCGCAGGTCGCGCTGGCCCAGGTCGAGTTCGCCGATGTGCTCGTGTCCGCAGGCGCCCCGCCCGACGCGTGGACGGCCGCGAGGACGAACGCCGTTCTGCGGCGCGTCGCCCCGGCGGCTCCCGTCGTCGCATTGCCGGAGTTGTCGAAGGTGGCGAAGGGAGCGGAGGGGCTGGAGGGAGTGGAGCCGTCAGGGACGGCGCGGGACCGGCTGCTGAGAGTGCTGCCGTCACACGCCCGCCGTGGTGAGGTGGAGGACCCGCACGGGAGCCTTCTGCGAGGTGAACCACCCCTGCGCCCGGACTGCGGAGTCGCCGTCGCGGTGTTCACCGCCCGAAGGCCGTTCCACCCGGGAAGGCTTTACGACGCGATCGATGTGCTGCTCGACGGCGTCGTGCGCACCCGAGGCAGGGCATGGATCGCGAGTCAGCCCGACACCGTCCTGTGGATCGAGTCAGCAGGCGGAGGTCTCCGGATCGGGCACCTCGGTGCCTGGCTCGACTCGGCAGGGGCGCCTGCGTGGGACGACGTGTCCGGTGAACGCCGCACACTCGCGTCGCTGCGCTGGGACCCGGCCTTCGGCGATCGTCACCAGGAGATTGTGGTCGTCACCCACGATGCCGACCCCCAGCACATCGAGGACACCTTGCGCGCGGCGCTGCTGACCGACACCGAACTCGCGCAGGGCAGGCAGGTCTGGACGGGTTGGACCGACCCCTTCGGACAGTGGCAGCAGGACTGGCAAGAAGGCTGGCAAGACGACCCGCGTGACAGCACCGAGCGCGCCGATGCGCGGGCGAGCGCTCACGGAGAAGGGAACGAGAAGTGAAGCGAGGAATCCACCCCGAGTACCACCCCGTCGTCTTCCAGGACCGATCGACCGGTGACGCCTTCCTCACGCGATCGACGGCCACCTCGGACCGCACGATCGAATGGAGCGACGGGAAGACGTATCCACTGGTGACTCTCGACGTCAGCGCGTACTCGCACCCGTTCTGGACCGGCAACCGGCGCATCGTGGACTCCGCGGGGCAGGTCGAGAAGTTCCGGCGCCGCTACGGCGACCGGGGAACGCGGCGGTGAATACCGCGGCATTTCGACGTCGCCGTTCGCGAGACGGTGACGGAAGCCGCCGCGAGGTGGTGTTCGGTGGCAATGAGGAGGAAACGATGAAGGTGCGCAGGTCGTTGCGGTCGCTCAAGCAGAAGCCCGGGTCTCAGGTGGTCCGGCGGCGCGGCAAGGTTTATGTGATCAACAAGCGGAATCCGCGGTTCAAGGCGCGCCAGGGCTGAACCGTCCGGCGGGTGGCCGGAGAACTGGCCGGTGAGGGAGCCGAGTTTCGGTGCGGCCTGTTCCGCAGTTCTCGGTGTGGCGGGTACGCGGGCTGCGCTCACTCGTACCCGGCCTGCGGCCATGCGTACGAGAAGTGCGGACACGAGACGCGGGGTGTCGTGTCCGCAGTCTGTGTACGGGTGTTTGCACTTTGCGGCGCGGACAGGGGTGCGGGAGGTGCGGACACGCCGGGTCAGAGACCGCCTTCGGCTCTCGGTTTCAAGCCGGGGGCTCCGGGGCCGAGAGCTGCGATCTGGTCGTCCGGATTGTTGAGGGAACAGGTACGCAAGGACAGGCAGCCGCAGCCGACACAGCCCGTCAGCTGGTCGCGAAGGCGCTGGAGCGCGTCGATACGGGCGTCCAGTTCGTCCTGCCACCCGCGTGACAACCTCGCCCAGTCGGCCTTCGTCGGGGCATGGTCGTGCGGCAGAGTGGCCAGCGCCTCGCCGATCTGCTCCAGCGTCAGGCCGACCCGCTGGGCCGCCCGAATGAACGCGATCCTCCGCAGCACGGAGCGAGGGTAACGACGCTGGTTGCCCGCAGTGCGCTCGGCGAAGATCAGGCCACGGTCCTCGTAGAACCGGAGCGCTGTGTGTGGCACGCCACTACGTCGGGCTACCTGTCCGATGGTGAGATGGTCGGCGAGCTTCGGCACTCCGTCACGATACCCGTACTTCCACCAATGTGGAGGTATACCTCGCCGGTTGCCCATCAGGCCATGCCTGCGCACAGCCTCCACGTGTCCGCACTTCCTGCACACGTGTGCGCGTCGTGGAGTGCAAACGCCCGTGCACAGACTGCGGACACGGCACCGTGCGTCTCGTGTCCGCACTTCTTGTACTCGTGTCCGCAGTTGCTGTACGTGTGTGCGCAGTTCCTGTACGCGCATGCGCGTCGCCTGCGCTCCGGTGCTGGCAGCACAGCCTTCGGGCACGCGGGCACGCGGGCACCGGCCCGCTGCGGATCTACCCGATCGCCGACAGCGTCGCGGCCAGCTCTCCGACAGACGCGACCGAACTCTGCACGCGTTTGACGATCTCCCGGCAGGCTTCGTTGACCGCCTCCACCGCCTGCGGTTCCCGTTCGCCGGAAAGCACCTGCCTGCACTGCTCGCCGACCGACGCCGCGATCGACATGGCGTCAGCCGCCGTGCCCGTCGCCAGCGAGTCGAGGTTCCCCGCCACGTCACGGCCTGCCTTCGCGGTCTGCTCCGTCTTCTCCAGCGTGTTGTCGTATCGCGACCCCAGCTCGGCCGCGCTCGCCGCGAAGGCGTCGTGAGCTTCGCCGGACCAGCCGCCGCTGATCTCCCCGACGCCTGCCCGGTATTCGCCCGACGCGTCCCGCAGCCGTGCGGCGGAACGCTCCACCTGGTCGGCATGTGCGATGACGGCAGGCGGATCGCAGTCCATGTGCCGCAACGCGACGATCGGGTCCGGCGAGCCGATCGCGCCTGCCGCTCGGGAAAGCAGAACGAGATCGTCCGACGTCGCGGCTCGCGCGAGGGCGGTGTGCTGGAAACTCATCGGCTCACTCCGCTCGATCGACTTTCTCCCGCCGTCCGTTCAGTTGCCTTCGGAGGGGCCACGGCGGCGCGCCTCTTCCTCTGCCTCGGCCTCAGCGGACTCCTGCTGCTGCCTCTCCTGGCTTTCGCCGCGCCGCTGCCGCTCCTGCTCCGTGGTGGGCTCCATCTCCTTCTGCTGGAGGTCCTCGGAGTGTTCGGAGTCGGCCTGCTCGTAGGTGTCGGCGGCGGCACGAACCGCATGGGCGAGTTCTCTCGTCGAACTCGCCAGCGACGCCATCTCGTCGGCGCGGGTCTTCACCAGCGCGGCCCAGGCGGAAGCCGTCTCCTGAGCCTGCGCGCTCGGGCCGAAGTCCTCCGCTGCGCCCGTGGCAGCACCGGCCGTGTTCGCGGCCTCGTTTGCCCCGTCGGCCGCCGTGTCGAGCCGAGCCGCCCCGCGATACAGGACCTCCGGATCGAGTTCGAATCCCCGCGTCATGTGTCCTCCCCAGTGTTCGTCGGCAGAGCTGTGGTGTCTCTCAGGACAGGGCCTCGGCGCGAGACTGGGCGGCACGTGCCGCCTGGAGCACGGCTTCGGCAAGGTCGGCGAGATTCGTCCGTGCCGCGAGGTCGGCGTTGATCGCCACTTCGAGCACGCGGCCTCGCGAATCGACGACGACCTCGGCGAGCCCCCAGTCGTCCTGCGCCTTGACGCGCTGATCGGCGGCCTGTCCGCGATGGGCGAGAAGGCGGCGATCGACCTGGTCCGACTGTGCGAGCAGGTCGTCGAGTGACGGCAGGTTCTTCTCGCTCATTCCCGTTCCGACGCACACCGGCCCTGCGAGGTTCCGTCGCCGAGGGAACGGGACACCACTCTCACACGTCCCAATGCTCATGGCTTGGGTGAGGGCGCGCGCGGAGGAACTGGCACACCGCACGGAGGCGCCGTCGGCGAACGCGCTCGGCAAATGCCAGCCGAGATGGGTGCGTTCCGGGGGCGGTTCCCCTCAGCCGCCCACCTCGGCGGCCGGTCGCGCCACTCGGGGTGCTCGCCCCGCACGCGCCGGCGAGCGCCTCACCCGCCGTGCTGGATGAGGCATACTCTGCGCTGTGGATCTGGTGACACTCGACGACATTCGCGCCGCAGCGGAGCGGATCACCTCCGGCGTGGTCCGGACGCCCCTGCTGCCGTGCCCGTGGGCGGACTCCGGAAGGCCGTTGTGGCTCAAACCGGAGACGCTCCAGCCCATCGGCGCGTTCAAGATCAGGGGTGCTGTCAACGCCATCGCGCGGCTCGACGACGACGCGCGTCGTCGCGGTGTGGTGGCCTACTCCAGCGGTAATCACGCGCAGGCGGTCGCCTACGCGGCGGCGCAGGAGGGCATCGCCGCGCACATCGTGATGCCCCGGTCCACACCGCAGATCAAAATCGACAACACCCGGTCGTACGGGGCGGAGGTCGTTCTCTGCGGCGACGGGCAGCGGGAGCGGGTGGCGTACGAGATCGTCGCCGAACGCGGTGCCGTGCTCGTGCCGCCGTTCGACCACCCGGACATCATCGCCGGTCAGGGCACCATCGGCCTTGAGATCGCCGAGGACCTTCCTGACGTCGATGTCGTGCTGGTGCCGGTCAGCGGCGGCGGGCTCGCCTCGGGCATCGCGTCGGCCGTGACAGCGCTGCGCCCGGACGCGAAGGTGATCGGGGTCGAGCCGGAACTCGCCGCCGACACGCGCGAGAGCCTGCGCTCGGGATCGCTTGTGGACTGGTCGATCGAGGCCCGCAACCGCACCATCGCGGACGGCCTTCGCTCCCAGCCCTCCGAGTTGACGTTCGCACATCTGTCGGCCCACTTGCACGACCTCGTCACCGTGACCGAGGACGAAATCCGCTCCGCCATGGCCGTGCTGGCGCGCAAGGGCAGGCTGGTCGCCGAGCCGAGCGGTGCCGTCGCGCTGGCCGCGTTCCTGTATCACGCGGGCGAGTTGCCCGAGGGGCGTACGGTGGTTGTGGTGTCCGGCGGCAATGTGGACCCCGTCCTGCTGTCGGACGTGCTGAGCCGATCCCTTGACGAGGAGTGAACGATGTTGTTTGGTGACGACCATGTCCGCCGCTACGAGGAGACCGACGGCGAGGTCGGCTACACCTGGATGAAGGGCACGCCGACCCTCATCCTGACCACGACGGGCCGCCGCAGTGGTCAGCCGCGCAAGTCGGCGCTCATCTTCGGGGAGTACGACGGTCACCACGTCGTCGTCGCGTCGAAGGGTGGCGCGCCCGACCACCCAGACTGGTACAAGAACCTGGTGGCGAACCCGGAGGTCATGGTGCAGGTCAAGGCGGACAAGTTCGCCGCCCGCGCCCGCACGGCGACCGGCGAGGAGCGCGCCACGCTGTGGGCTCACATGGCCGAGATCTGGCCTGACTACAACGAGTATCAGCCCAAGACCGACAGGGAGATTCCCGTCGTCGTCCTGGAGCGTCTCGACTGAGCACCGCAGGACCCGGCGAACGGCGTCGCCGTCCACATCCGCTCACGCTCATCCGCCGGTTTCCCCGTCGCGACAGGGGTTTCTGGTTCGGTCTCGCCATCGAGGTCATCGCGCCGCTCTTGGCGCTCGCGACCCGGTGGCGGCTCGAAGGACACCACAACGTGCCCCGGCGGGGCGGAGTGCTCGTGGCGGCCAACCATCTCTCCTTCGCCGATCCGATCGCGGTGACGTTGTTCACACTGGCCGCGGGGCGGGTGCCGAGGTTCTTCGCCAAGGCCGAATTGTGGGAGACACCCGTTGTGCGGCGGGTGATGGCGTCCGGGCGGCACATCCCCGTGCACAGGGGTAAGGCCAGCGCCCTGCACGCATTCCGTGACGGCGTGGCCTCGGTCCGTGCGGGGGAGTGCGTCGTGGTGTTCCCCGAAGGCGGGTTCACCGACAGGGCGGACGGCTGGCCTACCAGGGGAAAAACGGGACTCGCGCGAATGGCCCTGACCACGGGGACACCGGTGGTTCCCGTGGCGTGCTGGGGCACCCACGAGCTGCTGCCGGTGACCAGCAAGCTACCGAGAGTGCGCCCGAGGCCGACTCTGCACGTGGTGGCCGGTCCCGCCGTCGAGCTGTCGGATCTGCTGAGTGAGCGGCCGAGCGCCAGCGAGCTGAGGGAGGCGACGGAACGCATCATGGCGGCGATCACAAGCCTGCTGGCGGACGTGCGCGGGCGGACCCCACCGGCCGAAGCGGTGGGGGCATAATCGCGGCCATGAGCGAACACTTCGACGTTGTGGTGCTGGGTGCGGGCCCCGGTGGTTACACCGCCGCCGTCCGCGCGGCCCAGCTCGGGTTCGACACCGCCGTCATCGAGGAACGCTACTGGGGCGGGGTGTGCCTCAACGTCGGGTGCATTCCGTCGAAGGCGCTGCTGCGCAACGCCGAGCTGGCCCACCTGTTCACCCACGAGGCGCGCACGTTCGGCATCAAGGTCGATGGCGAGGTGACGTTCGACTACTCCGCTGCCCACCAGCGCAGCCGGAAGGTGGCCGACGGCCGCGTCAAGGGCATCCACTACCTGATGAAGAAGAACGCGATCACGCAGTTCAACGGTCGCGGGACGTTCACGGGTGACAAGTCCATCGAGGTCACCACCGCCAACGGTGTGGAGACCGTGACGTTCGATCACTGCATCATCGCCGCAGGCGCCTCCCCGAAGTTGCTGCCAGGAACCTCCGTCACCGACAGGGTCGTCACCTACGAGGAGCAGATCCTGTCGTCCGACCTGCCCGAGAGCATCGTCATCTGCGGCGCGGGCGCCATCGGTGTCGAGTTCGGCTACGTGCTCCACAACTACGGCGTCAAGGTCACCATCGTGGAGTTCATGGACCGCATGGTGCCTGCCGAGGACGAGGAGGTGTCGGCCGAGCTGGCGAGGCGCTACCGCAGGCTGGGCATCGAGGTGCTCACGTCCACGCGCGTCGAGTCCATCGACGAGTCGGGCGCGAAGGTGCGGGTCACCGTCTCCAAGGACGGTCAGCAGCAGGTGCTCGAAGCCGACAAGGTGTTGCAGGCCATGGGCTTCGCGCCCAATGTGGAGGGTTACGGCCTCGAGAACACCGGCGTGGCGCTCACCGAGCGTGGCGCGATCGATGTGGACGGCCGCTGCCGGACGAGCGTGCCGCACATCTTCGCCATCGGTGACGTGACGGCCAAGCTGATGCTCGCCCACGCGGCGGAGTCGATGGGCATCGTGGCGGCGGAGACGATCGCCGACGTGGAGACCATGGAACTGGACTACCGCATGATCCCGAGGGCGACCTACTGCCAGCCGCAGGTGGCGAGTTTCGGTCTCACCGAGGAGCAGGCCCGCGCCGAGGGCTACGACGTAAAGGTGGCCAAGTTCCCGTTCACCGCCAACGGCAAGGCGCACGGCCTTGCCGACCCGGTCGGGTTCGTGAAGCTGGTCAGCGACGCCAAGTACGGCGAGCTGCTGGGCGGGCACCTCATCGGCCCCGATGTCACGGAGTTGCTGCCCGAACTGACGCTGGCGCAGCAGTGGGACCTGACGGTGCACGAGGTGGCGCGCAACGTGCACGCGCATCCGACCCTGGGTGAGGCCGTGAAGGAAGCCGTCCACGGTCTCGCGGGACACATGATCAACATGTGATGGAGTGGTGCCCTGCGGTGGTTCACGCCGCCGCGGGGCACCGTCATGCCACGGCCTGGCCCCTGCCTGACGGCACCGTGATCGTCGTGTCCTCGTGCCGACCGTCGCCTCGCGTCCGATCGTCGCGGTCCGAGAGCGGCGGCGATCGGAGTCCGGTGTCCACACGGAGCACCATGAACGTCCGAACGGGCTAGTCACGGCAACGCATGGGTGGGTAAAGATCACTACTGATCCGTGTGGTTCCTTCCCCTAAGGTTCTCGTCTATGGCCGTCCCGCACTTCGCCCGGCTCCCGGTGTGTCTCGTGGCCGGCGCCGCGATGGTGGTGCTGCTGGCATTCGGCAACCGGTACGGCTATCACGGTGACGAGTTGTACTTCATCGCCGCCGGGCGGCATCTCGACTGGGGTTATGCCGATCAGCCTCCGCTGCTGCCGCTTCTGGCGCTGCTGATGGACAGTCTGTTCCCCGACTCCGTGCTGGCGTTCCGCCTGCCCGCGGTGCTGTTCACCGGCGCGGGCATCGTCGTGGCCGGGCTGACGGCCCGCGAACTCGGGGGTGGGACACGGGCTCAGGTCATGGCTGCGGGTGCTTATGCGTGCTCGCCGTTCCTGCTCGCCGGTGCCGGGCACATTCTCGCCACCCACATGGTGGACGCTTTCCTGTGGACGGTCGTCGTCTGGCTCGTGGTCCGCTGGGTGCGGGTGCGCGACGATCGCGTGCTGTTCGCGGCGGCACTCGTGACCGCGATCGATCTTCAGGTGAAGTTCCTGATTCCCGTGTTCTGGGCCGTCGTCGTGGTGTCCGCGTTGCTGCTCGGGCCGAGGGACCTCGTGAGGCGGCCGTTACTGTGGGCAGGCGGTGCGGTGGCGGCGGCCGCGTGCGTGCCGACCCTGGTGTGGCAGGCGGCCAACGGCTGGCCGCAGCTGGAGATGAACCGCATCGTCGCCGGTGAGGTGTCGTACGCGGGTGGGCGCGTCACATTCCTGCCGATGGCACTGGAACAGGCCGGGTACGGCGTGGGAGCGGTGCTCGTGGTGCTCGGCGTGTGGTGGTTGCTGCGGTCGCCGAGGCTGCGCGCGTACCGGTTCCTCGGGCTGACCGTGCTCGGTGTGACGGCGGTGTTCTGGGCGTCCTCGGGGCGGCCGTACTACGTCGGCGGCATGTTCGCCCTGTGCTTCGCGGCGTCGGCCGTTGAACTCGACAGGGTGCTCACGTC
The DNA here is from genome assembly GCF_000258175.1 of Saccharomonospora xinjiangensis XJ-54. Lineage (NCBI taxonomy): Bacteria > Bacillati > Actinomycetota > Actinomycetes > Pseudonocardiales > Pseudonocardiaceae > Saccharomonospora > Saccharomonospora xinjiangensis. Next base: position 1,042,325 of record NZ_JH636049.1, on the reverse strand, counting down.
GCGGTGGCGGCCCGCTGTGGCACTGGCCTACGCGGTGTCGGCGCTGGTGGCCGTGAGCTGGCTGCCGGTGAAGCCGATCTCGGCGTACGCGGGGCAGCCGTACGATCCGATGAACATGGAGCTGGAGGAGTTCGGCTGGCCGCAGGTCGCTGAGAGCGTGGCGTCGGCATACGCCGCGCTGCCGCAGGAGCAGCGGGCGGCGACCACGATCGTCACGGAGACCTACTGGCAGGCGGCGGCGATCGAGAAGTTCGAGCCCGGTCTTCCCGAGGCTCACAGCGGCGGGCGCGGCTACTGGTATTTCGGCTCGCCGCCGGAGGACGCTCCGCTCACCCTGTTCGTCGGTGGGAGCCGCGACCGCCTTGAAGAGTACTTCGGCAGGGTGCGGCTGATCGGCACCGTGGACAACGGGCACGAGGTCAACAACGACAACCAGGGTGCTCCCATCTGGTTGTGCGAGGAGCGCGGGGCGACGTGGGCCGAGTTGTGGCCCTCCTTCCGGCACATGACCTTCAAGTGGTGACGCCCTGGTCACGCACCGTTTCGGCGCGGATCATCCCCTGATGGCCCACCTGGCCGCTTGACGGCGACACGACGCAGCCCTACTTTTGCATGCCAGCGGAGAAAGTGGGGCTGAAATGGATTTAAGTCTGCACGCGACAAGCGGCGAAGTGAGCACCCAGCCCCGGCTCACCACGCGTGGACCAGACCACAACCCCTCGGCGCCGACCACCCGCCTTCCCGGTCGGGAGGGCACGCGAGTGTGGCCGGGCAGGCCGAACCCGCTCCGCAGGCCGAACCTTCGGCGAGCCGGCGGTGGTCACCAAGGAAAAGCGAATCTGACGTTGGGTTTCGACTCGTGACTGAACAGGCAAGCAGCAACGACGGCAGGCGGCCCTCACTCGGGGTCGCCATGGTGGGCCACGCCTTCATGGGCGCCGTGCATTCGCATGCGTGGCGCAGTGTCGCCCGGTTCTTCGACGTGCCGCGCACCCCGAGGATGGTGGTGCTCGGCGGCCGAGACCCCGAACGCACGGCACAGGCGGCCGAGCGCATGGGCTGGGCAGAGTCGGCCACCGACTGGCGGGCGCTCGTGGAACGCGACGACGTGGACCTCGTGGACATCTGCACGCCCGGCGACACGCATGCCGAGATCGCCATCGCGGCGCTTGAGGCAGGCAAGCACGTGCTGTGCGAGAAGCCGCTGGCGAACACGGTGGACGAGGCCGAGCGCATGGTCGAGGCCGCCGAGCGGGCTCGTCAGCGCGGCGTGTTCTCGATGGTGGCGTTCAACTACCGGAGGGTGCCCGCGCTCGCGCTGGCGCGGAGGCTGGTGGCCGAAGGCAGGATGGGGGAACTGCGCCACGTGCGGGCGGCGTACCTTCAGGACTGGCTTTCCGACGCCGAGTCGCCGATGACGTGGCGGTTGCGGAAGGAACAGGCCGGTTCCGGCGCGCTCGGCGACATCGGCGCGCACATCATCGACGCCACGCAGTACGTGTCGGGTCAGACGATCACGGGCGTGTCCGGGCTGACCGAGACGTTCGTACGGCAGCGGCCTTCTCAGGGCGCCGGTGGCACCGAAAACGTCACGGTGGATGACTGCGCGGTGTTCACCGCGCGGTTCTCGTCCGGCGCGGTGGGCACCTTCGAGGCCACCCGGTACGCGCTGGGCCGTAAGAACGCGTTGCGGATCGAGATCAACGGATCGAGGGGCAGCCTCGCGTTCGACCTGGAATCGATGAACGAGCTGTGGTTCCACGACGGGCAGGAGCCGCCGGAGACCGGAGGTTTCCGCCGGATCGTCGTCACCGAACCCACTCATCCCTACGCCGGTGCCTGGTGGCCGCCGGGGCATGTGCTCGGCTACGAGCACACCTTCACGCACGAGATCGCGGATCTGCTCGTCGCGATCGAGGCGGGCACACCACCTGAGCCCGGTTTCGCCGACGGCCTGCGCGTGCAGCGGGTGCTGGAGGCGGTCGAGCGGAGCGCGGAGAACGGATCGACGTACATCACGGTGTAGCCGAGGACCGAGAAGGTCCCCCCCCGTTGGCGACGAGGAGTAGGTACCAGTGCGACGAGGCAGTAGTACCAGGGTGAGCGGGGCGTCACGACGCGGCTGGAAGGCCGGGGTCGCGGCGCTGGCGTTGAGCACGGGGCTCGGTGGCTTCACCGCGGCCGCCGACCAGCGACAAGTCCAGCACGAGGAAGCCAGCGTTCTCGTCTTCTCCAAGACCGCGGGTTTCCGGCACGACTCGATTCCGGCGGGGATCGCGGCCATCGAGGAGTTGGGGGCCGAGCACCACTTCTCCGTGGACGCCACGGAGGACGCCTCGGTCTTCACCGACGACAACCTCGCCGGTTACGACGCCGTCGTGTGGCTTTCCACCACCGGCGACGTCCTGAACTCCGAACAACAGGCCGCCTTCGAGCGTTACGTGGAGGCGGGCGGCGGCTATGTGGGTGTGCATGCCGCGTCGGACACCGAGTACGACTGGCCCTGGTACGGCGATCTGGTGGGCGCCTGGTTCGACTCCCACCCGCGCATCCAGGAAGCGGTCGTCAACGTCGAGGACCGCCAGCATCCGTCCACAGCGGACCTTCCGTACCAGTGGACGCGTACCGACGAGTGGTACAACTACCGCGAGAATCCGAGGCAGGACGTGCACGTGCTGGCCTCGCTCGACGAGGAAAGCTATGACCCCGGCTCCGGGGCGATGGGTGACGACCACCCGATCGCCTGGTGCCACGAGAACAGCGGCGGCCGAGCCTGGTACACCGGAGGCGGCCACACCGCCGAGTCCTACGGCGAACCCGAATTCCTGTCCCACCTCGCGGGCGGCATCCGGTACGCGGCGGGGCTCGCCGACGCCGACTGCTCCACCTCCGAGGACCCCGGCGCCGAACCTCCGGCCGACGGCGACTTCGACCAGATCACCCTGGCCAAGGGCGAGGCCGTCACGGGTGAGCCCATCGCGCTGGCTGTGCTGCCGGACCGCAGGGTGCTCCACACCTCTCGCGACGGCCGCGTCTTCCTGACCACGCCCGACGGCAACACGAGCGTCGCGGCGAACCTCGACGTCTACAACCACGACGAGGACGGGCTCCAGGGCATCGCCGTCGATCCGGACTTCGAGACCAACCGCTGGGTCTACCTCTACTACGCGCCCCCGCTGGACACGCCGTCCGGGGACGCCCCGGAGAACGGGACGCCAGAGGACTTCGCGCCGTACGCGGGGCACAACCAGCTGTCGCGCTTCAAGCTCACCGACTCCGGCACACTCGATCTGGCCAGTGAACAGCGGATTCTCCAGGTGCCTGCCGACAGGGGCATTTGCTGCCACGCCGGTGGGGAGATCGACTTCGACGCCGATGGCAACCTCTTGCTGTCCACAGGGGACGACACGAACCCGTTCGCCTCGGATGGGTACACACCGATCGACGAGCGCTCCGACCGCAATCCCGCGTTCGACGCTCAGCGCAGTGCGGGCAACACCGACGATCTGCGCGGCAAGATCCTGCGGATCACGGTGAGCGAGGACGGCGGCTACACGATCCCCGAGGGCAACCTGTTCGAGCCCGGAACGGAGAAGACCCGCCCTGAGATCTACGCGATGGGTTTCCGCAATCCGTTCCGGTTCGCCGTGGACCGCGAGACCGGCTGGCTGTACGTCGGTGACTACGGGCCGGACGCGGGATCGGCGAACCCCGACCGGGGTCCGGCAGGCACTGTGGAGTTCAACCTCGTGAAGGGGCCGGGCAACTACGGCTGGCCCTACTGCGTGGGAGACAACCAGCCGTACCGCGACTACGACTTCGCGAGCGGAACCTCCGGTGAGGCGTTCGACTGCTCCGCGCCGGTCAACGACAGCCCGCACAACACGGGCCTCACCGAACTGCCGCCCGCGCAGCCCGCGTGGATTCCGTACGACGGCGGGTCGGTTCCGGAGTTCGGCACGGGCGGCGAGTCGCCCATGGGCGGTCCGGTCTATCACTTCGACCCCGGCCTGGACTCGGCCACGAAGTTCCCTGAGTTCTACGACGGCAAGAACTTCGCCTACGAATGGGACCGAGGGTGGATCAAGACGATCGAGGTCGGCGAGAACGGTGAACGTGGCGCCATCGAGCCGTTCTTCGACTCGATGCAGCTGCGAAGGCCGATGAACATCGAGTTCGGTCCCGAAGGTTCGCTGTACGTGCTGGACTACGGCAGCGGCTACTTCGGTGGCGCACCGGACTCGGCGGTCTACCGCATCGATTACACGTTGGGCAACCGCACGCCGCAGGTGTCGCTGTCGGCCGACGTGACGTCGGGTCCGGCGCCGCTTCGGGTCACGTTCGACCCCTCCGGCACGACGGATGCCGACGGCGACGAGCTGGCCTACGCCTGGGACTTTGACGGCGACGGCCAGACCGACGCGACCGATGCGGGTCCCGTGACCCACACCTACACCGAGAAGGGCCAGTACAGCGCCAAGCTGTCGGTGACCGACAGCACCGGACTGACCGGGAGCGCCGGTGTTGTGGTGACCGTGGGCAACACCGCTCCGGTCGTCACACTCGAAACACCGGCCGACGGCGGGTTCTTCGGCTTCGGCGACACCGTGCCGTTCACGGTGAGCGTCACGGACGCCGAGGACGGCGAGATCGACTGCTCGAAGGTCACGGTCGAGTACATCCTCGGCCACGACAACCACGGCCACCCGCTGTCGAGGGCGACCGGGTGCGAGGGCGTCATCGAGACTCCGGCCGACGAGGGCCACGGACTCGACGCGAACATCTTCGGCGTCCTCAACGCGCGCTACACCGACACGGGTTCCGGTGATGTGCCCGCGCTGGAGGGCTCCGACGAGGTCGTGCTCCAGCCGAAGACCAAGCAGGCCGAGTACTTCACCGAGTTGAGCGGCGTGCAGGTCGTGAACGCGGGCGGCGCCAGTGGCGGCAAGCGGGTCGGCTACATCGACGACGGCGACTGGATCAAGCTCGAACCCGCCGACCTCGGCGGCGTGGACGGCATCACCTACCGGGTCTCCTCCGGCGGTGCGGGCGGCACGATCGAGGCGAGGATCGGCGCGGCCGACGGCCCCGTGGTGCACACGGTGGAGGTGCCCAACACCGGCGGGTACGACAACTACACGGAGATCGGTCCGATCGCTGTCACCGATCCGGGTGAGAGGGGGCCGCTGTTCCTGGTCTTCCGCGGCCAGGCCGGTGGAGGATTGTTCGACGTGGACGCTCTCCACGTCGCCGGAGACGGCGTCGCCCAACCCGGTACCCCGCCTGCCGACTGCGAGCCCGCACAGCCAGAGGAGGGCTACCGGATGCTGTTCGACGGCACCGCCTCCTCGCTCGCAGGCTGGCATCAGGCCGGTCCCGGCTCGTTCGAACTCGGTGAGAACTGCACCATCTCCTCGGTCGGCGGCATGGGGCTGCTGTGGTTCGGCGAGGAGTTCGGCTCCTACAGCCTCAAGCTCGACTGGAAGATGGCCGGTGACGACAACTCCGGTGTGTTCGTCGGGTTCCCCGACCCTGGCGACGACCCGTGGATCGCGGTGAACCAGGGCTACGAGATCCAGATCGACGCCACGGACGCCCCGGAGAAGACCACCGGCGCGATCTACGGGTTCCAGTCGGCCGATCTGGCGGCACGGGACGCCGCGCTCAACCCTCCCGGCGAATGGAACTCCTACGAGATCGTGGTCCGCGATCAGACGATCACGGTGTATCTCAACGGAACGCTGATCAACGAGTTCGTCAGCACCGATCCTGGACGCGATCTGACTACGGGTTTCGTGGGGCTTCAGAACCACGGCGACGGTGACGACGTGTCGTTCCGTGACGTTCAGATCAAGGAACTGGACACCACGGCCCCCGTCACGGAGGCGTCGTTCGCCGAACCCGGTGCCGGAGGATGGCACGCGGGAGCGGTCGGGGTGACGCTGACGGCAACGGATTCCGGCTCCGGCGTCGAGCGCATCGAGTACAGCCTCGACGGCGGTGACTGGACGCCCTACACCGAGCCGGTCGTGATCAGCGGCGACGGTGAGCACACGATGCTCTACCGCGCCGTGGACAGGGCAGGCAACGTCGAGACCGACAAGGCCGTCACCGTCGCGATCGACGGGACCGCCCCGGTCGTTCTTGTCAGCGGGGTCGCCGACGGCGTCGTCTACGGCGATGCGGAGGACCTCGCCGTGTCCTGGCAGGCACGCGATGCCACGTCCGGTATCTCGTCGGCCTCGGCTCGGCTCGACGGTGCGGAACTGGAGCCGAGCACCACGGTGCCGCTGCACACGCTGGACCTCGGCGAGCACACGATCACCGTGGAGGCCACGGACAGGGCGGGCAACACCGCCGAGCACACGCTGACCTTCGTTTCGACGACGTCGATCGACGACGCGCGGGCGCTGGTGTACCGGTTCGCGGGCGACGACCGGCTGTCGCGGGCGGGGAAGGTCAGGCTGCTGGCGGATCTGGCGCAGGCCGACCTCGCACTCGACCGCGACCGTCACCGGCAGGCACTGCGTGCTCTGGAGTCGTTCGTCCAGACGGCCGAGCGCGTCCCGGACAGCGCCGTGAGGGAGGTGCTGGTGCGGGACGGGCGAGCCCTGATCGGCGATCTCGATGGCAGCGCGCCGTTGCCCGGCGTGTCGTGATCGTCTCCCCGGTGGGTGCGTGCGGCGCGGCGGGCGCCCACCGGGGAGTCTCCAGGGATACATCGCACGGCGGACGCCGGGGGAGCGTGACGGGACAGGGCAAGGCAGGCAGGGCAGGGCGGCGCGAGGCCCGCCGCGAACGAGGACGAGGAAACTGAGGTGTGCAGCATGGCGCCCACAGGGTTGTGGTTGATCGGTGCCCGGGGTTCGGTCGCGACCACGGCGATCACGGGTCTGTTCGCGTTGCGGTCCGGTATCGCCGCTCCAGCCGGATGTGTCAGCGCGCTGCGGGAGTTCGCCGACGCCGGGCTGCCGGAGTGGGACGAGCTGCACGTCGGTGGCCACGACATCGTTGACACAAGCCTCGACAAGCGGGCCGAACTGCTCGCCGAGTCGGGCGTGATCCCGCACCGGGTCGTCGAGGCCGTGCGGCCCGCTCTGTCCGATGTGGAATCCCAGATCCGGTACGGCTACCACCCGGCGACGCACGCGGGAACGCAAGCCGAAGCGGCACAGAAGCTCGCGGCCGACATCACCGCGTTCGCGCGACAGTACGACCTCGCCAGGGTCGTGGTGGTCAACGTGTCCTCGACGGAGCCAGTGTTTCCCGCGCTGCCCGAACACGACGACCTCGCCGCGCTGGAGGCGGCCATGGCCGTGCCAGGCAGGACGGTGCTGCCGCCGAGTTCGGTCGCGGCCTACGCGGCGCTGCGGGCGGGCTGCCCCTTCGTCGATTTCACGCCGTCGAGAGGGGTCCGGCTGCCCGCGCTGGAAGAGCTGGCACGGCAGCGGCGCCTGCCGTACGCGGGATCGGACGGCAAGACCGGCGAAACCCTGGTGCGCAGCACGCTCGCGCCCATGTTCACCACGCGTGGCCTCGCCGTGCGCTCGTGGGCGGGTACCAACCTGCTCGGCGGAGGTGACGGGATGACGCTGGCCGACGCCGAGCACGCAGGCAGCAAGCTCGCGTCCAAGGGCCGAGGATTGGCGACGTTGCTCGGCGGCGAGGTCACGGCACCCCTGCACATCGACAACGTTCCCGACCTCGGCGAGCAGAAGATCGCGTGGGACCACGTGTCGTTCGAGGGTTTCCTCGGAACGCGCATGAGCATGCAGTTCACCTGGACCGGCTACGATTCGTCGCTCGCCGCGCCGCTGGTGCTCGACCTGGCCCGCTTCACGGCCGCCGCTCACGCCGCAGGACAGGAAGGCCCGCTGGCGTCGCTGGCGTTCTTCTTCAAGGACCCGGTCGGCACGGCCGAACACCGCCTCGCCGAGCAGTTCTCCGAACTCGTGCGCTGGGCGGCCGCCCTGTGAACGCGTACGCCGAACTGGTCAGGGCCCCCGCTGCGCTGAGCGTGGTGGGTGACACGGTGGCCGGTGCCGCCGCCGCGAACGTCCCGCTGCGGGGCCGCAGGCGGCTGCTTCCGCTGGCGTCGGTGGCGTTCTACTGGGCCGGAATGGCGCTCAACGACTGGGCCGACCGCGATCTCGACGCGGTCGAGCGGCCCGAACGGCCGATCCCCTCGGGCAGGGTGAGCGCGAGGGCAGCGCTGAGCACGGGGATCGCCCTCACCGGCGCGGGACTCGCGCTGGCCCGGATCGGAGGCGGAGCCCGCGCGTGGCGCACCTCGGTGCCGCTGGCGGCGTGCCTGTGGGCCTACGACACGAGGGTCAAGGGCACGGTTCTCGGGCCGGTCGGCATGGCGGCGTGCCGGGCACTGGACGTGCTCCTCGGCGCGTCGGGAAGGGAGAGGGCCGCTGTCGCGGCGGCCGGAGCACTCGGTGTGCACACGCTCGGCGTCACCGCGTTGTCGGCGGGGGAGGTGCACGGCGCCGATCGGCGCGTGGCAGGAGGCGCGCTGACCGCCACCGTCACGGCTGTGTCCGTCGCCACCACGGTGCCCAAGCGGGGTGGCGAAGGCCAGGCCGGCGGCGGGCCGCGCCGTGCGGCGACGGCGTTGTTCTCGGCCACGTACGCGGCCTCCGTCGGCGGCGCCCAGTACGCGGCCCTGCGAAAGCCCTCGGCCCAGCGGGTGCGGGCCGCCACCGGTGCCGGAATCCACGGCATGGTTCCGCTGCAAGCCACCATCGCCGCCCGGCACGGAGCGGTGCGCGCCGCGACCGTGCTGATCACCGCCCTTCCGCTGGCCAGGAGACTCGCGAGAAAGGTGAGCCCCACGTGAGCACACTGCGATTCGGCTACGGCACCAACGGTTTCGCCAATCACCGGCTCGACGACGCGCTGGCCGTCATCGCCGATCTCGGCTATTCGGGCGTGGCGCTGACACTGGACCACGCGCACCTCGATCCCTTCGCCGACGACGTGGTCGCCCAGACCGCGCGGGTCGCGAGGCGGTTGTCGGAGCTGGGGCTCGGTGTGGTGGTCGAGACAGGGGCACGGTTCCTGCTCGACCCGTGGCGCAAGCACCAGCCGACACTGCTGTCCGGCGAACCGGGTCCCCGGATCGACTTCCTTCGCAGAGCGGCCGAGATCGCCGACGATCTCGGCGCGGAATGCGTGTCGTTCTGGTCGGGGGTCGCCGACTCCGCAGTGGACGAAGAGACGGCGTGGCAACGCCTGCTGTCGGGGGTCTCGGCCGTGCTGGAGAACACGAACGCCCGGTTCGCGCTCGAACCCGAACCAGGCCACTACGTGCAGCACCTCGATCAGGCACTGCGGCTTCGTGCGGAACTGGGCGAGGTTGACCGGCTCGGCATCACACTCGACGTCGGGCACTGCGTCGCCGTCGAACCGGTCAGCGCGGCGGAGTGTGTGCGCGAGGCCGGGCCGCTGCTGTTCAACGTCCAGCTCGACGACATGCTCCCCGGCGTGCACGAGCATCTCGAATTCGGCGAGGGACGGCTCGACCTGGCCGACACGCTCGCGGCGCTGGCCGAGGTGGGTTACCGGGGACTCGCGGCGGTCGAGCTGCCCCGGCACAGCCACGCCGCCCCCGACGTCGCCCGCAGGGCGAGAGCGGCATTGGCCTCGGCCGACTGGGTGGTGGACGCGGAATCGGCGATCCGTGCCGAACCGGAGCGCATCCGCGTGCTCTTCCCCTCGGCAGGCCGGAGAGTGGGACGCGCCGCGCTCCGCCCCGGCGTGGACCCGGAAGGGCTCGTCCACGGCACCGCCGACGACCGCGCGCGGGGCCGCTTGCTCGCCGCGCTGGCCTCGGCGCTGGACACCGACGCGCTCGTGAAGGAAGTGGAAGAGCTATACCGCTACGGCGACGGCGCCGAGCGCCGGGGTGTGTTGCGCAACCTCCACGTCCTGCCGGACGAGCCCCGCGTCGTCGAGGCGGGGCAGCGGATGGTGGCCGACGCGCTACGGGCCAACGACACCGGGCTCGTGGCCGCAGCGCTCGGGGAGTTCGCGGCCGACCATCTCGATGACCACAGTTGGCGGCACGGGGTGTTGAAGTGCCTGTTCACCGGGGTTCCGACCGCGGCCGTCGCCGGACTCGACCGGCGCGGCGACGCCGAGTTGCGCCGCATGGTCGCCGACTACGTGGCCGAGCGGAAGGCGGCGGGACGCACCGTGCCTGCCGACGCCGAGGCGATCCTGGCCTCCGGCGCCACCTGTGACGAGGAGGTCAGCCGATGAAGATCTTCGACCCGCACATCCACATGACGTCGCGGACCACCGACGACTACGAGAAGATGCGCGCCGCCGGAGTACGGGCACTGGTCGAACCCGCTTTCTGGCTCGGGCAGCCCCGCACGAACGTCGGGTCGTTCACCGACTACTTCGACGGGCTGATCGGATGGGAGCGGTTCAGAGCGGCGCAGTTCGGTATCCGCCACCACTGCACCATCGCGCTCAACCCGAAGGAGGCGAACGATCCCCGCTGCGCCGGTGTGCTCGACGTCCTGCCGCGCTACCTCGCCAAGGACGGCGTGGTGGCCGTCGGCGAGGTCGGCTATGACTCGATGACCGACGCCGAGGAGAAGGCGTTCACGTATCAGCTCGGGCTCGCGATCGAGCACGACCTTCCCGTGCTCGTCCACACGCCGCACCGCGACAAGCTCGCGGGCACACGGCGCACCCTCGACGTCGTCGCGGAGTCGGGCATCGACCCGGCCCGGGTGGTGGTTGACCACCTCAACGAGGTCACCGTCGGGCTCGTGGCCGACGCGGGATGCTGGATGGGCTTCTCGATTTACCCCGACACGAAGATGGACGAACACCGCATGGTCGCCATCCTCAAGGAGTACGGCACCGACCGGATGCTCGTGAACTCGGCGGCCGACTGGGGACGTTCGGACCCGCTGACGACCTACCGCACCGGGAAGACCATGCTCGAAGCCGGGTTCACCGAGTCTGATGTGGACGCTGTGTTGTGGGACAACCCCGTCGCCTTCTACGGGCAGAGCGGCAAACTGATGATCGAACAGCTGCCGGTCACCTCGGAGTCCGGCACGTTCGAGGGCAACTCGATCCTGCGCGGCGCGAGGAAGTGAGCCGTGCTCTCCTACTGCACGAACGTCCATGCCGCCGACAATCTGGACGACCTCGTCGCCGCGCTCGACACCTACGCCGTGCCGGTGAGGGAGCGGCTCGGTGCCGATCTCCTCGGAGTGGGGCTGTGGCTGGCCTCGACCGTGGCCGCAGGGCTGGCCGCCGACCCAGCCGCCCTGAGGCGCTTCGCCGCCGAACTGAAGGCACGAGGACTCGCGGTGCAGACCCTCAACGCCTTCCCCTACGGGGGTTTCCACGACACCGTCGTCAAGCACGCCGTGTACGTCCCGACGTGGACCGACGAGCGCAGGCTGCGTTACACGCGCGACTGTCTCACGGTGCTGGCCGGTCTCCTGCACGAGGACGCGCGGTACGGAAGCATCTCGACACTGCCGCTGGCCTGGCGTGAGCCGTGGACTCCTGCCGACGACGACCGCGCGACGGCGGCCTTCACCGAGATCACAGCTCACGCGCGTGAACTCTCGGACGGCAGGCCACTGCGGCTCGCCGTGGAACCCGAGCCAGGGTGTGTGCTCGACACGGTGGCCGACGCGGTGTCGTGGCTGGCAGGCCGCGTCGATCCGGCCCATGTCGGGTTGTGCCTTGACACCTGTCATCTCGCCGTGTCGTTCGCCGACCCCGCCGAGGAGATCCGCCGCGTCCACGACGCCGGGCTCGACATCGTGAAGGTGCAGGCATCGGCTGCCCTGCATGTCGAGAACCCGGCAGCGCGGGAGGCTCGCGCCGCGCTCGCCGAGTTCTGCGAACCCCGGTACCTGCACCAGGTACGGGAATTGTCGCCGAGCGGCGAGGTGCTCGCGGCCGACGACCTCGACGCCGCGCTGGCCGATCTGCCGGGTGCCGGGCCGTGGCGCGTGCACTTCCACGTTCCCCTGCACGCCGGCCCACGGTCGCCGCTGGCCTCGACCACGGACGTGCTCACCGGTGCCGTGGCCGCCCTGGCCGACACCGGGCGGCCCGTTCCCCACATCGAGGTCGAGACCTACACGTGGACGGTCCTGCCTGCCTCCGGCGACATCGATCTCGCCGCGGGAATCGCCGACGAACTGCGCTGGGCGCACACGGAGGTAGCCGCATGAAGAAACTGCTCCTGCTCGACGTGGTCGGTATGACGCCCGCACTGCTGCCGCACATGCCGAACCTGTCGGGGCTCGCCGAGGAGGGCTGGCGCGCCGAGCTGGGTACCGTGCTGCCCGCCGTCACGTGCAGCGTGCAATCGACCCTGCTCACCGGGACGATGCCTGCCGAACACGGGATCGTCGGCAACGGCTGGTACTTCCGCGACCTCGGCGAGATCCACCTGTGGCGGCAGCACAACAGGCTCGTGCGGGGGCCGAAGGTGTGGGAGACCGCGAGGGCGGAGCATCCCGGCTACACCGCCGCGAACGTGTGCTGGTGGTACGCGATGGGCATGACCACCGATATCACGGTCACCCCACGCCCCGTCTACCACGCCGACGGCCGCAAATCGCCCGACTGCTACGTGCGCCCACCGCACCTGCACGACGCACTCACCGCGGACCTCGGCCCGTTCCCGCTGTTCCAGTACTGGGGCCCGACGGCGTCGATCACCTCGACGAAGTGGATCGTGGCGGCCACCCGGCGCATCCTGCGCACCGACAACCCCGACCTGCTGATGGCCTACGTCCCGCACCTCGACTACGACCTCCAGCGGTACGGCCCCGGCTCACCGCAGGCGGTGAAGGCCGCGCGGGAGGTCGATGCCGCGCTGGCCCCGCTGCTCGCCGACGCGCGCCGCGCGGGCACCACGGTGGTCGCGCTGTCCGAGTACGGCATCACCTCAGTGGACACGCCCGTGGACATCAACAGGGCACTGCGCAGGGAAGGGCTGCTGGAGGTCTACACCCAGGACGGCATGGAGTACCTGGACCCGTGGACTTCGAGGGCGTTCGCCGTGGCCGACCACCAGGTCGCCCACGTCTACGTCGCCGACGACGCCGACCTGCCCAGGGTGCGCTCGATCGTCGAGGGCCTCACCGGGGTGGATGAGGTGCTCGATCGTGAGGCCCAGTCGCGATACGGGCTGGGCCACCCTCGGGCGGGCGAGTTCGTGGTGGTGGCAGAGCCAAGGGCATGGTTCACCTACTACTACTGGCTCGACGACGATCGTGCGCCCGACTTCGCGCGCGGCGTCGAGATCCACCGCAAACCCGGCTACGACCCGGCCGAGTTGTTCTTCGATCCGGCCGACCGTTTCGCCAAGGCCAGGGCGGGGCTCAACCTCGTGCGCAAGAAAGCCGGGCTGCGCTACGCGATGAACGTGGTGCCCACCGACCCGAGGTGGGTGCGCGGATCGCACGGGCGGTTACCGGATTCGGCCGAGCACGGGCCGATGCTGATCTGCTCCGACCCCGAGATGCCGTCCGCCGTCGAGTCGAGCGGGCGGATGGCCGCCACGGATGTACGTCACCTTCTCCTGCAACTGCACGGAATCCGAGAGGGAGCACGCCAATGAGCCGACCGGTGACCCTGTTCACGGGCCAATGGGCCGACCTGCCGTTCGAGGAGGTCTGCCGCCTCGCCTCACAGTGGGGCTACGACGGGCTGGAGATCGCATGCTCCGGCGACCACTTCGAGGTCGATCGAGCACTGTCTGAAAAGGACTACGTCGCGAACCGGCTCGCGTTGCTGGATTCCTACGGGCTCAAGGTATGGGCGATCTCCAACCATCTCGTCGGGCAGGCGGTGTGTGACGACCCGATCGACGAGCGGCACCGCAACATCCTCCCTTCCCGGATCTGGGGCGACGGCGAACCCGAGGGGGTGCGGCAGCGCGCGGCCACCGAGATGGCCGACACGGCGAGGGCCGCCGCGAAACTCGGCGTGGACACCGTCGTCGGCTTCACCGGGTCGAAGATCTGGAAGTACGTCGCGATGTTCCCGCCGGTGCCCGCGGAGGTGATCGAGGACGGCTACGCCGACTTCGCGCGCAGGTGGAACCCGATCCTCGACGTCTTCGACGAGGTCGGCGTGCGGTTCGCCCACGAGGTGCACCCCAGTGAGATCGCCTACGACTACTGGACGACCACGCTGGCGCTCAAGGCAGTGGACAACCGGCCCGCGTTCGGCCTGAACTGGGACCCTTCGCATTTCGTGTGGCAGGACCTCGATCCGGTGGGTTTCATCATCGACTTCGCTGACCGCATCTATCACGTGGACTGCAAGGACACGAAGAAGCGGTTCGACGGCAGGGGCGGCAGGCTCGGCTCCCACCTTCCGTGGGGCGACCCGCGCCGGGGCTGGGACTTCGTGTCCACAGGGCACGGCGACGTTGACTGGGAGAGCGCGTTCCGTGCGCTCAACGCCATCGGCTACACCGGGCCGATCTCGGTCGAGTGGGAGGACGCGGGCATGGATCGCCTGCGGGGTGCCGCCGAAGCGGTGACCTACATCCGCAGCAGGGTGTTCGACAAGCCGGAGGCGGCCTTCGACGCCGCGTTCAGCACGGAGAGGAACCGAGGCCATGAGTGACGAGAGACTGTCCCGTCGAGCGATGTTCCGCACCGCGGCCGGTGCGGCTGCGGCGGTGGGGCTCGCCGGAGCGCTGGGCGGTACCGCGCACGCCACCGCCACCTGGGGGCCGCCGACGAGGCGGGTTCCCAGGCAGATGATCAGCATCCAGCTCTACACCCTCCGCAACCTTTTGCAGGCAGACCTGGAGGGCACCTTGGAGGCGCTGGCCGACATCGGCTACCGCACCGTCGAGCTGGCAGGCACCTACGGCCGGTCCGCGACCGAGTTCAGGGCCATCCTCGACCGGTATCACCTCAGCGCGACGTCGGCCCACGTCTCCTTCGACGGTGCCGACGTGAACCGGCTGATCGAGGACGCCCGGATTCTCGGGTACCGGAAGGCGGCCTGCGCGTGGGCGAACTTTCCGACCGCCGACGACTGGAGAGCTTTCGCGGGGCGGCTCGACGAGGCTGCGGCGGCGTTCCACAAGGCCGGGATCGCCTACGGCTACCACAACCACGCCCACGAGTACGCCCTCGTTGACGGCGTCCGGCCGATCGACGTGATCGCCGAGCACACCGACCCCCGCACCGTGCACTTCGAGTACGACCTGTACTGGGTCGTCGCGGGTGGTGCCGACCCGGTGGAGGAGTATCACCGCCGCTTCGGCAGGGTGTTGCAGTTCCACGTCAAGGACAGAGCATCGGACGGCAGCTTCGCCGACCTGGGGACGGGCACGATCGACTTCCCGGACCTGTTCCGCAGGACGTGGGCAGGGCCGATGAAGCAGTACATCGTCGAACACGACGCTCCCACCGATGCGCTGAACACCGCGAAGGTCGGCTACGAGTACCTGGCGAACCTTCGGTTCTGACGCGACACTCGCGGTTCGCGACGCCGCCCCCGCCAGGGTGCGGACGCGACATCGGCAACGTCCTGGTGTCTGACAGCGTCTCGCTCTCCCCGTGAGGCCCCCGGTCAGGGCCTCACGGGGAAGGCGTCAGCCGTCGTACGCGATCAACGTCCGCAGCGCGCCCACCGTGGCGTAGCCACGCCACTCCAGCGCGGCGGCGGGGGAGTAGCTGACGAAATCGACCGTCCAGCCACCGTCGTCGGCCTGCCCCGAACGCAGTCGCTCCAGGTCGGCCTCGATCGCCTCAGGGGACAGCAGCTGTTGCGCGGACCCGGGCGCCGGTGCGAAGTCGAGCGGTCGCATGTACTCATCCTCGGCACCGCCCTGGACATGCACAGTGCCGTCGGCAGGCACAAACGCGCCCAGCACGTCGAACAGGTCACGGGCGATCTCGGGATGCCTGGCACTCAGGACGTCGGCGAACCGCACCGCGAAGGCCAATTCGATGGCGTGGGGAGTGCGGTCTTCCTCACGGAGGGCACGGATGGCCGACACACAGAACTCGGTGGCGCGCGCCAGCCAGGGATGGTCAGCGACAGCGCGGTCGTGGACGGCGACGCGGTGAGCGTGCAGGGTTACGACGGCGGTGATCTGGAGTGACGACGTCGTCGGATCAGCCTGGACCCAGAACGGCGCGCAGCTCTCCGGAGTGGTGATCGGCAGCGCGAATGGCAAGCCGCCGTCGGGCAAGCTCGCCGTCAGCAGCCAGTCACAGAGTTGCCCTGCCTGCGAGCTGGTGACCGGCCCGAGCTCCGCCAGTACCTCAAGCGCATGCAGCGCGGCGGCTGGCTGGCTCTCGGGGGAGCGCAGGTCCGGTTCGAGGCCGTGTCCGTACCCTCCGTCGGGGTTGCGGTAGGCGGCGAGCGCGGACAACGTCGCCTCGGGGTCGGAGTTCCCCGTGAGCAGCCGATACCGGTGCTGGTCGAGCAATCGGGCGTTGGCGGTCAGGAAGGTTGCCGCCGCTGTGAGGGTCGAGGTGTCGGTCACGACAGCAACCGTATCACCCATTCGAACACACGTTCGAGTGGATGTGAGTCGTCGGAGTCGGACTCGGTCCACGACGCCGAATCGGGGTGTCCGGCACTCGCCGCCGAGCGTGCCGTGGTTCGTCACGGCTTGTCATGGCTTGTCACAGCTACAGTGTCCGCACCGTCGGTCTTCGGCGGATTGTCTCCTGGACCGGAGGTTTTCCCAGATGGTCAGCAAGTTCACCGAACTCGGGATCGACTGCGCCGATCCTGCCGCGCTCGCCCGCTTCTGGTGCGCGGTCCTCGATTACGAGGTGCAGGACGAGGACGACGGCACCGTGACGATCGGCCCTCGTCCGGATGCTCGCGGCGGGAGCGGGCCCAGCCCTGTGCCACCGATGTTGACGTTCGCCGAGGTTCCCGAGGGCAAGACTGTCAAGAACAGGCTCCATCTCGACCTCAGCCCGGCAGACAGAGGACAGGACGAGGAGGTCCGCCGCCTGCTCGCCCTGGGTGCCCGGCGCGCCGATGTCGGCCAGGGTGACGAGAGCTGGGTCGTCCTCGCCGATCCCGAGGGCAACGAGTTCTGTGTCCTCGCCGACCGCTGCCCCTGATCGCTTCTGGACCCGCGTCGTCTGCCTCACCGGGATCGTGGGTCCGCCTTCGAGCCCACGCGGTCGCTACCTCGCCGGGAGCACGCCAAGAGTTGATGACACAGACAGGGGCGCGTTCCTCGCGTCAACGGCGAGGAGCGCGCCCGAGTCCGTTCACCGTATTGCCGGGTCTGCCCTCAACGGGAAGTCCACGAGCTCGTCACCTCGCCGAGGTACGGGGACGTCGGCCAGCGCGGATGCCACCGTCGGGTGCAACGGCAGCACGTCGGAAAGCCCGACGGCCTCGATAGGTCTCCGCACGGCACGCTGGGTGGCGACCACGCGGAGCGTGACTCCCTCGCGGACGGCGGTGTCCTGCGTGTCGAGCAGCAGTGCCAGCCCGGCCGAGCCGAGGAACGTGACCTCGGTGAGATCGACGACGAGTGGCTGGGGCGGAGACACCACGTCGAGCGCACCGTCGAGGTGCTCGGCGAGCTCGCCCCTCGTGCTGAGGTCGATCTCACCACTCACCGTGACGACGACTCCTGCTCCGTGACATTCGGTGGTTAGGCCCAACAGTGAAGTGGGTATTGCCAATTCGGACACGGCACCTCCAGCGGTGTCCATCAACCGATAGGTCGAAACTACGTCTGGCCTATGTCTGGCCGCTGCCTGCTCAACGCCCGACTGCACAAAGACTAGCCCGGACGGCGCAATGTGCAAAGGCAGGATTCGGTGGGCACTCCCTAATCGGAGGAATTCGCGATACAAGGAGTGACTTTCGATGACCCGTGTTCGAGACATCATGACGGCAGACCCCACCTACGCGGAGACGAGTGAAACGGTGTCGCGGGCGGCTCGCACGATGGCGAGCCACGATATCGGGGCTCTGCCGATCCGTGGAGAAGATCACCATTTCAAGGGCATGCTCACCGACCGGGACATCGTGGTGAAGGTCCTGGCAGAGGGCAAGGACCCGGCCGCACTGCACGTCGGGGAGCTCGCGCAGGGAGTCGTCTACTCGGTCGGTCCCGACGACGATGTGAGGGACGCGCTGCGGGAGATGTCGAACCACCAGGTGCGGCGGCTTCCCGTGATGGAAGGCGAGGAACTGGTCGGCATCGTGTCGCAGGCGGACGTCGCCAGGAAACTGCCGGAAGGTGAAGTCGGCAACACGGTGGAGAACATCTCACGTGACTGATCGGGTGAAACTGAAATTTTCTTCGTAACTCGTCCGAGTTAGTCACCGGCTAGTTTGCCAATATGATAGGAGCGCGGAACATGAACTTGTTCCGCGCTTTTCTCTGTGTTCTCTGTGCCGATCGGATTCAGCGATCATCGCCCCAGCCCGAAGTACACGAATCCGGCGCAGGCCAGCTCGTCGGGATCGAGCAGGTTGCGGGTGTCCACGATCGTGGCGCGGTCGGTGAGGTCGGCGAGGTGCGCCCAGTCGAGGTCGCGGAATTCCGGCCACTCCGTCAGCAGGACCAGCCCCGCGGCGTCCTTCGCGACGAGCGTGACGTCATCGACGAGCTGGACGACACCGCCGGTGCGGTCGGCGCGGCCGAGTCCGGGATCGTAGCCGGTGAGCACGGCGCCGCACTCGGCGAGCCGTGTCGCGACCGCCAGCGCGGGAGATTCGCGGACGTCGTCGGTGCCTGCCTTGAACGCCAGCCCGAGCAGCCCGAGCCGCAGTCCCTCCAGCGAGCCGTCCGGCGAACCGGTGACGGCCTGCCTGACCTTCTCGACCACGCGCTCGCGCTGATGGTGGTTGGCCGCCATCGCATCGGCGAGAACGGAGAAATCGACACCGGCCTCACCCGCCGCGCGCAGCAGAGCCCTGGTGTCCTTCGGCAGGCACGAGCCACCCCAGCCGGGACCCGGGGACAGAAACGCCGAGCCGATGCGCGGGTCGAGACGCATGGCCTTCGCCACGTCGGCGATGTCGGCGCCGAGGCGTTCGCACAGTTCGGCCAGCACGTTGACGTAGGACACCTTCACGGCGAGAAAGGCGTTGCTCGCGTACTTGGCCAGCTCGGAGCTGGCCGGGTCGGTGCGCAACACGGGGGCGGACAGCCCCTCGTAGAGGGCGGCGACGCGGTCGGCGGCGGCGTGGTCGCTCGCTCCGATGACGATGCGGTCGGGGTTGAGGAAGTCGTAGGCGGCGTGGCCCTCGCGGAGGAACTCGGGGTTGTTCACCGTGGGACGGCGGAGCGCCAACTCGGTGCGCGTGGTGGTGCCGACGGGCACGGTGGACTTGACCGCGACGACGCAGCCGGGGGACAGGACGCGGGCCAGCGCCTCGACCGCGGCGTCGAACGCGTGCAGATCGGAGGTGCCGTCCTGCCCTGTGGGGGTCGGCACGCACAGCAGCACCACGTCGGCGCGCGAGAGCGCGGCCAGGTCGGTGGCGAAGGCGAGCCTGCCCTCGGCGAGGCCCTCGGCCACCAGCGTGTCGAGTCCGGGTTCGGCGATGGGAATCTCGCCCCTGGACAGGGCAGCGACCTTGCCCGCGTCGATATCGACGCCCGTGACCCGGTGGCCCAGGTGGGCAAGGCAGGCGGCGCTGGTCAGTCCGACGTAGCCGGTGCCGACGACGCCGACGGTGAGACGGTTTCGCTCTTCCACGCGTTGCGACATGGTTCACCTCCCGCGAGCAGGGTCCGCGCGGCGTCCAGCACGGCAGGGGCGGTGAGCCGCAGCAGTCCCGCGTCCGGAGTCGTGGCATGGGGGTCACCGCTGGTGCCTGCCCACAGCACGACGTGCGGCGTCCTGCCCTCCGGAGGTCCCCACTCCTCGGGCGGGGTGGGCCCGAACAGCAGGACCGACGGTGTGCCGAAGGCTGTGGCGAGGTGGCCGACTCCCGTGTCACCGCAGACGACGAGAGCGGCCCCGGCCACGAGAGCCGCGAGTTCGGCGAGATCGTGCCCTGCGAACACCGCGTCGGGGCCGAGCCCCGCGGCGACGGCGACGTCGGTGGCCAGACCGCGTTCCCCCGCGCTGCCGGTGACGAGGACGGGCCTTCCGGTGCCGGACAGGTCGTCGGCGAGTGCGCGCGCGACGGTGGCGAACCGGTCAGGCGGCCACCTCCTCGCGGCGGATTTCGCACCGGGATGGATCACCACGGCACCCGGAGCGGGGCTGGGCAGCGGCGGTGAGAGCAGCTCCAGGTCGGTGGGGTCGGCGGGGATGCCGTAGAAGTCGAGCAGAGCGCACCAGCGGTGCACCTCGTGCAGGTCGTCCCTCCACTCGGGGCCTTCGAACCGGGGATGGTCCGGATGCCGGTGGGTGATCATCCGCAGGGGGTGGGTCGCCGCGAGGTCGGCGATGCTCTGCGGACCCCTGCCGTGCAGGTTCACGGCGAGGTCGATCGGCGGCAGTGCGGGGAGCGCGGGTGATGAGGGCAGCGCCGCGAGGCCGGGCGTCGGCAGCAGTTCGACGGCTGCCGGTCTCGGCACCAGCAGCGGTACGAGGGGAGCCATCGGAGCGGGTGCCGCCAGCACGAGCCGGTCGTGCGGCCTTGCCCCGTGCAGCGCACGCAGCGCGGGCACGGCGGTGAGGACGTCGCCGAGCCCGAGCGCGCGCAGCACCAGCGTCACGGCCATGAGCCCTCTTCGGAGTGGCAGACGACGAGTTCCCTGATCTCGCAGCCCTCCGGCTGCCGCAGCGCGTGCAGAACGGCCTTCGCCACGTTCGCCGGATCGTTGAGCTTGGCGTCGGCCGGCGGCTTGTACCGGTCGTCCCTTTCGTCGAAGAAGGCGGTGTGCATGCCGCCGGGTACCAGCAGCGTCACTCCGATGCGGCCTGCCGTCTCGGCGGCGAGCGCGCGGGTGAACGCGACCACTCCCGCCTTGGACGCGCAGTACGCCGTGGCGTCGGAGACCGACCGCAGCCCGAGCGTCGAGGAGCAGGTGACGACCTTGCCCCTGCTGCGTTCCAGATAGGGCAGCGCGGCCCGCACGACGGCGGCGGTGCCGAGGAGATTGACCCGCACGACCCGCTCCCAGCCCTCGGTGGGCACGGAGTCCAGCCTCCCGGGGGTGTCGATGCCTGCCGCGGTGAACACGGCGTCGAGCCCGCCTGCCCGCTCAGCCAGCTCGCGGACCGCGTTCTCGGTCGCCCCCGTGTCGGCGAGGTCGGCGAGCGCGTAGTCCACGCCGCCTGCTTCGGGCGGTTTGCGGTCGAGCACGAGCGGGGTGCCCCCCGCGTCGAGGACCTCCCGGACCGTCGCCGCTCCCAGCCCGGACGATCCGCCACTGACCAGTACCTTCATCGTGCCTCCTCGTTCGCGTTTCACCTGCCTGCCTCCTGGAGCAGCCGGGTCGTGGAGTAGCCCTCCACGGTGGGCACGAGCACCACCTCACCGCCGTGCCTGCGCACCACCTCGGCCTCGGGGAGTTCACTGCCCGTGTAGTCGCCTCCCTTGACCCACACGTCGGGGCGCAACCGTTCCAGCACGGTCGAGGGCGACGACTCCTCGAAAACGACCACACCGTCTACAGAGGACAATTCGCTGAGCAGTCTCGCCCTGTCGGCGGCGGTGACGACGGGGCGGCCGGGGCCTTTGAGCCGCCTGACCGACTCGTCGGAGTTCAGGCACACCACGAGCGCGTCCCCGAGCGACCTCGCGTGCCGCAGCAGGCTCACATGCCCGGCATGCAGCAGGTCGAAACAGCCACCGGTGGCGACGAGTCGGCCGCCGCGCCGTCGCACGGACTCGGCGAGGTCGAAGCAGCCGACGGACGAACCCGGCGAGAACCGCTCCTGCCCGCCGTCGGTGGCACCGTGATCATCGGCTCGTCTCGACAGAGCCGAGGCACCACCGGCCGCGACGAACCGGGACGCCGACTCCACGGCGGTGGCCACGGCGTCGGCGGCACCGGCGCCCTCGACGAGAGCCGTGACGGCCGCGGTCGCGAACCGGTCGCCCGCGCCGCAGGTGTCGAGTCGCTGCCCGGTGAGCGTGGCATTGTCCGGGACGGGCACGGTCAGCGTCGTGCCGTCCTCGGTGGCGAGTACGGCGCCTCGTGCGCCCACCGTCACCGCCGCAGTGCGGCAGCGCCAGTGTCGGCGCAGCGCCATCGCCGCGTCGGCGGCGCCGGAACAACCCTCCACTGCCGCGGCGATGGCGAGTGCTTCCCGCTCGTTGGGTGTCACGAGCGTCGAGCCCGGCACGGGGGCAGCGCCCCGGGGATGCGGGTCCCAGACCACCGGCACGCGCGAAGCGGCCTCGGCGAGCAGCCGCCGCATCCCGGGATGGGCGGCCACACCCCGGCCGTAGTCGGAGACGAGGACCGCGCCAGCGTCGTGGATCGCGCGCACAACCCGGTCCGGCAGCGGGGCGTCCGCCGCGCGCCCCTCACCGCTGTCGAGGCGGGCCACCGGCTGTCCCGACGCCCTGATGCGGGTCTTGCGCACCGTCTCGCCCCGCAGCGGCAGCCGCAGCACCTCGACATCGTCTGCCAGCAACGCCGCGAGCCTGCGGCCCGTGCCGTCGTCGCCGAGCGCTGTCACGATTCGCACGCCCGGCGTCGCGTGTGTGGCGAGCAGGATCGCGGCGAGCCCCGCACCGCCAGGCCGCACCCACTCACCCTCCACATCGACCACGGGCACGGGCGCTTCGGGGCACAGCCGCGTGGCGCCGCCCTCGACGTCGGTGTCGAGCAGCGCGTCACCGACCACGACGAGCGGCCTCATGCCGGCACTCCCAGAGTGCGGTCGAGCTGCGCGCAGAGTGCGTGGACGACCGCGAGATGCACCTCCTGCACGGTGGCCACGTGGGTGGCATCGACGGCGACCGCGTCGTCACACAGCGCCGTGAGCGGATTCGGTTCCGGACCCGTGAGCGCCCACGTCACCAGACCGAGTTCGTGTGCCACCTTGGCCGCGGTGACGACGTTCTGGCTGCGCCCGCTCGTGGACAGCGCGACGAGGACGTCGCCCGGCCTTCCGTGGGCGCGCACCTGCCGCGCGTACAACTCGTGTTCGCCGTAGTCGTTGACGATCGCCGTGGCAGCCGAGGTGTCGGCGTGCAGTGCGATGGCGGAGAGGGGCTGCCGGTCGTGGCGGAACTTGCCGACCAGCTCACCGGTGAGGTGCTGTGCCTCCGCCGCGCTGCCGCCGTTGCCGCACGCCAGGAGCCTGCCGCCGCCCGTCAGCACTCCGGCGAGGTGCGCGGCCCACGACTCGATGGTCGGCGCGGCGGCGCGCATCCGGTGCAGCGCACCCTCCAATGCGCGGAAATGCCCTTCGATCACGTCACACCTCCTGTGGGTTTCGTGCCTGCGCGGATCGCGGTGCCGCGATCGCCTCCCGCCGTGCTGCCGAGCGTTCCGACGGTGTTGCCGGTGTTGACGGTGTTGCCGGCCTTGACGGTCTCGACGGCCTCGACGATGTCCGCCGCGTCGATCGCGAGGCACGGATGTCCCGGGACAGGACAGTGCCGCGCCCTGGTGTTCCTGCACGGTGCGTTCTGGTCTCCCAGCACGACTCTGGGCACGCCGTAGGGAGCCCAGCGTGCGCTCGGGACCACAGGCGCGAAAAGGGAGACCACAGGGGTGCCGACGGCGGCCGCGAGATGCGCGGGACCGGTGTTGGGGGCCACCACCACATCGGCGGCTGCCATCACGGAGGCGAGCTGGGGCAGCGTCGTCGCTCCACCGAGATCGACGATCTCACCGGCACCGTCCGCATCGGCGCGAGCGGCGCCGACGATGCGGGTCACCAGGTCGCGTTCGGCGACCCCACCGGTGACCACGACGCGGTGTCCCGCCTCGGCGAGCGCCGACACCGCGTCGGCAGACCGCTGCCACGACGGCTGCCGGGCGGGGACGGATGCGGCCGGATGCACCACCACGAAAGGGGCTTCGCCGGTGAGCGCGCCGGTGTCCGGCAGCGGGTGGCGCACGGCGAGCGCGCCGTCGTCGCCGTCGGGAAGCCGCAGACCGGCGGCGGTCACCAGCGACAGCGCGCGTTCGGCCTCGGGCAGGTCTTCCTCGACGCGATGCCGTAGGTCGAGCAGCGAGCCGGGGTAGTCGTCGCTGATCGCGCCGATCCACGGGACTCCGGCCAGCCGCAGCACGAGCGCCAGCGGCAGCGGAGACTGGTGGAACGACGTGAGGATGAACGCCCCGTCCAGCCGCAGGTCCCGCACCTGCTTGACGAGGGCGTTCACCGAATCTCCCGTGAGAGCGGGCGGTTCGGGGTCGATCCACGGCGCGCACCACTCCACGATCTCGTCCACACCCGGCAGGAGTTCCGCGCCTGCCCTGCCACGCGGACCCGCCAGCAGGACCACGTGATCGGCCCGCGCCGCCACTGCCCTCACCGCGGGACCGGCCAGCAGCACGTCGCCGATGTTGTCGAGGCGCGCGACGAGGATCCGGCCCTTCATGCCAGCTCCAGCGCGATCCTCGCGGCGGTGGGCAGGTCGGGTGCGACGATCGCGTGGCGGCGGGCCAGCTCGATCTCGTCGGGAAGTGTCCGTCCCGTCGGCACGAGGATCGCGCGCGCACCCGCCGTCACCGCGGCCTCCACATCGGCTCCGATGTCACCGACGACGACGCAGCGCCGCACGTCAACGCCGAGGTCGGCGGCGGCCCGCAACACCATGGCGGGCCGGGGTTTCCGGCAAGGGCAGCCCTCGTCCGGCCCGTGCGGGCAGTGCTGCCACGTCTGGAACGGCCCGAGCAGTTCGTCAACGCGACGGGTGACCGCGCGCAACTGCTCGGCGGTGATATGTCCCCTTGCCACACCGGACTGGTTGCTCACCACACCCACCGGCACGCCCTCGGCGCGCAGCAGTGCCAGGGCGTCGGCCGCTCCCGCCATGGGCCGGACCTTCTCAGGATCGGCGAGGTACGGCACGTCCTCGATCAGCGTGTCGTCCCGGTCGAACAACACCGCGCGGCCACGCCGGACCCGCCATTCGCCCGCGAGCCGGTGTGCGCACGCCACCGGAGGGATCACCGCACTCGTGACGGCCATCCTCGCCACCTCACGCGGTGTGCGGGGGCCGGGCGCGATCCGGCTGACCGCGAACTCGGCGGTGAGTCCGGCCCAGACTCCCGCCGCCAGCGCCGCCGCTCGCGGCGCCCTCGCGGCTGCCAGCGCGAGTGCCCCGACCCCGGCCGCACTCGCCAGCGCGTGCCTGCCGAGCCTTCCGGGGCCCTCACCCGCCTCGTGCCGCCAGTGCCCGCCGTGCTTGGCGCGCATGAGCGCGTTGTCGGCGTTGCCCCGCTGCCTCCGCACGCTCGCGAAGAATCCGCCCGACTTCGGGGGGTGTGTCGTGACACGGTCGCCCTCGGAGATGCGCCAGCCCGCCCGCCGCACACGCAACGCGAGGTCGGCGTCCTCCCGGTACGCCCTCGGGAACCGCTCGTCGAACCCGCCGGCCTCCACCAGCGCCTCCCGCCGGTACGCCATGTCGGCGGTGATCCAGCGCGACCGGGTCAGCGCCAGCGTGTCCCGCTCGTCGTCGGTCGGCCTGCGGGTGTCGGGCAGTGGGACGTCGATCCTCGCCACGGAGGCGGCCACGTCGTCGCCGAGCCCGGTGAGGTCGTCGGCCAGCCGGGCCGGCCACTCCCGCGCCGTGAGCACGTCGTCGTCGAGGAAGGCGACCCACTCGCTGTCCGCGGCCCTCCAGCCCACGTTGCGCGCGGCGGCGGGGCCTCTGCCGCCCGAGTCGAGCACCCGCAGCGGCAGCCCGAGGTCGGGCAGCGCCAGAGGTTTCCTGGTGGGGGACGGCGGCCGGTCGTCGATCACGAGAACCTCGCGGGGAGGCGGGCCCTCACCGTGAGCGAGGCCCCGCAACAGCGTGGTCAGGCCGCCCCTGCCCGTCGTCGGGATGACGACGCTGTAGGCGGGGGCACGATCGAGGGTGTCATCCCGCCCGCTCATGCCGTACCTCCCTCACGCCACACGGCGAACGGCCCGATGGCCAGCAGATCCACGGGTGCGGAGCCGAAGCACTCCAGCGCGTCCCTCGGGTCGTCCACCATGGGGCGCCCCGCCGTGTTCAAACTCGTGTTCACCACGGTGGGAAGGCCGGTTCTGCGTTCGAACGCCGACAGCATGCGCGCGAGCAGCGGTTTCTCGCGGGCGTCAACGGTCTGGATCCGCGCTGTACCATCCACATGGGTCACAGCGGGGATGCGGTCACGCCATTGTGGAGCGACGTCGTGAACGAAAAGCATGTACGGGCTGGGAATCGGGCCCCGCGAGAACAGCTCGGCGGCACGTTCGGCGAGCACCATCGGCGCCACAGGCCGGAACTGCTCGCGGCCCTTCACGTCGTTGAGCCGTTCGAGGTTCCCGGCGTGGGCGGGATTGGCGAGCAACGACCGGTGTCCCAGTGCGCGAGGGCCGAACTCCGCACGACCCTGGAACCACGCCACGACGGCGTTGTCGGCGAGCGCGGCGGCGACAGTCTCGGCGATGTCGTCGCAGCGCCGGTAGGGAACCTTCGCGCGCCGAAGCCAGGTCTCCAGCTCGTCGTCCGTCCAGCCCCTGCCGAGGTCGGCCCCGGGCATGGGTTCGATGGTCTCGCCGAAGTCGGCGGCGAGCTGGAGCGCGGCACCGAGTGCGGTGCCCGCATCGCCTGCCGCGGGCTGTACCCAGATCCGGTCAAACGGGCCTTCGTCGTGAAGGCGCGTGTTCGCCACGCAGTTGAGCGCCGTCCCGCCGGCCATGGCGAGGTCGGTGTGTCCGGTGCGCTCGTGCAACCACGCGGCGAGGTCCAGCAGAACCTCCTCGGTCATCTTCTGCACGCTGGCCGCGAGATCGGCGTGTTCGGCGAGGAACTCACCGTCCGCCGCACGGGCCGGGGCGAACCTTTCCCAGTCGATCCGCGCGGTGCGGAAGCCGCCGTCACCGGTGGAGAAGACCGACTCCCGCAGTTCGGGATAGAACCGTGGGGTGCCGTAGGAGGCCAGCGCCATGACCTTGTACTCGTCGCTGGACCGCTGGAAGCCCAGATGTGCCGTGGCGCTTTCGTAGGTCAGCCCGAGTGAGTGCGGAAGGCTCTGGTGGGCCAGTTCGAGGAACTTGCCGTCGCGGTACTCGCCGAGTACCGACGACTCCGCCTCGCCCCGGCCGTCGGAGGTGAGCACGGCGCAGTTGCCGAACGGCGCGGCCAGTGCCGCGGACGCGGCGTGCGCGACGTGGTGCCGGACGAACCGGACGATACTCGGATCGAGTCCTGGTAACGCCGTTTCCAGGAACGCGGGCGCCCGTTTGGCGTAGAGGGTGCGCAGTTTCTCCCACCCTCCGGCGTCCACACCGTCGAGACTGTGATCGGCGAGCGTGGGATCGTAGGAGTACGCGACGGCGTCGAGTTCGCGGACGTCAAGACCCGCCTCGTCGAGACACCATCTCGCGGCCCTCTCGGGAAGCTCCCATGTGGAGAACGGAACCGGTGACTTTCCGTGCTTGCGGCGGGTGAACCGCTCCTCCTCCGCCGCGGCGACGATCCGCCCGTCCACGACGACGGCGGCGGCGGGATCGTGGAAAACGGCGTTGATTCCGAGTATCCGCACTCGCGTACACCTCCCGGATCGGGTGCCGGAGTCGCTGTCGCGACTGGCACTATGTCGCTACCCCTTGAAGCGACGCCTAAACGGGTGGACGGCATAACCCCAGGACGTCGCTACTGGTGGTGAGCGACGACGGTCGCGAGGAATCGTGACCGGTCAGCCGGTGCGGGCCGCCTTCTCGGCACCGCCGGTGTTCCGGGCGAACCAGGCGATCGTGCGGTGCAGGCCTTCGCGAAGCCCGATCTCCGGCTCCCAGCCGAGTTCCGTGCGGGCGAGCGTGATGTCCGGACAGCGGCGACGAGGGTCGTCGGCGGCGCCCGCGACGGTGGTCACGGTGGAAGCGGTTCCCGTGATGGCGCGAACCTCCTCGGCGAGTTGCCGCACGGTCAGTTCCTGTGGGTTGCCGATGTTCACGGGACCGGTGAGGTCGCTGCGCCACAGGGCGAGCAGCCCCGAGACCGTGTCGTCGATGTAGCAGATCGAGCGGGTCTGCGTTCCGGTTCCCGCCACGGTCAGTGGCGCACCGGACAGTGCCTGGGTGATGAAGTTGGGGATCATCCGCCCGTCGTCGGCGCGCATCCTCGGCCCGTAGGTGTTGAAGATGCGCGCGATCGCGATGTTCGTGCCGCGCTTGGCGTGGTAGGCGACCGCGAGTGCTTCGGCGTACCGCTTCGCCTCGTCGTACATGCTCCGGGGTCCGACGGGATTGACGTTGCCCCAGTAGCTTTCGCGCTGCGGGTGCTCGGCGGGGTCCCCGTACACCTCGCTCGTCGAGGCGAGCAGGAACCTCGCCGAGTGGCGGGTCGCGAGTTCGAGCGCGTTCTCGGTTCCGCGTGCTCCCACTCGCAGTGTCTCGATGGGCAGCCGCTGGTAATCCCGTGGCGAGGCCGGTGAGGCGAGGTGGAACACGGAGCCGGGGACACCGATGTCGGGCCACTCCCGAAGGGGGCTGGTCACGTCGAATTCGACGAGCCGGAAATTCTCACTGCGCCGCAAGACGGAGACGTTGCCCGCGCTTCCGGTGATCAGACTGTCCACACAGGTCACTTGATGCCCTCGGTGCAGAAGTCGTTCGCACACATGGGAACCGATGAATCCGGCACCACCGATGACGATCACGTGTTCACCCGCAGAAACCATGCGGGCTCGATTACCCTTGCGGCTCGGTGTGAAACGCTCTGCCAGCGGGTACAGGCCCGGCATGCGGGTGCTGGTGACCGGATGGCCGAGTTTCCTCCATGGTGAGGCGACCGCGGGCGACGTGTTGAGCATGCGGCGGGTCGCCGACGCGCTCGACGGGGCAGGCATCGGCGTGGACACCGCGTGGAGTCCCACACTCCGGCCCGGCGCGCTGCATCTCGACGACGCGGACCCCGCTCGTTACACCCACCTGGTCTTCGCGTGCGGTCCCGCGCACGGCGAGCAGGTGGAGTGGCTCCACCACCGGTACGCCGCGTGCAGGCGGATCGCGGTCGGCGTCTCGGTGATCGATCCCCGCAACCCCGCGGCCGCCGGTTTCCACCGCATTCTCGCCCGCGACGGCCTCGGCGAGACGCAGCCAGACCTCTCCTACGCCGCGCACACCGACACGGTTCCGGTGGCCGGCATCATGCTCGCACCGGGGCAGTACGAGTACGGCGGGCGCCGCAGGCACGAGCAGGTGCACAAGACACTGCTGCACTGGGTCACCGGCCTCGACTGCGCACGCGTGAGCCTCGACACGCGGCTCGACAGCACCGATTGGCGGCACTGCGCGACACCGGACCAGTTCCTGTCACTCGTGGCGCGGCTCGACGTCGTGGTGACGACTCGCATGCACGGACTGGTGCTCGCGCTGCGCGCCGGTGTGCCCGCCATCGCCGTGGACCCGGTCGCGGGTGGCGGGAAGGTGGCGGCGCAGGGCCGGGCATTGGGGTGGCCTGCCGTGGTGGGCGCCGAGGAACTCGGCACCGACGCGCTCGACCGGTGGTGGCGCTGGTGCGTGGCGAGGGGCGTGGACAGCGGAGCTCGCACCCCGCCCGGATGCCAGGGCTCGCTGGTCGCCGAACTGCTCGGCGAGGTCCTTCGATGAGGACATCGGTGGTGATCGCCACGAGGGACCGTGCCCGCGATCTCGCCAACACCCTCACCAGGTTGCGGGCGCTGAACCCGGTTCCGCCGATCATCGTGGTGGACAACGGGTCCACCGACGACACGGCCGACCGTGTGCGTGCAGGCTTCCCCGGTGTGCGCTTGATCCGCCTTCCCGAGAACGTCGGCATGGCCGCGCGCAACCTCGGCGTCGAGGCGGCCGACACCCCGTACGTGGCGTTCAGCGACGACGACTCGTGGTGGGCGCAGGGATCGCTGACGCAGGCGGAAGTCCTGTTCGACGCCTACCCCAGAGTGGGGCTCGTCGCGGCGACGACCCTGGTCGGTCCCGAATGCCGCCGCGACCCCGTGTGCGACGAGATGGCGGGAAGCCCGCTGGGCACCGCACCGGATCTGCCGGGGCCGAGAGTGCTGGGTTTCCTCGCGTGCTCAGCCGTGGTGCGGCGCAGCGCGTTCCTCGACGCGGGCGGTTTCAACCCGCTGCTGCATTTCGGGGCCGAGGAGAAGTTGCTCGCCTACGACCTCGCCGCCCGTGGCTGGGAGCTGTGCTACGTGGACCGCTTGCGCGCGCACCACCATCCTTCCGCCAACCGGCCCTCGGTGTCCTGGCGGCGCCGCATCGAGCGGCGCAACAACGTCCTGATCACGTGGATGCGGCGCCCTGCCGGTGACTGCGCGCGAACGGCGGGGCTGCTGCTGCGCGATCCTCTCGCTGCGGCAGGGGCGCTTCGCAGGCTGCCCGGCGCTCTCGGCGCCCGTCGCAGGCTTCCCGACCACGTCGAGCGGCGGATCAGGGAGCTGGCATGAGCGAAGTCAGCGTTGTCATGATCACCCACAATCGCCGCGACGAGGCGCTGCGCACGCTGGAGGCGATGACATCCCTTCCGGACGCCGCCCCGATCGTGGTCGCCGACAACGCCTCGGACGACGGCACCGCCGACGCGATCGCCACCCTGTTCCCGAACGTGTCGCTGCTGCGTTGCGACCGCAACCTCGGCGCGCTCGCCCGCAACCTCGCGGTGCGCCAGATCCACACGCCGTATGTCGCGTTCTGCGACGACGACACCCGCTGGCAACCGGGGGCGCTGACGCGGGCCGTCGAGGTGCTCGACACCTATCCGGGGCTGGCTTCGGTGACGGGTCGTTGCCTCGTGGAACCGGACCTGGTGGAGGACCCGATCACTCCGGAACTCCGGCACTCCCCGGTCAAGGGACCGGACTGGCTTCCCGGCCCGGCACTGCTCGGGGTGATGGCGGGGTTGACGACCTTCCGGGTCGCGGCGTTCCGTCAGGTCGGTGGGTTCTCGCCACGCATGTGGCTCGGCGGTGAGGAGGAGTTGCTCGCCATCGACCTCGCCGCGCACGGCTGGTGGATGTGCTGGGACCCCGGCATCGTGATCCACCACGCGCCGTCGCGGTTGCGCGATCCACGCCGGAGGCGCCAGCTCGGTATCCGCAACACACTGTGGACGTTGTGGCTGCGCAGACCCGCACGATCCGCCGCGCGCCGCACCGTGGACGTGCTGCGGTCCGCGCCACGGGACACCGCCACCCTTGCCGCCGTCGCCGAGGCGGTGCGGGGGTTGCCCTGGGTGCTGGCGGAGCGCAGGGTGGTGCCGCTGTCGGTGGAGGAGGGGCTGCGCTCGCTGGAGGACTCGCAGCGCCGCTCCACCGCCCGCCGCTACGTCGGTTGACGGGGTTGACGGGGTGCGCAACCGGGTAGGCGGGGGGACAGAAGCGAACCTCCGTCGAGAGGGAGTGTGTCGATGACCGGCTTCTTCGGGGACCTCGGCCCGAGCCCGTTCGACCAGCTGCTCGCCCAGTTCTTCGGCAGCGCCATGCCGGGGCGGCGACCGCACGCCGTCGGGATCACGCGCCTCATGAGCGAGCAGGCACTCGCGCTGGTGTCGGCGGCGGTGCGGCAGGTCGGCGACTGGGGTCAGCACGAACTGGACTCGACGCACCTGCTGTGGGCGGCGACCCGCGTCCCGGGAAGCAGGGAACTGATCCAGCGGGCGGGCGCGGACCCCGATGCGCTGGCGAGGCGGGTCGAGCGGGAAGCAGCGGAGCGGCGAGCGCCGCAGGGGGCTCCCGCGCTCACGCCAGGAGCCAAGCGCACCCTGCTCGACGCGCACCAGATCTCAAGGGGGCTCCGATCCTCCTACATCGGGCCGGAACACATCCTTCTCGCGCTCGTGGCGAATCCCGACTCGCGGGCGGGTCTGATGTTGTCGGAGGCCGGCGTCAATCCCGAGGCCATGCAGCGGGCGATCTCCGGCCCCGCGACACCGCCGCACGCCGGTCTCAACGGAGGTCAGCCGCAGGAGCAGGCCAGCGAGACGCCCACCCTCGACACGTACGGAACGGACCTCACGGCCATGGCCCGCGACGGGGAGATCGACCCTGTGGTGGGGAGGGACGACGAGATCGAGCAGACGATCGAGGTGCTGTCGCGGCGCACGAAGAACAACCCGGTTCTCATCGGCGAGGCGGGGGTCGGCAAGACGGCCATCGTGGAGGGGCTCGCCCAGCGGGTCGTCGATGGCAACGTGCCCGAGTCCATGGCGGGTCGCCGTGTGGTGCGGCTCGACATCGCGGGACTGGTCGCGGGCACGCGGTACCGGGGTGACTTCGAGGAGCGGATGACGAAGCTGCTCGACGAGCTGCGGGCGAACCAGGGCAAACTCATCGTGTTCATCGACGAGCTGCACACCGTGGTGGGCGCGGGTTCGTCCGAGGGCTCGATGGGTGCGGGCAACATGCTGAAACCCGCGCTGGCCAGGGGAGAACTGCACATCGTCGGTGCGACGACGCTGGACGAGTACCGGGAGAACATCGAGAACGATCCCGCGTTCGAACGCCGGTTCCAGCCCATCCTGGTCCCCGAGCCGAACGTGGAGGACACGATCGCGATCCTCTACGGGATCAGGGATCAGTACGAGGCGCACCACCAGGTGCGGTTCACGGACGAGGCGCTGAACGCGGCGGCCACGCTCTCCGACCGTTACATCACCGACCGGTACCTTCCGGACAAGGCGATCGATCTGATCGACCAGTCGGGCGCGCGGGTGCGGATGCGTTCCGGTCGCTGGCCCGAGCGCGTGCGCGACATGGAGTCCCGCCTCGAACAGCTCTGCCGCGACCGCGACCAGGCGGTGAGCGAGGAACACTACGAGCGGGCGTCGGCGTTGCGGGACGAGATCCACGATCTGCGCAGCCGGATCGAGGAGCAGCGCAAGGAGGAGCGGCCGTCCGAGGCACCGGAGGTCACGGCCACCGACATCGCCGAGGTCGTGTCGCGCAGCACCGGCATTCCGGTGGCGCAGTTGACGCAGGAGGAGCGGGAGCGCCTGCTGAGCCTGGAGGAACACCTGCACGGGAGGGTGGTCGGCCAGGACGAGGCGGTGGCCGCGGTGGCGGAGTCCGTGCGCAGGGCGAGGGCGGGGCTTGCCGAACCCGACCGGCCTTCGGGGAGTTTCCTGTTCCTCGGCCCGACGGGTGTCGGCAAGACCGAACTCGCGCGGGCGCTGGCCGAGGCACTGTTCGGCAGCGAGGAGAGCATGATCCGGCTGGACATGTCGGAGTACGGCGAGCGGCACACCGTGAGCAGGCTCGTCGGCGCGCCACCCGGATACGTCGGGTACGAGGAGGCAGGGCAGCTCACCGAGGCCGTGAGGCGGCGCCCGTACTCGGTGATCCTGCTCGACGAGATCGAGAAGGCTCATCCCGACGTGTTCAACATGCTGCTCCAGGTGCTGGAGGACGGTCGCCTCACCGACGGCAGGGGCCGCACGGTGAACTTCACCAACACGGTTCTGATCATGACCAGCAACATCGGTTCGGAACTCGTGCTGAGCGGTACGCAGGGCGCGCTGGGGTTCGCTCCGCGCGACGAGGCCGAGACGGAGAGCCCGCTGCGGGAACGCCTGATGCGGCGGCTTCGCGAGAACTTCCGGCCGGAGTTCCTCAACCGCATCGACGAGATCATCGTGTTCCGCAAGCTGTCGGCGGAGCAGTTGCAGCAGGTCACCACCTTGCTGCTCGGCGAGACCCGCCGTAAGGCACACGCGCAGGGGGTCGAGGTGGAATTCTCTCCCGACGCGGTGAGCTGGCTCGCGGAGGCCGGTTACCAACCGGAATACGGGGCGCGCCCGCTGCGCCGCACGATCCAGCGGGAGGTGGACAACGTGCTCTCCCGGATGCTGCTCAAGGGCGACCTGCATTCCGGTTCCCGCGTCACCGTGACGGCGGGGGACGGCGGACTGTCCTTCGACGTCGCCGCGCCGGTGGGTTCCTGAGCTGCCACGCCCTCCACCACCTCGCGCGGGCGCACTCCTGGGAGGTTCAGCCCGTTTCCTCGCCGCTGAGCGCGGCTGCGGGTACCACGCGCTCGTAGACGCGCAGGGTGTCGGTGGCGATGCGGTCCCACGAGTAGCGGCACCGGGCGCGGTCGGCTCCCGCGATGCCGTACGCGTCGCGCAGCGCGGCGTCGGACAGCAGCTTGCGCACGGCCGCGGCCACCGCGTCAGGACGTTTCGGCGGCACGTGGATACCGGTCACCCCATCCACCACGGTGTCGGTCAGCCCGCCCACCGCCGAGGCCACCACAGGAACACCACACGCCATCGCCTCAAGCGGAACGATCCCGAACGGTTCGTACCACGGCGTGCACACCACGACGTCAGCCGAGCGGAGCAGGGCAGGCACCTCGTCGCGCGAGATCTGCCCCGTCAGGTGCACGCGGTCGGCCACCCCGGTCTCGGCGGCGAAACGCCGCAGGCGCAGCGCCTCGGGATCCTCCGACAGCTTGCCTGCCTGCGGACCGCCCGCGATCACCAGTTCCACCTCGGGCAGCGACCGCAGCGCGGCGATGGCGACGTCGAAACCTTTGCGCGGTACCAGCCTTCCCATCGCGACGATGCGGTACCGGTGGTTCCGAGGCTCCCTCGGGCCGGAGGGAGTGAACCTGTCGAGGTCCACCCCGCACGGCACCACCGACATGCGCGACCGGGGAAGACCCATCCGCACCAGTTCGAACACCTCGTCGGAGCACGTCGCCGCCACCCTGGCCGCATGCCTTCCGATGAGCCGTTCGAGCCCGATCCGTTCGGCTGGACTCGGATCGTTCGCACCTTGATGCCTGCGCTTGACCACGCCGAGCGCGTGGAACGTCTGCACCACAGGGACGGCGACGGAACGCGCCGCCATCAGCGAAGCCAGTCCGGACATCCAGAAGTGCGCGTGGACGAGGTCGGGCCGATCCAGCTCCCACTGGGAGCACAGGAACCGGGTGAACTCGCCCATGTGCGGCAGCAGCTCGTCCTTCGGCACATGCCGCGCCGGGCCTGCGGGAACGTGCACCACGCGGTAACCGCCGGGCATGGTGACCTCGCCGGGCTGGTCCCTGCTGTCCCTGCGGGTGTAGACGGTGACGTCGTGTCCCGCTCTTGTCAGGCCTGCCGAGAGTTCCGCGACATGCACGTTCTGGCCACCGGCATCGACCTCTCCCAGCGCGGCGAGCGGGCTGGCGTGCTCGGAAACCATCGAGATCTTCATCGTGCCTCCTGCGGGAAGTTCAGGGCGCGAGTGAGTCGAGCAGGACGTCCCAGCGGCGCAGGAACGCGTCGAGGCCGAAGCGCGTCAGCGCGTATTCGCGCGCCGACTTGCCCATGCGCATGGCCAGGCCGTGGTCCGCACACAGAGCCGAGACGGCGGAGGTGAGGTCGGCGACATCGGTGGACACAAGCCCGGCGTCGGGCGGCACCGAGGTGGCCGCCTCCGTGGACGCGACAGCGACAACGGGCATGCCGAGGTGCATGGCCTCCAGCAGGGACAACCCCAGTGAGGTCCATCGCGCGGTGTGTACGTAGACGCGCCGGAGGGCCATCTCGGTGTGCAGGGCGTCGTGAGGCAGATCCCCGGCCGGCGTGACCCCGTCCACGGAGACGTCCTGGGTCTCCATTCCGTAGAGATCGACGGGGGCGGCTCTGGCGAACACCGGCAGCAGATCGGTCCCCACGACGCGGCCTCGGCGCACGGGTTCGTTGATGAGCACGGCGGCGCGGGGGAGTTCGCCGGTGTATCGGTGTCCGGGGTCCACGATGCCGTGGTCGATCACCACTGTGGGCGCGATCCCGTTGTCCCACATCAGCTCGTTGTAGTGGGTCACGTGCACCACGGGAACGGTGTCCTGATCCGCCATCGGGTGCGGGGTGGTCGCCGCGTGCTCCCTCGGGGTGTTGTGCTCGACGTACACGGCTGGCAGGTCAACCCCTGGTCGGCGGCCGAGCCAGCGGTGGGTCAGCTCGATCTCCTCGGGACGCTGGAGCACCACCGCGTCCACGTCGTGCTCGCGCAGCTCGCCCGGCTGGACCTCAACGGCCGAGGCAGGCCAGTCCCGCCCGCAACGCCCGCGTCCCCACGGACCTCGATCGTCCACAGTGGGCAGTAGGTACGTGTGCTTTCCTTGAACGAAAGCGGTTGTCCACGAACCATGGACGTGCCACACGAGCAGTCTCATGTCACCGAAGTTGCCCGTGCGCGGTGTGCGCTAAACCGTTCGCAGCGCGGTCGGTCGCAGGCCGATGACCCATCGTGAAGACGAGGCGGGGTGATGTCACGTGGCGTGTCCGGTCGCGGGTGCGCCCCGGCTGGGAACGATACTGAGGAGCAGACCCAGCACGGACGACACCCCGTAAAGGCACACGTTCGCGATATGGACATTGGCGATGTTGCCCAGCGGTGACACGGTGACCGCCAGGATGCCGTAGGCGAGCAGCCCGGCGAAACCGAAGAAACTCAGCCAGCCGAAGGCCCGTACGGTTCCCTCGTTGCGGGTCGCGGCGAGGCCCAGCGCCCCGACGCCGGTGTGCCCGATGTTGAGCAGGCCGCTGACCCCGAACACCCACACGGTGCGGGTTTCGTCGTAACCCATGTCGGAGCCCGCGATGGCGAACCCGGCGATGCCGAGCACCAGATACGCCAGCCCGATCACACCGACCGCGGCGCGCAGGATCGCCACCGGCGGTTGCGCTCGTGCCGAAGGACTCATGTCTTGCCGCCTTCCGACGTCGCGGGTCGTCGCCGTCACCGGCCGCCGTCACCGGGAGATGCTTCCTGCGGCCTGCTTCGCGAAGTCGATGTGGACAACGCGATCCACCCCCCGCTGCGGGTCGAAGTCGTATCGCCACGCCGACACGGAATCGGTGACGGTGCCCAGCACCCGCCAGCCGAGAGACTGCGCGTTCGGCACGCCACCGGAGAAGGTCGTGGTGGACACGTCGGCGCGCAGCGTGCCGAACGCGACGGACAACCGGCAGGTCAGCAGGGACCCCGGCACGGAAGCATGGACCAGGGTCGCGCAGGCCTCGTCCACCGCGAGGACGATGTCGGTGACCTCGTCGGGGCCGAACCCCTCGCGGGCGGCCACCGCCTGCGCCACCATGCGAACCGTCGCGAGGTGCCGGGGATCGGCGGGCACACGCAGTTCCATCGGTCCGTGGCACCCCGGGCCGAACCAGTCCACCAGTTCACGTCTTGCCATGATGTGGCCGGGATACCCGCGCCACGGATGTCCACACTCACCCATGGGCTCGCCCGATTCCGCCGTGTTGCCGCGACGTTTCCGGTTTCCGTCGCCGCGCCCCGCGAGGTTTGTGCCAGCCACCTTCGGGGCACACGGTGACCACCGTCGAGCGGTGCTGCCGCGCAAGCGCCGCGCCCGACGAATGGGAGGAAGCCGTGGTGTACGACGAACAGCGTGACGCCGTGGGTCAGCGTTCGGTGGCACAGCTCGTCAACGACCTCTCCGCACAGGTCTCAAGGCTCGTCCGCGACGAGATGAAACTCGCGAGAGCCGAGATGGAGACGAAGGGCAAGCGGCTCGGGTTCGGGGCGGGAATGGCGGGAGCGGGCGGGTTGATGGCCTTCTTCGGCCTCGCGGTCCTCATCGCGGCCGCTGTCCTGGCACTCGCTCTCGTCATGCCCGCGTGGGCTGCGGCTCTGGTGGTCGGCGGTGCGCTGATGGCGCTGGCCGGGCTGCTGGCGCTCATCGGAAGGCGGCAGGTACGGAAGGCGACCCCGCCCGTGCCGAGGGAATCCATCGAGAGCGTGCGCAAGGACATCGACATCGTGAAGGAGACGATGCGGCGATGATGTCGTCCACCTCGCAGGCAGGCTCACCCGACGACGAGTTCCCGCAGACGGTGGAGCAGGCGCGCACCGACATCGAACTCACCCGGCAGGAGCTGGGGGAGACGGCGAGGGAACTGGTGCAGCGACTCGACGTCGGCAGGCGCGCCAGGGAACAGTTCCAGGATCGCTCGCGGCTTGCTCTGAATACGATGCGGGCCAACCCCGTCGCCGTCGCGGCAGGCGGCTCGGCGCTCACCCTCGCCGTCGGTGGCCTGCTGACGTGGAGGATCAAGCGATGAAGGCGCTGTACCGGCCGCTGAGCCTCGTGGTCAGCGTGGGTGGTGGCCTGCTGGCCAGTGCCGTGTTCCGGCAGGTCTGGCGGCGGCTGACGGGCGAGGACCGCGCGCCGAGGGCGACCGACAGGACGTTCTCGGCATGGCAGGTCGTGGCGGCGGCCGCGGCGCAGGGGGCTGTCGTGGGAGCGGTGAAGGCGGCGGTGGACCGGGCCGGTGCCGCGGGTTACGAGAAGGCGACCGGTGCCTGGCCAGGCAACGAGTAGGCGCATGATGCTGGTGCGTCCTCCCGGTGTGTACCGGCCGCAGGACGACACCGATCTGCTCGCCGAGGCCCTCACCGAGGTGACGCTGCCACCCCGCGCCAGGGTGCTCGACGTCGGCACGGGGACGGGCGCGCTCGCCGTGACGGCGGCGGCCGCGGGGGCGGCCGAGGTCACCGCCCTCGACGTGTCGCGGCGGGCATTGCTGGCGGCGTGGGTCAACACGCGTGTGCGGCGGCTTCCGGTCACGGTCCACCGTGGTGATGTCTCCTCCGCGCCCCCTCAGGGACCGTTCGACCTCGTACTCGCCAACCCGCCGTACGTCCCGTGGCCCGGTGGTCGTCGCCGGTCGCCCCGCTGGGACGCGGGCAGCGACGGGCGCGCGGTCATCGATCCGCTCTGCGCGGCGGTTCCCGCCCTGCTGTCCGACCGGGGTCGTTTCCTGCTGGTGCAGTCGTCGTTGTCCGGTGTCGAGGCCACACTCGCCGCACTCGCGGGTGCGGGGCTCGCGGCGTCGGTCGTGGCGGGCAGGCCCGTGCCCTTCGGGCCTGTGCTGCGGCGCAGGGCGCGTTACCTCGAACAGCGTGGGCTGATCGCCGAAGGGCAACGCGAGGAGGAGTTGGTGGTGATCCGTGCCGACCGAGTCGCAGACGCCTCGTGAGCGTTCTCCCCGGCGCGATTCCCAGCCGAGGCGCGTCACCGTGGTGCCAGGTGGTCCCGTGCTGATCGAGGGGCCCGTCGAGCTGTGTCTCGACGACGGAACCACCGTGGTCTCGGATCGCTTCCAGGTGGCGGTGTGCGCGTGCAGGCGCAGCAGGACCTACCCGTTCTGCGACGCCAGCCACCGCAGGAAGCGGCGCTGACCCGATGGTCCCGATGGTTTTGACGGGTGCTGTCAGCCTTCGTGCAAGGGAAGCCGCAGGGCGCTGCGGCCTTTCCGCCACTGGCGCAGCGTGTGGTCGGCGAGGTGCGACTCCAGCAGTTCCGTCGCCTGGATGCCGAACACCACGTCGGCGGCCAGCCGTGGCTCACGCGCGAGCAGGTCGCCGATCACCTCGCGGCGCATGACCTGCTCGTGCACCGCGTCGGCCTCGACGTGTTCGGCGAAGAAGAAGCGGCACGGTTCGGGGGCGCCCATCCGGTCGAGGGCTTCGACCATGCGGCGGGCGCTCGGCGCCGTGCTGATCTCCGCGGCCGCGAAGTGCCCGACGAGTGCGGCCCGAAGCCCCCGGTGCAGACCGAACAGCGACATCAGGTTCACCGTGGCGAACGCCTGCGGCGGCACGTGCTCGAGGTAGCCGAGATAGCCGGAAGAAAGTCCCGCCGCTTCTAGCAGATCGGCGTAGAGCCGGGAGTGCATGCGTTCGTACCGGCCGCCTCCGAACTCGTCGAACTCCACGGCCACCAGCGCGGCCTTGGCCTGCCCTCGCAGCCTCGGGACGACCCAGGCGTGCGGGTCGGCCTCCTTCAGGTGGTAGATCGACCGCATCGCGAGGTACTCGCGCATCTGCGACCACGTTCCCTCGGCGCGCAGCCAGTGACTCAACCCGGTTCCGTTCACGGGTTCGATCAGCAGTTCGTCGAGCGCGGCGGCGACGTCGGGGTCGCGGCCCCTGCCGGGCACATCGGCGCGCAGGGCCGAGAGGAAGCGGTGTTCCAGCGAGGAACGCAGGCGCAGCAGGCCGGGGTCCCACTCCCAGTCCGGTGAGACGTCGGCGAAGCCGCGATAGTGCAGCTCGTAGCACGTCTGCAACGCGAGCTGGAGGTCGTCACCGTAAGGTTCGGGGCAGCCGATGTCCCGCGGAAGGTGGTGCCTGCCCGACGGCGTGTCCCGCAAGGCCGTCACCACGGCCGCCGACAGCGGTCCTCTCGGCAACGGCAGTGTCGCCACCGGGTCCGGTTCGGGCACGGAGGTTCCTGGCCGCGCGCCCACGCTCGTACTCACACGAGCGGGCTACCCTCGCGCCCCGCCGGGTACACCGGTGTCACCAGCACCGTGGATGCCACCAGGGGCAGTCGTCGTCATCGTCGTCATCGTCGTCACCGCCGCCGTCACCTGGCGGGGTGGTCGAGGTCGGAGCCGGCGACGACGTCTTCGTGTGGCTGGGTTTGCCCGAGGTGCTGGGCGGGGTGCTGTCGCCGGGCTTGTCGTCCCTCCCACCGCCGTCGCCGCCGCGACCGCCACCGTTGTCGCCGTCACCGTTGCCGTTGCCGTTGCCGTTGCCGCGGTTGTCGCCGCCTCCGGCGTCGTCATCCTGGCCGGGTTCGGCGTCGTCGTCGGGCTCGTCGGGGGAGCCGCCTCCGCCGAGGTTGCCATCCTGGCTGTCTGAGGCGGTGCTCCCGTCGTCGGGAAGGGTGACCTCTGAGGAGACGGCGCCGGTCGAGGTGGGAGCGACGCCGCCGGTGGTGGGATACCGTGCGGTGTCGCTGGGCTCGACGATCACGATCCTGTCGCCGTCGTCGGCGCGGTCCTCACCGTCGTCCGGTGTGAGACTGACCGCCACGGCCGCGACTCCGCACCCGACGACCACCGCTCCCATCACCGCGAGCACGCGCAGCCGCGACCCTGGCCCCGGTGGAGTTCGATCGTTCCAGTCTTCATCGTCGGAGAGCCGGGCCACCGACACATCGTTGTCCACGTACTGAGCCCTTCCGGACCGGAATCAGGCGAGCTGAGCTGTCTCACCGTAGATCATGACGCAGCGTTGTCACCGTCAGGGATTGTTCCGGAAAGTGCGCTCGGTGTGACAGAATCGCCGGATTTCGTTCCCTCCGATCACGTTCCGCGACGATGAGGGTCACGGACCGCGTCGCCTCTCTCGGGCTCTGGTCCGTCCACTGTGTACCTGATGTTCGTTCAGGAACGCTTTTGTGTGCGCAGGAACTTGACGAGGTGGTCGTCGAACTCCACCTCTCGTTCGAGGTTCGGCAGGTGGCCGACACCGTCGAGGACGACGAGCTGTGAGCCCGCGATGTGCGTGTGCAGCAGCTCCGCCTCCGCGACGGGTGTGTAGGTGTCCTCGGTGCCGACGACGACGAGGGTCGGCACCGTGATGTGGGCGAGATGCTCGACGTAGTCGGCGCGGTCGGCGCGGCCTCGCAGGCTCGCGGCCGCCCCGTCCGGTGGAGTCGCGCGCATCATCCGCAGGACGTGCTTCGTCGTCGCGGGCAGCGCCCGGATGCTCTCGGCGCTCAGCATCCTCGGCAGGAGTTCGCCAGGCAGCGTGCTCATGCCCTCCCGGGTCAGGCGCTCGGCCGTCGCGAGGCGTTCCCGCTTCTGCTCCGGTGTGTCCGCGCGCGCCGAGGTGGCGGCGAGCAGCACGGCGTCGATCCGGTCGGCGAGGTGCCGGTGGCACTCCATGACGAGCTGGCCGCCCATCGACAGTCCGCCGAGGACGAACGTGTCGATGCCGAGTTCGTCGAGCAGTGCGGTGAGGTCGGCGGCATGCCGATCGAACGGCGTCACCGGCGCGGCGTCCTCGGTGGTGGGGAGCCTGCTGGTGCCGTATCCGCGCAGATCGGGAACGACGACGCGGAACCCCTCGGCGGCGAGACGCTCGACCTGGGGCCGCCACATCGTGCGGTCGAACGGATGGCCGTGCAGAAGGATGACGGGATCGCCGTGGCCGGTGTCGTCGTAGCCGAGAGTCGTGCCGTCTGGCAGGGAGAGAGAAGGCATGCACCGACGCTAACCAGGACAATGTCTCGATGCAATGAAAACATTGACCTCGGTGCAATAATGCGGGAATGAGCGACTACCGATCCCTCGCCGACGCCGTGGCCGCCGACATCGTGGCCGGGCGGCTCCGCCCTGGCGAACGACTGCCGACCCAGCGCAGGTTCGCTCGCGTCCACGGCATCGCGATCTCGACAGCGGGCCGCGTCTACCAGGAACTCACCCGCAGGGGGCTCGTCGTCGGCGAGGTCGGGCGTGGCACCTACGTGAGAGCGGCGAGGACCCGGCCGGAACCCGCGCTCGCCGAACCAAGCCAGGCAGGGGTCGATCTGGAACTCAACATCTCCCTGCCTCCGGGGCTTCCCGAGTCGCTGGACGAACTCCGGCCGGGATTCGATCGGCTGCTGCGCGCCGACGTGCTGGCCGAGGCACTGCGGCCGACGGGAACGGCAGGCACCCCCGCGGCTCGTGCCGCCGCGACCACCGTGCTCGCGCGCGCGGGCTGGACTCCCGATCCGGCGACGGTGTCGTTCGCGGGCAACGGCAGGCAGGCCATCGCCGCGGCGGTGTCGGCGCTCGTCGATGTCGGTGGCACTCTCGGCGTCGAGTCGTTGACCTATCCCGCGGTGAAGGGCATCGCCGCCCGGCTCGGCGTGATGCTCGTTCCTCTGCCCTGCGACGAACACGGGCTGCTGCCCGGCGCCGTCAGGGACGCCAGGCCCGACGCGCTCTACGTGCAGCCGACCCTGCACAACCCGCTCGGCGTCACGATGCCGGAGTCGCGTCGGCTCGAACTGGCAGGCGTACTGCGGGAGCTGGACATCGCCGTGGTCGAGGACACCATCTACGCCTTCCTACGCGAGGAGGTTCCACTCGCCGCCTACGCGCCCGAGCGCACGGTCCTCGTTGACAGCCTGTCGAAGCGGTTCTCTCCCGGTCTCACGCTCGGTTTCCTCGTCACGCCTGCCGGGCTGGACGGTCGTGTCGCGGCGGCGTTGCGTTCCGGTGGCTGGGCACCCCCGGGGTTCACGCTGGTGGCGACCACGCACTGGATGGAGGACGGGACCGTGGCGGAGGTCCAGCAACGCAAGCGCGCCGATGCCGTGCGGCGCTCGGAGATCGTCCGGCGTGCGCTCGACGGGTTCGACGTCCGGGGTGATCCGCGTGCCTACCACTGCTGGTGGGAGTTGCCGCAGCCATGGAGGGCCGACACGTTCGTGGCGGCGGCCGTGCGGCGCGGCATCGCGGTGAGCCCCTCCGGCGCCTTCGCCGTCGGCAGGTCGCACGCCCCTTCGGCGGTGCGGCTGGCGATCGCGGGCCCCGATCCGTCCACACTGGAATCGGCTGTGCGAGTGCTGGCCAGCCTTGCCCGGGCGACTCCCGAGGACGAGCGCGTGGAGTGAGCCGAGCCGTTTCACGGCTGTGGCGCCAGGGTAGTCGCGCCGTGGAGGTGAGCGTGATGCCAACCACCGTCAAACGGCTGCACGAGGCGCTGTCCGAGGCGGATTTCCCCGCCGACCGTGCCGCGCTGGTGCGGTATGCGGAACAGGCGGGAGCGGACGCGGCCACCCTTCGTGAACTTCACGGGATTCCGGCCGAGACCTACGGAAGTCTGGGGGAGGTGGAACGCGCCGTGTCGTTCGCGGTGCCGCAGGACCCGAGGGAACGTGCCGCTCGCCACCGCGCCCATGGCAGGCCCGGCCTTTCCGAGCAGGGCAGGGAGGTCGGGAAGCACCCGATCGTCGAGGAACTGGGTGAGAACCGGGACAGTTGAACCGTTTGCCCGATTCTGCCGAAGGGTAGCTGTACAACGCGGACGTCTCGACGCGAGAGAGTAAGGCGATCATGGACCTTTCCGGCAGTGGCGACGTGGAGAACTCGCCCGCACGGCTCGCCGCCCGCGCGGAGGACGCGGTCAGGGCGCTGTCGCTCCGGACCT
The DNA here is from genome assembly GCF_000258175.1 of Saccharomonospora xinjiangensis XJ-54. Taxonomy (NCBI): domain Bacteria; kingdom Bacillati; phylum Actinomycetota; class Actinomycetes; order Pseudonocardiales; family Pseudonocardiaceae; genus Saccharomonospora; species Saccharomonospora xinjiangensis. The sequence continues at coordinate 998,305 of NZ_JH636049.1, read as the reverse complement.
CGGGCCCGGTGGACGGCGACATCCTCGCGAGCCCTGGTGAGATGCACGAGGTGCTGGGATCGCTGAAGGTTCTCGTCGAGAATCTGGCGAGGTGCCTTCCCGAACTCGCCACCTGGCTCGAACAGTGCCTGTGGTGCGGCAGAATCGGCGGCCGCGATCCGCATGCCTACGGCGAAGTGGCCGAATCGATCTTCGAGGTCGCTTCGGCTTTGGCGAGGGCACACCGGATGAGTGCCGCGCTGAGCAGGGAGATCCAGGCTGCGCAGGCGGCGAGCAGCGATCTCGCCGTCACCGAATGAGCTCCGAACGAGCTGACGACACCCGCGCCGGGACCGGGCGTTGCGTGGCCGCCCGCTCAGGACGAGGTGGCCGACGTGCCGGTCGAGTCGTCGTCGAGCGGGTTCCGTGGAGGTGGCGGCGCATGCGTGTTCGCCTCGCGCTGTTGCGCGATCGCCTCCACGAGTTCGCTCTGGCTCATATGAGCCACGAACGGGATTCCCTCGCGGCGTGCTGTGTCGGCCAGTTCTCCCAAGGTCTTGTCGTGAAGGTCTTCCGTGTCGGGCATGGGGTCGTGTATGGGGTCCGGCCTGGGTTCCGGCATTGTCATCCTCCGCGTCTGCCGCCTACAGATTCCGGGTAACCCACGAGGTGGAGCGTTAACCCATTCGGACGCTGCTGGAGACGTCACATGTCCTCGACCTTCAAACTCGGCACGATCGCGGGTATCCGGGTCGGCGCGCACTGGAGCGTGCTCGGAATCCTGATCATTCTGATCATCGCGCTCGGCAGGAACTGGCCCGTGCTCGTGCCCGGCTACTCCGCGGGTGCCTACGTCGCGGCGGCGCTCGTGGCGGCTCTGCTGTTCCTCGCGTCGCTGCTCGCGCACGAACTGGCACACGCCGTGGTGGCGCGGAGGGAGGGGGTCGAGGTCGAGGACATCACGCTGTGGCTGCTCGGCGGTCTCGCGTCCCTGCGCAGTGAGGCGCGCACCCCGGGGGCCGACCTGCGCATCGCGGCGGCCGGTCCGCTGACGAGCGTGCTCGCCGGTGCCCTCTTCGGCGGGCTCGCCTGGCTGCTCGTCACGGTGGACGCCCCGGCGCTGGTGGTGATGGTGGCCGTCTACCTCGCCATGCTGAACGTGGTGCTCGCCGCGTTCAACCTGGTGCCCGCCGCTCCTTTGGACGGTGGCCGCATCCTGCGGGCGGCTCTGTGGGCGTGGAAGGGCGACCGTTACCGCGCGGCTGTCTGGAGTGCCAGGGCAGGCAGGGGTTTCGGTATCGCCCTCATTCTGCTGGGAGTCTGGCAATTGCTGTTCGTGGGCACGGGAGGCGGCCTGTGGTGGATCTTGATCGGACTGTTCGTGGTCTCGGTCGCCGGTGCCGAGGAACGTCAGGCACAGCTCGGTGACACCCTCGCGGACGTGAAGGTCGCCGAGGTCATGACCGCCGATCCCGACGTCACCGACGCGAGTCTCTCGGTGCACGACTTCCTGCACGACGTCGTGCTCGTGCGGCGGCACTCGGCCTTCCCCGTCGTGGACGCGGCCGGTCGCGTCGAGGGACTGGTCACGCTGAACCGGCTGCGTGCCGTGCCGACCGAGGAGCGGAGAACGACCACCGTGCGCGCGATTGCGTGCCCGGTGGCGGACGTCCCGAGGGCCGCACCGGATACTCCGCTGCTCGACCTGCTTCCCGGTCTCCGCGACGCGCCCGACGGAAGGGCACTGGTGTTCGACGGCGAGCGGCTCGCCGGCATCGTGACGCCCACCGACGTCAGCCGCGCCGTGACTCTGCGCGGACTCGTGACGGGAAGCGGCGGCGGCACCCTCCGGCCAGGGGTATGGGGCCCTGCGGGCTGAGCGCACGGACAGCCGGGATCACGGCCGCTTGCCGACCCCGGTGGCCAGCTCGCCCAGTCTGCCGCCACGGGTGGTTGGCGCAAGGGGAGGCGTCTGCTCACCGGCACGCTCCCGCAGCCCGGTGAGGAACTCGGCGACAGCCTCGGCCGCCGTGTGGCGGGGCTGCCAGCCGAGTTCGGTCCGCGCCCGGCCGGTGTCCATCAACGGCAATCGCACCACCGCGTCGAACAGGTGCGGCGAGGCGGGCACGAGCCGCAACGTCCATGCCGTCGCCACGGCCGTGCGCAGCAGCCGGGCAGGCACCGGCACCGTGCGCGCCTCCAGCAGCCGGGCGAGGAGAGCGCCGTCCACGGGTTCGTCGGCGGCGATGTTGAACGCGCCGCGCACGTCCCGGGTGGCGGCGAGCCGGAACGCCTCACCGACGTCGGAGGAGTGCACGACCTGCATGCGCAGCGACCGCGTGTTCGGCACGACGGGGATCAGGCCGGGCCGCACGACGCTCGCCGGCACGAAAGGCCCGAGAAAGAGCCTGCGCTGCTGCGACGCCGTCTCCCTGCGGAAGACGAAACCGGGGCGCAGGCGCACGACCCGGGTCGCGTGTTCGGCCTCGAACGCATCGAGAACCCGTTCCAGGTACGCCTTCTCGCGGGTGTAGGCGGCGCCGGGCCAGCCGTGCGTCGGCCAGTCCTCCGTGACGGCGTGATCCTTGGGGCCCGGCGAGTACGCACCGACCGAGGAGGCGTGCACGAGCGCGGGCACGGCACACCGTGCCACGGCGTCGAACACGCGCAGGCTGCCGAGCACGTTGGCCCGCCACGTGGTGACGGGATCGCGGGTCGGCTGGAACAGCCACGCCAGGTGGATGACCACGTCGGCGTCGGCGACGAGCGAGTCGAGCGCGCCGGCATCGCCGGGGCTCCCGTCGAGCATGCCGAGGTCGATCTGCTCCATGGTCAGTTTCGGGTGCGACCACCGGGGCTTGCGGCGGGCGAGCCCCACGATCGACTCGACGGCCGGGTCGTCTCCGAGCGCGCGCACCACGCTGGTCCCGATGTTGCCGGTCGCGCCGGTCACCACCACACGCATGGCGCCTACCTCGTGGTCTCTGTGCTGTCGTGGACCAGCGCCGCGAGCCGGTCGAGCGCCTGCTCGATCCAGGTCTCGACATCGGCGCTGTACTCGCCGCCGAGCGTCTCCGGTGCCGCACCCGTGCAGGTCACGTGCAGGGTGGCCAGTGTGTGGCCGGGTTGTCCCTCCGCGCGCGGTTCGAGTTGCAGCCAGCCCTCGTAGCCGGTCTCCGTGCCACCCCACCGCAGCCGCAGTTGTTCGCGGTCGGCCTCGACGTAACCCGTCTCGTCACGAACCTCGCTGCCGCTCGACACCCACGTGTGCAGGACACCGCCGCCCTCGGATTCCACCTCGATGCCCTCGGGCGTCCAGCTGTCCAGTGACGATTCCGCTGAGGCGATGTCGAAGACGGCGCGCGGATCGGCGTCGATGACTCGGGTGTGTTCGAAATCGGCCATGCGATGGCATACCCGTCGCGGCCACGGCTATACCGGTGCGGGCATCGGCTACCCGTCGGCGAGCTGTTCCAGTTTGCGCACCGCATTGGCGATTCCGTCCTCGGTCGCGACCCGTGCGCCGAGCTCGCCCGCAGCGGCGGCCATCGAGGAGTCGGTGAGGGCCGCATCGAGCGCCCGCGCGAGAGAATCGGGGCGGAGAGCGCTCTGCTTGATCGGTCTCGGTGCCACGCCGAGTGCGTGCATCCGCCTGCCCCAGAACGGCTGGTCGGCCACGTAGGGACACACGATCTGCGGCCGTCCTGCCGCGACGGCTGTGCCTGTGGTTCCCGCGCCTCCGTGGTGGACCACGACGGACACCCTTGGAAAGAGCGCGTGATAGGGGACGTCTCCCACGACGTGGACGTCGTCGGCCTCGGCGACGTCCGTGAGACCTCCCCAGCCGGTGGCCAGCACGACCCGGACTCCCACGCGGCGCGCTGCGTCGATCACGGTGGCCGTCGTGGCGGCCGGGTCCGCTCCGGACATGCTGCCGAAGCCGACGAAGACGGGCGGTTCACCGGCCGCGAGAAAGTTCTCCAGCTCAGGGGGAAGGGCCCGCTTCTCCGCCGTGGCCGTCGAGGCGGCCGTGTCGTGGTGGAACCAGTAACCGGTCATGCTCGCCGTCGCGGGCCAGTCGGCAGGCGGGGGGAGAACATGCCTGCTCACCGCGTGCAGTACCGGCACGGGGGCGCCGTCGGGAGCGCGAAGCGGATTGTGCCGTCCCCTGCGCCGGGGCAGCCCCAACGTCGCCCGCCACCGGTCCACCGTGCGCCCGAACGTCAGCTCGATCCCCTTCATCCCGGTGTACGACAGCTTGTTCAGCGGCGCGGGGAGAGTGTGCGGGAGATCCTGGCCGGGCCAGGGGAACGCGCCCGTCGGCACGTACATCGGCAACGGCGAAGCCAGCACAGCCGGAATCCCGAGCTTCTCCGCGACGTGAGGACCGCCGATCACCTGTCCGTTGTGGACGATGATGTCGGCACGGCTGCCTTGCCCTTCGGACGCCACCATCCAGCAGTCGTGCAGAAGCCGGGTGGTCATCGTGGGGAGTTTCCTGGCCAGCGCGAGTTTGCCCCTGATGCCGCCTTCGGCCACATCGGCGATGGGGGAGCCCTCGTCGAGGACGCGCAGCGGGCCTTCGTCGATGCCCGCGAACGTCTCGCCATGGTCTCGGACGAGAGTGGCGAACCGGTGAGGGGCGGCGATCACCGCCTCGTGCCCCGCGTCACGGAGACCCCTGGCGAGCGCGATGAACGGCTGCACGTCGCCACGGGTACCGAGGGTGAGGATCAAAACCTTCATGATCGCTCCTTACGAGGCGAGGTTCGTGTGGTGGTCGGCAGGGCGGCGGGACCGGTGTTGGGAGCACTGTTCGCCGGTGATGGGCGAGGAGCGGCGCTCGGCGGTCCGGTCTCGGTGCCGGGAACGATGACGATCTTTCCAAAGATTCTGAACTTTCACAACATGCTGAATCTAATGGGATCGACTTGATCGTGCGGCCGAGGTGACGCCGTCCGCGCGGACACGACGTTCCGCCCCGCCGCGGTCTAGGTCATTGCGCGCAGGACCAGTGACGGCGGGCGGGTGCCCCTGATACTGGCGACCATGTCCACCACCTGCCGGGTGCGGCGAACCTCGTGTGCGCGGAACACCGCAGCGCCTTCCCAGGCCGCGACGGCCGTCGCCGCGAGTGTGCCGTCAACGCGGTCGCGCAGCTCCGCGCCGAGGGTCTCGCCGATGAAGTCCTTGTTGGACAGTGCGAGCAGCACGGACCACGGCGTTGACGTGAGTTCGCGGAGGCGGCGCAGCAGCTCAAGCCCGTGCCAGGTGTTCTTGCCGAAGTCATGTGTGGGGTCGATGAGGATGCCACGCTCGGGCACGCCCAGCGCGGCGACGTGCTCGGCGCGCCTCGTGACCTCCTCTGCCACGGCGGCGACCACGTCCTCGTACTGGACCCGATGCGGCAGTGTCCGTGGCGACGCGCCACCGGTGTGCGAGCAGACGTAGCCCGCTCCGAACTCGGCGGCCACCTCCGCGAGTTCGGGATCGGCGGCCTGCCACGTGTCGTTGAGCAGGTCCGCGCCTTCCTCGCACACCCGTCTGCCGACCTCCGCGCGCCACGTGTCCACACTGATGAGCAGGTCGGGATGCCGATCGCGGATCGCCGCGACCACGTCGGCGACGCGGCGGATCTCCTCGCCGACGGACACCTCCGAGCCGGGGCCCGCCTTCACACCGCCGATATCGACGATGTCGGCCCCGTCGGCGACGGCGGCGTCCACCGCGCGCACGGCCGCGTCGAGAGCGTAGGTGGCGCCCCGGTCGTAGAAGGAATCCGGAGTCCGGTTGACGATGGCCATGACGAAAGGCCGGTCGCGCTCCACGACACGGCCACGGCAATGCAGGGTCACCACGACCAGAACCCTAGCCGCGACCGGGAACCCGCGTGCCGCGCGGCGTCGGAACCAGCCCTCGTGCGATGTGTGCGGTCACCGGAATGCCTCCTGCCGATCAGACCGGGTTCTTGCGGGCCACCCCCGCCACCGCTCGTGTCCTGGCCGGATCGCCGACGAACGTCGTGTCGGGGCGCCACTGCGGAAGCCACACGAGGCCGGGATCGAGCAGCTCGAAGTCGCCGAAGAATTCGGCGATCTCCTGCCGGTTCCTGAGCCCACCGCTGCCACGCACGGCCGTCTTGGTGCGGTAGTCGTCGCTGATCCGGCCGAACGTCCGCGCGGCTGCCTCGTCGCCGGTATCGAGGCAGGCGTGGGACAGCACCAGCAGACTTCCCGGCGCGAGCTGGTCGCGGTAGAACGCGAGCACGGACTCCGGTTGCCGCTCCGAGGGCAGCAGGTGCAGCAGCGCGACCGTCAGCAGGCAGATCGGCTCCCGCGGGTCGAGGCCTTCGGCCCGCACCCGCTCCCACAGCGCGGGGCCGTCGAAGAAGTCACCTGCCAGCGCGCGGTGCCGGGCCGGGTCGGCGGTGTCCTCCAGGAGGATCCGCGCGTGGGCGCTGGCGACCGGTTCGTTGTCGATGTAGACCACCGTCGCGGCACCGGGGTCCACCTCGTCGGCGATCTCGTGCACGTTTCCCTGTGTGGGGAGGCCGCTGCCGATATCGACGAACTGGCGGATACCGGAGGCCGCGGCGAACCGCACCGCCCTGCGGAGGAACGCCCTGTTCTCGCGTACCGCCTCCCGGATCTCCGGTGCGCGCGCGAGTTGCCGCTCCGCGAATTCGCGGTCAACGGCGTAGTTGTGCGACCCCCCGAGCCAGTAGTCGTAGACCCGGCCCGGACTGGGACGGCTGAGGTCGAGATCGAGTGCGGGCTTGTGATCGGACACCTGCCGAGCGTAGCGAGACGGCCTTCCGCGCGCGTCCGCCGTTTCCGGCTTCGTGGATCACACCGGCAGCGCGGCCCTGCGCCAGCGATGCTGTATATTCAACGCGCGTTCATTGATATATGAGGTGATATCCGATGAGTCGCACCGTCATCGATCTCGACGATCAGCTGGTCGCCGAAGTGGCGCAGGCCCTTGGTACGAGCACGAAGAAGGACACTGTCAACACCGCCTTGCGTGAGGTGCTCCAGAGCCGTCGCCGCGCCTTGGCTCTCGCCCGTCTTCGCACGGCGGCGGAAGAGGGCGCTGTCGATCTCGGCCTCCTTCAGGACAAGGCCGACTACCGACGGTGAACCCGGCACGATTTCTGATCGACACCAGCGCGCTCGCCCATCTCCTGCGGCCGGACGCGGAACGGTTCGGCTGGGATCAGGCCGCAGCGGCCGGGCTCATCGCGGTGTGCCCGATCACCGAGCTGGAGTTTCTCTTCAGCGCTCGCAGCGCCGATGATCGTGCCAGGATCGAGGACGATCTGCGTCTGCTGTTCTGCTGGATACCCATCGACGATGGCGCCTACGAGCGTGCTCGGCAGGTGCAGGAGGCCCTCACCCGCCGAGGACAGCACCGAAGCGCCGGTGCTGTCGATCTCGTCGTGGCGGCCACCGCCGAGTCGCGCTCGCTCACCCTGCTCCATCGCGATCACGACTTCGACCACATCGCCGCTGTGACAGGCCAGTCCACGCAGTGGTACGGACCTGACACCGGCGGTTCGTAGGTGTTCGGCTCCCGATGTCGCTCACAGCGGCCCCAGGACGTCTCGGGGGTCGGCGTCGAGAGTGAGGCTTTCAAGCACCGCCAGCAGCCTGCGTTCCTCGTAGCGGAAGTGGTTCTCCATGATCGCTTCGATTCCCTCGAAGTGCCGGTTCAGCTCCGTGCGGGAAGCACCGCGATCCAGCGCCGCCTGTAACCCGGTGAGCAGGTGGGCGATCATGGAGTGATCCTGTTCCAGCTGCCGCAGGGTGTCGCGGAACTCCGGGTGGGCTGCGGCGATCACGGGGAACAACTCGCGGTCCTCACCCTCGTGATGCCCCGTCAGCGCGGTACAGAAGCCATGGCAGAACAACAGCAGTTCCCTGGTGAACGGCTCCGCCGTCTCCCCGCTGTCGAGCGCATGCCGTGTCACCCTCAGGGCTTCGCGCAGCCGCTCGTGGACGGCGTGCAGCTCCCGACTCCAGGCGATCAGCCTGGTCTTCTCGCCCTCAGCCATGAGAGGGCGAAGGAAACGACGTCATCATCGTCGAGTCCCTTCAACTTCGGCGCCTCCATGCCTGACACGGTCTGCCACCGGCACGCGACGCTGCGGCAGACGCTAGCACTCTGCCGGGGAGCGGCAGGGGTCTGGTAACCCGCCAGCGTCTGCCTGCGCCACGCGAATCTCGATCGACGCCGGGAAGCGGCCAGGGATAGCGTCTCGCGGATGACGACCACACCTGACGCCGCGGCCCCGGTACTGGAACTGCTCGATCGGCACAGCCCCGCCGACGACGTCGAACGCGCCGACGTCGCACGGGTCCGCGCGTTGCTCGACGAGACAGCCGACCCCTGGGACAGGGCGAGGCCGTTGCACGTGACGGCCTCGGCGTTCGTCGTGCATCCCGGCAGCGGGCGCGTGCTGTTGCGCTGGCACCCCCGGCAGAACACCTGGCTGCACGTCGGAGGACACGGCGACCCTGGAGAGACCGATCCCGTGGCGGTCGCGCTGCGCGAGGCACGGGAGGAGACCGCGCTGGCGGATCTGCGGCCGGCGGCCGGGCTGGTCCACGTCGCCGTGGTCCCCGTGGGGGCCGCGCCGGAGGCCACGGCCGAACACGCCGACCTCCGCTTCGTGCTCGTCACCGACCGGCCCGGCGACATCCGGGCGGAGCGGCCCGATGCACCGCTGCGCTGGGTGACCGCGGCCGAGGCGCGCGAGCTGACGGCCGAGGACAACGTGCGCCGCTCACTGCGGCACGTCGAGGACGTGCTGCGCGGCCTCACGGAGCGCCTCAGGGAGCACAGGAAGCACAGCTCACAAGAACGGCCCGGCATCGGCTGATCGCGTCGGCGGCCCTCGCTCTCCACGACGGGTCGGCGTCGGACCCGAGCAGGCTCACGCTGGCGACGTAGTGCCCCAGCGCGGTCCTGACGTCCCCGCGACGGCGGTGCGCCTCGCCGAGGGAAAACGCGGTCAGCGCCTCACCCCGCACGTCGCCCGCTTCACCGAACATCGCCCTGCACTGTTCCAGTAGCGTCATCGCGGTGTCGATCTCGCCGAGTGCGGCGCGGGCCTCACCGAGCCTCCGCAGGGTGATGCGCTCCCCCTTGCGCCAGCCGAGTTCCCTGCTCAACCGCACACTCTCCTCGTAGTAGGGAAGGGAACGCTGCGGCGAGCCCGACTCGAACAGCGCGATCCCCAGCACCCTCAGGAAAGCCGCCTTGTGGATGCCACAGCGAGCTTCCGGCACGGCGAGTGCCCTGTTGCACAGTTCCACGGCGGTGGTGTGCCTGCCTCGCTGCAGCAGCCCACCCGCGCGGACCAGCCAGGCTTGCAGACAGCCGTGCCGGTCGCCGTGTGCGGCGAACGTGGCCTCGGCCTCTCCGATCAGCGGCTCGGCGCCGTCGAGGTCCCCGCTCATCACCTTGCACGCGGCCAGCCCCGTGACCGCGTACGCGGCGGCGTGCTCGTCACCGACCCGCCGCAGGGAACCGAGTAGCGAGCGATACTCCGTGTCCGCCACGTCAACGCGTCCCCTGTCGATCTCGACGTCCGCCCGCACCAGCCTCAGGCGGGTCTCGGCGCCGATCTCGCCCCTGTCCTTCGCCTTGCCTGCCAGGTCCGTGAGCACCCGCACGGCGTCGTCGTGGAAGCCGTCGTTGACCAGGTGCGGCGTGTAGTCGCAGGCGAGGTCCACGGCGGTGCCGAATTCGAAGGAGGCCACGGCCTCGGCCAGCGGAAGCAGGCTCGTCCTCTCGGCCCTGAGCCAGGCGAGGTCATCGGGATTCGGTTCGGTGCGCGGAGGATGGTGGACACGGGGCGGTGCGAACGGCATCGGTAGTTGGCTGGAGGCCGCCACGACCCGGACGTGCGCGCGGACGGCCAGCCGCACCAGTCTTGCCCGGTCACCCGGGTGGTCCGAGCCGGATGCCGTGCCCGAGTGCTCCTGCGCGTAGGACCTGAGCAGGTCGTGCATGCGATACCGGAGCTGTCCCGCACCGTCGCGTTCGTGCGCGGTCACCAGCCCCGCATCGACGAGTGCCTCCATGGCCTCGTCGGCCCGCTCACCGCACTCGGTTCCGGTCAACGACGCCATGAAGGCCCACGGCGCGAGTGATTCGGCTCCGGTGAGGCCGAACAACCGGAAAGCACGTCGGGCGTCCTCGGGCAGGGCCGAATACCCCGCCGAGAATGTGGCACGCACGTCGAGCGAACCCACGCGGAGTTCGTCGAGCCGCGACCTCGCGCCGTGCAGCCGCCGGGACAACTCGGAAAGCGGCCAGGCAGGCCGGGCGGCCAGCCGCGCGGCGACCACCCGGATCGCCAGCGGGAGATACCCGCAGGACGACAGCAGGTCCTCCGCCGAGCGGGGATCGCTGTCCACCCGGTCACGTCCCACGAGCCTGGCGAGCAGGTTCTTGGCGGCGTCGGGGTCCGGCAGCTCCACGGGCACGGGGACGGAGCCGGGCAGCGCGGCGAGCGGGGTCCGGGACGTCACGAGCACCGCCGTCGAAGGCGTGCCCGGCAGCAGGGGCTCCACCTGGTTCTCGTCGGCCGCGTCGTCGAGCACCACCAGGATGCGCCGGTCGGCCATCCTCGCGCGGTACATCGCTGTCCGTTCGGCCACTGAGGCCGGGATCACCGCGCCGTCCACACCGAGCAGCCGCAGTAGTTCGCCGAGCACGTCGGCCGGTGTCCTCGGATTGTGCTCACCGCCCCTCAGCCGGACGAAAAGCTGTCCCTCCGGGTACTGAGGACGCGCCAGGTGCGCCGCGTGCACGGCGGCGGTGGTCTTGCCGACTCCCGGCGGGCCGCTCAGCACCACGATGGACGGCGCGGGGCCGTCGCTGTTCAGTGCCGTGTGGACAGTGGCGAGCTCCCGCTCGCGCCCGACGAAGTCCGCGATGTCCGGCGGTAGCTGACAGCCCGGTCCCGGCAGCGCCGGTTCGGCCGGAGGCAGCGAGCGCACCTCCACCACGCCGGGAACGTGAACCGCAGACAGCGCATCGTCGTGGAGTATCGACAGGTGCAGGTCCCGTAGCTCGGGGCCGGGTTCGACGCCCAGCTCGTTCACCAGCGCGGAACGTGCCTTCGAGTAGACGTGCAGCGCCTCGCCGCGCCTGCCCGCGTGGTGCAGCGCGGTCATCAGTTGGCGCCACGGTTGTTCGCGCAGTGGTTCCGCCTCGACGAGCACGGTCAGTTCGCTGATCACGTCGTCGTAGCGACGGAGGCCCAAGCGGACGTCAACCCACTCCGCCCTGGCACTGCGGGCCCTCTCCTCCAGCTCGGCTATCCGAGGGAGCGCCGCGTCGGCGAGTGGCGCTCCCTCCGCAGGGCTTCCCCGCCACAGCGCGAACGCTCTCCCGAACTCGGCGTGTGCCGTGTCGAGATCATCACCGGCCGCCGCTCGCCGCGCCGAACGCACCCCGTCCTCGAACTCGGCGAGGTCGAGGCGGTGGCCGTCGAGAGGCAGGCGGTAGGCCGGCCCCTCGTGTTCGATACCGATCCCCGCGCGACGCAGTTGCGAGACATACGTCTGCACGTTCGCGACGGCCGACTTCGGCGGATCGTCCCACAGCCACGCGACGATCCGTTCCCGTGACACGGCGACGTCCGGATGGAGTAGCAGGGTGCTCACAACGGCGGATCGCTTGCCCTGCAATCGGATGGGATTTCCTTCGCGAAAGACGCGAACCGGTCCGAGGACCGCGAAGTCCATCTTGGTCACCTCTCCGTGTACCGCTGATGTGGAGACTCTATGGCGGATTTCGAGCGCTGCCCACAATGCTGGTTTCACCAAGCGGTTCACACCGGAAGGAGGGTTGACATGACCATCGAGGTTCGCAAGGTCGAGTCCGTCAAGGCGACGGGCTTCGAGGTCTGATCCACCTCTCCGAGGCGGGGCGGGAGGGCTGCCTCCCGCCCCGTCCGTTTACCCCGACGGGAGACACGATGCGCGTAAGGTTGAAGGACTGCGCGTGGGAGCGCTTCGGCGACGATCTCATCCTGGTACACGACCCCCGCGAGGCGCTCACCCTCGCTGATCCCGACGGTATCGTGCGCGCGCTCCTTGAGTCGCTGTCGGCCGCGCCTGCCACGGTGGACGAACTCACCGCCCGCTTGCGTGGTCGCGGTCTCGACCTCGCGAGCGAGGACGTGCGGCAGGGTTTGCAGGGACTCGACTCTCTCGGTCTTGTGGAGAAAGCGGACGAGCAGTGGCTCGGTGACTCCGGTCTCGACGAGCGGCACTTCTCCAACCTGACCTTCTTCGGTACGTACTCGTCGCTGGAGCGGTCACGAGCCGACTTCGTCCGCAAGCTGCGCGACGCGCACGTGCTCGTGCTGGGCGTCGGCGGTGGAGGTTCCTCGCTGGTCCAGTGCCTCGCGGGTTTCGGGGTCGGCAGATTGACACTCGTGGATCGTGACGACGTCGAGCGCCGCAACTTCGCCCGCCAGTTCCTCTACCGGCATGCCGATCTCGGCCGGTCGAAGGTGGAGCGCGCCGCGGAATGGGTGCGGGACTACGACCCCGACATCGAGGTTCGCGCGGTGGATCGCTGGATCAGCGGCCCCGAGGATCTCGCCGACCTGATGGATGGTGTCGATGTCGTGGCGGGTGGCCTCGACGGCGAGCACGACATCCATCTGGTGGTCAACGCGGCGATCATGCGTGCCGGTGTGCCGCTGGTCTGTGGCGGCATGGGACGAACGCAGGTGATGTACTGCTCCGTCGATCCCGGCGTCAGCCCATGCCTGCTGTGCGACGAGTCCGACCAGCCGTCCCCCACCGAGCAGACCTCGGCAGGCATCGCCCGCAGGCTCTCGAGCGGCCTCGAACTGAACAACGCGCTGATCGCCCCCATCGCCATGCAGGTCGGTTCCCTCATCGCCTACGAGACACTGCGGTATCTGACAGGGTTCGAGCAGCCGATGGCAGCGGGCCAGCGCGTGATCCTCGATCTGCGCACAGGTTTGACGACGCAGGCGACGCCGTTTCCCCGCGACCCTCACTGCCCGGCGTGCGCGCTGGCGCCGGAGCGGTGATGAGCGCTCCGAGCGACGGCGAAGTGCGGCTGCGCCCGCTCAGCGTGGTGGAGGACGGCGACGAGGTTGTCATCGGCGACCCCGAATCGGGCACGTTCGTCACGATCCCGCCCGTGGGTGGCGTCGTCGTGCGAGCGCTGCAACGGGGCGCGGGCCTGAGGGACGCCGCTGAGGAGGCGGAGGCGTTCGCCGGGGAGCCGGTGGACGTGGCCGCGTTCGTCGAAGTGCTCACAGACCTCGGATTCGTGGACGACGGGGCGGGAAAGCAGCAGGAGGTCGAGCGGACGGCGGCGATCCAGAACAAACGGTGGCTCGCCGGGGTGAGCCAGAGGGTCGCCGCGCCGTTCTTCGGCAGGCTTGCCTTGGCCGGGTACATCGCCTTGGCACTGTTCTGCGTCGCGACGTTCGTCGCAGTACCCGGCCTGTGGCCGTCGTCGGGGCAGGACGCCTTCCTGACGGGCGACATCGGATCGAGCGCGTTGCTGCTGGTGCCGTTCGCGCTGCTGTCGATGGCGCTGCACGAGGGCGGTCACTGGTTCGCGGCGAGAGCCATCGGCATCAACGCGCGGTTCGGCATCGACCGGCGGTCGGTTCTGCTCGTGTTCGAGACCGACCTGACGCAGGTGTGGACGGTGCCGCGCCGTCGGCGTTACATCCCCCTGCTCGGCGGCATCGCCGTCGATGTCGTCGTGCTGAGTGTCCTGCTGGGGGCGCGGCTGCTCGTCCACATCGGCGTCTGGTCGCCACCGGCGATCGTCGATTCCACGCTCGCCGTCTGGGTGTACGTGAAACTGGCCGGACTGCTGTGGCAGTGCATGGTGTTCCTGCGCAGCGACCTTTACGCGGTGCTGGTGAACGCCCTCGGCTGCCGCAACCTCTGGCGCGTCAAGACGTTGCTGCTGCGCAGGGCTTTCGGGATGCTGACCGAACAGCAGCGGACCGAACTGGCCGGGGCTTCACCGGCGGATGTCCGTGTCGGCCTGTGGTTCCGCTGGGTCTGGCTCGCCGGTTCGGTCGTCGTGCTCGCGTGGTTCGCGGTGTTCGTGCTTCCCCCGATCGTCACGATGATCGACTGGACGGCGGGGATGCTCGCGGCGGGACCGCTGTCGGGCAGCTTCTGGTACGCCACGCTGTGCGCGGGGCTGCTGCTTCTGCCGCAGATCCTCGTCACGGTGGTCGCGGTGAAGCAGTTCCGGTCGTGGCTGGCCGGGCGCCGTGCGCGCGCGGCGGCGTGACGGTCACGCGCCTTCCGGAAGTGTCAGCACGACGGGACCGTCCCCAGTGATCGCGACGGTGTGCTCGGAGTGTGCCGTGCGCGAGCCGTCGGCCGACCGGATGGTCCAGCCGTCGGGGTCCGTCACGATACGGGGACTTCCCGAGGCGAACCACGGTTCCAGCGCCAGCGTCATCCCGGGGCGCAGCGCGAGTCCCCTCCCTGGCTTTCCCCGGTTGGGCACGTGCGGGTCCTCGTGCATGGTGCGGCCGAGACCGTGGCCGCCGAACTCGGTGTTGACGCGGTAGCCGTAGGCCTCGGCGACCGCGCCGATGGCCGCCGAGATGTCGCCGAGCCGGTTGCCGGGACGCGCCGCGTCGATGCCAGCGGAAAGGGCCTCCTCCGTGGCCCGCACGAGCCGGAGGTCGGCCTCGTCCGGCGTTCCGACGACGACGGTGACGGCGGCGTCGGCCACCCAGCCGTCGATCGAGACGGCGAGGTCCATGCTGAGGACGTCGCCGTCGCGCAGGGCATAGTCGTGGGGCAGCCCGTGCAGCACGGCGTCGTTGACCGACAGGCACACCGTGTTGCGGAACGGCCCTCGCCCGAACGACGGTGCGTAATCCCAGTAGCAGGACTGGGCTCCGCGGTCTCGGATCAGGCTTCTCGTGTGCTGTTCGAGGTCCAGCAGGTTCACGCCGACGGCGGCCTTGGCCCGCAGTTCGGCGAGCACCCCGGCGACGAACGCGCCGGTGACGCGCATGCGCTGGATCTCGGCGGGCGACTTCAACTCGATCACGCGACTCTCCCGTGGGTGGTATAAAAATACCACTCCAGGATAGCGGCACTTGCCGGTATTTGTATACCGGTTCTAGTCTGGTCGCATGGTGCGTCTGCCGCTCACACCGGAGCAGGTCGAGGCCGGTTCCCGCCTCGGGGCGCTGCTGCGCGAGCTCCGGGGTGATCGAGGGCTCGACGAGGTGGCCCGCGCGGCGACCATGTCCCCCGAGACGTTGCGCAAGATCGAGACGGGGCGGCTGCCGAGCCCGGCGTTCGGCACGGTGGTGCGGCTGGCCGACGCCCTGGGGGTGTCCGTGGAGGAGCTGGCCGACGTCTGGCGTGACGGTGCCGCCTTCGAGGCCGCATCCTGAGCAGTGCTGAGGCTTCCTTCGCGAATGGATGGCCGTCGTCCGCAACCACAAGATCATGTCATCTGGTGTCGCCTGCGACCTCGTCGAGAACTCGCTTGCCTGCTGGAGAGGGGGTAGCCGTGACCACGTACACCGTCATTGCCCAGCGTTGGGCGCGTCGCTGGGAACTGCACATCGACGGTGTCGGTGTCACTCAGATTCGTTCCTTGCCTACCGCCGAGTCGGTCGCCCGCGAGTACATCGCGTTCGCCTTCGATATCGAGGACGAGACATCGTTCGGAGTGGACATCGTGCCGGGAAGCTGGCCGGCGCTCGGGGCGGCACCACAGCGTCGTGACGGGCGTTGACGCCTGACGGTGCCGCCTTCGAGGCCGCGTTCCGGGGGGTGCTGCCGTGGTGGCTCAGGAGTCCCGGGTGAAATAGCGGCGTGGGTTCTCGACCAGCATGGTCGTCAGCTGGTCTTCGGTGACTCCCGCCTCCCTCAACGCCGGGATGACGTCGTCGTGCAGGTGCGTGTAGTGCCAGTTCGGCATCGCCTGCTCGCGCACACCCGGCCGGAGCCAGTCGATGTGGCAGGAGGCGTCGTGCGCCAGCACCATCCTGTCGGACAGCCCCTGCGCGGCCAGTGCCGCCACGGTGGCGATGCGCTGGTCTCCGGGAAGCAGGAAATCCAGCCCGAATCGGTCCATCCCCAGGTACGAACCCGCGTCGATGACGTGCCGCAGGTAGTCGAGGTCCGTGGTGTCGCCACTGTGCCCGATCACCACCTTGCCCAGATCCACGCCCCGCTCCCGCAACACCCGCTGGGCGACGAGACCGGTGCCCCGGTTCGGGTTCGTGTGAACGGTGATCGGCACCCCGGTGCGGTGGTGGGTTTCGGCGACGGCGTGGAGCACCCGCTCGACACCGGGTGTGAGGGCGTCCTCGATGGCGCACTTGAGAAACGCCGCCTTGATCGGAGTCCCCGCGATACCGTCGGTGATGTCGCGGACGAACAACTCCACCATCGGCTCGTCACCGCCGAGCGGCGTTCCCGGACCGTGCATCGAGAAGAAAAATGGCACGTCGTTGTAGGTGTACAGGCCGGTGGCCGGCACGATGTTGAGATCGACCTGCGCGTTGATCCGGGCCACTCGCTCGATGTCCCTGCCGAGGCCGAGCACCGTGGGATCGACGATCGTATCGACCCCACGGTCCTTCAGCGCCTTCAGCCGTCGCACCGCGGACTCCACTTGCGCTTCCTCGTCCCACAGGTGCGGGTAGTTGCGCCTGATCTCCTCGTTGAGCACGAACACGTGCTCGTGCATCAGCACCGTCCCGAGATCCTCCACCGGAACGGGGCCCCGGACAGTCTCCACTGTGGCCATTGATTCGCCTTCCTTCGGACCCGGACGACACCGTAGCGAAACCGATCTTGGTGCGGAAGGGGTGTCACAATCCGGACAGTTCGGCCACGTGTGACGGCGCGCTCTCACTCCTTGATCGGGCAGGCTGCGGTGGAGCCACGCACGACGAGTTCCGGCTGGAAGAGGTACTCCTCCGTGGGTGGTGCCGCGCCCGCGATCTCGTCGAGCAGTGTGCGCACCGCGGCGGTGACCATCGCGGTCACCTGCTGCTGGATGGTGGTCAGCGGCGGATCGGTGAACGCGATGAGCGGCGAGTCGTCGTAGCCGACCACGGAGAAGTCCCTCGGCACCTCCAGCCCGCGCCGCCGCGCCACCCTGATCGCGCCGAGGGCCATCAGGTCGCTGCCGCACACCACCGCCGTGCAGTGCCGCTCCAGCAGTGTCCAGGCCGCGGAATGCCCGCCCTCCACGGAGAACAGGGTGTGCACGATGAGGTCGTCCACCTCGTCGGCGCCGACCACGGGAGCCATGAGTTCGCGGAACTTCTCGGCCTTGCGTTGCACGGGCACGAACCGTTTCGGTCCCACAGCGAGCCCGATGCGTTCGTGGCCCAGCTCGCGCAGGTGTGTCAGCGCCAGTTCCACTGCCGCGCCGTCGTCGTCGGAGAAGAACGGGGCCCTCACGTCGGGCGCGTACCCGTTGACGAACACCACGGGAACCCCGCCCTCGATGAGGCGGCGGTACCTGTCGTGATCGGCGGTGGTGTCGGCGTGCAGGCCCGACACGAACACGATGCCCGAAACGCCTCGCGCGGTGAGTGTCTCGATGAACTCGTCCTCGGTGGCGCCGCCGGGCGCCTGCGTGCACAGCACCGACCGGTAGCCGCGCATCACCAGCGTCCGGTCGATCACCTGGGCGAACGCGGGGAAGATCGGGTTGTCCAGTTCTGGGATGATCAACCCGATCAGTCCCGCACTGCGCTGCCGTGCTCGCGCGGGACGCTCGTAGCCGAGCCGGTCCATCGCGGCCAGCACGGCCTGCCGGGTGGCCGCAGCGACCCCCGGCTTGCCGTTCAGCACCCGGCTCACCGTCGCCTCGCTGACGTTCGCCAGCCCGGCGATGTCGGCGAGCCGGATGCCGTCGAGCGCGCTCTTAACCATCCCTGTCTCCGCTCCACCACACGGCGGTCTCCGGTGGCAGCGTCACCGTGTCGCCGGAGAGGTCGAGCCCCGATACGGGCTCGCTCGCCAGCCGCACCGTCCCCGGGCGCTCGATCGTCACCGGAGACGGCGAGAAGTTCACCGTGCACACAAACGACGAACCTCGCCGGAAGGCGAGGACGTCACGGGGCGAGTCACACCACTCGACACTCTCGACCGGAAGATCACGGCGCTGCCGCAGAGCCTCACGGTACAGCGACAGGGTGGAGTGCGGATCATCGCGCTGCGCTTCGACGGTCAGCTCCGCCCAGCGCGGCGGCTGCGGCAGCCACGACCCTCCACCGAACCCGAACGGTGGCTCGCTGCCCGACCACGGCAGCGGGACGCGGCAGCCGTCCCTGCCACGGTCGGTGTGACCCGAGCGCTCCCACACCGGGTCGGCGAGCACCTCGTCCGGAAGGTCGGTGACCTCGTCGAGTCCCAGCTCCTCACCCTGGTAGACGTAGGCCGAACCCGGCAGCGCCAGGGTCAGCAGCGCGGCGGCCCTCGCCCTGCGCAGTCCCTGCTCACCGCCTCCGTAGCGGGTCACGTGGCGCTGAACGTCGTGATTGGACAGCACCCACGTCGGAGGGGCGTTGACACCGGCGACGGCGGCCAGCGACTCGTCAACGACCCTGCGGAACGCCTGCGCCGACCAGTCCGCCTCGACGTAGTGGAAGTTGAACGCCTGGTGCAACTCGTCGGGCCTCAGGTAGCGGGCCAGCCGCTCGGCGTTCGGCACCCACGCCTCCGCGACGCCGATGCGCTCGCCGGGGTAGGAGTCGAGGATCTTGCGCCACTCGCGGTAGATCTCGTGCACGCCGTCCTGGTCGAAGTACGGCAACGGCCGCGAGGTGAGCAGCGAAGCCTGGTCGGTGAACGCGGCGTCGGGCAACCCGTCGGCCTTCACCATGCCGTGCGCGACGTCGATGCGGAACCCATCGACACCCCGGTCGAGCCAGAACCGCAGGATGTCGTCGAACTCGGCTCGCACCTCGGCGTTCTGCCAGTTGAGGTCGGGCTGCGCGGGGTCGAAGAGGTGCAGGTACCACTGGCCGTCCGCGACCTGTGTCCACGCGGGACCGCCGAACACGGACTCCCAGTCGTTGGGTGGCCCGCCGTCGCGGCCGCCGCGGAAGAGATAGCGGTCGCGGGCCGGCGAGCCGGGTCCTGCCTTGAGGGCCTCCACGAACCACGGGTGCCGCGACGACGTGTGGTTGGGCACGATATCGACGATGACCTTCAAGCCGCGTTCGTGTGCCTCGGCGACGAGAGCCTCGGCGTCGGAGAGAGCACCGAAGACGGGATCGACGTCCCGGTAGTCGGCGACGTCGTAGCCGCCGTCGGCCATGGGGGAGGTGTAGAAGGGGGTCAGCCACACGGCGTCAACACCGAGGTCGGCCAGATAGTCGAGCTTCGACCGCACACCGGGCAGGTCGCCGATACCGTCACCGTTGGCGTCGGCGAAACTGCGCACGTACACCTGGTAGATGGCCGCGGTGCGCCACCACTCGTTGCTCATGATTTCCTTTCAGCTCTTGACGCCGCCCGCCGTCAACCCGGCGACGAGGTGGCGTTGGACGAGGAAGAACACGACAGCCGACGGCACCATGACCAGCACGGAACTCGCCGTGAGCAGTCCCCACTCCGCCTTGAAGTCACTGACGAAGGTCGCCATGCCCACCGGCAGCGTGTAATGGCCCTCGCTCTGCATGAACACTCCCGCGAAGGCCACCTCGCCCCAGGCGGTGATGAAGGAGTAGAACACCGTCACCGCGATGCCCGGCTTGGCGAGAGGGACGATGAGGCGCCAGAACGTGCCGAACGGGCTCAGCCCATCGACACGGCCTGCCTCGTCGATCGAGACCGGGATCGTGTCGAAGTAGCCCTTGAGCATCCACGCGCAGTAGGGCACGGCCACCGTCGAGGAGGCGAGCACGAGACCGCCGTAGGAGTCGAGCAGGCCGAGTTCCGACAGCACGTTGTACAGCGGCACGATCAGCACGGCGGCGGGGAACATCTGCGTGATGAGGAACGACCACATCAGCGGCCGCTTGCCGGGGAACCGCATCCGCGAGGCCGCGTAGCCCGCCGTCGCCGCGATCAGCACGGCCACCACGGTGGTCGCCGTCGCCACGATCAGTGAGTTCACGAACCAGGTCGTGAACTGCGTCTCGGACAGCACCTGGGAGTAGTTGTCGAGGCCGAGCGTGCCGATCTCGTCGGGGCGAGTCCACGAGGCGCGATCGGTCTTGAGCGACGTCAGGGTCACCCACGCCACCGGGAACACCGCGACGACGCTGGCGAGTACCAGCGTGGTGTGCAGTGCGGTGGACGACAGCGGACCGCGCCGGTCCCTGCGGTGCACCTTTTCGGTCATGACAGCACCTCACTCGACTGCCGATCGAGCCAGCGGCGGTAGAAGAACGCGAAGACCACGAGCATGGACGCGATGAGCGCCCCGTAGGTCGCCGCGCCCGCGTAGTCCCTGATGCCTTGGAACGCCCGCTCGTACGCCTCGGTGACGAGGATGTTCGTCGCGCCGCCGGGACCGCCTCCCGTGAGCAGGGCGATGACGGCGAACTGGTTGAACGTCCAGATGGTGCCGAGCAGGATCACCGTGCCCGACACGGGCCGAAGCCCCGGCAGGGTCACGGCGCGGAACCGCTGCCACGGCGTCGCACCGTCCATTTCGGCCGCCTCGTAGAGTTCCCTCGGCACCGTCTGCAACCCGCCGAGCAGCGCCACCATCATGAACGGCACACCCAGCCAGACGTTCACCAGAATCACCGCGATCTTGGCCGCTGTCGGGTCGCCCAGCCAGTCCACGCCGTCGAGGCCGACGGAGCCGAGCAGGGCGTTCAGCACGCCGCCGTCGGTGTTGAGCACCAGCCGCCATGCGAACGCCGCCACGAACGGCGGCACCGCCCACGGCAGGATCAGCAGCATCCGGTAGAGCGACCTGCCCTTGAGCGCGCGGTTGAGCAGCAGCGCGAGACCGAGCCCGAGCGAGTAGTGCAGCAGTACACAGGCGACTGTCCACACAAGCGTCCACAACAGACGTGGGTAGAACGCGCCCTCGACGCCCGAGAGAACATCGAGGTAGTTGTCGAGACCGACGAACTCGTAGGTCGCCTCGATCTCATTGACGCCGATCGTGCGCGCGCTGTTCATCTCGTTCGCGTCGGTCAGGGACAGGTAGACACCCTGGACCAGCGGGTAGAAGACGAGGACGGACAGGACCACCACCACGGGGGCGACCATCGCCCATGCGTACCAGTGCCCGCTGAGTCTTTCGCGCAACCGCCCGCGGGGCGGCACCGTCTCGGGTGCCGCCCCGGCGGGGGGACGAACGGCGGTCGTCGTCATGACTCGAAGCCCGGCACCGCGCTCTTGGCTTTGCGCTGCGCCTGCGCCAGTCCGTCCTCCACGGAGGCCTGGCCGCCGAGGATCTGCTCGTAGAACGGGGAGAACAGGTCGTACAGAGTGCCCGCGCCCGGCGCGGCGGGCCGCGGCTTCGCCAGTTCGATCGGCTGCTGGAAGGCGGTGAGGATCTCGTTGTCCGAGACCTCCGGCTTCTCGTACACCGACGTGCGCGTCGGCAGCGTGTTGTTCTCGCTTGCCACGTAGGCCTGGTTCTCGGGCCGGTTCATGAACTCGACGAACAGGTAGGAGGCGGCGAGGTCGGGCGAGCCCGCGTAGACGGTGTAGTTGTGGCCACCGACAGGACCGCCCTGGCCCTTCGGGCCTGCCGGAACGGGCGCCACACCGAGGTTGGCCGGGTCGTCGAACGCCTCGCCGGACAGTGCGTCGGACACCGACCACGGGCCGTTGATGATCATGCTGACGGTGCCCTTCTTGAAACCGTCCTGCATGTTCGTGTACTTGTTCGCGCTCGTGTCGGTGGTGCCGACGCCATCGGCCACCAGTTCGCGCACGGTGCCGATCGCGGCGTTGACCTCGGGGCTGTCGATGGTGATGCGCTTGGCTTCGACGTCCACGTAGTCGCCACCCTCGCCGTAGACGAAGGGAAGCAGGTAGTAGGAGTCGGCGTTGAGGAAGATGCCCTTCGTGCGCGGCACCTCGTCCTCGATCTTCTCGGCGGCCTCACGCAGCTCGTCCCAGGTGGCAGGTGGTTCGGTGATGCCGGCCTCGGCGAAGTGGTCCTTGTTGTAGAGCAGGGCGAGGGTGTCGGTGACCTGCGGCACGCCGTAGGTCTTGCCCTCGTAGACGTTGCTCTCCATCGGTACCGGCAGGTAGTCGTCCGAGTTCTTCAGCGCGGGTGTGTCGTCGAGTGGCTGAAGGTAGCCGAGCGCGGCGAAGGTTGGCGTCCAGCCGACGTCGGTACGCATGACGTCCGGTGCGCCGTCACCGTTCTGCGCGGCGGTCTTGAACTTGTCGTCAGCGCCGTCGAAGGGGACGTTGACGTAATCGACCTTGATGTTCGGATACTCCTGCTCGAATCGCTTGGCCAGTTCTCTGTAGGCCGGTGATTCGGTGGTGGCGTCCGAGGTGTCCCAGAAGGTGACGGTGCCCTTCACGGACTGGGGATCGGTGTTCGCCTGTTCCGCCGCGTTGCTCTGATCGGTGGCGGACTCGCCGCACGCGGTCACCGCAAGGGCGGTGGCCGCGGCGAGCGCCAGGACTCTTCTGCGTGTCATGGCTCTCCTCGCTGAGACCGGGTGCGCAAGACCGTAACCCCGGCCCAGCCAGGATGCAAGGATCTTTCAGTAATTTTCAGTGTTCTAGCTGCAAGAGCTTGCGGGATGAGTACCAGTCGGTGACCTCGTCGGCGAGTTCGGCCTCGGATCGGCCGGTGACGTCGAGTTCCAGCACCGGCAGCGCGCTGCTCGCCGCCGCTGTCCGCAAGGCGTCCTGCTCGCGGACGAAGACGTCCAGGTCGTCGTACTGGACGGGGTTGGCCGACACCCGCAGCCGTTCCTCTCGCGCCTCGGGGAAGCTCTCCGGCGTGCGGGTGCACAGCACCACGGCGAACCCGAGCGGCCGCAAGCGCCGTTCGATCCACTCGACGTCGAAGGCGCGATCATGTCGTTGCTGGTGCACGGCCGTCGAGAGGTGGAAGCGGTCCACGACCCAGGTGTAGTAGCGGTGTAGTTCGAACAGCCTGACCCACGTCCTGTACGTCTCCAGCACCGTTTCCTCGTGCTCCGGCGGGAACGAGATGAGGCTCGGGCCCCACGCCTCGTTCGTCAGGCCGCTCCACTCCGCCGACACCAGCGGAAGGTGATAACGGTACCGGCGGGCACCCGCGAAGCGGGGATGGTCGCGAAGGGTGAAGGCGAGCTCCGTCTTCTTCGTCAGCCTGGTTCCTTCGAGGATCACCTTGGGGCACAACGGTCGAGAGTTCTCCATCGCGCAATCCAATACCGCAACGGCGCCCACTGTCACCGTGTCCGCACCCTGTGTACGAGTGTTGGCAGCTTGCGTACGAGCGTTGGCAGCTTGTGTGCGGGTGTTGGCAGTCGGTGTGGCAGTGTCCGCGCTTTGTGTACGAGTGTTGGCACCTCAAGTACGAGTGCTGGCGGCTTGCGTACAGGTGTTGGCAGCTTGTGTGCGGGTGTTGGCAGGCTGCGTACGGGTGTCGGCGTTGTGAGGCGGTGTCGGCAGGCTGCGTGCCGAGTGAGGCGTGTCCGCGCTCGCCATGTGCGGATTGACATCCCTGACAATGCGGGCTCGTGCCCCCGGCGTGGTCTCGCGGTGCGGACGCGGTCGCGCCGGTGCAGGCACGCGGTCGCGAAGTGCATGCACGCGGTCGTGCGGTGCGGGCACGCGTGCGTGGGGTGCGGACACGCGGTCGCGAAGTGCGGGCACGCGTGCGTGGGGTGCGGACACGCGGTCGCGAAGTGCGGGCACGCGGTGCTGAATTCGGGGCGGACGAACTTCCTCACGACTATTGTCCGACATAGAGCAATGTGACATTGTATTGCGCACCGACGGGGCCGACCGGCCCTCGGGCCGCGCCGATCGCAGGCCGAACACCGGCCGATCGCACCTGTTCGCGAGGTCGATCGGGCCGATCACCGGCCGTCGTCAGGGCTGATCCGGTGTGCCGGGCTGTCTGTCGCGCACGTCGGTCGTTGTCACATTCGCGTGCAAAGGAGCTCCGATGGACACGCTCGTCGCGATCAGCGACAGCATCTGGAATCCCATGGCCTACGTCGCGCTGGCCGTGGGGTTGTTCTTCACAGTGCTGACCGCAGGGGTGCAGTTCCGCCGCATACCCGACATGCTCAGGGAAATCACCGCGAAACGGACGTCGGAGGAGGGCATCTCCCCGGTGCAGGCCCTGCTGCTGACCCTGTCCAGCCGCGTCGGGGTCGGCAACATCGCCGGTGTCGCCACGGCGATCGCGGCAGGCGGTCCAGGAGCGCTCGTGTGGATGGCGTTGTGTGCGTTGCTCGGTTCCGCCGCCGCCTTCGCCGAGACCGTCCTCGCGCAGGTCTACAAGCGCAAGGTCGCGGGGGAACACCGGGGCGGCATTCCCTTCTACGTCGAACACGGCCTCAAGGTGAAGTGGCTGGCCGTCGTGCTCGCGGTGGTGACGCTCACCGGGTACGGG
Source organism: Saccharomonospora xinjiangensis XJ-54 (assembly GCF_000258175.1). Taxonomy (NCBI): domain Bacteria; kingdom Bacillati; phylum Actinomycetota; class Actinomycetes; order Pseudonocardiales; family Pseudonocardiaceae; genus Saccharomonospora; species Saccharomonospora xinjiangensis. The sequence goes on along the minus strand of NZ_JH636049.1, from coordinate 973,753 downwards.
TTCGTGTTCCCCGGCGTGCAGTCCAACAACATCGCCGCGAGTGTCGAGGGCGCCTTCGGGGTCCAACCCTGGGTCACGGCGGTCGCCGTCACGGCACTTTTCGCGTTCGTCATCGTCGGAGGCACCCGCCGTATCGTCGCCGCCGCGCAGGTGATGGTGCCGGTCATGGCGATCGGCTACCTGCTGACGGCCGCGATCATCCTGGTGGTGAACCTCGACAGCGTCGTGCCTGCGCTCGGCGTCATCGTCAGCAGTGCTGTGGGCACCCATCAGGTGTTTGGCGGCATCGTCGGCGCCGCGGTCGCCTGGGGTGTGCGGCGCGCCGTGTTCTCCAACGTCGCAGGCGTGGGCGAGGGCACCTTCGGGGCCGCGGCCTCAGCGGTGTCGCACCCGGCGAAGCAGGGGCTCGTCCAGGCGTTCTCGATCTTCGTGGACACGTTGCTCGTCTGCACGGCCACCGGTGTGATGATCGTGGTGACCGGTTCCTACAACGTCGTCGGCCCCGATGGTGCCGATCTCGTCACCAACGTGCCGGGTCTGTCGGCAGGGCCCGAGTACACGCAGCGGGCCGTGGACACCATGGCACCCGGGATCGGCCCTGGTTTCGTGGCTGTGGCGCTCTTCCTCTTCGCCTTCACCACGTTGATCGCCTTCTACTACATCGCCTCCACGAACCTCCTGTACCTGCTTTCCGGCAGGGCTGCGGGCTGGGCATCGCACGTGCTGAAGGCCGGGATGCTGGCCATCACGTTCTACGGCGCTGTGGAGTCGGCCGACGTGATCTGGACGATCGGCGACATCGGTTACGGGTCGCTCGGCTGGCTCAACATGATCTGCCTGCTGTTGTTGTCGCCGGTGGTGCGCAAGGTGATCCGGGATTACGACGCGCAGCGGAAGCAGGGGCTCGACCCGCAGTTCGACCCGGTGCGGCTCGGCATCACGGGGGCCGATTTCTGGACGGACACTGTGGACCCGGCGACGCAGCGGTCTCGTCCTGCGCCGGACTCCGAAGAGCTGGCTTAGTGCAATGTCACATGATACTGTCAACGCAGGATCGACCCGGCTCCGGGTCGCGACAGGTGGGAAGGATCGTTCATGTCCGAAGCTCGCAAGCCCTGGCACGGTGTCCTCGTCGCGACGGCGTTGCCCTTCACTGACGACCTCGCCGTGGACTACGACGCCTTCGCCGAGCACGTGCGCTTCCTCGCGGAGAACGGCTGCGACGGCGTCGCGGTGAACGGCTCGCTCGGTGAGTACCAGACGCTGGGTGAGGCCGAGCGCGCGAAGGTCGTCGAGACCGCCGTGCAGGCGGCGCCCGAAGGCTTCACCGTGATGTCCGGGGTCGGCGCGTACGGAGGCCTCCAGGTGGCGCACTGGGCGGAGCAGGCAGCCGAGGCCGGGGCGACGGCACTGATGCTGTTGCCCCCCAACGCGTACCGGGCGAACGACGAGGAGGTCATCGACCACTTCCGGCACGCGAACAAGGCGGGCCTGCCCGTCGTCGGCTACAACAACCCGATCGACACCAAGGTGGACCTCACGCCCGCGCTCATCGCGCGCCTCGCCGAGGAAGACCTGGTCGTCGGCGTCAAGGAGTTCAGCGGTGATGTGCGCCGCTGCTACGAGATCCGTGAACTCGCGCCGCAGGTGGACATCCTCATCGGCACCGACGACACGCTGCTCGAAACGGCCATGGCAGGCGCGGTCGGCTGGGTCGCCGGTTACCCCAACGCCATCCCGAGGTCCACTGTGGAGCTGTACCGGCTCGCGACCTCCGGTGACGTCGCGGACCTGGCGAGGGCGTCCGAGATCTACCGCGACCTGCACTCGTTGCTGCGGTGGGACAGCAAGACGGAATTCGTGCAGTGCATCAAGCTGTCGATGGACGTCGCCGGTCTTCGCGGCGGCGTCTGCCGTCCCCCGCGCGGCCCGCTGGCGCCGGAGATCCGCGAGAGCGTGCTCCGCGACACCGAGGCCGCGCTCGCCAAGGGCTACCGCTAAAGAGAAGGACACCGCGATGAGGAGCAAGCGCATCTTCCACGTCGTCGATTCCCACACCGAGGGAATGCCGACGCGCGTGGTCACCGGGGGTGTTCCCCCCATTCCCGGTGACACGATGGCCGAACGCAGGGTGTGGTTCAGACAGAACAGTGACCACATCCGCACCCTGCTGATGTACGAGCCGCGCGGGCACAGTGCGATGAGCGGGGCGATCCTGCAACCGCCGACTCGGCCCGACGCCGATGTCGGTGTGCTCTTCATCGAGGTATCCGGCCTGCTGCCGATGTGCGGGCACGGCACCATCGGAGTGGCCACGGTGCTCGTGGAGACCGGCATGGTGGAGGTCGTCGAGCCGGTCACCACGGTGCGGCTCGACACCCCCGCCGGGCTCGTGCACGCGGAGGTGGCGGTGCGCGACGGCCGTGCGGAGTCGGTGACCATACGCAACGTCGCGTCGTTCTCCGACCGCCTCGACGCGACAGTGGATGTCCCCGACCTCGGCAAGGTGCGTTACGACCTCGCGTTCGGCGGCAACTTCTACGCCGTCGTCGAGGTCGCCGAGCTGGGCCTTGAGTTCGGCAGGCACAACAAGGACGCCCTGCTGCGGGCCGGCCTGGCGATCATGGACGCGATCAACGCGGCCGACGAGCCGGTGCATCCGGAACGGGACGACATCCGGGGCTGCCACCACGTCTACCTGGCGGCCCCCGGGTCAACGGCGGCACTGTCGCGGCACGCGATGGCCATCGCGCCCGGCTGGTTCGATCGCTCCCCGTGCGGCACGGGCACGAGCGCCAGGATGGCGCAGCTGCACAGGCGAGGGGAGCTGCCGCTCGCGACCGACTTCGTCAACGAGTCGTTCATCGGCACCCGGTTCGTGGGCAGGCTGGTTGAGGAAACGGAGGTCGGGGGACGGCCCGCGGTCGTTCCCACGGTCACAGGACGGGCGTGGCTGACGGGCACCGCCCAGTACTTCCTCGACCCCGACGATCCCTTCCCCGCGGGGTTCCTGCTGTGACAGTCCGCGGATCCGGTTGTCGGCGAGCGCGTCGCACCCACCCGTTCGGGGTGGTAGGCGCGGTCAGGATGATGCTGGTGCCTTTCCGACTCCGAGGAGACACATGAGCATCACACCGAACCTGCCCCCGCTGAACCGCCACGCGAGCCTCAGGGAGACGGTGATCGAGCAGCTTCGCGCGGCCATCATCTCCGGTGAGATGGAGGAGGGCGTTGTCTACTCGGCGCCCGCGCTCGGCAAGGCGTTCGGGGTGTCGCCGACGCCGGTCCGTGAGGCCATGGTGGAACTCGCGCAAGACGGTCTGGTGGAGACCGTCAAGAACAAGGGGTTCCGCGTCCGCAGCGTGAGTGACAAGGAGTTGGACGACCTCGCGGAGGTCCGGTTGTTGCTCGAACCGCCTTCCGTGGTCGCCGTCGTCGGAAGGGTTCCGTCCGAGGGGTTCGCCGAGCTGCGCGAGCTGGCGCAGCGGATCGTCGATGCGGCGGAGGCATCCGACCTCGCGGGATACCTGATGGCCGACCGCGAATTCCACGCGGGACTGCTGGGCTACACGGGCAACGACCAGCTGGTGGCGCTGGCCACGAGCCTGCGCATGCGCACCCGCATGTACGGCTTGCAGTCGCTGATCCGGCAGGGCCTGCTCGCGGAGTCGGCACGCGAGCATCACGAGTTGCTCAACCACATGGAGGCGGGCGACGCCGAGGCGGTACTCGGCCTCATGCGGCGGCACATCGGGCACGCGCGCGGGCTGTGGGCCACCGGATACGACTCGGCCGAGGCCGACGAAAGGTAGGAAGCGAAGTGTGCGGATGAACGCCCTCGGGAGCACGGCCCCGGACGTCGTGGTGATCGGCGCCGGTGTGGTCGGAACGGCGGTGGCCTTCTTCGCGGCCCGGCGGGGGCTGTCGGTGACGATCGTGGACAGGGGCGCTCCCGCCTCGGGCACGTCGTCCTCGGGTGAGGGCAACGTCCTCATCTCGGACAAGGAACTCGGGCCGGAACTGGAGCTGGCCCGGTACTCCCTCGACGTGTGGCGCGACGACCTCGCGGAGTTCGCGCACCTGTGGGAATTCGAGGCCAAGGGCGGCATCATCGTGGCCTCACGCGAGTCGAGTCTCGCCTCGCTGGAGCGCCTCGTCGCCTCCCAGCGGGCGCACGGCATCACCGTGGAGCGGCTCGACGGTGCCGCGCTGCGGGAGGCGGAGCCCGAGGTGACCCCGCACGCTCTCGGCGCCGCGTACTACCCGGACGACTGCCAGGTGCAACCCATGCTCGTGGCCGCTCACCTCGCGCGCATGGCGCGGGAACACGGCGCCGACCTGGTCACCGGGGCGACGGTGACCGGACTGCTTCGGCGGGACGGCGCCGTGCGCGGCGTGCGCACGACGGCAGGCGATCTCCACTGTGGCGCCGTCGTCAACGCGGCGGGCCCGTGGGCTGCCGAGATCGCCGCACTCGCCGGGGTACGTCTCCCCGTCGAGCCGCGACGCGGATTCGTGCTCGTCACCGAGCCGCTGCCGCCCACCGTGCGGCACAAGGTGTACGCCGCCGAGTACGTCGATAACGTCGGCAGCTCCGACGCGGGCCTCCAGGCGTCCGCGGTGGTGGAGGGAACCCCCGGCGGCACGGTGCTCATCGGCTCCACCAGGGAACGGGTCGGTTTCGACCGCACCCCCAGCGCCGAGGCGCTCCAGGTGCTGGCACGCAACGCTGTGGCGTTGTTCCCCTTTCTCGCCGACGTGCGCGCGTTGCGCCACTACCACGGATTCCGGCCGTACTCGCCCGATCACCTTCCGGCCATCGGACCCGACCCGCGCGCGCCGGGACTGTGGCACGCCTGCGGGCATGAGGGCGCGGGCATCGGGTTGTCCGTCGGCACGGGAAAGCTCCTCGCAGCGGCGCTGGCGGGCGAGATGACGGATCTTCGCCTCGACCCCTTCGCGCCGCAGCGGTTCGATGACGACGGAGGACGGTGACGCATGGACGACCGCGACATCGATGACATCGACGTGGTCGAGGTGACCGTGGACGGAAGGCCGATCCGCGCGAAGGCGGGTCAGTCGCTCGGCGCGGCACTGGTGACGAACGGGATCACGGCCTGGCGCGCCACCCGGGTCGGAGGACGGCCACGGGGGCTGTTCTGCGGCATCGGTGTCTGCTTCGACTGTCTGATCACTGTGGACGATGAAAGGGGACAGCGAGCGTGCTGCGTTCAGGTGGCCGACGGCATGCGGGTCGAGACGGGGTTGGAGCCATGAGCGTGAATCCGGCCGGAACCGGGGAGGTCTACGACGTCGCCGTGATCGGTGCTGGGCCCGCCGGGCTCGCCGCGGCCGTCGCGGCGGCCGAGCGCGGACGGATGGTCGCGGTGGTGGACGCGGGTGAGGCACCCGGCGGGCAGTTCTGGCGCCATCCCAGCGAGACGGCGCGGCCCGGCTACGACGGTCGCGGCCAGCACGCGTGGCGGCTGTACACGGACCTGCGGCGCCGTTTCGACGCCGCGATCGCGCGGAAAGCGGTGACCTACCTACCGGGCAGGCAGGTGTGGTCCCTCGCGCGGCAGCGCGGCGGGTTCGAGGTACGGACGACCCCGACCACGGCACCGCACGGCCGCGGCACCGGCGTGCTGCGAAGCGATCAGCTCGTACTGTGTACCGGCGCCTACGACCGGCAGCTCCCTGTGCCCGGCTGGGACCTGCCCGGCGTCATGTCGGCAGGCGGGGTGCAGGCTTTCGTCAAGGCGAACGGCGTCTCGCCGGGCCGACGCGTCGTCGTGGCAGGCACGGGACCGTTCCTGCTTCCGGTGGCCGCCTCGGTGGCCCGCGCGGGAGGCACGGTGGTCGCGGTCTGCGAGGCCGCGTCGCTGACGGGGTGGCTCCCGCAGCTGCGCACCGCACTGCGGTCACCCGCCAAACTCGGCGAGGCTGCCGAGTACGCGGCGACGTTCGCAAGACACCGCATCCGGTGGCGCACCCGCACCGTCGTCACCGAGGTGCTGGGAGGTGAACGCGTGACGGGCGTCCGTCTGTCCAGAGTGGATGGACAAGGGCGGGTGCTGCCCGGCCGCGACACGATCCTCTCCGGCATCGACGTCGTGGGATTCGGCTGGGGGTTCACTCCACAGCTCGAACTCGCGGTGGCGCTGGGCGCGCGCACGCGCGTTGACGTGGACGGCAGTGTCGTCGGCGTCGTGGATCAGCGGCAGGCCACCGACGTGCCGGGCCTGTTCCTCGCCGGAGAGCTGACCGGAGTGGGCGGCGCGCTGCTCGCGGTGGCCGAGGGAACCGTCGCGGGCGCCTCCGCAGGCGGAGCGCCGGACCCGCACCCCGCGCTCGCGCGGAAGATCCGCCGGAACCGCGAATTCGCCGCAGCCATGCACACCGCGCACCCCGTTCCCCCCGGCTGGGAGTCGTGGCTGACGCCGGACACGCTCGTCTGCCGGTGCGAGGAGGTGCCCTACGAGCACGTGCGCGCGGCCAGAACCGAACTCGGCGCCGACGACACCCGCTCGCTGAAGTCGTTCACCCGCACCGGAATGGGCTGGTGCCAGGGCCGCATCTGCGGATTCGCGGCAGGCTGCCTCGCCACATCGGACACCGGGCAGCGCGCGGGCCGGGCCGCCGAGGGCGCTCTGAAACGCCCTCTCGCGGCGCCCGTGCGTCTCGGCGACCTCGCCGAGCTGCCCACCACCGACCGAGAAGGGACCTGACATGACACACCACACCGGCGATCACGTGGCGCGCATCGTCCGCGAGGCGGCCGATGCCGCCGAAGGCTGGGCGCGGACGGCGCCGTCGGAGCGAGCCGCCGCACTCACCTCGGTGGCCGACAGGGTGGAGGAGCACCGCGACGAGCTGGTGAAACTGGCCGACGCGGAGACCAGGCTCGGCAGCGCGCGGCTGAACGGCGAACTGACGCGCACGGTGTTCCAGTTGCGCCTGTTCGCGGAGGTCGCCGAGGCCGGGGAGTTCTACGATGTGCGCATCGACAGGGCGGACCAGGACTGGCCGACGGGCCCGCGTCCGGACCTGCGGCGCTACCGCGTCCCCCTCGGGCCGACCCTGGTGTTCGCGGCGAGCAACTTCCCGTTCGCCTTCAGCGTCGCGGGCGGCGACACCGCGTCGGCTCTCGCCTCGGGCTGCCCGGTCGTCGTCAAGGCCCACCCCGGCCACCCCGAGCTGTCGCGGCGCACGGCCGAGCTGGTCGGCGCCGCACTCGGCAGGCCCGGCGTGTTCGCGCTCATCGAAGGCCATCAGGCCGGGGTGGATGCGCTGCGCAGCGCCGAGATCAAGGCCGCCGCGTTCACCGGTTCGGTCGCGGGCGGTCTCGCGCTGGCGAAGATCGCGGCCGAGCGGCCGGAGCCGATCCCGTTCTTCGGCGAACTCGGCAGCATCAACCCTGTGGTGATCACGCCGGGTGCCGCGCGTGCGCGGGCGGCCGAGATCGTGACGGGCTACGTCGCGTCGCTGACCCAGGGCGCGGGGCAGTTCTGCACCAATCCGGGGCTGCTGTTCGCGCCGGAGGGCAGCGACCTGCTCGACCTCGCCTCGGCGGCCCTGCGGGAGGTCGCCCCGGCCCCGATGCTGAACGACCGCATCAGTACCGGGTTCCTCGACACGGCGCAACGGCTCGGCAATCGTCCCGGTCTGACGAGGCTCGTGTGGCCGGAGGACAACGACTCCCTCGCGCCCCGCCTCGTGACCACCGACCTGGACACCTTCGCGAGCGATCCCGGTGCGGCCGAGGAGTGCTTCGGCCCGTTCGGGCTGGTGGTGACGTACGCGCGGCTCACCGACGTCACGTCCGTCGTGCGCGGCCTCCCGGGACAGCTGACCACCACCGTGCACGCCGAGGACGACGAGGACGACGAGGCAGGCTCGCTCACCGACCTCGTGGCGGCGTGCGCCGACCGCAGCGGCCGGGTGGTGTGGAACGGCTGGCCCACAGGTGTGTCGGTGACTCCGGCCATGCAGCACGGCGGCCCGTTCCCCGCTACGACCGCACCGGCGACCACGTCGGTGGGCACGGCGGCCGTCGAGCGGTTCCTGCGTCCGGTGAGTTACCAGAACTGGCCTCCCGCGCTGCTGCCCGAGCCGCTGCGCGACGACAACCCGTGGAACGTGCCGCAAAAGGTGAGCTGACAGCGCGCTGCTTGTCGCGGAGCGGTCCGCCCAGCCCGGGAAACCCTGCCCGGACACGTCCGAGCAGGGTTTTTCGTGTGTCGTGGATTGGAGTGGGAGGCGGTCGCCGCGCCCTCAGAGACCAACCGTCCGATCAGGACTCGGCTGGCGAGCGGAGCGGGACGGTCAGCTGTGCCGCCGGGGCGGAACGTCGGATCCCGAGGCGCTCTCGGAGAGGGTGGCGTTGGCGGCCCTCTCACGGTGGTCACGTTGCGGGCCTCGGAGAACGCGAGCTCGTGGTGGCTTGATCCATTTCGAAAGCTCTTTCCTACTTTGCACCGTTTGCCGGTTCCGCTGGGGTCCGTGCGCACGTACAACGAGGCGCACGGTGGTGCGGGTCTGCCGGGGGACGCACACCCGCATCGCATCGCGCTGGGGGACACGACAGAACTGGGAGGGCTTGTGAGGTCACCCGCGAAGAAGGCGGTGGGAGCGAGGTCTATACCGATCCGCGTCCTGCTCGTACTGGCGGTCGCCGCCGCCATGCTCGTCGGAACAGGAACAGTCGCCTCCGCGGCGAGTGCGACCGTCGGCAACACCGACGGCGACGGCCTCAACGTCCGCAGCGGACCGACCACGTCCAGCTCCGTGGTGGGTGTGGTGTGGGACGGCACGGTGGTGGACATCTCGTGTCAGTCCGAGGGGCAGGCGGTCACCAACACCTACGGGTTCACCAGTGATCTGTGGGACTACGTGCCGAGCCTCGGCGGCTACGTCGCTGACGCCTACATGGCCACCGGGCACGACTACCGGATCCCGGGAGTGCCTGACTGCGGCGACGACGGCGCCTCCGACGGCCGTCTCGTGCCGATCTCGCAGTTCCAGGGCCAGCCCAACCAGGGCGAGGACTGCGGACCGACCAGTGTGGTCACGGCGCTGCTGGCGCTGGGTGTGACACCGAGGTCGTGGGACCCGGCGTACCCCGTGGCGGCGATCAACCGGGCGAGGGCCGACATGGGCTACGACCCGACCTGGAACAACCCCGGCGAGTTCGGTACCAGTGAGGCCGACGTCCGAAGAGCACTGGCCGCCAACGGGGTTCAGGCCACCGTGGTGTGGAACTTCGACACAGCACTGGCACACGTGCGCAGCGGAAGGCCGGTGATCATGGCGGGCAACATGAAGGACCTGCCGTGGTCGGGCAACAACGTCGCGCACTTCCTGACGGTCGCGGGCTACGAAAACGGCCAGTACCTCGTGCTCGACCCGGCCTCCGACACCGTTGTCTACCGCGCGTCGTCGCCAGTTCTCTGGGCGTACTGGGACAACTACCTCGGCAGGGCCGCGGTGGTGCTGTAAGCCGTAAGGACACCAGGCAGGGCAGCGGCTACGACACCGAGCCGGTGTGTCCATCGGCGTGCTTCTGCCCTCGGCGACACCCCAGAGGCGTGTCCGGCTGCGAGTGGACGCGGTTCCGCGTGATCCGTGACGACGCCGGTTCTCCTTCCGCTGCCGACGGTTGGCCGCGTTCTCGCCAGGCACGCTCCCACTGCCGGGTCATCGCCGGGTAGACGACGAGATACCGGAAGGGTGCGATGGCGGCGAGGTACAGCTTGCCGAGTAGTCCGTTCGGCTTGACGAGAACAGTCATCTGCAACCGGTACTCGCCGTCGGGCTTCCGCGCCCAGCCGAGGTGCATCACGGTGTGGACGGTCTTGTTCGCCAGTTCACTCGCACATTCGGTGTCGAGTTCGTACACGCTCGTGAACGGCATGCCCTCGACGTCCTTGCCGCGCGGCGCGTTGCGGAGGTCGTCGGGAAGGCGGTCGCGCAGGGAGGCAACGCGACGGCCGATGCCTGACGACGGCCGGTCCCAGCCGAGCAGCGCGCCGAGCTTCCAGCGGAGCGCGAACAGTGACCGCACCAGCCACGGCTGCTTCGCGGGTTCGCCCGCGGCCTGGATCGCGGCGAGCATCACAGGGAAGTCGGAAGGCCCCGCGCCCGGAGTGCGAAACGCCCACACGTCTTCGATGTGGAAGTCTCGTGTGATCTCGTGAATGCGCCACGGGTGCTCGGTGAATGTCGTCTTCTGGACTCGTGTCATCGTCCGGCTTCCCTCCCGGTGTTGGACACGCGATCCGCGTGCCCGAACGTGTGAGATCTTGTATACGCTGTGATCGTGCTCACTCTCGCCGGGCGCTCGCCTTACTGCCACGAAGCCAGCGGACACACACCGGCGAGGAAGGCTCGTTGACGATGCGTTCTCCAAACTCGCTGCGAGATCCCCAAGTCGCGTCAGGACACCGGGTTGACCGGTGACCGAGGAACCCGCGAGCACGCGATGGTCACGAGGCAAGACTCAGTTGCCGGATGTTTCCACCGGACAGCCGAGGCGTTGGCAAAGATCACGCACCTCGTCGCTGCGCCTAGCCGGAGGTTGACGAAGTCCCGAGAGCATTTGCCGCGAACCCTTGTGCAGAGCCGGACCTCTGCTGGATGCGGAGTGTCGCAGTTCACGTGTTGATCCCGGCGCGGATACGAATGCCGTCCATGCCGGCACCTGATCATCACGAACCGCGGGCTGAATGTCGCGCGCCGTCGTCAGCCTGGACGCGAGTGACGCACTAGGCGAGCGCCCGCGTCCGCTGCCCGCGTATAACGAGGGTTAAGCATGGGCAAGTTGTCCGTGGAGCTCCTGGCCAGCGTGTGACCAGGAGCTTTGCGCCCCCGGCAGGACTCGAACCTGCGACCTAGAGATTAGAAGGCTCTTGCTCTATCCAGCTGAGCTACGGAGGCTCGTGGCGACCGCTTCGGTCACGGCACGTAACCCCAGCTTAGTCACCACTGCCCGTCTGATCGTTCGGTACTGACGATTCGTTTCACCCCTCACCCGGGACGGTGACCGAATCTTCGCCCAAGGTAGGCGCAATCGTGACCGAGAGCTTCCGGTGCGACGAAGTCGCTGGTAGCGCCGATGGCGTATTGCGCATCCCGTTCTTGTTGTGACCATCGATACTCCGCTTCTCCTATCGATGTGCCATGCGTCTTGCGAGGCAGCGACTTAGTTGTTCACCCATACCCGGCCGGTGAGCACTCGCCGTTGTGGCGAACGCGATCACCGGCCGGGCGGGCGTCCCGGGGCGTCGTGCGGCGGTCGGACATCCCGGGAACCGGGGCCGCGCGGTCGGGGCGGGCGCGGCCCCCGGAGCTCACGTCGCCACGCACGGGTTCCCCTGCCGTGGTGGCGTCGCGGCTCGACTGGGCGGGAGAAGACTCAGTTCCAGATCTGCACAGCCCGCACGACGTACGGACTTCGCGGTACGAACGTGCCAGGGCCCGGATAGGTACTGAAATCCGCTTCCGTGGAACACTCCCCGTCCTGGTACACGGTCACGTGCCTGTCGATGCGGTTGGCGAATGACCGGGCCGCCACGCCGTCGGGCAGTGGCCTGCACTCGTCGGGATTCGTGTTACGCAGGTCGAGCCGCACGATCGGACCGCCGTAGTCGGCTTGCGGCCACAGGCAGAACTCGCCCGTCTCACACGCGTACTCCGCTCGCGTGGGAACGGTGGGTGCTGTGGGCCCCGCGGTATCGGCTGCCGCGATCCCCGGCGTGAACGCGATCGCGAGGCCGGACAGGGCGAGGGCTGCACGGCGCCGCCCGCAACGGAGGGAACGGGCTTCCGGAAGCTGATCAGCAGCGCGGTGAGCATGCGTGTGGCCGACGTCGTGGTGGTCGTGGTGGTCGTGCGAGTGGTGGTGCGTAAGGCTGTTCACGGATGATCTCCCCTTCGTGGAGCCGGGATCCTGGTTCCTGAGCCGGGTGGGTTGGCTGTGGTGTGCTCCACGATGGCGGCTCGTCGAAGGCGTGTCAGCACGGCGATCGCCAGGCTGTGGACAAGTCGAGGGGCATGCCCTGGTGGTGTGGAAGTTGTCCCCAGCTCGCCCGTGGAGCTGACGTGGGGCGAGAAGCGTGGTATCGGGTCAACACTTGCGGCGCGGTCCGGCTCTCCGGAAACGTGGTCGGCGAGGCCGGAATCGTCGGACACGCACGCGGATCGAGGGGGCGACATGGCGCGGCGGTGGGCGGTGTTCCTCGTGTTCGCCCTCAACGGGTTGGTGCTCGGCTCGTGGGCACCCCGGACTCCGGCGTTGAGCGCGCAGGTCGATGCGGGGCCTGGCGCGTTCAGTCTCGCCCTGCTCGCAGGCAGCGTCGGCATGCTGCTGGCCGCCACCGCCGCGGGGCGGTTTGTCGAACGATTCGGCGCGCGCGCCGCCATCGTGGTCTCGGGACTCGGAATGTTCACCGCGCTGCCGGTACTCGGGTCGGCACGGTCGCTGCCGTGGCTTGCCGTCGCGCTGCTGCTGATCGGTGTGACGTCGGGTGTGCTGGACGTCGCCATGAACGTGGCAGGGGTGGTGGTCGAACGGCTGCGAAGCAAGCCCACCATGCCGTTGCTGCACGCGGGGTTCAGCGTCGGAGCACTGGCTGGGTCGGGCGTGGCGGGTCTCGCGGCCTCGCTCGGCTGGTCGCCGTTGCGGCAGTTCGTCGTCGTCGCCGTGCCCGCGGCGGCCGTACTCGTGTCCGTCGTCAGGCTCGTACCCGGCGCGGCGACGCCCTCCCCCGGTGCGGAGCGCTCCGCGTCCACCACACTCTCGACATTGCTGCGCAGGCCGGTGTTGTGGTTGCTCGCCGCGGTCGCGCTGTGTTCCGCGATCGCGGAGGGCGCGAGTTCCGACTGGTCGGCGTTGCTGCTGGTCACCGAGCAGGGCGCGAGTCAGGGGGCCGCCGCGGCGGCCTACGCAGGTTTCTCGCTGGCGATGGCGCTGGCCCGGCTCGCCGGGTCGTGGGCACAGGCGCGCTTCGGTCCCGCCCGTGTCCTGGTGGCCGGGTCGCTCGCCGCAGGGGCTGGACTGCTCGCCACCGCGCTGGCTGGGGTGGCGTGGGTGAGCTACGCCGGGTTCGCTGTCGCGGGAGCGGGCTTGGCAGCCTGCTTCCCCCTCGCGCTGGGTCTCGCAGGCGAGGCGGGAAGGCGGGCCGACGGCACCGGTGGCGAGCGGGAGGTCGCCTTCGTCACGGCCATCGCCTACGCCGGGTTCCTCGCAGGCCCTCCGCTGATCGGGGGAATCGCGGCGTTGACGTCGCTGTCGGTGTCGTTCGTCGCGGTCGGGTTGATCGCCCTGGTCGTGGCGCCCTCGGCGTTCGGCGCCACCCGTGCGCTCGCCGTCGAACGGGCGAGCCGCCACACATCCGGCGCCCTCCGCTGAGGGAGTCTCAGCGAGCCGGGCATACCCTCGTAGGCGTGTCCGCGGAAGCCGAACCCGCCCGATCCGCCGCAGCCGAGGGAAGCGCGGCGGGTGCCGTGAGCGCGCCGAGCGCGCCGGCCTCGCCAGCCTTGTCGGTTTCGCCAGCCTCGTCGGTCTCGCAGCGGCGTCCTCGCCGTCCTGCGGCGCTGGGGCCATTCCTGCTCACCGGTGGCCTGCTCTCCGCCGCCGTCGCGGTGGGCATCGTCGTGCTCACCGGCGGCCTGAGCTATGCCGTCGCAGGACTGACCGATCCCGGTGACGTCACCCGCTACGGCATCATGGTCGTCCGTGTCGGGGCCGACCTCTCCGCCGCCGTGAGCGTCGGTTCGCTGCTGCTGGCCACGTTCCTCGTGCCACCACAGAAGTCGGGGACGCTCGACGTGGACGGCTACGCCGCGGTGAGGGCAGCGGGAACGGCAGCGTGGCTGTGGTTCCTCTTCGCGATCGCGTCGGTGTTCTTCACGGCGGCCGACGGCGCGGGAAAGCCCGTCACCGCCGTGTTCGATCCCGTGGTGCTGCTGAACTACGTCGAGGCGATCGAACAGCCGAAGGGCTGGCTTATCACGGCCGCCGTCGCGCTGCTGCTGGCGCTGGGTTGCAGGCTGGTGCTGTCGTGGGGCTGGACAGCGGTGTTGTTCTTCCTCTCGGTCGGAGGGCTGCTGCCGATCGCCGCCACGGGACACTCCGCGAGCGGCGGCTCGCACGACATGGCCACCAACAGCCTGCTGTTCCACCTCATCGGCGCCGCGCTGTGGGTGGGAGGGCTCATCGCCCTGCTCGCGCACGCGAGGCGAAGGGGAGATCACCTGCCGCTGGCTACGGCCAGGTTCTCCAAGCTGGCGCTGGTGTGCTGGTTCGTGCTCGGTGCTTCCGGCGTGGTGAACGCGCTCGTGCGGGTGGCCCCTGCTCAGTTGTTCACCACCGACTACGGCCTCGTCGTGCTCGCCAAGGTCGTCGCCATCGCGGTGCTCGGTGTGTTCGGCCACCAGCATCGGCAGCGGAGTGTGCGGGAGATCGGTGACGGCGCGGGCGGGGGCGCGTTCGTGCGGCTGGCCGCCGTCGAGGTGCTGGTCATGTTCGTCACGTTCGGCCTCGCCACGGCCCTGGCACGCACGCCGCCGCCACTGGAGATCGCGGCCCAGCCGTCCACGACGGAGTTGCTCATCGGCTACGACCTCGATGGACCACTCACGTTGCTCGGCGTGTTCACCGAATGGCGCTTCAACCTGGTGTACGGCACGGTGGCCATCGCTCTGGCTGCGCTGTACCTCGCCGGTGTGCGCGCGCTGCGGCGCAGGGGTGACGCCTGGCCGGTGGGACGCACGGTGGCGTGGCTGTCCGGAACGGCGGTGCTGCTTTTCGCCACGTCGTCCGGCCTCGGCCGCTACTCACCCGCGATGTTCAGCATCCACATGATCGGGCACATGACGCTGAACATGATGGTGCCGATCCTGCTGGTGCTCGGCGGGCCCGTGACGCTCGCGCTGCGGGCTCTCCCACCGTCGGGCAGGGGACGTCCTCCTGGTCCGAGGGAGTGGTTGCTCGCCCTGGTGCACTCACCGATCGCGAGGGTGCTCACCCACCCTGTCGTCGCCCTCGTGATCTTCGTCGGTTCGTTCTACGTCCTCTACTACTCGGGCCTTTTCGCTGTCGCACTCGACCAGCACTGGGCTCACCTGGCGATGAACGCGCACTTCCTCCTCGCCGGGTACGTGTTTTTCTGGCCGATCATCGGCATCGACCCCGCGCCTCGCCAGCTGCCGCCACTCGGAAAGCTCGGCCTGCTGATGGCGTCCGTGCCGTTCCACGCCTTCTTCGGCGTGGTCCTCATGAACATGCAGACGGTGATCGGCGAGAGTTTCTACCGCTCGCTCGATCTCCCTTGGGTGGACGGCCTGCTGGCCGATCAGCGGGTCGGCGGCGGCATCGCGTGGGCGTCCGGAGAGTTGCCCGTGCTGATCGTCATGATCGCTCTGCTCGTGCAGTGGACGCGGAGTGACGAGCGTGAGGCCAAGCGCAGTGATCGCCGGGAGGAGGCCACCGGTGATGCGGAGCTGACCGCCTACAACGCCATGCTGAAGCAGCTCGCCGAACGGGGCGCGCAACGCGACTGAACGGCACGCCCGCCGAACGCGGGGTGACCCACCGGTGACCGGGGTGAGGGTTGGCTCGGCCTCGCTCTACGATCGGGGTATGGCCGAGTTCATCTACACCATGAAGAAGGTGCGCAAGACCGTCGGGGACAAGGTCATCCTCGACGACGTCAGCACCGCGTTCTACCCCGGCGCCAAGATCGGCGTGGTGGGGCCGAACGGTGCGGGTAAGTCCACCGTTCTGAAGATCATGGCTGGGCTCGACCAACCGAGCAACGGTGAGGCGTTCCTCCAGCCGGGCGCGAGCGTGGGCATCCTCCAGCAGGAGCCGCCGCTCAACGAGGAGAAGACGGTGCGCGGCAACGTCGAGGAGGGTCTCGGCGACATCAAGGTGAAGCTCGACCGGTTCAACGAGATCGCCGAGCTGCTCGCCACCGACTACAGCGACGAGCTGATGGAGGAGATGGGCAAGCTCCAGGAGGAGCTCGACCACGCCGACGCATGGGAGCTCGACTCGCAACTCGAACAAGCGATGGACGCGCTGCGCTGCCCGCCGGGTGACGAGCCGGTGACCCACCTCTCGGGTGGTGAGCGGCGCAGGGTCGCGCTGTGCAAGCTGCTGCTGTCGAAGCCGGACCTGTTGCTGCTCGACGAGCCGACCAACCACCTCGACGCGGAAAGCGTGTTATGGCTGGAGCAGTTCCTCGCGAACTATCCGGGCGCGGTTCTCGCCGTCACACACGACCGGTACTTCCTCGACAACGTCGCCCAGTGGATCATGGAGCTGGACCGGGGTCGTGTCGAAGGCTACGAGGGCAACTACTCAACCTACTTGGAGAAGAAGCGGGAGCGGCTGGAGGTCCAGGGCAAGAAGGACGCCAAGCTCGCGAAGCGGCTGTCGAAGGAACTGGAGTGGGTCCGCTCGAACGCGAAGGCGCGACAGACCAAGTCGCGTTCCCGGCTCGAACGCTATGAGCAGATGGCCGCGGAGGCGGAGAAGACCCGCAAGCTCGACTTCGAGGAGATCCAGATCCCGCCAGGACCCCGGCTGGGCAACGTGGTCGTCGAGGTCGAGCACCTCAGCAAGGGTTTCGACGACCGGCTGCTGATCGACGACCTCACGTTCACTCTGCCGCGTAACGGCATCGTCGGTGTCATCGGCCCGAACGGTGTCGGCAAGACCACGCTGTTCAAGACGATCGTGGGGCTGGAGAAGCCGGACTCCGGATCGGTGCGCATCGGCGAGACGGTCAAGCTGTCCTATGTGGACCAGCAGAGGGCGGGTATCGACCCGGGCAAGACCGTCTGGGAGGTGGTGTCCGACGGGCTGGACTACATCCACGTCGGGCAGACCGAGATGCCGTCCCGCGCCTACGTCAGCGCGTTCGGTTTCAAGGGGCCTGACCAGCAGAAGCCGGCAGGTGTGCTGTCGGGTGGTGAGCGCAACCGGCTGAACCTGGCGCTCACGCTGAAGCAGGGCGGCAACCTGATCCTGCTGGACGAGCCGACCAACGACCTCGACGTCGAAACGCTGGGTTCATTGGAGAATGCGCTGGAGGAGTTCCCCGGCTGCGCCGTGGTGATCTCCCACGACAGGTGGTTCCTCGACAGGGTCGCGACCCATATTCTCGCCTGGGAAGGTACCGAGGAGACCCCGGCGAAGTGGTTCTGGTTCGAGGGCAACTTCGAAGGCTACGAGAAGAACAAGGTCGAGCGGCTGGGTGCGGAAGCGGCACGGCCACACCGGGTGACTCATCGAAAGCTGACCCGCGACTAGAGGACGTCGCGAGCCCCCGGAGCCGACAGTTGAGGAAAGACCCAGTGGCGACCACTGAGCAGACAGGCGAAAGCGCGACGGGCGGCCGGAGATCGGCCGGTGACGGCGTGACCGGGGGCTCGGCGTCCGCCGAGCTTCTGGTGGAGCGAGCCTCGGCACTCCGGGTGCGGGCGCCCGAGTTGGCGCTCATCCTCGGCGAACGAGCCGCCGCCGTTGCCGAATCCTCCGGCGACAACGAGTTGTGGGTGAGGGCGGAGAGCCTCGCCGTCCACGCGAAGGTCGTGCTCGGACACCGCGCGTCCACGGTGGGACGTGCGGTGACGGCGCTGCGCGCGGCGGAGGACGCGGGGCATCCCGTCATCGCGGCACAGTTGCGCACCGACCTCGCGGTGTGCGCACGGTCGGTGGGCGCGCCGTTGACGGGTCTCGCGGCGTTGCGCCCTGTGCTGACCGCGGGCGGTCTTTCGTCGGTGCAGCGCGCGGCGGCGCTGTGTCATCTCGTCGGCTGCCTCGGCACCTTCGGGCGCAAGGCCGAACTCGACAGGGTGTTGATGGAGGGGGATCGCCTGATCTCCCGGGATCCCCGGCTGCCTGACGACGACAGGCTGATCGCGCGCGCGTTGCTGCGTGTCGGTGTGTCGGCTCACCGCAGGCGGCACGGCGATCTGGTGAGTGCCGCCGACGCGGCCCGCACCGGCATCGGTTTCCTCGACGAACTGACGGACCCGGGCGCGGACGGAGGTCTCGCCAGGGTCCGGCTCGCCCTCGAACTGGTCTGCACGCTGCTCGACCGGGGTGACGCGGATTTGGCGCTGGAAGTGGCGGAGCCGCTGCTCGCCGCGCCGGAAAGGGCGGCGTCCGTCGCGCCCATGGCGTGGTTGAGGTCGGCCGTGGCGACCCGGGTTCACCTCGTGAACGGCTCGGCGGAGACGGCGGCACGCACGTTGCGCGAGGCCGTGCACACCGCGAGCCGACACGGGCTGTACGCGTTGACGGCGCGGTTGTGGCTCGAACTCGCGCATGTCGAGGAGCGCATCGGCGAGGCGAGCGAGGCGATTCAGTGTCTCTACCGCGCGCGTTCGGCCGAACACCTGCACACGCGGGTGAGCAGCCAGGCGCGGTCTCTGCTCACCGGCGCTTTCGGCGCGGGCGAGCAGGCGCCCGTCGATCTCGCGGAGATGGTGGCTGCCGCCGCGCGGGCAGCGTCGGCGGCAGCGGCGGGGACCGCGGCGCCTCCCGCTCAGCGTGCGTCGTCCGAACCGGTGTCCGAGCTCGCGGCAACGGCAGGAGCCGGTCAGGGAGTGCCCGGCCGGTCGGGTGGAAGGCGCAGAGCGGATGAACGCGGTGGCCGGTCGAGGGTCGTGCTGCCGATGTTGCGGCTGGCGCCTGCGTCCGGTGCCGAGGAAACCGGGCAGCGGTCGTCGGCCACCGAGGCAACGGCCCCGGCAGCGCGGATGGCGGAAGCACCCGCGCCGAGGACACCGACCGAGGAGCACGTCTCGGCCACCGAGGTCACGGCCGTCACCCCGGCCATCACCGACGAGCCGGTGTCCCCCGTGCTTCCTGTGCCTTCCGCGACTCCCACGACACCTTCGCCACCCATGCCCCGGCGACGGAGGCGCAAGCCGGAATCCGACGACGCCGAGACATCGCAGAGCGCGGCGAACACGACACGGCACGACGCCGAGCACGGCTCTGTCGCTGCGCGGTCGGTGCTCGACCGGCTCGGCATCTCGCCGGGTGGGGGCGGCAGGCGCCGTGCCGCCGACAAGGACGGCGCGGGCGAGGAGAGCCCCGGCGACGACGGCACCGGTAAGGACACCCCGGCCGTCGCGCCCGCTCCGCGGTCGGAGTCGCGTCCGGCCGAAGAGCCGTCCGCCAGGCCAGAGACAGGGGAGAGGGCGTCCACCTCGCCCGACGCTTACAGCTGGCTGCCGAGGCTGAAGTTGCCACCGTCGCTGGCCCCGCTGAACGAGGACGCCGTCCAATCGGCTGCGACGTCGTCGAACGGCACCGGTGGCGACACCACCCCGGAGCCCGGCGCCACGCACGCGGAGCGGTTCTCCGGACCGGGTGTCCCCTACGACGTGCCCACCGACGATCCGCCGCCGGACGCGGGCCTCGCGGAGCTGCTCGCGAGGGCACTGGCCGAGCATCAGGCGGGCACGGCGAGCGCGGCGGCGTTGGTCCGCAAGCTCGGCGTGGACGACGAGCAACCACGGGTCAACGGCAAGCATCGTGGCGAGAACTCCGAAGGCTGACCTACCACAGGGGGCCTGGCGACCGCTGTTCCGATGGCGTGGGACAGTAGCGAGGAGAGGCGTGACGTTGAGGTCTAGCCAGGACAGTGGAGAGTTGGGTTGTCTGACATACACTCGACCGGAACATCGATCCACCCCGGCACGGAGGGCGTGAACACCGACCCGCCCGGCCGGCCTCGGAGCCCGGAGCAGATCCGCGACGACCTCGTGGAGACTGCCGCCGCGCAGGCGCCGGACATCGCGGATCTCGTCCGGCTTTACTACCGGCTCGTTCCCGCCGAGGAGATTCTCGGCGACGACCCGACGGACCTGGTCGGGGCGGTCAGGGCGCACCTGGAACTCGCCAGGCAGCGGGTTCCCGGCAGGCCGGTCGTCCGGCTGTTCAACCCGACCTCGGCCCACGACGGGTGGGCACGGGAGGCCACGGTCGTGCAGGTTGTCACAGACGACATGCCGTACCTGGTGGACTCCGTGGCCGCCGAACTGTCCCGCAGCGGTGTGCAGGTGCAGCGCATCGTTCACCCGATCGTGGTCGTAAGCCGGGACGTCACGGGGGTTCTCCAGGAGGTCCACCCCAAGGCCGACGTCGCGGACCCTCCGCAGGGCGCCGCCGCGGAATCCTGGATGTACCTGGAGATCGACCCGATCGGTGATCCGGCACGGGCACGAGACCTCGACAACAAGCTGGTCGCCGTGCTCAGCGACGTCCGTGAGGTCGTCGAAGACACCGACAAGATGACGCAGGCCGCGATCGACATCGCTGCGTCGCTCGACGAGAACCCGCCTCCGCTGCCCAGCGACGAGGTCGCCGAGGGCGCCGCGCTCCTGCGGTGGCTGGCGAACAACCACTTCACGTTCCTGGGATACCGCCACTACGAGGTCGTGCCCGAGTCACAGGCCAGCGACGAGCCGGTGCTGCGAGCCGTGCTCGCGTCCGGTCTCGGTGTCCTGCGGCAGGACAGCCTCACGGCCCGCAGCCTCACCAGGGGCCCTGACACGGCGTCGCGCGTGCTGTCGCCCACGCTGCTCGTGCTGACCCACGCAAGTTCTCCGTCCACTGTGCACCGTCCGATCTATCCCTACTACGTCGGTGTCAAGACGTTCGACGGCGCGGGGAGGGTCACGGGCGAGCACCGATTTCTCGGCATGTTCACCTCGTCGGCTCTGCACGAGGACGTCCTCGACATTCCCGTGGTGAACACGCGTGTGCGCGAGGTCATCCACCGCGCAGGGTTCCCGATGGAGTCGTACTCGGGTCAGCGGATGCTGGAGGTGCTCCAGAACTGGCCGCTGGCCGATCTGCTGTCCGCCGACGCGGACTCGCTGTACGCGACGGCGACGGGAGCCATCACGCTCGCCGATCGCCGCAGGCTGCGATTGTTCCTTCGCCGGGATCCGTACGGGCGGTTCTACTCGTGCCTCGTGTTCCTGCCGAGGGACCGTTACACGACGTGGTCGCGCCTTGCCATGCAACAGGTGCTGCTCGACGAACTCGACGGCACGTCGCTCGAATACAGCACCCGCCTCGGTGAGACGCTGCTCGCGCAGATCCACTTCACGGTGTACACCGAAACGGACGTCGTCACCGAGCCCGACACCGTTCGCATCCAGGATCGGCTCAACGAGGCCGTAAGGACGTGGGACGACTCGCTGGCCGAGGCCATCCTCGCCGAGCGGAGGGCCCGCGCTGGCAATGGCAAGGCCGTCACGCTGGCCGGTGAGGAATCGGCGACCGAGCAGGCGCAGCGCTTCGCGTCGGCCTTCCCCGAGGCGTACAAGGAGGACTTTGACGCCGAGACCGCGTTGATCGACCTGCGGAGGCTGGAGGCACTCGGCGACCCCGATGCGATCGACATGTCCTTCTACCTCCCCGCGGGCGCCGAGCCGGGAGAACGCCGGTTCAAGCTGTACCTCCGTGAGGGCGTCACACTGTCGGCGCTGCTGCCGATGTTGCAGCGGATGGGCGTCGAGGTGGTGGACCAGCGGCCTTACGAGGTGAGGACCGAGGACGGCAACCGGTGCTGGATCTACGACTTCGGGATGCGGATCGAGCCGGGAGTGCTCGCCGAGCTGGGCGACGCCGCTGAGGACGACCTGCGGGTGCGCTTCCAGGACGCCTTCGCCGCGGCCTGGCACGGGCTGGCCGAGAGCGACGGCTTCAGCGCGCTGGTGCTCAAAGCCGGGCTCACGTGGCGGCAGGCCGCTGTGCTGCGCGCCTACTCGCGGTATCTGCGGCAGGCCGGATCGCAGTACTCGCAGGGCTACATCGAGACGGCCGTCCTCGCGCACACGGAGGTCGCGAAGGCGCTGGTGCGCCTGTTTGACCTGCGTTTCGCTCCCGATCGGGACGACAGCAACCGCGGCGAGGACGTCGATGCCCAGATCGCCGAGATCAACATGATGATCGACTCGGTGACCAGCCTCGACACCGACCGCATCCTGCGGCGCCTGCTCTCGGCGATCGTGGCGACACTGCGGACGAACTACTGGGTCACGGGCGAGGACGGTTCCCCGCGCCCGTACCTGGCGTTCAAACTGGACCCGCAGCGTGTTCCCGACCTGCCCGAACCCCGCCCCGCGTACGAGATCTTCGTGTACTCGCCGCGGGTCGAGGGTGTGCACCTTCGGTTCGGCTCCGTGGCGCGAGGCGGTCTTCGCTGGTCCGACCGCAGGGAGGACTTCCGCACCGAGATCCTCGGCCTCGTCAAGGCTCAGGCCGTGAAGAACGCCGTGATCGTCCCGGTAGGAGCCAAGGGTGGCTTCGTGGTCAAGAAGCCGCCGGTTCCGACCGGCGACCCCGGTATCGATCGGGAGAACCACCAGCGCGAGGGCATCGCCTGCTACCGCATGTTCATCTCCGGCCTGCTGGATCTGACCGACAACCTCGTGGACGGCGTCACGGTGCCCGCGCCCGATGTCGTGCGCTACGACGGTGACGACAACTACCTCGTGGTGGCCGCGGACAAGGGCACGGCGACGTTCTCCGACATCGCCAACGAGGTCGCGGCAGGCTACGGCTTCTGGCTCGGCGACGCGTTCGCCTCCGGTGGTTCGCGTGGGTACGACCACAAGGCCATGGGCATCACCGCGCGGGGTGCGTGGGAGAGCGTCAAGCGCCACTTCAGGGAACTCGGCAAGGACACCCAGCGCGAGGATTTCACGGTCGTCGGTATCGGCGACATGGCGGGCGACGTCTTCGGCAACGGGATGCTGCTGTCGAAGCACATCCGGCTGGTGGCCGCGTTCAACCACCTGCACATCTTCCTCGACCCCAACCCGGACGCCGCGTCCTCCTACGAGGAGCGGAAGCGGCTGTTCGAACTTCCGAGGTCGTCGTGGGAGGACTACGACCGTTCGCTCATCAGCGAGGGCGGCGGTATCTATCCCCGGTCTGCCAAGACCATCCCGATCAGCCCGCAGGTGCGGCTCGCGCTGGGGCTGGCCGACGACGTCACCACGATGGCGCCCGCCGAGCTGATCAGGTCGATCCTGCTGGCGCCGGTCGATCTGCTGTGGAACGGCGGTATCGGAACGTACGTCAAGGCGGAGAGCGAGACCCACGCCGACGCGGGAGACAAGGCCAACGACGCGGTTCGCGTCAACGGTGGTCAGCTTCGCGTGAAGGTCGTCGGGGAGGGTGGCAACCTCGGCTTCACCCAGCGGGGCCGCATCGAGTTCGCCAGAAGCGGCGGCAAGATCAACACCGATGCTCTCGACAACTCGGCGGGGGTGGACTGCTCCGACCACGAGGTCAACATCAAGATCCTGCTCGACCAGCTCACCGCGAAGGGCGAGTTGACATCCGACCAGCGGAACGCGCTGCTGGAGGAGATGACCGACGAGGTCGGGCAGCTTGTGCTGGCCGACAACTACCGGCAGAACGCCGTGCTCGGTGTCAGCAGGGCACACGCCGCGCCGATGGTCTCGGTGCACAGCAGGCTGGTGGCCGCGCTGGAGAAGAAGGGGGTTCTCGACAGGGAACTCGAAGCGCTGCCCGGCAAGGCGGAGTTCGCCGCGAGGGAGAAGGCAGGGGAGGGGCTGAGCTCACCCGAACTGGCGACGCTGCTCGCGCATGTGAAGCTCGACCTCAAGGACGAGGTCCTCGACAGCGACCTTCCCGACGCCGACGTGTTCGCCCGCAGGCTGCCGGAGTACTTCCCGACACCGTTGCGGCGCGACTTCGCAGGTGAGATTGCGAAGCACCCTCTCAGCAGGCAGATCACCACCACACTGCTCGTCAACGAGGTGATCGACGGTGCGGGCGTGTCGTACGCCTTCCGGCTCGCGGAGGAGCTGAACGCGACAGGAACGGACGCGGTGCGGGCCTTCGCGACCGTCACGGGCGTGTACGACCTGCACTCGATGTGGGAGGGCATCGACGCGCTCGACAACGCCGTCTCCACCGACATCGCCGATGCGATGGTGCTGGAGACCCGCAGGCTGCTCGACCGCGCTGCCCGCTGGTTCCTCACCAACCGGCCCCAGCCGCTCGCGGTCGGGGCCGAGATCAACCGGTTCGCCGAGCCAGTCGCGACGCTGGTGCCGAAGCTGGGCGACCTCCTGCGCGGCCAGCAGGCCGAGGCCGTGCGGCGGGAGACCGAGGCGCTCGTGGAGGAAGGAGTTCCCGAGGACCTCGCCCGCAGGGTGTCGTTGCTGCTCACCGGCTACTCGCTGCTCGACATCGTCGAGGTAGCCGAGATGGCCGAGCGCGAAGTGGGGATGACCGCCGAGCGCAGCCCCGTCGAGACAGCCGAGCTGTACTACGCGTTGTCCGACCACCTGGGCATGGATCGCATGCTCACCTCGGTGAACGCACTGGAACGCGGCAGCAGGTGGCACTCGCTGGCGCGTCTCGCGCTGCGTGACGACCTGTACTCGTCGCTGCGGGCGATCACATTGGACGCTCTGCGGCACAGCGACCCCGGGGACAGCGTTGACGACAAGATCGCGCAGTGGGAGCAGGCGAATTCGTCGAGGCTGGCGCGTGCCCGTGTGACGCTGGACGAGATCGAGGGCTCGGGAAGGCTCGATCTGGCGACGCTGTCGGTGGCCGTGCGGCAGATCCGCGGCACGGTGCGCTGAGGCGGGGACCATGAGCCGGGAGGCGAGTCACTACGTCGCGCAGGTTCGGCCCCGATGGTCCGATATGGACGCGTTCGGACACGTGAATCACGCGCGGCTGGTGACGTTGCTGGAGGAGGCGAGGGTGCCGCTGCTGTTCGGCGGCACCACCGCGTCGAGCGACGACGCGGGCCTCCGACGTGATCACGGACGTCGCGCGAGTGAGCTGTCGGAGTTCGCCAAGGGCATCGTCGTGGTGCGCCTGCATGTCGATTACCGGGCGCCGATCGTGGTGGACGGCCGTGCGGTGCGCGTCGAAATCACGCTCGCCGACCTGCGGTATGCGTCGTTCACCCTCGACTACCGGGTACGAACGGGTCCTGCGGAGGACGACACGGTGGCTGCGACAGCGGCCACCGTGCTCGCGCCGTACGACCTCGAACGAGGAAGGCCACGCCGCTTGTCCGAGGCCGAGCGCGCCTTTCTCACCGAACATGTGCCGAGTGGAGGACGGGTGTGACCGAGCTACGGATTCCGGATGCCGCCGACAGGGAGAGCCTCGGCGCGTTTGTGGCTCGGGCGGTGCGCCTCGATGCCGCCACCGCCGTACGCCTGCGGCAGCGCAACGAGCACCTCGTGGAGGCATGGGCCACCACGCCATTCGACGTCCTCGTGACGCGGTCGGTCGAGGGTGAGGTGACGCCGTCGGACGTGACGGTCTCCGGTAACGAACTCCTGGCCGCGCTGACCGTCGCCAGGGTGGACGCCATGGACCCCGGCCCACCGCGCGATCTGCTGTGGCGGTCTGAATTGCCGTCGGTGAACGGGTGGAGGGCCGTGGACTCGCTGCCCGTCACGGTCGTGAGTGACCTGGCCGACCGGGGTGTCGAACTCGCGCGTGAGAACGTCGGCCCGCACGGCACACCTCCCGCGTCCCTGATGGACCAGACCGTCCTCACGGTCTCCGGGAGCGAGGACGAGGTCAAGATTCCGATGCGGTGCCTGTTCGCCCTGTCGGGGATGGGGTTCGTGGACTCGTCGGTGGGCGAGGACACGGTGCGGGTGTCGGCGACGGACTCCTGGTTGCGGCTCGACGCCCGCTACGGCGCTGTGCTGCGCCGCAGGCACGCGTTGCTGCCGCTGCTGTTGTGAGGCCCGTGGGGATGCTCACGGCATCATGGCCCGCAGGTGTTCGATCTCCGCGGTCTGCGTGGTCACGACCTCCTGCGCCATCGCGAGCGCGCGCGGCTCAAGGCCATGGGGAAGGTAGTCCTCGGCCATGGTGAGCGCGCCCTCGTGGTGGGTGATCATGAGTTCGCAGAACAACCGGTCGAACTCCTCACCGGTGGCGGCGCGTAAGGCGGCGAGTTGTTCCTCGGTGGCCATGCCGGGCATCCGGTCGTGTCCGGCATGACCGCCGTGGTCCCCGTGGCCGCTGTGATCACCGTGGTCGCTGTGCCCCTCGCGGCCGTCGTGCTCCTTGTCGCCGTGGCCTTTCGCGTGCTCGTCGAGCCACGACCGCATCATCGCGATCTCGCCCTCCTGCGCCACGGCGATGCGCTCGGCGATCGATTCGACTCGCGCGCTGCGTGAGCGGTCTGGGACGAGGTCCGTCATCACCAGGGCCTGCTCGTGGTGCGGGATCATCATCCGCATGTAGTCCACGTCGGCGTCCGAGACCTGGACCTGCCGCGCCTGCTCGGCCGCCCGCTCAGCCTGGACGACGTCGGCGGCCTCGCCGGGGCCGTGCGGCACGATGACGGCGGGCGAGGCCGACTGCTCCGGCTCCGCCGTGCAACCGGCGACAAGCATGACGATCACGGCCGCAGCGGCCGACAACGCACCTCGCATGGGATTCACACCAGCAGGTAACACCCTTCAGCGTCAAGTGGTCACCCTCCGCTGTCGTCAGAACCCTCCGATCGCCGCTATCTCCGATCGGGTGTCGGTGACCAGAATGACTCGACTGGTCACTCACCCGACCGGGAGGAGAACGCGCGTGAACACAGGACGCAGGCGCGGAGGTCTGGCTGGGGCGCTGCTCGGCGCCACGGCGCTGGCTTTCGCGGGCCTCGGCGCACCCGCCTCGGCGCAGCAGGACGACATCCCGGATGTGGACGAGGTGGTGCACAGCCGCAACATGCAGCCGATCGCCCACCTCGACAAGGAAGGCCCCTTCGCGGGCCGGAGTGCGTACAACACCGACATCGCGTTCACCAGGGGACACGCGGTGCTGGGGAATTATGACGGCTTCACCGTCTACGACGTGAGGAAGCCGTCGAAGCCACGGGTCGTCAGCCAGGTGCTGTGCCCCGGTGGGCAGAACGACGTGTCCGTGTCCGGCGACCTGCTCTTCCTGTCCACCGACTACGCCCGCACGAACGACTCCTGCACGAGCGAGCCCTCGGAGGCGTCGAACCCGGATTCCTGGGAGGGCATCAAGGTCTTCGACATCAGCGACCTGTCGAGGCCCGAATACGTGGCGTCCGTGCGCACCGACTGCGGCTCGCACACCCACACCATGGTGCCCGCGCCGGAACGGAAATCCGTGCTGCTGTACGTGTCGTCGTACTCTCCCGCGCCGGAGCTGCCGAACTGCCAGCCGCCTCACGACAAGGTGTCGATCGTCGAGGTGCCGATCGACAGCCCACAGGACGCGAAGCTGGTGGCGACTCCCGTTCTCTTCCCCGACGGAGGTAACCCCGGTGACGGCTACTCACGCAAGACCACCGGCTGCCACGACCTCACCGCCTACCCCGAGAAGAACCTCATGGCGGGGGCGTGCATGGGCGACGGCATCCTCGTGGACATCAGCGACAGGATGAACCCCCGCGTCATCGACCGCGTGCAGGACAACACCAACTTCGCGTTCTGGCACAGCGCCACGTTCAACAACGAGGGCACGAAAGTCGTGTTCACGGACGAACTCGGCGGTGGCGGCATGCCGACGTGCAACGCGGAGATCGGGCCCGAACGCGGTGCGAACGGGATCTACGACCTCACGGGAAGCGGCGACGACGCGAAGCTCGCGTTCCGCAGCTACTTCAAGATCCCGCGTCACCAGGGAGACACCGAGAACTGCGTCGCGCACAACGGCTCACTGATCCCGGTGCGGGGTCGCGACATCATGGTCCAGGCGTGGTACCAGGGCGGTGTGTCGGTGTGGGACTTCACCGACTCCGACCGGCCGAAGGAGATCGCCTACTTCGAGCGTGGACCACTGTCCGACACCCAGAACATCACCGGCGGTTCGTGGTCGGCGTACTACTACAACGGCCACATCTACTCGTCGGACATCCAGAAGGGTTTCGACGTGCTGGACATCCGTGACAGGCGCACGGCTCCGGCGAAGTCGGTGATCTTCGACGAGTTCAACGCCCAGACTCAGCCTTCCTACGGTCGCCGCTGAGCGGAGCACTTTCCCTGACGAGTACGAGGGCGCCGGTCTCGCTCGACACGTGATCGGCGCCCGCGTGCGCGTTCTACTCCCAGCTGTTCATCAGCGAGTTCGCTGCCATCTCCAGGTACCGCCAGAGCTGCGACCGGTAGGGCTCCTCGATGCCGGATTCGTCCACGGCGATCCGCATGGCCCGAAGCCAGGCGTCCCGTTCGATCGGGCCGATCTTGAACGGCACGTGCCTCATCCGCAGCCGGGGGTGCCCTCTGCGATCGGAATAGGTGTGCGGCCCACCCCAGTACTGCATGAGGAAGAGCCGGAGGCGCTCCTCCGCGGGACCGAGGTCTTCCTCGGGATACATGGGGCGAAGGACCTCGTCGCCTGCGACCTCGGCGTAGAAGCGGGCCACGAGCCTGCGGAAGGTCTCCTCACCGCCCACCGCCTCGTAGAAGGACTCGGGCTGCGGTGCCTGCGGGGAGGAATGGGCACTGCTCACGTCTGTCACATCTCCATTCTGCCGGTTGCGCGGTGTGGGCGGTCTTCCTCGTCACGACGTCGGACGGGGCCCGAAGAACCGTCCGAGCGGCGGGTCGAAGCCCTCGCGCTCCAGTGCGCGCATGATCTCGGCCCGCAGCGCGCGCTGGACAGCCCACTGACGTCCTGGCCGCACCTTCGTGGTGAGGCGGAACTGGATGGCTTCGGGCGTGACGTTCTCGACTCCGAGCACCTGCGGGGATTCGAGGACGTCGGGACGGATCGAGGCGTCCTCCGCGGCCTCCTTGGCGACCTCTTCCAGCACGGCGGTGGCCTTCGTCACGTCGGTGTCGTATCCGAGCGGGATGTCCACGACGGCGACGGCGTATCCCTGGCTGAAGTTGCCGACCCTGAGCACCTCGCCGTTACGCACATACCAGACCGTGCCGTTCAGGTCCCGCACGGTCGTAATGCGCAGACCCACCGATTCGACCGTGCCGATGGCCTCTCCGACGTCCACGACGTCCCCGACGCCGTACTGGTCCTCCAGCATCATGAAGATGCCGGAGAGGAAGTCCCTGACAAGGTTCTGCGCGCCGAAACCGATGGCGACACCGACGATGCCGGCCGAGGCGAGGATGGGGGCGAGGTTGATGCCCAGTTCGCCGAGGATGAGAACGAACGCGAGGCCGAACACCACGAAACTGGTCAGCGACTTCAGGACCGACCCGATGGTCTGGGCTCTCTGTCTCCGTCGCTCCAGCGCGACAGGGCCGAGCATCTCGGGAGCCCGCTCCTTGAGCGGACGCAGCAGCGCGGGAAGTTTGCCGGGGCTGTCGGAACCGGGCTCCCCTGCCGGGGTGCGGGTGAGCCGGTCGATCAGCTTGCGGATCAGCAGCCGGACGAGGAACGCACCGAGCAGGATGAGCAGGATGCGAAGGGGCCGCGCCACGAGCCAGTCGGCCGATGCCGCCAGCCATTCGTTGCCGGTGATGCGGTAGACCTGACCGCACCACGTCTCCATGTCCCTGGTGCAGTCCGGCGGCTCGCTGAGAAACTCTTCCACTGCGCTGCGCACTCCCTCCCTGGTGTGACCCAGCACACCGGCAGGCCGATGTGGGTCTCGAATCGCGGCATGTTGACCGGAACCGGTACGTCCGCAACCGTACTCAGGTGAGCCACGTGGCTAAACGCACGTGCGCGCAGGGTGCGTTGTGTGTTCGACTGGGGGCTGCACCGGTGGAGGTGGTCGCGTGCCAGACCGACAACCCAGCCCATCCGGCGTCGTCACCCGGCAGCCTGCCGGGCCGGCGCCCGAGACGCTCGCGCCCTGTGTGCCCGCAACCGGGGTCGTCGGACCGTCAACCGGCCCGCCCGCGAGAGCGGGAAGGGTCACCCGGTCCTACCATCGCCGTTCGCGGGACCCCGGGGGAACCGGGCCGACTCCGTCGTCGCCCGGCCTCGGGAAGCGGCGCGTGCTGCTGCTCAACGCCACGTTCGAACCCCTCACCGCGCTACCGCTGCGCCGCGCCATCGTGCTGCTCGTCTGCGGCAAGGCCGAGGTGGTGCACGAGGATCCGGCCGGGATTCTGCTGCGCTCGGCCACGATGACGGTGGAGCTGCCGTCGGTGATCAGGCTCAGCAGATACGTCCGGGTACCTTACCGGGCTCAGGTACCCCTGACTCGTGCGGGTCTCATGCACCGGGACCGGTTCCGGTGCGCGTACTGCGGCGGGAAAGCGGAGACCATCGACCACGTGGTGCCCCGAAGCAGGGGAGGGGCGCACTCGTGGGAGAACTGCGTCGCGTGCTGCGCGACGTGTAACCACCGCAAGGCCGACAAGCTCCTCTCGGAGCTGGGGTGGCGCCTGCGGGTCGTGCCGAGGGAGCCGCACGGGCCTCACTGGCGGTTGCTGGCGCATGCCAAGGAGGCGGATCCGTCGTGGCGGCGTTACCTGGGGGCGCCGGCGGCCTGATCCGGCGGTGTCGTCGGTTCAGTGGGTGACGCGGGTACCGCAGGTCACGCGCGTGCCACGCGTCACCCTGGTGCCACGGGTGACCCTGGTGCCCGCCGTGACGCGGGTGCCGCGCGTCACTCGCGTGCCACGCAGGTCGGCGGTGACGCGGGTACCACGGGTTGCGCGGGTGCCACGGGTGACGCGGGTACCGGCCGTGACCCGGGTACCGCGGGTGACTCGGGTGCCGCACGTGACTCGGGTGCCCGAGCCGGCGGCGTCGGTGGTGTCGGTGGCGGCAACGCTCGAAACGGTGAACATGGCAGGTCCTCCTGTGACCGCGTGGTGACCTGTTAAGGGCTTGGGGACGATGGCGCAAGGCCCGTACAGGTGAAAAACGTACGAGCCTTCGCCGGGGGGAACAAGGTGTTGTCGCCGGGTGCCACCGCACGTACGTGGAGTTACGACCTTTCGCGAGCAAGCCTTCCCCTTATCGTGGGATGACCCGCGTGGCAAGCGGGTGACCAGGGGGCCGGGCGCGGCGGAGAGCGGGATATTTCACCGTGGCAGGTGAGTAGTGACCGGGACGGTCGGCTACCCTGCGGCCGTGAGCATCCTCGAGACGATCCTGGTCTTCGTGGCGATACCACTGGCCGTCTACGGCTTCTTCGCACTGGTGACGCTACGGTCTAAGTTCGCGAGCAGGCCCCGATACCGACCGGGGCAGGCGTGGGACTACCCGCCCGTGTGGTGGACCGCCAACCCGGAGGGTGCGGGACAGCACACCGCGGATTCCGGGCACGGTGACGCCGCTCCGTCGAAGGTTCGAGGAGGTGCCAGTGGCAACTGGTGAACTGACCCGCGAAAGCCCGTCAACCGGACTCGAGGGAACCGAACTCCAGCCAGGTACCGCTGTGACGGCGAGCGGCCGGGTCTCGGTCGCGCAAATGTACGAGCCCGCTGCTCCGTCCGGCCCATTCGGTACTGCTGCACTCGCTCGCCTCGACGAGGCGTTGACGCTGGCCAGCAGGGAGACCGGGCTCGACTTCAGCATCTACGTCGGCGAACTCGGTGACGAGCCACGCACGGGAGCGGAGACCCTGCACGACACGCTCGGTGAACGGGGGGACGACTCCGTTCTCGTGGCCGTGTCACCGGGTGAGCGGGTCGTGGAGGTGGTCACGGGCGCTCACGCCGCGCAGCGACTGTCGGATCGGGGAGCCAAGCTCGCGGTCATGAGCATGGTCGCGTCGTTCAAGGAGGGCGACCTCATCGGCGGCCTCGTCAGTGGCCTGCGCATGATGGCCGACCAGGCGGGGTCCACGCCGCGGTCCTGAGCCCTTTCGGCACGAAGGCCGCCGTACGCCACTGGCGAACGGCGGCCTTCGTCGTGCTGGCCTGCCTGATCAGCTCTGGTCGAACTGCCGTGCGGCAAGGGCCCGCACCACACCGGCGCGGCCCTCGCTCACCAGCCGCCGCAGCGCGGCGGCATGGGCTCCGGCGAGCCACGCGTCGGCTTGGGCGATCCCGTCCTGTGACACATCCCACGACGGGTACAGCCCGAGGACGGTCGGCTGCGCGCGTTCGCTCGACCGGCGGCTCCACACCTCGTCGAGCACCTCGAAGTAGCGCTGCGTGTAGTCGCCGAGCAGGTGCTTCTGCGCGGGGTGGGTGAAGCCCGCGATCACGGCCTCGTTCACCGCGTTTGGCGATTCGTCGTCGTAGACGGCGCGCTGCCATGCCTGTGCCTTGGCCTCGGCGGTGGGGCGCAGGGCGCGGGCGCGTTCGGCGTGCCTGCGGCCGGTCGCGGTGTCGTCACGGCGCAGTTCGGCATCGATCTCGGCGTCGGAGGCGCGTCCGTGCGCGACGAGTGCGTGGAGCAGGCGCCACCGCAGGTCGGTGTCCACGGTCAGGCCCTCCAGCGGGGCGGAGCCGTCCAGCCAGCCCGCCAGAACGTCGAGGGTCGGCTCGTCGAGCACCGAACTCGCCAGCGAGTTGACGAACGCCAGCTGGTGGTCCGATGCGGGCTCTGCCGAGCGGGTCAGCTCCAGCAGTGCGGCGGTGAATCCGGGCCAGCCGTGCTCGGCCGCCCACGACGGCTGTGCGTAGGAGTTCAACGCCGTCTGCGCCTGGAGCAGCAGCCTCTGCACCACGCCGACCTCCGTCTCGGCGTGGACTCCCCGCTGCACGAGGGTGACGAAGTCGCGGGCTTTGAGTTCGGCGTCGCGGGTCATTTCCCATGCGGCCGACCAGCAGAGGGTGCGGGGGAGGGGCTCTGCGATGTCGGCGATGCGGTCGGTCAGCGTCGCCAGCGATGCGGGGTCGAGTCGCATGGCGCAGTAGGTGAGGTCGTCGTCGTTGACGAGCACGAGATCGCCCGCCTCGGCACCGACCAGGCCGGCCACCTCGGTGGTGGCGCCCTCGACGTCGAGTTCGACGCGGTGTGTGCGCACGAGTGTGCCGGTGCCGTCGTCGCCGTAGACGCCGACCGCGACGCGGTGGGTGCGCACCTCCCCCGCGCCGGGCTTAGCGCCGCCCTGCTCGATGGTGAAAGAGCGGTAGCGGCCGTCGTGGCCGACCTCGAAGTGAGGGCGCAGCGTGTTCAGCCCGGTGGTTTCCAGCCACTGCGCGCTCCACCACGACAGGTCGCGGCCGGACGCCTCCTCCAGCGCGGCGAGCAGGTCGGCTAGGGTGGCGTTGTCCCAGGCGTGCTTGCCGAAGTAGACGCGCAGCCCGGACAGGAAGTTCTCCAGCCCGACGTAGGCGACGAGCTGCTTGAGCACGCTGGCGCCCTTGGCGTAGGTGATGCCGTCGAAGTTGACCTCCACGGCGTGCAGGTCCACGATGTCGGCCGCGATGGGGTGGGTGGAGGGCAGCTGGTCCTGCCGGTAGGCCCACGACTTCTCGATGTTGGCGAAACTGGTCCACGCACCGGTGTACTCGGTGGCCTCGGCCTGCGCCAGCACACTGGCGAACGTGGCGAACGACTCGTTCAGCCACAGATCGTCCCACCAGCGCATCGTCACCAGATCGCCGAACCACATGTGCGCCATCTCGTGCAACAACGTCTCGGCGCGGCGTTCGTAGGCGTAGCGGGTCACCCTGCTGCGGAAGACGTAGTCCTCCAAAAACGTCACCGCACCCGCGTTCTCCATCGCCCCGGCGTTGAACTCCGGCACGAACAGCTGATCGTACTTCGAGAACGGGTACGCCACCCCGAACGCCTTGTGGTAGAAACCGAAACCCTGCTTGGTCTCGGTGAACAACCGCTGCGCGTCCATGAACTCCGCCAGCGACGCCCGGCAGTAGATGCCCAGCGGGATCGTGGCGTGCTCGTCGGTGTAGGTGTCACGCCACTCCGCATACGGGCCCGCGATCAACGCCACCAGATACGTGGACATCCGCTCCGAGGTCGCGAACACCGTCCGCACCGCCCCCTCCGCGGTGTCCTCCCGCGAGGCGACCAGCGCGTTGGACACCACCACCCAATCCTTCGGCGCGGTCACCACCAACCGATACGTCGCCTTCAGATCAGGCTGATCGAAACACGCGAACATCCGTTTGGCGTCCGCGGTCTCGAACTGGCTGTAGAGGTAGACACCACCATCCACCGGATCCACGAACCGGTGCAAACCCTCGCCGGTGTTCATGTACCGGCACTCCGCGTCCACCACCAACTCGTTCTCAGCGGCCAGACCAGGCAACGCGACGCCCTCGTCCTCCACATACCCCGACACGTCGAGACGACGGCCGTTGAGGACAGCCTCCCGCACGCCCTCCGCCACGATGTCCACCCAGCTGCTCTCACCAGGCCGGACACACGAGAACCGCACCGTCGTCCTCGACGAGAACACACCCTCACCAGGCCCACCACGGCCGTCGGTGAGATCCAACTCGATATCGTAAGTGTCAACCTCCAACAAGCCTGCACGCTGTTGAGCTTGCTCACGGGTCAAATTCGGGGCGGGCACTGGCACCTCTGCGCTGTTCGTCTGTTCTCGGATGTTTTGTCGGTGGTCGCACCTACT
This sequence comes from Saccharomonospora xinjiangensis XJ-54, assembly GCF_000258175.1. Classification (NCBI taxonomy): domain Bacteria; kingdom Bacillati; phylum Actinomycetota; class Actinomycetes; order Pseudonocardiales; family Pseudonocardiaceae; genus Saccharomonospora; species Saccharomonospora xinjiangensis. The sequence goes on along the minus strand of NZ_JH636049.1, from coordinate 939,260 downwards.
GTGCTCAGCGCATCCAATCATGAGCAGGTGGGCGCGGCGACGGGAACAACGCGTGCGGACGCGCTGTTGGCTCCCGTGAGGCTTACCCGGCCTGTCCCCACCCGCAACCAGTGACGGCAAGGAGTTGCCATGACAGCAGGCGCCGCTTCAGAGCGCACCCGGGTTGATTTCTACTTCGACCCCGTCTGCCCCTTCGCGTGGATCACGTCGAGGTGGATCATCGAGGTCGAGAAGCAGATCGATCTCGATCTCCGTTTCCGGGTCATGAGCCTGTCGGTGCTCAACGAGGGCCGGGAACTCGAACAGTGGTACCGCGAGCTGATGGACAGGGCGTGGGCGCCCGTGCGGGTCGCGACCGCGCTGGCCGCCGAGCGGGGCGAGGAAGTGCTGCGTGACTTCTACACCGCTTTCGGCACCCGCTACCACAACGAGGGCAACAAGGACATCGAACTCGTGCTCAAGCAGTCGGTCGAGGAGGTCGGTGGCTCCCCCGAGGTGCTGAAGGCCGGCGACTCCACCGGCTTCGACGAGGCGCTGCGCGCGAGCCACCACGAGGGCATGGACCCGGTGGGGGAGGACGTCGGAACCCCGACGATCCACATCGACGGGGTGGCGTTCTTCGGCCCCGTCCTCAACTCGATTCCGAGGGGTGAGGACGCCCTGCGGGTGTTCGAGGGCGCCAGAATGCTCGCGAGCTACCCGGACTTCTTCGAGCTCAAGCGCACGCGTACGGGTTCGCTGAAATTCGACTGACGCCGTCAGTCCCCGGGTTTGGTCAACGCGGCCAGCGTGACGTCGGCAGGCAGGGGAGAACGCGCGAGGGCAGCTTCGTGGCTCAGCTCCCCGGCCCGTACCCGCTCACGCAGTCCGAGCACGGTGAACAGATCGGAGCGGCAGGTTTCGATGAGTTCGGGGCCTGTCGGTTCGCCATGGCCGGGGACCACCGTCGCCGCTTCCAAGGCCGCGATCTCGTCCAGAGCCGCAGGCCAGGAGGCCAGCGTGGTGTCGCTGCCGAACGACTCGGCGCTGAACGTGCCTCCCGGCACGTGCTCCACAAGATCACCCGCAAACAACACGCCCGCGTCGGCGACGTGCACCACCACGTCGCCGGGTGAGTGGGCGACGCCGGGATGAGCGAGCACCACCTGACGGCCACCGAGGTCGAGGGTGACGCGGTGCTCCACGGACAGGCCCAGCAGGCCGGGTAATGCGGCCTTTCCCGCTTTGCCGAGTTCGTCCCAGCACGCAGGATGAGCCCACACGTCGCAGGGCAGGAAGGCCGGGGCACCGTACGCGTGGTCGTAGTGATCGTGCGTGAGCACCGTCGTCCACGGCAGTGACGTGATGTTCCGCACGGCGGCGGCCAGTTCCGCTCCCTGCTCCGCGTCGCCTCGGGTGTCCACCACGAGGCATCGGTCGTCGCCGAGCACAAGACCCACGGACAAATCCATTTCGGTGTACCTGCGTACGAGGACACCCTCGGCCAGTTCCACCCATCGCGCATTCATCGGTGGCAGCCTACGGCCGCTGTGCCGGGCCCGTTCGGCACACGTCGCAGGGGATGGCAGACTTGACAGCCGTGCGCGTGTACCTGGGAAGCGACCATGCCGGCTACGAGTTGAAGAACCACCTCGTCACTCACCTGCGGGAGCAGGGCCACGAGGTGACCGACGTCGGCCCACACGTCTACGACGCGGCCGACGATTACCCGGCGTTCTGCATCGAGACCGCCCGGAGGGTGGTGGACGACGAGGGCAGCCTCGGCATCGTCATCGGCGGGTCGGGCAACGGTGAGCAGATCGCCGCCAACAAGGTTCCCGGAGCAAGGGCGGGGCTCGCCTGGAGTGTCGAGACCGCCAAGCTCACCCGCGAGCACAACCACGCCCAGTTGATCGGCGTCGGCGCGCGCATGCATTCGCTGGAGGAGGCCACGGAGATCGTCGAGGCGTTCCTGGCAACCCCGGCCTCCGAGGACGCGCGGCACGTGCGCAGGGTCGGGCAGATCAGCGACTACGAGCGCACCGGTACCGCTCCGGAGCTGCCGGAGAGCTGATGCCCGAGGGCCACACGCTGCACCGGTTGGCGCTGCTGCACCAGCGACGGTACGCCGGTGCTCCGGTGGAGGTGTCGAGCCCGCAGGGACGTTTCTCCGCCGAGGCGGCTGTGGTGACCGGGAAGGTCATGACGGCGGCCGAGGCATACGGCAAGCACCTCTTCCACCATTACGGTCCACAGGGGACAGTGCATGTCCATCTGGGACTCTACGGTTCCTTCACCGAGCACACGGTGCCCGTCACCGAGCCGATCGGACAGGTGCGCATGCGGCTCGTCGGCGGTACACACTGGACGGATTTGCGGGGACCGACCCGCTGCGAGTTGCTGAACCCTGGTGAGGTGGAGGCCATCGTCGCGAGGCTCGGCCCCGACCCGCTGCGCAGGGACGCCGATCCCGAACGAGCCTGGCACCGCATCTCCCGCTCGCGGACCTCACTCGCCGCGCTGCTGATGGATCAGTCCGTGATCGCGGGAGCGGGCAACGTCTACCGTGCCGAGGTGCTGTTCCGCCAGGGGATCGACCCCCTGCTGCCGGGCAGGTCACTGCGCCACGAGCAGTGGGAGCAGTTGTGGGCCGATCTGCGCGATCTCATGCGGGACGGCGTCCGCCTCGGCCGCATCGACACGGTCGCCTGGCGGCATCGTCCCGAGGTCACGGGTCGCGCACCACGCAACGACCGCCACGGTGGCGAGGTGTACGTCTATCGTCGTGCCGGACAGCCGTGCCTGGTGTGCGCGACGCCGGTAGCCCAGACCGAACTGGCAGGCCGCAATCTGTACTGGTGCCCCGCCTGCCAGCGACCCTGAGCCGAGGTGGCCTCGCCTGGCGCACGTCGCCGTGATGCCGGGTGCCGATTGCTGCTTCGAGAACAGGGCGTGATCCCGCCGAGCGACGACAGGTGCTCGCTCGCCGCGCTGATGGCACCGGACCCGCCGATCCACACCGGTAGCAGGCGGTCCAGCGTCGGCAAGCGCGCCGTGTGACGACGGGCTTCGTGGAATGTGTGCCGCCGCGACATGACAAGGCGGGCCGGGACCTTCTCGGAGCTGCCCGGCCCGCCCATCAGCGCGTGACCTAGAAACCGCCGAAGTCGCCGCCTCCGAAGTCGCCCCCGCCGAAGCCTCCGAAGTCGCCGCCTCCGCCGAAGTCACCTCCGCCGAAGTCCTCGCCGCCGCCTGCGTCGCCACCGGCGTCACCACCATCACCAGCGTCGCCACCGTCTCCGGCGTCGCCGCCCTCCATCGCGTCCTCCTGGCCCGCGTCGTAGCCCGCTTCCCAGGCCGCGGCGCTCGGGATTCCGGCCATTCCGGAGAACATCGCGGAGAACAACATCATCGAACCGAAGCCCCACGCACCCGCGACCAGCGCAGGCTTCCACCATGGCTCGCTGTACCAGCCCTGTGGCACAGGGCGTCCTGCGACCCGCCCGCCGGGGTAGTAGTGCGGGGTGCCTGCCGTCGGCTGTGGTGACGCTTCGTAGTGCTGTCCTTCGACATCGACGGAGCGGTGCTCGGTGACCTTGCCCGCGCGTTCCCGCTCGGGGTCCTCGGGAAGCGCGGGACCGGGGTCGAGGCCCATCGCCGTGCGCGCGGCGCGGACATAGTAGAGGCCCTCCAGCGCTGTCTTCTTCGCGAGACGCGCCTGCTCGACCGTCTGGGCGCGCTCCATCTCGGAGCCCGCTGCGGTGTATCGCTCGCTGGCATCGGCCATTGCCTGCTGGGACGCCGTGTCGGTGCCGGTGAGGTTCAGAACCTGCCCACCGAGGCGTTCGACCCACCTCCTGGCGTCGGCCATCGCGTCGTCGAGTTGCCGCCGCTTGGCCTGTGCCTGAGACCGGACGAGGTACGCCGTGCCCGCGATGACGATCAGCAGGAGCACGATCACCGTGATCGTGGTTCCCATGGGCTACTCCCCGCTTGTTGGGCTCACTGAACCAGACAACGCGGACAGTATCCCAGGAGTTCCCGATCGGATCACCAGGCGCGACCGACGGTGAAGGACTCCGTCCAGATGTTCTGGAGCCGGACGACGTCACCAGGTTCGGGTGCGGCCCACATCCGGCCGTCGCCCGCGAAGATGCCGACGTGGTAGACCCGGCCGCCCTCGTGGAAGAACAGCAGGTCACCGGGGCGCATCGCGCTCTTCGGCAATTCGGGCAGAGCCGCCCGTTGCTGGCGTGACGTGCGGGGCAGCTCGATACCCACCCGCGCGTGCACGTATTGCGTCAGGCCGGAACAGTCGAACTGATCGGGGCCCTCGGCGCCGTAGACGTACGGGTCACCGGCCTGCTGGGCGGCTATGTCGATGATCCGTTCGCCGATGGGGGTTGCGGATTTGCCGGAATGGTCTCCCGGCTTGGGTTTGTCTTTCACCGCTGCCGAGGAAGCTTCTCCGCCGCCGCTTCCGGCCGCATTCTGATTCATCATGGCCGAACCGACGTTCGGGGTCGCCACCAGCGTCACGGCACCGGCGACCAGCACAGCCGCCGTTCTCGCGAAAGTTCTGTGTGCCATCTGTTTCCTCCAGGCTGATTTGCGTGTTCACGGATCTCCTCTTAGGACTTCGCCGCCGTTTTCGGCGACACAGAACGGTAACCACGCGCAACGTGCGCAAAGCGAATTGTGCAAAGAGGGAAGTCAATAAAGGAGTGAATCCGAGGAATGGGGGGTTTAGCTCCGGGACGCTTTCCGACCTGCGTCTTCATTACTGAACGCAGTCAAAAGAACACTAATGGTGGTGACTCGGATCACAGGAAAATTTGTGATATGGGTCACTGTCCTGGGGTGGTGGGAAACAGCGCTTCCACCGTTCTGCAGGGAGGACGGACAGGTGGCGCGGGGGCGCCGAGATCTGAGGGCTTACGACGACGAAGGCCCGGCCGCTGGGTCGGCGACCGGGCCTTCGGTGGAGCGGGCGACGGGAATCGAACCCGCGTAACCAGTTTGGAAGACTGGGGCTCTACCATTGAGCTACGCCCGCGGGCGGCCGGATCACCCGGCCGCGTAGGTAGTGTAGCGGCACCCGCTAGAGTGGTCGCACACCGCCCTCGGGCGGACGGGGTGTGGCGCAGCTTGGTAGCGCATTCGCTTTGGGAGCGAAGGGTCGCAGGTTCAAATCCTGTCACCCCGACAGAGTGGCTTCGGCCAGCGGAAACACCGGTCTCGGTTGGCCCGTTGGCCGAATCCGGTCGGGGGCGCGGCGCCGAATGACACCGGCGCCTGGATGTGGACTCTGGCCCCGTCGCCGAGGGTTCCGGCAGCTGAGCTTGGAAGTTCCCTGCACATTGAGTGGGATCGATCACTCCACGACGGGTGGCCGAGCGCGCTGAGTCGGTGGCCGGCCTCCGTTCGAGGACCCGGCCACCGACCCACGGCGGAGCGCTGTGCGCCAGCGCGTCAGTGCGAGGTGGCCTTCTCGGCACCGGCCCCGGTGAGCGCGCGTACCTCCATCTCCTTGTGCTTGCCCTCCAGATGTTCCTTGGAGAGGACCGTTCCCAGCCAGCCGAGGAAGAACGACACCGGGATCGACACCAGTCCCGGGTTCTGGAGCGGGAACCAGTGGAAATCGACACCGGTGATCATGGATTTCTCGCTGCCTGACACGGCCGGTGAGAACACGATCAGCACGATCGTCACCGTGAGCCCGCCGTAGATCGACCACAGCGCGCCCGAGGTGTTGAACCGCTTCCAGAACAGCGAGTAGAGGATCGTCGGCAGATTCGCGGAGGCGGCGACGGCGAACGCGAGAGCCACGAGGAACGCCACGTTCTGGTCCTTGGCGAGGATGCCGCCGACGATCGCGACGGCGCCGATCACACAGGCGGTGATGCGGGCGACCTTCACCTCAGCGTTCTTGCTGTCCACCTTGCCGTGCTTGATGACGTTGGCGTACACGTCGTGGGCGAACGACGCCGACGCGGTGATGGTCAGGCCCGCGACCACGGCGAGGATCGTCGCGAACGCCACCGCGGCGATGAAACCGAGGAGCAGTGGGCCGCCCAGCGCTTCCGCGAGCAGTGGCGCGGCCGAGTTCTCGCCTCCCGGCGCGTTGCTGATCGTGTCCGACCCGACGATCGCGGCCGCACCGTAGCCCAGCACCAGCGTGAAGAGGTAGAAGAGGCCGATCAGGGCGATGGCCCAGACCACGGACTTCCTGGCGTCCTTGGCCGTCGGCACGGTGTAGAAGCGCATGAGCACGTGCGGAAGGCCCGCCGTGCCAAGTACGAGTGCGACGCCGAGCGACAGGAAGTCGAGTTTGGATGTCTCGCTCGCACCGTACTTCGCGCCGGGGTTGAGCACGGACTCGCCGCCTGGCGAGTTCTCGGCAGCCGAGCCGAGCAACTCGGAGAGGTTGAGCCCGTAGCGGCCGAGGACCCACACGGTCATGGCGAAGGTTCCCGCGATGAGCAGAGCGGCCTTGATGATCTGCACCCATGTGGTGCCCTTCATGCCGCCCACCAGCACGTACACGATCATGACGACGCCGACGACCGCGATGACCACGGCCTGACCGAAGTCGCCCTCGACGCCGAGCAGCAGGGACACGAGCGCACCGGCTCCGGCCATCTGCGCCAGCAGATAGAAGAAGGAGACCGCCATCGTGGAGGTCGCCGCCGCCGCGCGAACGGGCTTCTGCCGCATACGGAACGCCAGTACGTCACCCATCGTGAACTTGCCCGTGTTGCGCAGGAGTTCGGCCACGAGCAGCAAGGCCACGAGCCACGCGACAAGGAACCCGATCGAGTAGAGGAACCCGTCGTAGCCGTACACCGCGATGGCGCCCGCGATGCCGAGGAACGACGCCGCGGAGAGGTAGTCGCCCGCGATGGCCGTACCGTTCTGCGGCCCGGTGAACGCGCGTCCCGCCGCGTAGTAGTCGGAGGCGGTCTTGGTGTTCCGCGACGCCCTGAAGACGACCACGAGGGTGATGAGCACGAACAGGGCGAAGATGGTGATGTTGAGGACCGGGTTGTTGCCTTCGATGCCCTGTGCCAGCGTCATGACGCCTCCCCTTCGACGTCGTGCCTGATCCGGTCGGCGATCGGGTCGAGCTTGCGGTTCGCGTAGCGCACGTAGAGGCCGGTGATGGCGAACGTCGAGACGAACTGGAGCAGGCCGAGGACAAGCCCGACGTTGATGTTGCCGACGACCTTGACGGACATGAAGTCGTGCGCGTAGTCCGCCAGCACCACGTACAGCAGGTACCAGACGAGGAACAGCGCGGTCATGGGGAAGACGAACCGCCGCAGCCGGGAACGCAGGCGCTGGAAGTCCTCACTCGCGTGGATCTCCGCCCAGGCAGGCGATTCCGGCGGGTGGGTGGGGGGCTCGGTGGCACTCACTCCTGACCTCCTCGTCAGTGACACATCAGGACATGTCGCACGTGAGCGCGCCATGGGCGTGCGCGAACGCCTCACGTGCGTGGTGCGTCACAGTAAGGAAGGGGCCGGACCGGACGACATCGTCAGCGGACCAACCGGCGCGTGATGCGACGAACGGCCGACGAGCGGCGCGCCGTCCACGACGAGTGGCCCAGATCACGAGCCAGTGTCGAGCGGTCGGTGAACGTCATCCTGCGGTGCTCGTGAAGGTGCAGGCGCAGCATCGCCGCCGTTGCCCACGGTTGCGGCCTGCCGAACAACGACACGACGACCATCGTGGCGAACGCGAGGGGAACCGACCACGGGGCGGGTTGCACGAGCAGGATCGACACCCAGCCCGGCACCGGTGGGTCGGCGACACCGAGTGCGAAGCCACCGCAGGAGGCGAGCAGCCCCGCACTCACCCCCGCCACGGCACCCGTGGCCGTCAGGCGCGACCACCAGATACCGAGGACGAGCAGCGGGCAGAAGGTTGAGGCCGCCACGGTGAACCCCCACGTGACGAGTGTGCTCGCGTCGAAGGAGAGCGCGAGCAACGCCAGCGGGACCACCACGGCCGCGGCACCGACGACCGCGACCCGCAGTTGCCTCAGCCCTCCCGGCACGAGGTCGTGGGAGATCGCGCCGGAGACGACGAGCAGCAGACCGAGCGACGTGGCGAGGAACGCGGCGAACGCGCCTGCCGTGAGCAGCCCGGTGAACAGCCCGCCCATCGCGCCCGCGTCCACCTGTGCGGGCAGCGCGACCACGGCGCTGTCGGTCGCGCCGGAAAGGTAGAGGTGCGGCACGAGAACCCTCCCGAGCATCCCGTAGACGCCGGGGAAGATGTAGAAGACGCCGAGCAGTGCCACGGTGAGCGCCGCCGTGCGCCGGGCGGCCCTGCCGTCGGGGCTGGTGTGGAACCGCATGATGACGTGAGGAAGCCCCATCGTCCCGAACATGGTCGCCACGAGAACCGCCCAGGTCGCGAGCAGCGGATGACCGCTGCCGCCGAGGTCGAGAAGCGGATTCTCCCACCCCGGTGAGCCGGGAGCGACCGAGTCCTTCGGCACGGGTGCGGCGCTGCCCTCCGCAAACACGATCGTGGACCCCGCAGGCACGTGCCATTCGCCGGGAGGGACGGCCTGTCCTTCACCGTCGCGGCCGACGACGCGCACGCCGTCGGGCACGTCGAGGGTGGCGTCGATCCGGAAGGACACCGGTGTGCGCGCCTCGAAGTGCGTGAACTCGACCGGATGCAGTGCCTCTCGCCGAACCTCCGGTCCCACCTGTGTGAGCAGCCACACGGCGGGGACGATGAACAACACGAGCTTCAGGACGAACTGGAACGCCTGCACGTAGGTGGCGGCGCGCATTCCGCCCAGCGCGAGGGTGGCGCTGACGGCGACACCCGACAGCAGCACGCCGACCCAGTACGGGGTGCCGCTGACGACGCTGAGCACCAGCCCTGCCGTGCGGAACTGCGGCACGAGGTACAGCACGCCGATGACCAGCACCACCACGGCGGCGAGCTTGCGCAGGGCAGGCGATCCGAGCCGGGCCTCGGCGAAGTCGGGCACGGTGAGAGCGCCGGATCGGCGCATGGGTGCGGCGACGAGCGCGAGCATGGCGATGTATCCGGCCGTGAAGCCGACCGGATACCACAGCGCCCCCACACCGTCGCGGACCATGAGCCCCGCCACCCCGAGGAACGACGCGGCCGAGAGGTACTCGCCGGACACGGCGGCGGAGTTCAGCAGCGGGGACACGCGGCGTGAGGCGACGAGGAAATCGGACGTGGTGCGCATCGCGGCGACACCACGCAGGCCGATGGCGAGCGTGGTGAGCAGCACGGTCGCCACGGCGAACGCGACGATCATCGGTTTTCCTCGTGGGAAACGTTCTTCTCGACGGCGCTTTCCTCCTCCTCGGCGCGCCGCAGGTGCCAGAAGGCCAGCAGTGTCATCGAGGGGAACGGCAGGACCATCACCGCGAGCCAGGACACCGGGACGTCGAACAACCGCAGCTCACCGAGCCATGGCGACAGCGCCAGCACGAGCGGAAGGCCGAAAACCAGCGCGAACGCCGTCATCATCGCGACGACCGCGCGCCGCCGCTGCCGCCGGTAGAGCGCGACGGCGAACGGCGCCTCGACAGGATCGAGCGTGGTCGGCCGCCACGGTCCCCGGTAGCGGCGCCGGGCATGGGCGAGCCGGGTTTGCGGACTCGTCACCGTCACCCTGCGCTGCGCGCTCACGGAGCCGTGCCCTGATGCAGCTCACCGCGTTGCGCCGCCCGCAACAGGCGCTCCCTGAGGTTGCGGGCGTGCCTGCGGCTCACCGGCACGTCACCGAGGTCCGTGTGAGCCAGCAGCCCGCCGACAGAGTCACTGCGCAGTTCGCGCACCGCGGCCAGCGCCACGAGGAATCCCCGGTGGGTGCGCACGAAACCGGCGTCCGCCCAGTACTCCTCCAAACGGGAGATCGGCATCCGCACCAGGTGAACACCCGAGCGCGAGTGCAACCGGACGTAGTCGCCGTGCGCCTCCACGAACCGCACCTCCTGCCTGCTCACGTATCGCGTGCGGCCCGCCGACTCCACGGGCAGTGCCGCGAGCGCGTCGGGAGCGGGCTGCTGCGAGGCGGGCTGTGCGGACCCCTGCGAGGACCCGGCCGAGGTGAGGCGGACCACCCGCGCGAGCGCGTCGGCCAGCCGCTCCGGCCGCACGGGTTTGAGCAGGTAGTCGATCGCGCCGATACCGAAGGCGGCGACAGCGTGTTCGTCGTAGGCGGTGACGAACACGATGGCGGGCGGCTTCGCGAGCTTGGTCAGCAACCTGGCGAACTCCAGCCCGTCGAGGCCGGGCATCGCGATGTCGAGGAACACCGCGTCGAACTCCTCCGACTGCAACCGCTTGAGCGCGGACACGGCGTCGCCCGCGGCGACGACGTCGGACACCTCGGGGGCGTCCCGCAGCAGACGGCACAGGTCGTCCAGCGCGGTCGGTACGTCGTCCACCGCGAGCACACGCACAGCTTCTCCGGTCACGGCATCACTCCCGGCTGGAAACGTGGCACCCGCACGATCACCCGTGTGCCCTCGCCCTCCTCTGTCTCCACGACGAGGCCGAACCACGGTCCGTACACGTTGCGCAGCCTCCGATCGACGTTCGCGAGTCCCACACTCTCCGACTCACCGGCTCCGGCGAGCAGGCGCCGTGCCTTCGCGGGGTCCATCCCCGTCCCGTCGTCCTCCACACTGATCACGCAGTCGGTGCCCTCCGCCTCCCCGAGCACGGTGACCGTGCCGCCCTCCGGCCTGCGCTCGATCCCGTGTCGCACGGCGTTCTCCACGAGCGGCTGGAGCACGAGGTAGGGGATGGACACGGGCAGGACCTCGGGAGCCACGCGCACCTGCACGCGAAGGCGCTCGCCGAGAACGGCGCGCTGGAGGGCCAGGTACGTCTCGATGGCATGGAACTCGTCGGCGACGGTCGTGTACTCGCCGTGGCTGGCCAGGCTGTACCGGATGTAGTCGGCGAAGTCGAGCATCAGCTCGCGCGACCGGTCGGGGTCGGGACGGACCAGCCCGGCGATGACGGTGAGCGCGTTGTAGACGAAGTGCGGCGAGATCTCCGCGCGCAGCGCCCGCAGTTCGGCCTCGGCGGCCTCCTCGGCGGACGCCTCCAGCCTGCCCCTTTCGAGCGCCGCCTCCCCGAGGCTCGCGACCTCACGCAACGCAGCCGTTCTCGCCGTTCCCGCGACGACGAGCACACCGGCCAGTTCGTCGTGCACGATCAACGGGAGTGCGACCACCTCCGCCCTCCTGCACAGGTTCTCCGTGTGCAGCACGTCCTCGATCATCGCGGCCGTATCGACGTCGGAGGGCATCGTCCCCGCGACGACGAGGTGGCCGGACAGGTCGGAAAGACCGACGGCGTCGGCGGCGAGCAGACGGCGGATGCCGCGCGCGGCCGCCCGCACCCTCGGACCGGCCAGGCCGTCGGCGAGGTCCTCGGACACGTGCCTCGCCGTCTCAAGGGTGGGACCGGGGTCGCGCAGTCCGCGTCCCCACGGTGTCCATCGGCTGCGAGACGGAGTCCGGGCCGCCACGGACGCCGCCCGCCCTCCGGGTATCGGCAACGGACCTCCCAGCTACGTCGGCGGTAGGGGGAATCTAACGGCGTGCCGGGTCCGCCGGAAGGGTGCGGAGCGGGCGAATCCGGCCACGGCGCGCGCGAGGGGTGTCGGACGGAGGCGTCGCCGGAACATAATCGCGGTGGTGATGACGCCATGGCACTTCGTGACGACGAGCAACGTCGGCTCGCCGAGATCGAGCGCAGGCTGAGCGAGGACGATCCCCGTCTCGCCAGGCGACTCGCGCACCTCGGCTCCGCCTACCTGTCGCGGTCGATCGTGACGTTCGTCGCGTTGTGCGCGTGCTTCGTCGCGGGCCTCGCGCTCGTGGCAGCGGGCACGCAGTTGCGGTTCTGGCCGGTCAGCATCATCGGAATCGTTCTCGCCGTCGGCGTCCCCACCGTGGTGACGTGGCGCGTGTGGCTGCGCGGGCTGCGCTGAGGTCGCGAACCAGTCGATCTCTCGAACTCCCAGATCGTGAGTTTCGGCAAGTAAAGTGACGGGCACCATCGCGGACTGTCCATCCGATCAGGAGGGGTTGACGACACCCACATGAGCAACCCGCCCCACACGAAGACCAAACTGTTCAGCCGCACGTCCTGGAGCGAGTGGAAACGCGTCGCCGACATTCTCCGGCAGGAGACCGTCGGCGGGATGCTGCTGCTGGCTGGCGCGGTCGTGGCTCTCATCTGGGCCAACTCGCCGCTGTCCGACAGCTACACCGCCGTGCGCGAGTTCACCATCGGCCCGCATGCCCTGCACCTCGACCTCTCGGTGTCGCAGTGGGCTGCCGACGGGTTACTCGCCATCTTCTTCTTCGTGGTGGGGGTCGAACTCAAACGGGAGTTCGTCGTCGGCGACCTGCGGGATCCACGCAGGGCAGCCATCCCGATCGTCGCGGCCGTCGGTGGCGTCGTCCTGCCCGCTCTGATCTACGTGCTGGTGAACCTCGGTGACGCGAGCGCGTTGCGAGGCTGGGCCATCCCGACCGCCACCGACATCGCCTTCGCGGTCGCGGTTCTCGCGGTGGTCGGGCGGTTCCTGCCCTCGGCGCTGCGGATGTTCCTGCTGACACTCGCCGTGGTGGACGACCTCATCGCCATCTGCATCATCGCGGTGTTCTACACCGAGGAACTCTCCGTGGTTCCGCTGCTGCTCGCTCTCGTGCCGCTCGCGGTGTTCACACTGCTCGTGCAGCGCAGGGTGCGGTCGTGGTGGCTGCTCGTCCCTCTCGGTCTTGTGACCTGGGCGCTGGTGCACGCGTCCGGAATCCACGCGACGGTCGCCGGTGTGCTGCTCGGCTTCGCGGTGCCCGCGCTCAAGCGCGAGGGCGAGGCCGTCTCCGTCGCGGAGCACTTCGAACACCGGTGGCGGCCCATCTCCGCAGGCGTGGCGGTGCCGATCTTCGCCCTGTTCGCCGCAGGTGTCGCGTTCGGCGGGCTCGACGGCCTCGCCTCGGCGCTGACCGATCCCGTCGCCATCGGCATCATGGCCGGTCTCGTCCTCGGCAAGGCCATCGGCATCTTCGGCACCACGTTCCTCATGAGCCGGTTCACCAGGGCCGAACTCGACAGCGACGTGGCATGGGTGGACGTCTTCGGCATCGCCGTTCTCGCCGGCATCGGGTTCACGGTGTCGCTCCTGGTGGGCGACCTCTCGTTCGGGGAAGGCGACGAGCGGGGCGAGACCGTCAAGATCGCCGTGTTGTTCGGGTCATTGCTGGCGGCGCTCATCGCCTCCGTGGTGTTGCGCATGCGCAACCGGCACTACCGCAAGATCCACGAGAAGGAGACGAGGGACGCCGACCGCGACGGCATCCCGGACATCTACCAGGGTCGCGATTCGAGTGAGGACCGCCTCGCCTGACGGCTCCGGCACGTTCACCCGGGGTGCGGACCCGCGCCTCGGGTGAGTGTGGTCGGTGGCCTAGACTCGGACATCCGGTCCCTGCTTGGCCTGCGGTCGCTGGACCGGTTACCGATACCGACTCAAGTCCCGGCGAGGAGATAACGTTGAAGAGCACCGTCGAGCAGCTGAGCCCGACGCGCGTGAAGATCAATGTCGAGGTGCCGTTCGACGAGCTCAAACCGAACTTCGACCGCGCCTACCGGAAGATCGCTCAGCAGGTTCGGATCCCAGGTTTCCGCCCAGGCAAGGCCCCGGCTCGTGTACTCGAGAGCCGCATCGGCAGGGCCCCGGTGCTCGACGAGGTCGTCAACGAGGCCATTCCCGCCAAGTACCTCGAGGCCGTGCGCAGTGGTGAGGTCCGCACGCTCGGACAGCCCGAATTCGAGGTGACCCGGCTGGAGGACCGCGAGGTGCTGGAGTTCAGCGCCGAGGTTGACATCCGCCCTGAGATCACTCTTCCCGACCTCGACGACCTCACGGTCAGCGTGGACGACGTTGAGCTCGACGACGCGGAGATCGACGAGCAGCTCGACCAGCTGCGCGCCCGGTTCGGCACGCTGACCGGTGTGGACCGTCCCGCCGAGAACGGCGACTTCGTGTCGATCGACCTCTCGGCGACGGTCGATGGCGAGGAGGTGCCCGACGCCGCCACCACCGGCCTCTCCTACGAGATCGGTTCCGGCCAGCTCGTCGAGGGTATCGACGACGCCATCATCGGCGCCGGCGAGGGCGAGACCCGCACCTTCACCACGAAGCTGGTGGCAGGCGAGCACGCGGGCAAGGACGCGGAGGTCACCGTGAAGGTGAACTCCATCAAGCAGCGCGAACTTCCGGAGGCCGACGACGAGTTCGCCCAGCTCGCCAGCGAGTTCGACACGCTGGAGGAGCTGAAGGCCGACCTGCGTGAGCGGCTGATGCGCATGAAACGGGTCCAGCAGGGCGTCCAGGCGCGCGACAAGGTGCTCGACGCGCTGCTGGAGCGCGTGGAGGTGCCGCTGCCGGAGAAGGTCCTCGAAGCGGAGATCTCCAACCGCAAGCACGACGCCATCCACCCGTTCGACCACGACGAGGAGGCGTTCAAGCGCTCGCTGGAGGAGCAGGGGGGCAACCCAGAGGAGTGGGAGAACGAGGTCCGTGAGGAAGCGGAGAAGTCGGTGCGGACCCAGCTGCTCCTCGACGCTCTCGCCGACGAGCGGGAACTGTCGGTGAACGACTCCGAGCTCACCGAGCGCATCATCTACCAGGCGCAGCGTTTCGGCATGAACCCCGACGAATACGTGCGGAGGGCGCAGGAGGCTGGCCAGCTCGGCGCGATCTACGCCGACGTGCGCAGGGGCAAGGCACTCGCCACGGTGGTGCGCGAGGTGACGGTGACGGACGCCTCCGGCGAGACACTGGACCTCAGTGAGCTCTTCGGCACCGACGAGTCCGACGAGGCCGCCGAGTCTGCGGGCTCGCAGGAAGCCGACGAGACTGCCAAGGGTGAGGGGTCGAGCGAAGGCGACGCGGCCAAGGCCGCCGACGGCGGTTCGGACAAGTCCGACGCCTGACCAGTGACCTTTTCTCATGCTCTGAGCGAACTCGGGCGGTATCAGGACTTCTGAGCCGCCCGAGTTCGTTAGGGTCGGTGACAAGATCTTCGAACTCCCGAAAAGGCAGGCAGACGTGACGCAGCACATGCCCGAGGGGCGGACCGGCACCGCCGGTCTCAACCTGACCGACTCGGTGTACGAGCGGTTGCTCCAGGAGCGCATCGTCGTGCTCGGCTCCGAGGTGAACGACGAGGTCGCCAACCGCATCACCGCGCAGCTGTTGCTGCTGGCCGCGGAGGACCCGCAGTCGGACATCCGCTTCTACATCAACTCGCCGGGCGGGTCGGTGACCGCAGGCTTCGCCATCTACGACACGATGCAGCTCATCGAACCCGACGTCGCCACCTACGCGATGGGGCTCGCGGCCTCGATGGGCCAGTTCCTCCTGTCGTCGGGAACGCCGGGCAAGCGGTACGCCTTGCAGCACGCGCGCATCCTCATGCACCAGCCGTCGGCCGGTGTCGGTGGTACGGCCTCCGACATCGCCATCCAGGCCGAGGTCTTCAGCAAGTGGAAGTACGAGCTGGCTCGCATCACGGCCGAGCAGACCGGCCAGACGGTGGAGCAGATCATCGCCGACGGTGACCGCGACCGCTGGTTCACCGCGACCGAGGCCAAGGACTACGGCTTCGTTGACCAAGTCCTCACCCGTGAGAACCCGACCCCGAACGCGAACTGACCGGGCAGGGTAGGAGGAGAATCATGAACGGCTTCCAACTTCCGCAGTCCCGGTACATCCTGCCGTCGTACGTGGAACGCACGAGCTACGGGATCAAGGAATCGAACCCGTACAACAAGCTGTACGAGGAACGGCAGATCATGCTGGGCGTCCAGGTGGACGACGCCTCGGCCAACGACGTCATGGCCCAGTTGCTCCACCTCGAACACGAGGACCCCGACAGGGACATCATCCTCTACATCAACTCGCCTGGTGGGTCGTTCACCGCGCTGATGGCGATCTACGACACGATGCAGTACGTGCGCCCCGACATCCAGACGGTGTGCCTCGGGCAGGCCGCTTCGGCCGCCGCGGTCCTGCTGGCGGCCGGCACGAAGGGCAAGCGGCTCGCGCTGCCCAACTCGCGCGTACTCATCCACCAGCCGGCCACCGAGGGCGCGTACGGGCAGGTTTCGGACCTGGAGATCCAGGCAGCCGAGATCCAGCGGGTGCGCCGCCTCATGGAGAACACGCTGGCGAAGCACACGAACAAGTCGGCCGACGAGGTCAGGCGCGACATCGAGCGCGACAAGATCCTGACGCCTCAGGAGGCCAAGGAGTACGGCATCATCGACCAGGTGCTGGAATACCGCAAGGCGTCGCAGGACTGACAGCGGCAGGGAAAGGGCGGCAGGCGACGGCCATCCGACGCGTCGGTGTTCGAGCCGCCGCCGCCCGATTCCCGCACTAGGCTGGAACCTTCGAGCGTCCGATCGCTGGTAATTCTCCCTTCGGGCGCTCGGGACGGGTACCGTCAGTGGCAACGCACGACAGAGGTGTCATCGACACCGGGAGGGGACGAGGTCAGCGGTCATGGCACGGATCGGCGACGGCGGAGACCTGCTGAAGTGCTCTTTCTGCGGCAAGAGCCAGAAACAGGTGAAAAAGCTCATCGCCGGGCCCGGTGTGTACATCTGTGACGAGTGCATCGAGCTCTGCAACGAGATCATCGAGGAGGAGCTCGCCGAGACGAGCGATGTCAAGCTCGACGAGCTGCCCAAACCCGCTGACATCCACGAGTTCCTCGAGCAGTACATCATCGGCCAGGACGAGGCTAAGCGAACGCTGGCAGTGGCCGTCTACAACCACTACAAGCGGATCCAGTCGGAGTCCAGGGGGACGAAGGACTCCAAGGACGAGCCCGTGGAGCTGGCGAAGTCCAACATCCTGATGCTGGGGCCGACAGGGTGCGGCAAGACCTACCTCGCGCAGACGCTGGCGAAGCTCCTCAACGTGCCGTTCGCGATCGCCGACGCCACGGCCCTCACCGAGGCCGGATACGTGGGCGAGGACGTCGAGAACATCCTGTTGAAGCTCATCCAGGCGGCCGATTACGACGTCAAGCGTGCCGAAACCGGCATCATCTACATCGACGAGGTTGACAAGATCGCCCGCAAGTCCGAGAACCCGTCGATCACGCGCGACGTCTCGGGCGAGGGTGTGCAGCAGGCGTTGCTGAAGATCCTGGAGGGCACCACGGCGTCGGTGCCGCCACAGGGTGGCCGCAAGCATCCGCACCAGGAGTTCATCCAGATCGACACCACGAACGTGTTGTTCATCGTCGCCGGCGCTTTCGCGGGTCTCGAAAAGATCATCAACGACCGCATCGGCAAGCGTGGCCTCGGTTTCGGTGCGGAGATCCGAACCAAGCGGGAGATCGAGGAGAGCGACGTCTTCAGCGAGACGATGCCGGAGGATCTGATCAAGTTCGGTCTGATCCCCGAGTTCATCGGCCGGTTGCCGGTGGTCGCCAGCGTCACCAGCCTCGACAAGGCATCGCTGGTCAGCATCCTCACCGAGCCCCGCAACGCGTTGACCAAGCAGTACAAGAAGTTGTTCGAGATGGACAACGTGGAGCTGGAGTTCACCAAGACCGCGCTTGAGGCGATCGCCGACCAGGCCCTGTTGCGGGGCACCGGGGCCAGGGGTTTGCGCGCCATCATGGAGGAGGTCCTCCAGCCGGTGATGTACGACATTCCGAGCCGCGACGACGTCGCCAAGGTGGTCATCACCGAGCAGACCGTGCGCGAGAACGTGAATCCCACGATCGTGTCGCGTCAGCCGACACGCAGGCAGCGGGAGCGTGGCGAGAAAACAGCCTGAGGGCACCACCGCTACTCTCGGTTCCCATGACAGTGACAACGCCGACGTCGCCACCTGTTCCAGGTGGTGACCAGGACGTCGATTTCGACGCGCTGGCACAGAAATTCGTCGCCGTGACACGGTTACGTCGCCCTCGGGTGCACCTCGCCATCGTGGTCACACTGGGTGTTCTGACGGCCGTGTGCCTGCTGGCGACCGTGACGCGCGCGTCTGCCGTGCCGCTCATTCCCGTGGCGGGGCTCGCCGCCGCGGCCTTCGCCGCACGGCGAGCACGGACGGCACCGACCGACCGGCAACTGGTGACGCACCTTGCGGTGGCGGCGGTGGCGATCGCCGTGTCGCTGTGGTCGATGTCCTTTCTCACGCGGACTTTTCTCTGAGGTTTACGCGAGCCACCCTTCGGATAACCCGTACGGGTTAACAGTGCGCTGGCAGGGGGTCGGTGGTTGTGTCAGGACTCCGGGGGGCTGAGGAGACGTTCTGCCATCAGGCGTTCCTCTACCAGGACGACGGCGACTATGTTGCCGGTGTCGTCCCGTTCGTTCTCGACGGGCTCAGCAGGGGAGAAGTCGTGGCCGTGGCGGTGCCTGCCCGGCGGTCGCATCTGCTGGAGAAGGCGTTGAGCACGGCTGCCGCGCGAGTGCGGTTCATCGACATCGAAGACGAGGGTCGAAACCCTGCCCGGCTCATCCCCGCCGTGTTACACGCCTTTCTCGACGAGCATCCGGAGCCGGTGCGCGTGGTGGGAGAACCGGTGTGGCCGGAGCGTTCCGGCGAGGAATACGCGGCGTGTGTGCAGCATGAGGCGATGGTGAACCGGGCGTTCACCGGTCGCAGGGCCACGTTCCTGTGTCCCTACGAGGCGGCGCTGGGGCCCAGCGTGCTCGACGATGCCGAGGCCACCCACCCGTTGCTCGTCGATGCCGCCGGAGTACGCCGGAGTCGCCATTTCTCACCCGAGGCGGCGTACGACCGTTACAACCTGCCGTTGCCCACGTCGCGTGATGCGTTCCTCGTGCCGTTCGACATCGAGACCCTCTCGAAGGCGCGCCGGGTCGCCACCGAATTCGCTGCCCGCGCGGGGATCGAAGACGAGCGGCTGGAGGACGTCGCGCTGGCGGTGGGGGAGGTGTGCGCCAACAGCGTCCAGCACGGGGGCGGCCACGGCGAGCTGGCGGTGTGGTCGGACGAGGAGGGCGTGGTCTTTCAGGTGTCCGACGCGGGCATTCCTTCCAGTCGGCTCGCGGGCCGCAGACCACCTACGATGTACCGGCACGGTGGCCGAGGGCTGTTTCTTGTCAACCAGGTCGCCGATCTCGTCCGCACCCATGTGGCAGCAGACGGCATGACCACACGGGTGCGCATGCGCTATGACGGCACCCCGCGCGCGGCTGGGTGAACCCGCACGGCGGCACGCACCACCGCGACACGCGCCCGGCTGCGCGAGCCGGTGTCGGCCCGCTGGTTCACGTCCTGCGCTGTGGTATGCCGGGCGCGTAGCGCCCGAGGAAACGCAGCAACCCGGGCACGGTGGTGCGGAAGTAGGCGCCGTTGTGGCGTCCGGGGTCGATGTCGGCCACCTCGGGGTCGGCTCTGCGGATGAACGTGCGCACCCCTTCGATGAACGGGTCGTCGGTGCCGCACCAGATGCCCGTGGGGATGCCCCGTGTGGTGGCGACATTGGCCAGCGGGTCCATGGAGCGCCACTCGGCCATGCTGCGCCAGGCGTCGCGCTGACGCATCCTGCGCCATGACATGAACGCGGGGGCGATGGCGGCGATGGCACGCACGGGTTGACGTCGTTCTGACCGGCGCCGCGCGTAGAGCAGAGCGCCGAAGCCGCCCATGGACGTTCCCGCCACCGCGAAGGGGAGACCCCGCCGGTCGCCGAGGCCACGCTCCCGCAACCAGGCGGGAATCTCCTCCAGCAGCATCCCCATGGGATCGTCACCTCGGCGGTGTTCGTGCCAGTAGCTGTTGCCTCCGTCCACGGCGACGAACCCGAACGGCGGGACACGCCCGGCGTGCACGGCATCGGCGAGCTCGGACACCAGGCCGGGTGGCCCTGCCCAGCGGGCGTTTCCGTTGCGGCCGTGGAGCAGCAGCACCATCGGCAGGCCGAGTGGTGGCGGCCTCCGGGGCAGTTTGTAGACGACCTCGACGTCTCCGCCCCTGAACTGGGAGTACCGGCGTTCCACGATCATCGTGCCATCGGGGTCCGCCGATCTCGTCGTCGAGGATGCGCTGTACCACGAGGTGACTCCGAGCGTGGTCAGGGCGGTGGTGCCCAGCAGAAGCGCCCGCCTGCTGGGCATGTGCCCGTTGTTCCACAGCCTGTCGTCGGTCATCCTCAGCACCCGCACCCCCAGGTGACTCCACAAGCCCTCAGGGCTTGTCTGTCCTCATGCGATTCCGTTTCCGGTATACAGATTCATGCTTTGCCCCCGCAAAAAACCGACCAGTGTCATGTGGTGATCCTCGGCGAGCGCGACGGCCAGTGAGGACGGAGCGGAGACGGCAGCGACGAGGGAGATACCCGCCATCGCGGCCTTCTGAACCAACTCGAACGAGGCACGGCCGGACAGCAGAAGGCCCAGATCGGATGCGGGAACACGGTTCTGCTGGAGCGCCCAGCCGAGGATCTTGTCAACGGCGTTGTGCCTTCCGACGTCCTCCCGCACGGCGAGGAGGGTGCCGTCCGAGGTGAACAGCCCGGCCCCGTGCAGCCCGCCGGTGGCGGCGAACACGCGCTGCCGTCGTCTCAGCGCGCCGGGCAGGGTGGTCAGGAGTTCGGCGTCGATCGTGAATCCGGAGTCCGAGGGCGGGAACCGGCTGGCGAGTCGCACGGCGTCCAGCGCGGCCTTTCCACACACCCCGCACGAGGAGGTGGTGTAGAAGTTGCGGCGCACACCGACGCCGGGCATGGGCACGTCGTCGGCCAGGGTGAGGTCGAGGACGTTGTAGGTGTTGCGCCCCTCGTCGTCAACGCCGTCGCAGTACCGCGCGAGCACGACGTCCTCTCTGTGGCCGATGACGCCTTCCGACAGCAGGAAGCCGTGAGCCAGTTCGACGTCGTGGCCGGGTGTTCGCATGGTGACCGCCAGTGGGGTGCCCGAGATGCGGATCTCCAACGGTTCCTCGACCGCGAGGGTGTCCGGCCGTCGCCGCTGTCCCTGTGGCGTCAGCGTGCGCACGGGCCTGCGTACGGTCACTCGCCCCACGGTGTATCACTTCCTCGCTTCTCAGGTGCGAACTGGTTCGCCGCTTCCCATGATGTCGCGGCGCGCGACGGGCTCGCATGAGCGAAGTGCTCGTGAGATCGCCACTGTGGAGTCACGTTTCGAGGGGCGAGCGCGTCGAAGGCCCGACGTTGCCGACCGCTCGACCACGAGAGGTGCCGCCGCGACGAACGACGTTGTTACCTGGCGCTGGCTGTGGTGTCGCTCTTCGTGGCCCTGTCGTGGTGAACGGCCCGCCCGTAGGGTTGGCGCATGCTCCTCGCCGAGGAAATGTTGCTGGTCGCCTTCGACCCCGAGGCGGGGAGCGAGGTCCTTGTGACCTCCGAGCTGCGCTGGGGACTGGCAGGCGCGGTGCTGATCGACCTTGTTCTGCTGGGGCGGGTGGGCGTCTCGACGAAGGCGGATGGCGGTCGCAGGGGCAGGATCGTCGTCAGGGACGGCACTCCGACCGGTCACGGTGTCCTCGACGATGTGCTGCTGCGGCTGTTCAACGGCCTCGCCGGACAGCCGATCGTCCGTGTGATCCGCACGCTGGCGGGCGCGGACCTGAAGCTCCACCTGCTCGATGGTCTCGTCGAACGTGGCATCCTGCGGCGATCCGAGCGCAGGGTGCTGAAGGTCCTCGTCACCGTTCGCTGGCTCGCGGCGAATCCCTGGTACAGGGAACAGGTAAAGGCGCGGCTGCACCGGGTGCTGGTCCATGGCGAACAGCCGGACGTGCGCACGGTCGCGCAACTCCGCCTGCCCGGCAGGGCCGCGCTTAAATACATCGTGGGCCACGAGAACGTCAAGACGGCCCGGCGTGCTCTCAAGACGATCAAAGCGGCCGATGAGCCGACCGGCGACCGGCGCCGCCTCGCCGTCATGGCGATCTGCGACGCCGCCAGGAAGGAGGCGTCCCGAGGCGAATGACGACGGTGGCGTCCTGCGCCGCCCTGTCGTGGCAGGTGAGAGCCGGTGCACGGCGCCCAGCGGACGTTCGTAGACTTACTGATCGTGACGGAGACCGCAGCCAGCACCCCCGACCTGCCCAACGCGTGGAATCCGGCCGACGAAGAGGCCGACATCTACCAGCGGTGGGTAGCGGCTGGCTACTTCACCGCCGACGCGACGTCGGACAAGCCGCCGTTCACCATCGTGCTTCCGCCGCCCAACGTCACCGGCAGCCTGCACATGGGGCATGCGCTCAACCACACGCTCATGGACGCCATGACGCGGCGGCGGCGCATGCAGGGCTACGAGGTGCTGTGGCTCCCCGGCATGGACCACGCGGGTATCGCGACGCAGAACGTCGTGGAACGGGAACTGGTCAAGGAGGGCCTTTCCCGCCACGACCTCGGACGCGAGCGGTTCGTCGAGCGGGTCTGGGAGTGGAAGGCCGAGTACGGCGGCAGGATCCTCGACCAGATGAAGCGCCTCGGTGACGGCGTTGACTGGTCGCGCGAGCGGTTCACGATGGACGAGGGCCTGTCGAAGGCCGTCCAGACGATGTTCAAGCGCCTCTACGACGACGGCCTGGTGTACCGCGCCGAGCGCATCATCAACTGGTGCCCGCGCTGCATGACGGCACTGTCGGACATCGAGGTGGATCACTCCGACGACGACGGCGAACTCGTCTCCATCCGCTACGGCGACGGGGACGACTCGATCGTCGTGGCCACGACACGGGCCGAGACGATGCTCGGCGACACGGCCGTGGCGGTGCACCCTGACGACGAGCGCTACGCGCACCTCGTGGGCACCGAGGTCGAACTGCCGCTGACGGGGCGGCGTATCCCGATCGTGGCCGATGCCCACGTGGACCCGGAGTTCGGCACGGGTGCCGTCAAGGTGACGCCCGCGCACGACCCCAACGACTTCGAGATCGGCAAGCGGCACGACCTGCCCATGCCGACGATCATGAATGAGCGCGGCGTGATCACCTCGCACGGTCCTTTCGAGGGCATGGACCGCTTCGAGGCCCGTCCCGCCATCGTCGCGGCGCTGCGGGAGCAGGGCCGCATCGTGGCGGAGAAGCGCCCCTACGTGCACGCGGTCGGCCATTGCTCGCGTTGCGACACCGTGGTGGAACCGCGCCTGTCGTTGCAGTGGTGGGTGAAGGTCGAGCCGCTGGCCAAGGCGGCAGGCGACGCCGTGCGCGACGGCCGTGTGAAGATCCACCCGCCTGAGCTGGCGAAGCGCTACTTCGACTGGGTTGACGACATGCACGACTGGACCATCTCGCGCCAGTTGTGGTGGGGCCACCGCATTCCGGTCTGGTACGGCCCGAACGGCGAGACGGTGTGCGTCGGCCCCGACGAGCAGCCGCCGACGGGTGAGGGCTGGACGCAGGACGCGGACGTGCTCGACACGTGGTTCTCGTCGGGCCTGTGGCCGATGTCCACGATGGGCTGGCCCGAGCCGACGGCCGACCTGACGAAGTTTTACCCGTCCAGCGTGCTGTCCACCGGCTACGACATCCTCTTCTTCTGGGTCGCCAGGATGATGATGTTCGGCCTGTACGGCATGCGGGACAACGGACCGGAGCGTTCGATTCCGTTCGAGCACATCTACCTGCACGGGCTCATCAGGGACGCCCAGGGCAAGAAGATGTCGAAGTCGCGCGGCAACGTCATCGACCCGCTCGACTGGATGGACCGTTTCGGTGCGGACGCCACCCGGTTCACGCTCGCGCGCGGAGCCAACCCTGGCGCCGACATGGCGCTGGCCGAGGAGTGGGCCGCGGGCTCACGCAACTTCTGCACGAAGCTGTGGAACGCCACGCGGTTCGCGCTGTCCAACGGCGCCACCGTCGCGACGCCGGTGCCCGACGCCAGCGAGCTCACCGAGTCCGACCGCTGGATTCTCGGCAGGCTCTCCACCGTGGTGTCCGAAGTGGATGATCTGCTTGAGCGATTCCAGTTCGCCAAGGCCACGAACGTGCTCTACCACTTCACGTGGGACGAGTTCTGCGACTGGTACCTGGAACTGGCGAAGGTGCAGCTCTCCGGTGAGCACGCCGACGGCACGCGTGCGGTGCTCGGCCACGTGCTCGACGTCGTGCTGCGGCTATTGCATCCGTTCATCCCGTTCATCACGGAGCGCCTGTGGATCACGCTCACGGGCGGGGAGTCGCTCGTGGTGGCCGAATGGCCGGCCGGTGAGAAGTGGACCAGGCAGCCCGACCCCGGCGCCGACGCGCGCATCGTGGACGTGCAGAAGCTCGTCACGGAGGTGCGGCGGTTCCGCTCGGATCAGGGCCTCAAACCCGGCCAGCGCGTCGCGACACGGTTGTCCGGTGACGGTTTCGCGGTCATCGCGGGCCACGAGGAGGCCGTGCGTGCGCTGGCCAGGCTCACGTCGCCGGGTGACGGCTTCTCGGCGACGGCGTCGCTGGAGGTCGCGCTGTCCGGCGGCATGGCGACGGTGGAGGTGGACACCTCGGGTGCCATCGACGTCGCGGTCGAACGCAAGCGGCTGGAGAAGGATCTCGCCGTGGCGAGCAAGGAGCTGAAGCAGACCGAGGGCAAACTCGGCAATCAATCCTTCTTGGACAAGGCTCCCGCCGACGTGGTGGAGAAGATCCGCGCTCGCAGGGATATCGCCGCCGCCGACATTGAGCGCATCACGGCCCGGTTGGACCAGCTCGGCTCGTGACGCCGAGGGTGGTGGCGGAACTCGTCACCACCCTCGCTCGCCGAGGTGTCCGAGGATGACCTCGGCGACGCCCTCCATGCCCCAGCGGTTCGGGTGGTAGTTCGCCGCGCCGATGGGGTTGATGTGTTGACCTTGGATCCACGCGTGGTCGGCGCACGCGTCGTGGCCGAGGGATGCGGGATAGGTGTCGATGAACGTCGTCGTGCCGTTGTTCGCGGCGGCGGTGGCGAGCGCGGCGTTGAGTGTCTCTTCGATGTCGTTCAGCCAGGCGTAGTCCCCGTCGGCGAACGGCAGGATGCCGGGGCACGTTCCGCTCGGCGGGGCGATCCTCGGGTACCCGATGAGCAGGATCGTGGCCTCCGGTGACCGTTCCCGGACGCCGTCGAGCACAGCCTCGACGTCCTCGCGTGTCTTGGTGATGGCGGCCTTCAGCGTGTCAACGCCATCGACGGTGAAATGCTCCCTGCATGGGCTTCCTGTCGGATCGGAGTCGCGGAGCCCGGGGCACGTGCCGATGACGCTGCCGAACACGCTGTGGTCGTTGCCGCCGATGCCGATGGTGACCAGGTCGGTGTCGGGCCGCAGCGCGTCGAACTGCGGGCGGTTGTACCCGAACGTGATCTTCTGCGGTGACGTCATGTCGCCGGTGTCGGCCCCGGCGCAACTGGCGTCGGTGAGCACAGTGTGGCCGAGGCGATAGGCGACGAGCGAAGGGTAGTTCGCCGTGGAGCGCAGGCAGCCGACGGGATCGAGGCGCTGGAACGGGATGAGCGGGCCGGAGGTGTAGGAGTCGCCGAGCGCGACGTAGTGCGTCCAGCCGTGCGACCACTGGGACGACGGAGCGTGCGACTGACCCGTTGGCCGGGCTGACGTGGCCGAGGCCGCGGGGCTCAGAAAGGTCAGGGTGAGTATCGGGGCGAGCACGGACACGAGGACGGCGACCAGGCTCCGGCGGCTGCGCATGTCCTAGTTCTATCTGCTCACCAGCGACGGTGGATCTTCCGAACGGGTGAGATCGACGATGTGTGATAGCCATCGTTGAGTGCGCTGCACGCGCGCTTAGGTGTTGTAAGTCGCAACTTTTGTTTGACATACGCAAAAGATCGACACTATTGTGCCCAGTCATGACTGTGACTGGCCTCACCGGGGACGCGCCGGTTGTCCGGATGCGGGGCATCACCAAGGAGTTCCTCGGCAACCCGGTGCTCCGCGGTGTGGATCTCGATCTCCATCCCGGTGAGGTGCACGCGCTGGTGGGAGAGAACGGCGCGGGCAAGTCCACGCTGATGAAGATCCTGGCCGGGGTCCACACCGCTGATGCGGGCAGCGTCGAGCTCGACGGCAGGCAGGTCACGTTCTCCTCGCCCCGGCAGGCTCAGGCGTCGGGTGTGTCGATCGTCCACCAGGAGCTGAACCTGCTCGGCGATCGTTCCGTCGCGGAGAACGTGTTCCTCGGCTCGGAGCCTGTCCGCAGGGGCGTGGTTGACCGGCGGCGCATGGAGGCCGACACGGCGGCGCTGCTGGACGATCTCGGAGCGACGGGAATCTCGCCTCGCGACCCCGTGCGGCTGCTTTCGGTGGCGCAGCGTCAGGTCGTGGAGATCGTCAAAGCGCTGTCCACCGATGTCAGGGTGCTCGCGATGGACGAGCCCACAGCGGCTCTGGCCGACCACGAGGTGGAGTTGCTGTACCGGCTCGTGCGCCGGCTGTGCGAGCGGGGTATCGCTGTCCTCTACGTCTCCCACCGCCTCGTGGAGGTGTTCGACCTCAGCCACCGGATCACGGTGCTCAAGGACGGCGCGCTCGTGACCTCCCAGCCTGCGCGTGAGCTGACGAGTGACGACCTCGTGCGGCACATGGTGGGCCGCTCGCTCGACACCCTGTTCCCGCCGAGGGCGACCGAGTCCGAACTGGGTGGCACACGCCTGCGGCTGGTGAGTTGCGCCAACGAGCGGCTCTCGGACATCGACCTCACCGTGAGGGCAGGGGAGATCGTCGGTCTCGCCGGCTTGCAGGGCGCGGGCCGGTCTGCGGTGGCGCGTGCGGTGTGCGGCGTCGAGCCGTTCCGTGCGGGAACGGTGGAACTGGACGGCGAGGTGGTGCGCCTGACGTCGCCCCGTGCGGCTGTCCGGCTCGGCATCGCGTACGTCACCGAGGACCGCAAGGGCGAGGGCCTGGCGCTGCGGCAATCGGTGCGGGACAACACGTTGCTCGTGCGCAGGGCCGCGTTCTCCCGGCGTGCACGGTTGAAACCGGTGTCGCTTGCGGACCTGCTGGAGTCGGTGACCGTGGTCGCGCGCTCTCCGGACCAGGAGGTGCGGTTCCTCTCCGGGGGGAACCAGCAGAAGGTCGTGCTCGCGAAATGGCTGGCTGTCGAGCCGAGGGTGCTCGTCGTGGACGAACCGACCCGAGGCATCGACGTCGGCGCGAAGCAGGCGGTGTACGAGCTGCTGCGCGGACTGGCTCGTGACGGCGTGGCGATTCTGATGATCTCGTCGGAGCTGCCCGAGTTGATCGGCATGAGTGACCGGGTGCTCGTGATGCATGACGGGCGGATCGCGGGCGGACTGCCCTCACCTCCGACGGAGGAGGCGGTGATGAGGCTGGCGACGGGCCACGCCGTGGAGACGACACAGGAGGCCGTGTGAGCGAGGATTTTGTGCCGCTTACTGAGGCCGATCGGGTGCGGGTGTCCCGCAGGACGCAGGAGGCCGTGTGAGCGAGGTTGTCCCGGCTCCCGTAGTGAAACGTCCTGAATGGACTCGGCAGCTCAAGAACCCCGTCGTCGCCGTCTACGCGGCCCTGGTGCTGGTGCTGATCGTGGGCAGCGTGCTCGTCGGTGTGAGAGGAGGGGTGCTGCTCGATCAGGGTGGCATTCTGAACATCCTGACCCGCAGCACCGCGCTCGGCCTTGTCGCGATCGGACAGACGATGGTCATCCTGACCGGCAAGCTCGACCTGTCGGTGGCCTATCTCGCCGGGCTGTGTTCGCTGATCGCGGCGGAGACGATGGCGGGCAAGGAGTCGATGATCCTGCCCGCCGTGTTGCTCACGATCGCGTGTGCGGCAGGCGTGGGTCTGGTCAACGGGCTCGTGGTGACGAAGCTGAAGGTCAATGCCTTCATCGCCACACTCGGCACGGGCCTGGTGATCCGGGGTTATCTGGAACACAACTACGAAGGCCCCGCTGGTGAGGTGCCGAGGGTGTTCCAGCATCTCGGCTACGACCGCATCGGACCTGTCCCGGTTTCGGCTTTGCTGATGTTCGGGCTGGCCGTCCTCGCCTGGTGGTTCCTCGCGAGGACCCGCCCCGGCTATCACGTGTACGCCGTGGGCGGCGACGAGGAGGTCGCGCGGTTCTCCGGTATCCGTCACGACCGCACCGTGATCACCGTGCACGTGCTGTGCGCGGTAGCGGCGGGGCTGGCGGGCCTGTTCCTGGCGAGCAGGCTCGGCTCCGGCTCGCCGTGGGTGGGGATCGACGGCGGCTACGACCTGGAGTCCATCGCGGCCGTCGTGCTCGGCGGCACGATCCTCGCCGGAGGCCGGGGCGGGGTCGCGGGCACGATCGGCGGCGTTCTCATCCTCGCCACGCTCGACACGATCTTCGACGACCTCGGCATGAACTCGTTCTTCAAGGACGTCGTCCGTGGAGTGGTGCTGATCGTGGCCGTCGCCCTGTACGCCCGTCGCAGGAGGGCCACCCGATGACGCAGCCAGACACGCAGGCGACTCGCAGGCTGCCGCGCCCGACGTTCTCCGACGGCACAGGACCCGTACTGGCCGTCCTCGCGTTGCTGCTGGTGGCGCTCGCCTTCGCCGGTCCTGCCTACAGCGAGCCGTCGGGATACCTGGCGTTGCTGAAGCGGGCAGCCCCGTTGATGATCCTCGCGATTGGCCAGTACTTCGTCATCGTCAGCGGTGGGTTCGATCTTTCGGTGGGATCGCTGGTGACCGCAGAGGTGGTGATCGCCGCGAGGCTGCTGGACGGCGACGAGTCGGCGACGCTGTGGGTGATCCCGCTGCTGCTGGCGATCGGCGCGGTGGTGGGACTGGTCAACGGGCTCGTCACCACCCGGCTCTTGGTGCCGTCGTTCATCGTCACGCTGGGGATGCTGCTGGTACTCGACGGTGCGGTGTTCCTGTGGACGGGTGGCGCGCCGCGCGGCTCGCTCACCGAGGCGTTTCGCACGGTGGGTCGCGAAGGCTTCGACGTGCCACTGCTCGGTCAGGTGCCGTGGTCTGTGCTGCTGCTCGCGGCGCTCGTGGTCGCGGCTGTGATGTTCATGCGCAGCGGGAGGGGCCGCACCCTGGTCGCTGTCGGGGACAACGAAACGGCGGTCCGCCTCGGTGGTGGCAGCGTCGAGGGGATGCGCCTGCTGGCCTTCGTGCTCTCGGGGCTCTCGGCGGCCGTCGCCGCGATCCTGCTCGGCGGTTTCGCCGGTGTGTCGGCGCAGGTCGGTGAGGGGCTGGAGTTCCAGGTCATCACCGCTGTCGTGCTCGGTGGTGTCGTGCTCGGTGGCGGACGCGGTTCCGTCGTCGCCGCGATGGCGGGCGCGCTCACGTTGGAAGCCCTGTTCTCGTTGCTCAACCTCCTCGGCGTCTCGGGAGGACTGGAGTCGGCTGTGCAGGGCGTCATCATCATCGCCGCCGTGGCCTACGCGGCACTGGGGCGGTCGAAGTTCCGGACAAGGAGAACGGCATGAGAAAGACATGGCTGACCGCCGTCGCGGCGGTCGGTGCACTCGCGATGGCGAGCTGCACCAGCGAACTTCCCGCCGAGACCGGAGCGGGGGACACCGCGCAGGCCGAGTCGTCGCAGTCGAACAACGAGTTCTTCGACAAGGCCGAGTACGAGCGGCAGCTCGCGCTGCGGGACGCCACAGCCGAGGGGCCCGCGGACAAGCCGTGGGAGCAGGCGCTCGAACCGGAGCTGGTTGACACCTCCGAGTACGCGAACGACGGCCCCTACCACCTGTGCTTCTCGAACGCGTCGGTGGACAACCCGTGGCGGCAGGTCGGATGGAAGACCATGCAGGCCGAAGTGGACCTGCACGACGAGATCGAGAAGTTCACCGTGCTCGACGCGGAGGCGAAGGACGACAAGCAGATCAGCGACATCGCGTCGCTGACCTCGCAGGGCTGTGACGCGCTCATCGTCTCACCGAACACGACCTCGACGCTGACGCCTGCCGTGGAGCGGGCGTGTGACAACGGGATGCCGGTGATCGTGTTCGACCGCGGTGTCAACACCGACTGTCCCGTGACGTTCATCCATCCCATCGGAGGTTACGCGTTCGGTGCGTCGGCCGCGGACTTCCTCGCCGACGAGGTGGGTGAGGGTGGCAAGGTACTGGCCCTTCGGGTGCTGCCGGGTGTCGATGTGCTGGAACATCGGTGGGCAGCGGCCGAGCGGATCTTCGCCGACCGTGGGGTTGACGTCGTGGGCGTGGAGTTCACCGAGAACGACACCGCGGGTGCGAAGAACATCGTCAGTGACTACCTCCAGCGCGAGGGACAGATCGACGGCATCTGGATGGACGACGGCACGGCGGCGGTCGCGGTGCTGGAGGCGTTCGAGGACCAGGGCATGGAGGCTCCCGCCATCTCTGGTGAGGACCAGCAGCAGTTCCTTGAGAAGTGGAAGAGCGAGAACCTCACCGCGCTGGCGCCCACGTACCCGACCTACCAGTGGCGCACGCCCGTCATCGCCGCGCTCAAGATCCTGAAGGGCGAGGAGGTGCCGAGCGAGTGGATCCTGCCGCAGCCGGTGGTGACCTCGGACAACCTCGACGACTACCTCTCGGCCGGTATGCCGCCGTTGCACTACGCGCTGTGCGGCTGCCAGGAGATGCCCGGCTTCCCGCAGCGCTGGAAGTGAGGGGAGCCACGAGTGCATCCCATCGGGGTGAACACCTGGGTCTGGACGTCCCCGCTGGACGGCAAGGGCCTTCGTGAGCTGGTGCCAGCCATCGCGTCGGCGGGGTTCGACGTCGCCGAGCTCCCCGTGGAGAACCTCGGGGACTGGGACCCCGCCGAGGCGGCGGAGCTGCTCGCCGACCACGGCTTGGGAGCGTCACTGGTCCTCGTCATGTCCGAGGGGCGCGAGCTGGTCCGAGCTGACGCCGCCACGGTCGCCGCCACTCAGGACTACCTGCGCCGGTGCCTCGACATCGCGGCCTCGCTCGGGGCGCCCGCGCTGGCGGGGCCCGCGTACACCTCCGTGGGCCGGACCTGGCGGATGACCGAACGCGAGCGAGCCGAGTGCGTCCGTGAGTGGCGCGACAACATCGGCCCTGTGGTGGAGCACGCGGCCGACGCCGGGGTTGTCCTCGCCGTCGAGCCGCTCAACCGCTACGAGACCAGCCTGTTCAACACCGTGGACCAGACGTTGCGGGCGATGGACGGGCTGCCGGGGTGCGGCATCGCGCTGGATCTCTACCACCAGAACATCGAGGAACGTGACATCGCGTCGGCCATCCGCTCGGCTCACGGGCGCATCGCCCACGTGCAGGTGTGCGCCAACGACCGGGGCACACCGGGCCGCGACCACTTCGACTGGCCGCACCTGCTCGCCGCGATCGCCGACGCCAACTACCTCGGCTCGCTCTGCATCGAGTCCTTCACGTCCCACAACGACAGCATCGCGACCGCCGCCTCGATCTGGCGCCCGCTCGCGACGAGCCAGGACGCACTGGCTGTGGACGGGCTTGCCTTCCTCAAGGAGGTGATGTCGCAGCCGCTCGGATCGTGATTCCCACCGTGGACGGCGCCGGCACGCCGTGCTCGCTCATCTCCCTCTTCTCACCGTGAGGATTCCATGAGTAGACGCAAGACACTGTTGTCGCGCATCGGCGCCGGCGCGCTCGGCGGGGTGCTCGCCGCCGGGTTGCTCCCGGCAGGCGCCCAGGCCCAGGAAGCCGAGTTCCACGCGCTGTTGTTCACCAAGACGGAAGGCTATCGGCATGCGTCGATCCCGGCGGGGATCGCGATGTTCGAGAACCTGGCCGCGGAGCACAACTTCACGTTCGACCACACAGAAGACTCCACCGTCTTCAACGAGACCGACCTCGCCGAGTACGACGTCGTCATCATGTTCCAGACCTCGGGCATGGTGTGGGAGAACGACGCGCAACGCGAGGCGATGCAGAGCTACGTCGAGGACGGTGGCGGTATCGCCGCCATCCACAACGCCACGGACATGGGGATCGAGAACGACTTCCCCTACTGGGACGACCTCGTCAACGCGGGTGCGCACATGCCGTCCCACTCGCCGGGCGTGCTCGACGGCACGGCGAAGGTCACCGACCACCGGCAACCCTCGACGGAAGGGCTTCCGGCGCGCTGGGAACGCGCCGAGGAGTGGTACAACTTCGACAAGAGCATGCGCGGTGACGTGCACGTGCTCGTGTCGGCCGACGAGTCAACGTACGATCCCGGTCCCGACGCGATGGGTGCGGACCACCCGATCTCCTGGTGCCGCGACGTGGGGCTGGCCCGGGTCTGGGCGACGGCGATGGGCCACGACACGGCGGCGTACAGCGAGGAACTGTTCATCCAGCACATCCTCGGTGGCGTGCGCACGGCCGCCCGTACCGTGGACGCCGACTGCTCGGCCACGGTGGATAGCGCGTTCGAGAAGGTCGCGCTGGACACCAACACGCAGGCTCCGACCGCGATGGACATCGCGCCGGACGGCCGCGTGTTCTACACCGAGATCCTCGGCCGCGTGATGGTGTACGACCCGGCCGCCGAAAGCACCTCCACCGCGATGGAGTTGCCGGTCTACTCCGGCGGTGAGGACGGTCTCGTCGGGCTGGTGCTCGATCCGGACTTCTCCGAGAACGGCTGGGTCTACCTGTACTACTCGCCTCCTGGCGAGGAGGAGATCAACCGGGTGTCCCGGTTCACGGTGGAGGGCAACACGATCTCGCAGGGCACAGAGGCGAAGATCCTGGACATTCCGGCGTCGCGTCGCGCCGAGCCCGGCCACACGGGCGGTTACCTGACTTTCGGGCCGGACGGCAACCTCTACATCGGCGTCGGCGATGACACGAACCCGTTCGAGTCGAGTGGCTTCACCCCCATCGACGAGCGGGAGGGGCGTGATCTCTTCGACGCGCAGAAGACCGCGGCGAACACCAACGACCTCCGCGGCAAGATTCTCCGCATCACCCCGCAGGCCGACGGCGGATACACCGTGCCGGAGGGCAACATGTTCGCCCCGGGAACGGAGAAGACACTGCCGGAGATCTACGCGATGGGTTTCCGCAACCCGTTCCGGTTCACTGTGGACATTGATGGCACCATCTATCTCGCCGACTACGGACCCGACTCCGGTACAGCGGACCCGAACAGAGGCCCTGACGGCAAGGTCGAGTGGAACATCGTGAAGGAGCCGGGCTTCTACGGCTGGCCCTACTGCGTCGCGAACAACATCGCGTACAACGACTACGACTTCGCCACCGGAACGTCGGGGGAGAAGTTCGACTGCGCCAACCCGGTGAACGACTCGCCGAACAACACGGGGCTCACCGAGCTGCCCGCCGCGCAGGAAGCCGACGTGTGGTACGGCTACGGCGCGTCCGAGGAGTTCCCGATCCTCGGCACGGGCGGCGCCGCGCCGATGGGCGGACCGGTGTACCGGTACGACCCCGCCCTGGATTCGGAGATCAAGTTCCCCGAGTACTACGACGGCAAGCCGTTCTTCTACGAGTGGGCGCGCAACAAGATCTACACGATCACACTCGATGAGCAGGGTGAGGTCCTGAACCTCGACCCGTGGCTGACGAGTCAGCGCACACTCGCCCCGATGGACATGCGGTTCGGTCCCGACGGTGCGCTGTACCTGCTGGAGTGGGGCGGCGGCTACGGACGCGACAACCCGGACTCCGGCCTGTACCGCATCGAGTACAACCAGGGCAACCGGCGGCCGGTGGTCGAGGTGAGTGCCGACCCGACGTCGGGCACGAACCCGCTTGCGGTGTCGTTCAGCAGCGAGGGCACACACGACCCCGAGCAGACGGAGATCACGTACTCGTGGGACTTCGGTGACGGCGGCACGTCCACCGAGGCCAACCCGACGCACACGTACACCGAGAACGGGCAGTACAACGTCCAGCTCACGGTGACGGACGCGACGGGGAAGACGGGTGTGGGCAACGTGACCGTGACGGTGGGCAACACCGCGCCCTCGGTGTCGGTGAAGGCACCCGCTGACGGCGGTTTCTTCGAATTCGGTGACAGGGTGCCCTTCGACGTCGATGTCACCGACGCGGAGGACGGCGAGATCGACTGTGCTGAGGTCGTCGTCCAGCCCGCACTCGGCCACGACGCGCATGCGCACCCGATGGACCCGGTCAACGCCTGCGAGGGTGTGATCGAGACGATCGTGGACGACGGGCACGCCGGTGCGAACATCTTCTACTCCGTCGATGCCAGCTACACCGACCACGGTGGCGACGGTGTGCCCGCGCTGACCGGCAGGGACACCGTGGTGCTCCAGCCCAAGCACAAGCAGGCGGAGTACTTCACGTCGTCGCAGGGCATCCGCGTGGTGAACCACGCGGGTGCGGAGAACGGCAAGCGGATCGGTGACATCAGCGACGGTGACTGGATCGCGTTCACCCCGGTGAACTTCACCGGCATCGACGAGGTGTCGCTGCGCGTGTCGGCTCCGGACGGCCGTGGTGGAGCGGTGGAGCTGCGTGCGGGCGCGGTGGACGGTCCGCTCGTCGCCGAGGTGGACGTGCCCGCGACGGGCGGCTGGGACAAGTACGTGGAGCTGCCCCCTGTCGCCGTGACCGACCCCGGTGGGACGACCGAGCTGTTCGTCGTGTTCCGCGGCGGAACCAGCCCCTTCGACCTCGACTCGCTTACGTTCATCGGCGACGGCGTCGCGCAGGCCGACGGCGAAGCCCCGACCGTCACGGTGTCCGGTGTGGAGGACGGCGCGTCCTACGGCGACTCCGGTGATCTCACGCTGGGCTTCGAGGCGACGGATTCCGGCTCGGGTGTGGCTTCCGTGGAGGCGACGCTCGACGGAGAGATCGTGGACAACGGTGTGCGGCTGCCGCTGTACACCCTTGACCTGGGTGCCCACGAGCTGGTGGTGACAGCCACCGACAAGGCGGGCAACACGGCGGAGCGGAAGGTCACCTTCACGGTGACGACCTCCGTCGAGGACCTGCGGGCACTGGTGAAGCGCTTCGCGGAGGACGAACGCGTCAGCAGGGCTGTCGAGAAGAACCTGGACGGAAGGCTCGTCGCGGTGGAGAAACTGCGGCGGACCGATGTCGCCGCGGCCGCGACGACGCTGGAGAAGTTCGTCGCCGAGGTCGAGAAGCAGGTTCGGGACGAGGAAGTGAAGACCGTGCTGGTCCGTGATGCGAGGGCACTGATCGAGCAGTGGCGCGCGTGACGGATCGGTGACAGCCGTGGGGGCGGATGCCGGGCCGTCCCCGCAAAGGCCGGTGCCGGACGGCGAGTGATGCCGTCCGGTACCGGCTTCGTCATGCGTGCGGCAGCCCGTCCAGCCCTCGCGTGACGACGCGCACGGCCTCGCGCGCGGCGGCGTAGGCGTCCGATGTGGACCCGGAAGGGAGGATCGCCGACAGTCCCGCGCTTTGCATCGCCCCGATCAGGGCGCCGACGGCTGCGGCGGCCTCCGCCTGAGTGAGCACGCCGGGATACGCGTTGTGCAACACGGTGGCCAGCCTGAGTTGTGCTTCGTGGAGCAGGCTCAGAGCAGCGCCGCGCAGCTCAGGGACCGACAGGATGAGCCGCCCCTGCGCGATCTGCTCGGCGCCGGTGCCGCCGCTGTCTCCTTCGAGCAGCAGGTGCAGCAGGTCGTTCGCGGTGGCGAGCAACGCGTCCCTCGGTGACAGTGTCGCCGTGTGCTCGGCGAGCTTCGCCTCGACGACGTCGATGCGCTGCCTCCGGTGTGCGAAGAGGATGTCCTCCTTGCCTCTGAAGTAGTTGAACAGGGTCTTCGTGGAGACGTCGGCCGCGGCGGCGATTTCGGCGACGGTCGTCTCCGCGTAGCCCTTCTCCGTGAACAGGCGCAGAGCCTCCCGCTGGAGGGCGTGGCGTGTCCGTTCCTTCTTGCGCTCGCGCAACCCGACCTCGGTCATGGACATCACTGTAGAACTGGCCCCCTAAAACTTCATTGACTGTAAAAATCAAGTCAGTGTAACTTTAGCTTCAGCGAAAGGAGCTTATATGGCCTTGCCACTGCCGATAGCCCGAACGAATCCGTTCGACCCGCCGTCGTCGCTGCTCGACGGCGAGCCCCTGCGCCCGCTGGCCTTCCCCGACGGGCACGTCGGCTGGCTCGTCACCGACCACGGCCTCGCGAGACAGGTGCTTGCCGACCCGCGCTTCTCCACCAAGATGGAGCTGCGCAGGGTTCCCGTGGAGCGGCCCAAGATCGAGGGGTTCGAAACGGGCCAGAGCGCGCTGCGTGGCTTCTTCATCGCCATGGACCCACCGGACCACACCCGCTATCGCAGGGCGCTCACGGGACAGTTCACCGTGCGGAGGATGAACGCGCTGCGCCCTCGGATCGAGCAGATCGTGGCCGAACGCCTCGACGTCCTCGAGAGCAAGGGCCAGGGCGCCGACCTCGTGAGCACCTTCGCGTTGCCCGTGCCGTCTCTGGTGATCTGTGAGCTGCTCGGTGTGCCGACTGAGGACAGGGGGTTGTTCGAAAGTGCCGCCTCGACGTTGCTCCGCCTCGACGCCTCAGACGCGGACGCGGCAGAGGCGATGACGACCCTGCTCGGATACCTGAGCGAGCTCATCACGCGGAAACGCCGGAGCCCCGGCGACGACCTCCTGAGCGGTCTCGTCTCGGAGGAGGAGGAGTTCGACGAGGAGGAACTCCTGGGCATCGCGCTGCTGCTGCATGTCGCGGGACACGAGACCACGGCCAACATGCTGGCGCTCGGCACCTTTGCCCTGCTGAGCCATCCGGAGCAGGCCGAGGCCTTGCGTTCAGGGGCCGTGCCCGTGGCCTCGGCGGTGGAGGAACTGCTGCGATACCTCTCGATCATCCAGTTCGGCACCGGCCGCGCCGCCCTCGAAGACCTCGAACTGGGCGGGCAGCGGATCAAATACGGCGACACGGTGATCCTCTCGATTCCCGCGGCCAACCGCGATGCCGACCGGTTCGCCGAGCCCCACACGCTCGACCTCGCCCGGAACGCGCGCGGCCACCTGGCTTTCGGATACGGCGTGCACCAGTGCCTCGGGCAGCAGCTCGCCCGCATCGAGATGGCAGCGGCGTACCCGGCGTTGTTCGGGAGGTTCCCGAAGCTGCGCTTGGCCGTTCCACCCGAGGAGGTGCCGCTGCGCCACGACATGGCGATCTACGGTGTGCACGCACTGCCCGTGGAGTGGTCGTGATCGAGGTGCGCAGGGACGTGTGCGTCGCGTCCGGACTGTGTGTTCTGACCGCCCCTGGCGTGTTCGATCAGGACGACGACGGGGTCGTGCTCGTGCGGGGCATTCCGGCAGAGCACGCCGAGGCTGTCGCCGTCGCGGTCGATGAATGCCCCTCCGGCGCGCTCAGGCTCGCACCCGGCGGTACGTGAGGAGGTAGCGCCAGAACGGAACCACGCGCACCCTGCTTCCCGGCAGCAGCCTGGCGGCCTCACGGCGGACGTCGTCCAGAGACATGTCCCAGCTGCTGACCGGGGCCGTGGGAACTCCGTCGGGACCACCGCCGAGGCGTTCGGCCAGCGACACGATCGCCTTCGCCAGCAGGTTGAGCGGGATCGAGCCGATCGACACCGCCCAGTCGCGTGCGGTCGAGGGATCGGCCAGGCCCAGCACCACGAGGACGCCACCCGGCGCGAGTGCGTCACGCAGCCGCGTCACGGTGTCGAACGGCATGTGGTGCAACGACGCGACACAGGTGATGAGGTCGTAGTGCTGCGAAGGCAGGGGATGAGTCGCGGCGTCAGCCTGCCGGTAGGTGATCGTTCCGGGCCCGGGCGAACCGATCGCTGAGGCCACAGCCAGCATCTCGCCTGCGGGGTCCAGCGCGTCCACCTCCAAGCCCCGCGCGGCGAGCCTGCGGGCGAGTTTCCCCGCGCCACACCCGACATCCAGCGCTCGCCGCGCGCCTGCGGGGGCGAGCCGGAGCAGCAACGGATGGTAGGCGTCGTTGTGGTCGAAGGGCACGCGGTCAGCGTATCGGCGGCGACGTAGACTCGGTGGTGTCACCGCGAGTTGTGAGGGAGAGTGCGTGCCGTCCGACGACCAGGAGTTTCCTCCGGAACTGTCGCAGGGGGAGAACTTCATCGCCGGTCCGTTGCCGGACGACGAGATCGATGCCGAGCCGGTCGATGAGGCCGCGATCGATTCCGAGGCACGCAGGGAACTGCTGGCTGTGGAGGCCGAACTCAACCGCCGCTGGCCCGAGACGAAGATCGCGCCGTCACTGACGCGGATCTCCACGCTGGCGAACCTCCTCGGTGATCCTCACCGCGCGTACCCGGTGATCCACGTGGCCGGCACCAACGGCAAAAGCTCGACGGCGCGGATGATCGAGGCGCTGCTCAGCCACCTCGGGCTTCGAGTCGGCCGGTACACCAGTCCCCACCTGCAACTGGTCACCGAGCGGATCAGTATCGACGGCGCGCCCGTCTCGGCTGAGAAGTACGTCGGCACCTACCGCGACATCGAACCGTTCGTGTCGATGGTGGACGACGCGGCGGGTGAGAACGAGCCGAGGATGAGCAAGTTCGAGGTGCTCACCGGCATGGCCTTCGCCGCGTTCGCCGACGCTCCCGTCGAGGTCGCGGTGCTGGAGGCGGGGATGGGTGGCCGCTGGGACGCCACCAACATCGCCGAAGCCCAGATCTCCGTGATCACGCCCATCGGCTTCGACCACACCGACTATCTCGGGGACGACCTCCGGTCGATCGCGGGGGAGAAGGCCGGGATCATCAAGCCCGGCGGCGTCGCCGTGCTGGCCGAGCAGCAGCCCGACGCCGAGCGGGTCCTGCTCGAAAGGGCGGTCGAGGTGGACGCCGCCGTCGCCAGGGCAGGCAGCGAGTTTGGCGTGTTGAGCCGCGACGTCGCCGTCGGAGGGCAACTGCTCAACCTCCAGGGGCTCGGCGGCGTGTACGACGAGGTGTTCCTTCCCCTGCACGGTCTGCACCAGGCAGCCAACGCGGCACTGGCACTCGCCGCCGTCGAGGCGTTCTTCGGCGCGGGCAAGGACCGCAAACTCGTGGTGGACGCGGTGCGTGAGGCATTCGCCTCCGTGGCAACCCCCGGCAGGCTGGAACGGGTCAAGGCGGCGCCGACCGTACTGCTCGACGCGGCACACAACCCACACGGCGCCGCCGCACTCGCCAGCACGCTCGACGAGGAGTTCGCATTCCGCAGGCTCGCCGCCGTGGTCGGTGTGATGGCGGACAAGGACGCGGCCGGAATCCTCGAAGCCCTCGAACCCGTGGTGTCCGACCTCGTCGTCACCCGCAACTCGTCGCCGAGAGCCATGCCGGTGGACGAACTCGCCACGCTCGCCGTCGGTGTCTTCGGTGAGGAACGCGTCACCGTGGAACCCCGTCTCGACGCCGCCATCGAGACCGCGGTGGCCCTCGTCGAGCAGCCGGAGGACCCCGAGGAGCCGGTGTCGGGCGGCGGCGTTCTCGTCACGGGATCGGTGGTCACGGCGGGAGAGGCCCGCACGTTGTTCGGCAAGGAGCCAGCATGAGTGAGTCAGCCTCGCGGGGCGAGCAGGCGGCCTCGGGCACACCTGCGCCACCCGCGAAGGACCCGATGAAGGGTTTTCGCGGGGTGCAGGCCGGGACGCTGGTGCTGGAGGCCATCGTCGTCGGGCTCGCGTTGCCGGTGGTCGCTCAGCTCGGCGACGGGCTGGAGAGCGTCCAGGGCTGGACGGTGGGCGGTATCGCCGTGGCATTGCTCGCGTGCAGCGCGCTGCTGAGGTTCTCCTGGTCGATCTGGGTCATCCTCGCCCTCAACGTCGTCCTGGTGGCCTTCGTCGTGACGCTGCCGTGGGTGACGGTCATCGGCGTGCTGTTCCTGGCGGTGTGGGGCTGGCTGATGTGGCTGCGCCGCGATGTCGCCCGCCGCATGGCCGAGGGTCGTCTGGCCAGCCAGCAACCGAGCGGGCAAGCCGACCGCTGACCTGACACCCCTGGCACACCGTGTCCGCAGTTCCTGCACGCGTGTTCGCAGTTTGTGTACGCACCCCGGCTGAGGTCGTGGGCCACTGAGGCAACGGAGTCACTCGGTCGTCGAATCGAGTGGAAGCGAGTGTCAACACCGCCCACGAGGTTTGGCGTGAACGAGTCAGTGAGAACGTTCCCGTGCCGAGACGAACCGATCGGGTGCGGCGCCCGGAACACGGTGCGCGACCGCGGTCCCGTTAGGCTGCGCACACCGGGGGTCCGAGTTCGGCCCTCTTCTCGCACGTCATCACCGAAGGAGTAACGCACCGTGAGTGAGCGCACGCTGGTCCTGGTCAAGCCCGACGGCGTCGAGCGTGGTCTCGTCGGCGAGGTCGTCGCCCGGATCGAGCGCAAGGGACTGCGCCTCGCCGCCATGGACCTGCGCGTCGCGCAGCGTTCGGTGGCCGAGGAGCACTACGCCGAGCACAAGGACAAGCCGTTCTACGGCGACCTGCTCGACTTCATCACGTCGGGGCCTCTCGTGGCCATCGCGGTGGAAGGCCCGCGTGCCATCGCCGCATTCCGCCAGCTGGCTGGCGGCACCGACCCGGTCGAGAAGGCCACGCCGGGCACGATCCGCGGCGACTTCGCCCTGGAGACGCAGTACAACCTCGTGCACGGTTCCGACTCGCCGGAGTCGGCCGAGCGTGAGCTGAAGCTGTGGTTCCCCAACCTGTGACGACGGCTGCCGAGGCCGCGAACGCACGGGAGGACACCGTCGGCAGGTGACCGGGCGACAGCCGCCCGGTCACCTGCTCGGTGCTCAGCCTGCTTCCACCCTGCCGAGCCCTGCCTCATCGAGGAGTGCCGCGATCTCCTGCTTCTCCTCGTCGTCGAGTCGCCGCAGGGGCAGATTCGTCGCGGGGTTGGCGATGACGCCGCGCACCGCGAGTGCGGCTTTGAACGCACCGAGCGCACCGGCCGTGAAGCCGATGCGGGAGCGGTCGGCCACGGAGATGATGCGGAACAGCCTGGCGAGCCGCTCCTGTTCCTCGGCCGCCGCGCGGTGATCGCCGTTGCGGGCAGCCCTGTGGAGGCGCACGTAGCCGTGCGGGTCCACATTGCCGAGCCCCGGCACGATGCCCGAGGCGCCCACCTGCACAGCCGTGTCGGCGAACAGCTCCGAACCGGTGAGAGCGGGCAGGTCGGTGCTCCGCAGAATCTCCCTGAAGGCGGCGAGGTCGCCGCTGGAGTCCTTCAGCGCCACAACCAGTTCCTCGGCGGCCAGTTGCGCCACGATGTCCGGGGTCAGCGGGACGTGGACGGCGCTGGGGATGTCGTAGGCCACGACCGGCACGTCCACGGCCGTGTGGACGTGCCGGAAGTGATCGACGATCTCGGCGGTGCCTGGCCTTACGTAGAACGGGGCGGTGACCACCACGGCGTCGGCGCCGAGTTCGGCGGCCTGCCGCGCGTGTTCGACGACCCTGCGCGTTCCCGTGTCGATCGCACCGGCGAGCACCGGCACGGCCTTCGCCGCCGTACCGGCCACCACCTCGATCGCCGCCCGGCGCTGCGCGGTGTCGAGCAGCGCGATCTCGCCGCTCGACCCGCCGACGAACAGCCCGTCCACACCGGCGTCGAGCTGAAAGGACACCAGCCGTTCGAGAGAGGCGCGGTCCACGTCCCCGTGTTCGTCGAGCGGGGTGACGAGCGGGGGGACGACGCCGTGCGGACGCCGGGAGGGGTCAGGAGCCACTGCTTGCCTTCCTTTCCGGTGTGGACAGTGCGGGTGCGTCGGAGGGCACCCGCAGCGCGCGGCCGATCCGCGCGGGAACGTCGAGGCCGATGATGAGGGCCACCACGACGGTCAGTGACACGGCGAGTGTGGTCAGCGCGGAGCCGAGACTGCCGAATTCCTCGGCGATCGCGGCGCCCGCGAGCGGTGCCACGGCACCGCCGAGCGCGCCGACGTTGTAGGAGAAACCGAGACCGGCCGCACGCAGCCGGGTGGGGAAGTGGTCGCCGATGAACTTGGGCAGCAGCCCCGAGATTCCCTGGCTGGTGGCCTGCATGGCGAACAGCAACACCCACAGCAGCACCACGTTGCCCGCAGGCAGGGCGAACACGGGGAACACGAAAGCCAGTGACACGAAGAGGCCGAGTACGTAGGCGCGTCGGGTGCCGAGCCGGTCGCCGACCATCCCGGCGAGGCACGACCCAGCCGCGTAGCCGAGGCCTGCCCACGTCAGCGCGTTGGAGACCTGCCCCGCGTCGTAGCCGAGTTCGGTCTTCAGATAGGTGGGCAGCAGCGATTGGATCGGCCACGAGTACAGGAACGCGCAGAAGACCGTGAGCATGATCGCGATCATCACCGGCCACAGACGTCCGGCGAGCTGCACGGCGAACGCCACGAGACACAGCACCGCGAGCACGATCAGGTAGGGGATGGCGCCACCTCCGGTCCGACTGAAGATCAACACAAGTGCTCCGGAGAGCACGACCGCGAGAGCGATGTTGGGGATGCGGCGGTGGGGCGCGAACAGCACGGACGACGTTGTCGCCTCGGCGCGTCCGCCGACCTCGGCCTCCCACTCGGCGGCCTCGGGCAGGGAACGACGCAGGTAGAGGGTGAGGGCGATCGGCACGATGCCCGCGTAGAAGAGCCACCGCCAGCCCCCGGCAGGCACGATGACCTCGTACGCGAGGGCGGCGAGCACCGTCCCGATCGGGTAGGCCGACAGCAAGAAGCCCGTGGCGCGATTGCGCATCGACGTCGGCCAGGACTCCATGACGTAGGTGGCGCTGGCCCCGTACTCACCGGCCATGCCGATGCCGACGATCGCGCGGAAGAGGAACAGCGACCAGTAGTCCCAGGCGAAACCGCACAGGGCGCTGCCGATCGAGAAAGCGAGGATCGCCAGGATCATCGCGGGTTTGCGGCCGAACCGGTCGCCGATCGCGCCGAGCGCGAGCCCGCCGAGCCAGCGCGACACGAACGCCGCGGAGACGAGGGTGGCCGCCTGGGTCAGGGAGAGGTCGAAGTCGGCGGCGATCTCGGTGAGGACGAGGGTGATGAGGATGAAGTCGAAGCCGTCGAGCAGGTAGCCGAGCCAGGCGGCGAAGAACGCTTTGCGCTGGGAGCGACTGAGCTGACGGAACGAGTTGGGGACATCGGGCGGCGTCGGCGTCGTTGCCATGACCTGGACCTCCGTGGAAGACCGGACATAGGATGTCCTATGTCGGCGGGTACCGTAGCCCCGGAGGGACGGCGAATGCAAGGTTCGAGGGCAGGGCGGACTTCGGTAAGGGTGCGGGGCCACCATGGGTGAACCTCTAGACTCGGCTGCCGTGACAACCTCGACGGCGGGCGGGCGCAGGCAGGG
Source organism: Saccharomonospora xinjiangensis XJ-54 (assembly GCF_000258175.1). Lineage (NCBI taxonomy): Bacteria > Bacillati > Actinomycetota > Actinomycetes > Pseudonocardiales > Pseudonocardiaceae > Saccharomonospora > Saccharomonospora xinjiangensis. The sequence continues at coordinate 895,981 of NZ_JH636049.1, read as the reverse complement.
AGCCCGCGCCAACCAGAGGGCGCTCCAGGATGCGATCAAGCGTCTCATCGTCGAGCGCGGGCTCGCGCCGGGTGCGCCGCTGCCCACCGAGGTCGAGCTGATGAAGGAACTCGACGTCAGCAGACACCCGCTCAGGGAGGCGATGAAGGCGCTGGAGGCTGTCGGCATCGTCGATATCCGCCACGGCTACGGCACGTACGTCGGTTCCGTGCCGCTCACCGGTCTCGAAGCGGGACTGGCGTTCAGGGGAGCGTTGTCGCTGCGGGGCGACTACACCGACATCCGTGATCTGCTCGAAGTGCGGGAGGTCCTGGAGACCGGGCTCGTCGATCGGGTTCTCGGCGTCTACGACCGGATCGACCTCGACGCGCTGACCGCGACGGTGGTCACGATGGAGGAGGAAGCCGGGCAGGGCAGGTACGCGCCCGAGGCGGACTGGCGATTCCACGAGATCCTCTACCGGCCGCTCGGCAACGGACTCGTCCTCGACCTGCTCCGCGTGTTCTGGCGGGTTTTCAACACTCTCGACGCCGAACTCCCCAGGGCGGATGACACACCGCAACTGACCGCCCGCAGGCACAGGGCGATCCTGGAAGCTCTCCGCGCCAGGGACGAGGCGGCTCTGCGTGCGGCGGTTGACGAGCATTTCCGAGGTATCAGGGCGCGGGTGCCCGATCGGGGTTGAGTTCCGCTGTGTGGTGTCACGGCGGCTCGAAATCGCTTTAATCCTGTCGGTGTTTTCTGGCAGTGTTGCCGTCGTGTCGGACGACAGCAGACCGCAGGAGACCGAGGGAGACGCCCTCGTACTGGCCGAGGGACTGGTCAAGCGCTTCGGTGACTTCGAGGCGGTGCGAGGTATCGACCTTAATGTGCGCAGGGGTGAGGCGTTCGGATTCCTCGGGCCGAACGGCGCGGGCAAGTCCTCCACGATGCGCATGATCGCCTCGACGTCCCCTCGATCGGGAGGGCGGCTTTCGGTACTCGGGATGGACCCCGACAGGGAAGGCCCGCGCATCCGGGCGAGGCTGGGTGTGGTGCCGCAGCAGGACAACCTCGATCAGGAACTCACGGTGCGGCAGAACCTCCAGGTGTACGGCCGCTACTTCGGACTGTCGCGAGCGAGCGCGAGGGCGAAGGCGGAGGAGCTGCTCGACTTCGCGCAGCTCGTGGACAAGGCCGATGCCGAGGTCGAGTCGCTGTCCGGTGGAATGAAGCGCAGGCTCACCATCGCCCGCTCGCTCGTCAACGAGCCGGAACTGCTGCTGCTCGACGAACCCACAACGGGGCTCGACCCGCAGGCTCGGCATTTGTTGTGGGACAAGCTGTTCCGTCTCAAGTCGCAGGGGGTCACCCTGCTCGTCACCACGCACTACATGGACGAGGCGGAACAGCTGTGCGACCGCCTCGTCGTCATGGACGGCGGCCGGATCGTGGCGGAGGGCTCACCTGCCGACCTCATCTCGCGTTACTCGACGCGGGAGGTGCTGGAATTGCGGATGCCGAAGGCGGAACACGAGCAGGCGGTCGCCGTCGTCAGCGATCTCGGCGAGCGCATCGAGGTGCTGCCCGACCGCATCCTCGTCTACACCGATTCGGGGGAGGCGGCACTGGAGAAGTGCCACTCGCGGGGTGTGCGTCCCGTGTCGAGCCTGGTGCGCCGCAGCACGCTGGAGGACGTCTTCCTGCGTCTCACCGGCAGGAGCCTGATCGAATGACCACCACCGAACGGCCGCTCGTGAGCACCGTCCGGTCCGAGGTCCGCGTCGTCGGTGCGTGGCGGGGTGCCTGGCTGCGCGTCGAGGGACAGTGGGCCTGGTATCGCAGATACTGGACGTCCAATTTGTACTCGTCGGGGTTGCAGCCGTTGCTCTACCTACTGGCGATGGGAGTCGGATTCGGCTCGCAGGTCGAGCCGGGGGCACTCACGGGCGGGGTGTCCTATGTGCAGTACGTCGCGCCTGCCCTACTGGTGGCCGGAGCCATGCAGTTGGCGGTCGGTGAGTCCTCCTACCCGGTGCTGTCGGGCTTCAAGTGGCAGAAGGACTACCTGTCGATCACCGCGACGCCCATCACGCCGGGCCAGGTGCTGGGCGCCCATTTCCTCTGGATCGGGCTGCGCAGCGTACTCGCCGTGGTGGTGTACGCGGTGGTGGCGGCGTTCTTCGGCGCCTGGACCGGCCCCGGCGTCGTCGTCGCGGCGATCGTCGGCGTGGCCACCGGCCTGGCCTGCGCCGCCCCGGTGACGGCGTTCGCCGCCACGACCTACGACGAGGGCACCCGCTTCGCGGCGCTGTTCCGGTTCGTCGTCATCCCCATGGTGCTGTTCGCGGGAACGTTCTTCCCCGTCTCGGAGATCCCGCTCGCGCTGAGGTGGCTCGCGTGGATCTCGCCGTTGTGGCACGGCAACGAACTCGCCCGTGGCGTGACCCTCGGCGGGCTGGACCTGCTTCCCGCACTCGGCCACGCGGCGGTGCTCGTGGCGCTGTTCGCCGTCGGCGGCCTGCTCGCCCGGCACTTCTTCTACCGAAGGCTGGTGGTGTAGGCGATGGTGGTCACCGAAAACGCGGCCGCTGGGGTGCGTGTCCCCGGGCGCAGGTCCGGCGGGCTGCTGCTGCGGATCCTGCCGCCCTCGCTCTACGCGGGCAGGGCGAGCGCTCTCATCGAGAGGTCGGCACTGGTCTACTCCCGTGCGTGGCTGGTGTTCGTCTCCGGGGTCTTCGAGCCGCTGTTCTACCTGCTCGCGTTCCGGGTCGGTTTCGGGCAGCTCGTGCCCGAGGTCACCGGACCGGGTGGCGGCACGATGAGCTACGTGGCGTTCGTGGCTCCCGCCCTACTGGCCGCCTCGGCCATGAACGGCGCCGTGTTCGACGCGACGTACGGGGTGTTCTTCAAGTTCCGCTACGACAAGACCTACGAGGCCGCGCTCAGCACACCGCTGGGGCCGCTCGACATCGCGCTCGGTGAGATCGGCTGGGCCGTGTTGCGCGGCGGGCTGTACGCGGTGTCGTTCTTCGGCGTGATGGGTGTCATGGGGCTCGTCACCACGCCGTGGGCGGTGCTGGTGGTTCCGGTGGCGGTGCTCGTGTCGTTCGCGTTCGCCGCCGTTGGGATGGTCTGCGCGACACTGCTGCGCACCACCTCGCAGTTCGACTACATCCAGCTCGCGGTGATGCCGCTGTTCTTCTTCTCGACGACGTTCTACCCACTGTCGGTGTACCCGGAACCGTTGCAGGTGCTGGTCCAGTGCCTTCCGCTCTACCACGGCGTCGAGCTGTCCCGAGGGTTCGCCGCCGGTGTCCTGGACTGGTCGATGGCCGGGCATGTCGCATACCTGGTGGGCCTCGCCGCGCTCGGTGTCTACGGCGTGTCGAGGAGGCTGCACACGTTGCTGCGCTGACCGGGCCGCAGGCTCACCGCGAGCGCGGTGCGGCGTCGCGATCGGTGCGCCGCGGGTCGATCAGCGGAACCCGGTGGCCTGCTCCACGGCAGTGAGGGCATCGACCCTGCCGTGGCCGAAGAAACCGTTGTAGCCGGTGTGGCCCTCGCAGTGGGTGTCCTGGGTGCCGTTGCCGGTGAGGTCGTCGTCGGGGCAGGGTACCGAGGTGGCTGTCTCGGTGAGGGTGCGGCGTAGCTGGTCGGGCGGCGCGCCGGGACGCTCGGACGCCACCAGCGCGGCCACGCCGGTGACGTGCGGTGCGGCCATCGACGTGCCGCACAGCGTCGCGTAGCCGCCCGGCACGGTGGAGAGCACACACCGGCCGCCGTCTCCGCCGGGAGCAGTGAGATCGATCACCCCGAGGCCGTAGGAGCTGTACCCTGCCTTCCTGCCGTCCCGGGTGGAAGCCGACACCGACACGGCGTCCCGGAGACCTGCGGGCAGAACCTCGCACGCGCGGCCTTCCGGGGCGAGTGCGTGGGAAGGAGTCAGCTCGGCGGCCTTGTTGGACGCGGCCACGACGGTGAGCGTGCCCCGCTCGTGGGCATGGCGCAGGGCGCGCCGGATCGCCTCGCGCACGGCATCGCGCCCGGAGCCCCGCGCGCAGGTACCCGGCCACGGCGACACGAGAAAACTCCCGTTCACAAGGTCGAAGTCATGGTCTGCCGCCCACATCAGCCCGCACACGGCGGCCTCCGGCGTCACCCTCCCCGCGTCGTCCACGACCCGAACGGACGCCACCCGGGCACCGGGCGCGACGCCGGTCACACCGCGGGCGTCGTCGGCGGCGGCGAGGACACCGGCGACATGGGTGCCGTGAGCCGACGCGCCAGGTCTCCAGCTCGACGGGTTCGGGTCCGCGGCACCCGAGAGGCACCCGGCCGACAGTTCGCTGTCCACGCTGTGTCGAAGATCGGGGTGGTCGGCGTCGATCCCGGAGTCGAGCACGCCGATCACCGCGTCGTCGCTGCCCCGCTGCCGGGTGTGTGCCTGCTCGGCGCGGATCGCGCGCAGGTTCCACTGCCGATCCGTGAGGTCGTTCGCGTCGCCGGTGAACTCGTCCGGTGACCTCGGCACCGTGCCCGCCGACTGGCTGGTATGGCCGGGCTCCCGCGACGCGATCGCGCGGCGCGGTCCGATGTATTCGGTGAAGCGGTTGTCGGCCGAGGTGGCCACCCCGACCGCGATCTGCGCGTGGAAGGTCCCCAACTCGCCGCACGCGGCGTCCACCCGTGCCGCGGCCTGGGCACTGTGGGTCGGTGGCTCGAACACCACGAGATAGCGCACGACCTGGCCCCCCGTGTCGCACTGCCGGACCCCGCCACGAACGGTGTCCGTCCCGGCACCACCCGCGAGCAGGAGCAGAACGGTGAGCAGGACCGCACCGGCGCTGCTGCGCACGCCCACCTCCGTCACGTCCGCGCGTGTCGTGTCCCCGTCTGCGCACGGTAACGAGCAGGTCAGAGGCCGACAAGCCGAACGAACGGGCACGTCGAGTCGCACTCGTTGCCGAACGCGAACGATGACAGCCGGGCCATGTGGGATACTGGATGTCGGTTGCCGGGTTGGCATCGCCGCCGACGAGGTGGCGGACAGCTCAGGGCGACCCGGCGATGCGCTGGGAAAACCGCGCGTTGGTCGCCGCCACCCACATCCTGTGTCGGGCGGCTCGACGACGTGGCGACGCTTTGCGGGGCGTTGGAGGTCGAACCGGTTCGTCGTCGCGGGACCCGTCATCGGGGGTCCGTGCCGGTTCGTCCGGCCCTCCGGTGACATGCAAGGCAAGGATTTCCGTCTCGGTGACCTCACCAGGGCGGTACACAACAGAGAACGGCTCCTGTGCGGCCGCGTGATGAACGCGCCCGGGGGCGGAGGAGATGTATGTCGAACGCGGAGACACCCGCCGAGAACGCTGGCGGGACTGCCGCCACACCCACCGCGCGTGCGCTGGCCGAACTCCCGGACAAGACCCGGGTTCACGTGCTGGCCAAGGTGCTGGGTACCAGCAGCCGTGAGGTGCTCGCCACATTGGCGCAGCTCGGCCACACCGCGCGAAGCCCGCAGTCGGGCGTCGCGAAGGACGTCGCCGTGCGGGTGGCGGAGGCACTCGGGGCGACCGCGCAACCGGGGGCCACCACGGAAACCGAAGGGCACGCCGAGGAGCCCGGGGCGAAGGCAGCGGTACCGGCGGCCGAAGGCAGCGCGGACAGCACCGGCGGAACAGACAGCACCGGCGGCGTGGCGGACACCGAAGCGCCGGTGAGGACGCGGGACAGCGAGCGACCATCGCCGGGGATCGGGACGGAAGCCGGTACCGGAACCGCAGGTGAGCCGGTGCGAGCCGATGTGAAGGAGAGGGAGGCGCAGCAGGGCGGCGAGGCTGCTGCTGTGCCGGGCGGCATGGAGCCGGAGCGGGAGGCCCCGCGCCGGGCGGCCACGGTGCCCCCGCCGACGGCGCCGTTCGCCGCGGCGACGCCGCAGGCGCTCACCCCACCCGCACTCACGCCACCCGTGCGGGCGCAGGAGCCCACACCGCCGCACACCCCGATCTTCGCGGCGCCCTCGCCGCTGTTCCTCCCGCCCGATCCGGTCACGGTGGCAGCAGCCCCTGTCACCCCGGCGCAGCAGGACACCGGTGAGGCCGCGGAGAGCGAGACCGAGCACGACCAGGACCGGACAGCCGACGGTGACGGCGACGGCGATGGCGAGGGCGGCAGCCGACGGCGCCGTCGGCGGGGTCGCCGAGGCCGGGGCAGGGGCAAGGGCGGTGATGACGCGGGCACGGGTGACGAACAGCAGCATTCGCCGGAGTCCGAGCAGCCGGACGAGGACACGACCCCCGACGAAGAGCCGCAGGCCAAGCAGGAGAACGGCGCAGGGGAACACAAGGAACAGGCGGAGACGGAAACGGCCAGCAGGCGCCGCCGCCGACGTCGCCGCCGCAAGAGCGGTGACGACGACCACGCCGAAGCCGCTGCCTCGGACGACCCGCCGAACACGGTCGTGCACGTCAGGGAGTCCAAGCCCGCCGAGGAGAAGGAGGGCAAGGCGGAGGACGGCGTCCGCAGCGTGCGGGGCTCGACACGGCTGGAGGCCAAGCGCCAGCGCCGCCGCGACGGCAGGGAAGCAGGTCGCAGGCGCGCCCCGATCCTGTCGGAGTCGGAGTTCCTCGCGAGGCGTGAGTCGGTCGAGCGCACCATGGTGGTGGCCGAACGCGGCGACTCGACCCAGATCGGTGTCCTCGAGGACGGCGTGCTCGTCGAGCACTTCGTCACCTCGGCAGGCACAGGCTCGATCGTCGGCAACGTCTACCTCGGCAGGGTGCAGAACGTGCTGCCCTCCATGGAGGCGGCGTTCATCGACATCGGGCGTGGACGCAACGCCGTGCTGTACGCCGGTGAGGTCGATTGGGACGCGGCCGGCCTCGAAGGCAAGGCCCGCAAGATCGAGCAGGCGCTGTCCAGCGGCGACCACGTGCTCGTGCAGGTGACCAAGGACCCCGTCGGTCACAAGGGCGCGCGTCTGACCACGCAGATCTCCCTGCCTGGCAGGTTCCTCGTGTACGTGCCGTCCGGTGGTGCCACCGGCATCTCGCGGAAGCTCCCCGAGAACGAGCGACGCAGACTCAAGGACATCCTCAAGCGGATCGTCCCCACCGACGCCGGTGTGATCATCCGGACGGCTTCCGAGGGCGTCACCGAGGCCGAGCTCGCCAGGGACGTCCGCAGGCTGGAGGCGCAGTGGCAGGTCATCAAGGAGAAGGCCGACGCGGCGAACGGTAAGAAGGGCAGCGCCCCCGTTCTGCTGTACGAGGAGCCGGACCTGCTGGTGAAGGTGGTCCGTGACCTGTTCACCGAGGACTTCAGCAAGCTGGAGATCCAGGGCAGCACGGCGTGGGAGACCATCCGCTCCTACGTCGAGCACGTCGCGCCGGACCTGCTCGACCGCGTCAAGCGGTACGTGGGTACCGGGGACGTGTTCGCTGACTACCGGATCGACGAACAGCTCATGAAGGCGCTCGACCGCAAGGTGTGGCTGCCGTCCGGCGGCTACCTGGTGATCGACCGCACCGAGGCGATGACGGTGATCGATGTCAACACGGGCAAGTTCACCGGCTCCGGTGGAAACCTCGAAGAGACGGTCACCAGGAACAACCTGGAGTCGGCTGAGGAGATCGTGCGGCAGCTCCGCCTGAGGGACATCGGCGGCATCATCGTGATCGACTTCATCGACATGGTGCTGGAGTCGAACCGTGAGCTGGTGCTGCGCAGGCTCACCGAGTGCCTTGGGCGCGACCGCACGCGCCATCAGGTCGCGGAGGTGACGTCGCTGGGACTGGTGCAGATGACGCGCAAGCGCGTCGGCACGGGCCTGCTGGAGGCGTTCTCCACCACCTGCGAGCACTGCAAGGGCCGTGGCGTGATCGTTTCGACGGAACCGCAGCGCGGCAACGGGCACGGTGGGGGCGGCGCGAACCACGGTCATCACGGAGCACACCAGGGTGGCCAGCACACGTCCCGCCGTTCGCGCAAGGCGGCGAAGGCCGCCGAGCAGGAGGCCGCGAAGAGCGCCGAGCAGGCTCCGCAGGTTCCCACCCCGGAACAGCGTGAGTCGGTGGTGTCCGCGGTGCAGGCCGTGGCCAATGCCTCCAAGGTCGTCGCCACGAAATCCGCCGAGGCTCCGCAGGAACAGAAGGCCACGGAGCCCCGGACTCCCCGGGAGCCGGACGAGAGTCGCGCGGAGTCCCGGGAAACCGGCGCAGGCAGGCCCGAGGCCACGCGCGAGCCCGTCGAACACCGTAACGGCGCCGTGCCTCCCGCGCCGGAGCGCGCGGAGCCCGCGAAGGAGAAGCCGGCGGAACACGCTCGGCCCGCAACACGAGACGAGGAACCGGTGATCCCCGCTCCCGCGCAGAGGGTGGCGCGGCGGCCGCGCCGCGCCGCGAGCCGTCCCGCAGGGCCACCGGTGCCCGCCAGGGACAACGGCTGAGGAACCCGTCGCGGCGCACCGGATCCCACGCGACCCCGGTGCGCCGCTGCCGGAGAGCACTCAGTACCCTGTAAGACGGCCCGCGACCTGGCGGGTCGTCGTAGCCCCAATTTAGTAGTCGAGTAATCAGGAGACTTCCGTGTCGGCGTATGCAGTCGTCAAGACCGGCGGCAAGCAGTACAAGGTCGCCGTCGGCGATGTCGTCGAGGTCGAGAAGCTCGACGGCGAGCCGGGCACCGAGCACACCCTTCCCGCCGTGATGGTGGTTGACGACGGCAAGGTCACGACGGACGCCGACGCGCTGGCGAAGGTCTCGGTGACGGGCAAGATCGTCGAGCAGACCAAGGGCCCGAAGATCCGCATCCACAAGTTCAAGAACAAGACCGGCTACCACAAGCGCCAGGGTCACCGGCAGCAGCTGACCCGCCTTGAGGTCACCGGCATCAACAAGTGAGGAACCTGACCAGCCATGGCACACAAGAAGGGCGCGTCCAGCTCTCGCAACGGCCGTGACTCCAACCCGAAGTACCTCGGTGTCAAGCGGTTTGGCGGTCAGGTCGTGAAGGCGGGCGAGATCATCGTCCGTCAGCGCGGCACCAAGTTCCACCCCGGCGTGAACGTCGGCCGTGGAGGAGACGACACTCTGTTCGCTCTTGCTCCGGGCTCGGTGGAGTTCGGCACGAAGCGTGGCCGCAAGACGGTCAACATCGTGCCGGTCGAGGCCTGACCGGCCCGGCCAGCGCACGCTACTCGAAACGAGGGACGGGCCCGGAACACCTCCGGCCCCGTCCCTCGTTTTGCTGTCACAGGTGTTATTTGCCCAGGAAGGCGGCCCCAATGGCATCCCGATTCGTGGATCGCGCGGTGATTCATGTCGCCGCGGGCGACGGCGGGAACGGCTGCGCGTCGGTGCACCGTGAGAAGTTCAAGCCACTCGGCGGGCCCGACGGCGGCAACGGCGGCCACGGTGGTGATGTGGTGCTCGTCGTCGATTCCGGGGTGCACACGCTGCTGGACTTCCACTTCCGCCCGCACGCGCGAGGCGGCAACGGCAAGCAGGGCCAGGGTGGTCACCGCAGCGGTGCCGCGGGTGAGACGCTGGAACTGCGGGTTCCCGACGGCACCGTCGTGCTCACCGAGGACGGCGAGGTACTGGCAGATCTCATCGGTGAGGGAACCCGGTTCGTGGCCGCGCAGGGCGGTCGCGGTGGGCTCGGCAATGCCGCGCTCGCGTCGAAGGCCCGCAAGGCCCCCGGGTTCGCGTTGCTGGGGGAACCCGGTGAGCAGCGAGACCTCGTCCTCGAACTGCGGTCGGTGGCCGACGTCGGCCTGCTCGGCTTCCCCTCGGCAGGGAAGTCGTCGCTGATCTCCGTGCTGTCGGCGGCCAAACCGAAGATCGCGGACTATCCGTTCACGACGCTGGTGCCGAACCTGGGCGTCGTGACGGCAGGTGACGTGGTGTTCACGATGGCCGACGTGCCGGGGCTCATTCCCGGCGCCAGCCAGGGCAAGGGACTCGGCCTCGACTTCCTGCGTCACATCGAACGGTGCGCCGTGCTCGTGCACGTGGTGGACTGCGCCACCTATGAGCCGGGCCGCGATCCGGTGTCCGACGTCGATGCTCTGGAGGAGGAGCTGTCCCGGTACACCCCCGCGCTCGGGGGTGATCTGGCCACCCGCCCGCGAATCGTGGTGCTCAACAAGATCGATGTGCCGGACGCCGCCGAGCTGGCCGAACTGGTGAGGCCGGAGTTCGAGGCGCGCGGCCTGCGGGTCTTCGAGATCTCCACCGTCGCGCACAAGGGCCTCAGCGAGCTTACCTACGCTCTCGGCGAGATCGTTGAGTCCTATCGCGCGTCGCAGCCAGCGCCGACACCGACGAAGGTCGTGGTGACCCCGAAGGCCGTGGACGACGGCGGGTTCACGGTCGAACCCGATCCGGAGGAGGAGGGCGGGTTCATCGTGCGGGGCGCCAAACCCGAGCGGTGGATCCGGCAGACGAACTTCGCCAACGACGAGGCCGTGGGCTATCTCGCCGACCGGCTGAACCGTCTCGGTGTGGAGGATCGATTGGCGCGGCTCGGTGCCGAGCCGGGATGCCCGGTCACCATCGCAGGGGTCACGTTCGACTGGGAACCCTCGACCCCGGGTGTGGTGAGCACGCTGACCGGACGCGGCACCGATCCTCGGCTCGAACGGTCCGACAGGGTGACCGCTGCCGAGCGGAAGGAAGCTCGCAGGCTGCGTCGGGAGGGGACCCCCGACGACGTCGCGGACGACTCCGGGGACCCGGGGACGGGTGAGCCTGCCGAGGGCGCCGATGAGTGAGGTGCGGGCCGCCATCGCCCGTGCCGGGCGTCTTGTCGTGAAGGTCGGCTCGTCGGCGCTGACCACGGCGGGAAGCGGGCTCGACGTCGCACGGCTGGACGCGCTCGTCGATGCCATCGCCCAGCGGGTGGAGCGCGGGACGCAGATCGTGCTGGTGTCCTCGGGCGCCATCGGTGCGGGGCTGGCGCCGTTGTCGCTGAGTGCGCGCCCGAAGGACCTCGCGACACAGCAGGCCGCCGCGAGCGTCGGGCAGCTCGCCCTCGCTCATGCCTACGCCGAGTCGTTCGGCCGGTACTCGCTCACCGTGGGGCAGGTGCTGCTGACCTCCGACGACGTGGTGAGGCGAGCGCATTACCGCAACGCCCAGCGCACGTTCTCCCGGCTGTTGGCGCTTGGCGCGGTGCCGGTGGTGAACGAGAACGACACCGTCGCCACCGAGGAGATCCGGTTCGGCGACAACGACAGGCTCGCCTCGCTCGTCGCTCACCTGATCGGCGCCGACGGTCTCGTCCTGCTGTCCGATGTGGACGCTCTGTACGACGGTGATCCCCGGGCTGGAGGAACGCGCAAGATAGCCGAGGTGACGTCGGAATCCGATTTGGAGGGCCTCGCCGTCGGCCGGTCCAGCTCAGGGCTGGGAACGGGCGGCATGATGTCCAAGGTCGCCGCCGCACGAACGGCCGCGGCTGCCGGGATTCCGGTGCTGATCGCCGCGGCCGAGCAGGCGCGTTCGGCGCTGGGGGAAGCCGGGGTCGGCACGGCGTTCACGCACGCGCCGGCCCGGATGTCCGCGCGCCGGTTCTGGCTCGGGTACGCGGCGGGTTCGCGCGGAAGGCTCCTGCTGGACGACGGTGCCGTCACGGCCGTGGTGCGACACCGCCGCTCGCTGCTGGCGGCGGGCATCGTCGGGGTGGACGGGGACTTCCAGGCCGGTGACGTCGTGGACCTGGTGAACCAGGAGCAGGTCGTCGTGGCACGCGGCGTCGTGGCCTTCGACGTCACCGAGCTACCTGAGCTCATCGGCCGCTCCTCCCACGAACTCCCGCCGGAGCAACGCCGCGAGGTCGTCCACGCCGATGACCTGGTGCCCGTGCGTCGTCGCCGCTGACGCCCATCCACCGTGTCCGCACCCTGTGCACGGGTGCCTGCACTTCCCGTACGGGTGTCCGCAGTCGATGTCCACGTCTTCGCACTTCCTGTACGCGTGCTCGGCGCGAACGAAAACCGGATCACGGGCCGGCACGGGGCCTGCTACGCTCGCGCTGTGTCCAGCCCCGAGGCATCCAGACCCGAGCCACCGGTCGCTCCGGTGGCTTCGCGTGCCGACTGAACCTCGCCTGCCTCTCGCGCTCGCGGGGAAATGACGTCGCACCGTCGCTCGTGGCGACCGGCTTCGGCTTCCGCCCTTTCGTGGTGATGCCCCGGCGTGCGAGTGTTTCCCTGCGAAGTCCGTAGTGGACGGATCCACGCCGACTGTCACCACGCTTTCCGTGACGTCGTCTGGAGTCGTCGTGCCACACGTGTTGTACCTGCTCGGGCTGGCTGTGTTCGCCCAGGGCACCTCCGAATTCATGCTGTCGGGCCTCGTGGCGGGAATCGCCACCGATCTCGACGTGTCAGTGGCCACCGCTGGCCTGCTCACGTCCGCCTTCGCCGTCGGAATGATCGTCGGCGCACCGGCCATGGCCACACTCAGTCTCCGCTGGTCGCGCCGCAAAGCCCTACTGGGTTTTCTCGGTACTTTCCTGGTCGTGCACGTCGTCGGGGCACTGAGCACCGACTTCGCCGTCCTGGTGGCCACGCGGGTGGTCGGCGCGCTCGCGAACGCCGGTTTCCTCGCCGTCGCGCTGGCATCCGCGGCGGCCATGGTGACGCCGGAGTCCAGGGCGAGGGCCACCTCCATCCTGCTGTCGGGGACCACTCTCGCGTGCGTCGTCGGAGTACCTGCCGGTGCGGTGCTCGGTCAGCTGTGGGGATGGAGAGCGGCGTTCTGGGCGGTGGCGGCCCTGTCCGCGCCCGCGCTCGTGGCGATCACGCGAACCGTGCCGGACGGTGGCGGTGCGGAAGCGAAGCCGAGCGCACGATCCGAATGGTCCGTACTTCGTGACCCGAAGCTGCTGCTGACGTTGCTGGCAGGCGCTCTTGTCAACGGGGCCACGTTCGCCTCGTTCACGTTCCTGGGGCCGATCGCGACGGAGGCCCTCGATCTTCCCACGATGTGGGTGCCGGTGGTGCTGGCGCTGTTCGGGCTGGGCGCGTTCGCCGGAGTCACGGCGGCAGGCCGTACGGCCGACGCGTGGCCGGGGCGCGTGCTCGTCGGTGGCGGTGCCGCACTCGTCGCCGGCTGGGTGTTCCTTGCCTTCCCCGCCACGACGATGTCGTCACCGGTGCCCGCGCTGACGGCGGTGTTCCTCCAGGGCGCCCTCTCGTTCGCGGTGGGCGCGACGCTGATCGCGCGTGCGCTGGCCGTGGCCGAAAGGGCGCCGACGGTAGGCAGTGGCCTGGCGACGGCCGCGTTCAACGTCGGCGCGGCGGTGGGGCCGTGGCTTGGAGGCATCGGCCTCGCGGGCGGTTCCGCAGTACGGGCTCCGTTGTTCGTGAGCACACTGCTCGCCCTCGCCGGTGTGGCGCTCGCCGCGTGGACCCTTCACCGCACCCGCTCAGCGCAGATGGGTGCCGCTGGTCTCGGGCAGGCGCCAGACGACCAGGAACGTGACGACCGCCGCCGTGGCGACGTAGCCGAAGAACGCCGTGGAAAGGCCGGCCGCCGACAGCGCCGTGATCAGTAACGGCGCGGTGCCGCCGAATACCGCGACGGTCAGGTTGTACCAGGCGCCGATGCCCAGTCCGCGCAGAGACGTGGGGAACAACTCGCTCATGACGGCGGGCGCGATGGAGGTCATCGCGGTGTAGAGACCGAGCCCGACGCAGAACACGAGGAGGAGGTTGAGAAGCCCCGGCTGCACGAAGGACGACAGCGGCACCACCAGAACCGCTGTGGCCGCAGACCACACCAGCAGTTGCGGTCTGCGGCCGACCCGGTCGGACAGCGCGCCCATGGGGTACTGCAATGCCACGAACAACGCCGTCGCGATGGACAGTGCCAGGAACACGTCCACATCGTCCGCACCCCGCGCGTTGACGGCGAAGGGCGTGAGCGCACTGAAGAAGGTGTAGTAGCACAGTGTGGACAGCATCGTGAACCCGACGAGCTGTCCCACAGCCTTCGGGTGCTGCCGCAGTGTGGTCAGCAGCGGCCGGTGAACGCGCCGTGCGGCGGAGGCGTTGCTGCGGAACTGTTCGGTCTCGTCGAGGGTGCGGCGCAACCAGAGGGCGACGAGCCCGAGCACACCACCGAGCAGGAAAGGCAGCCTCCACCCCCACGACTCCAGCTGGGAGGTGGTCAGCGAACGGGCGAGGAGGAAGCCGAGAACGGAGGCGATGAGCACGGCGGTCCCGGTGGAGATGTAGAAGAACGAGGAGTACCGGCCACGTCGCTCCGGGGGTGCCACCTCGGCGAGGTAGGCGGACGCGTTGGACACCTCGCCGCCGAGTGAGAGCCCCTGCGCGATACGGGCGAGCAGCAACAGCAGCGGCGCGCCCCACCCGATCTGGTCGTAGCTCGGCAGCACACCGATCATCACCGAACCACCTGCCATGAGCGTGATCGTGAAGATCATCGCTGGTTTGCGCCCACGTAGATCGGCGAATCGGCCGATGATCATCCCGCCGAGCGGGCGGAAGAAGAACGCGAGTGCGTACGTGGCGAAGGTGTTGATCTGCGCGAGATCGCCGGGGAAGAAGGCGCTCGCGAAGTAGATGCTGAAGGTGGCGTAGATCGTCCAGTCGAACCACTCCAGCGCGTTGCCCGCACTGGCGGCGAACAGTGTCCTGATCGGCAGCCGGTGCCGCCCTGCGGACTCCCCGGTGATCTCCACACCCGTGCCGGTCATGTCGTCCCTCCCGGTGGTTCAGTCCACGCCCGGTGGTGAACTGTGCCACAGGAGTGAGCGCCGGGAAAGGCCCCGAGCGGCACGGTGGTTGCATTGCATGGACCGCCGGAACCGCCGGTGGCCCGGTGCAGCGTCTAAGGTGGGTTGCCATGTCCGCACGTCGGCTCGGGGTCATGGGTGGCACGTTCGATCCCGTCCACAACGGTCACCTCGTCGCCGCGAGCGAGGTGCAACACCGGTTCGGGCTCGACGAGGTCATCTTCGTCCCCACGGGACAGCCCTGGCAGAAGGCGGGCAGGGCGGTGTCGAAGGCTGAGGACCGCTACCTCATGACCGTCATCGCCACCGCGTCGAACCCGGTGTTCTCCGTCAGCAGGGTGGACATCGACAGGGGCGGCCAGACCTACACCGTGGACACGCTGCGTGACCTCCGCGCGGAGTACCCCGACGACGAGTTGTACTTCATCACCGGAGCCGACGCGCTCGAACAGATCCTGACCTGGCGCGACGCGGACGAACTGTTCGAGCTGGCTCACTTCATCGGTGTCACCCGCCCGGGCTACCAGTTGAACGGCCACCACCTGCCGGAGGGCAGGGTGAGCCTCGTCGAGGTCACCGCGATGGCCATCTCCTCCACCGCGTGTCGCGAGCGGGTGCGCAACGGCGAGCCCGTGTGGTACCTGATGCCCGACGGTGTGGTGCGCTACATCGACAAACGCAGGCTGTACACGCGGGATCAGGGCTGATATCGGGGCGCACCCGTTGTCCGGCTGCGGGTAGGCTTTTCCGGCATACGTTCTACTCAGTAAGGAGCACCGTGGCAGCGACGGCCGAAGCCCGAGACCTCGCGACCGCGGCCGCACGAGCGGCCTCGGACAAGAAGGCGACCGACGTGGTGTTGCTCGATGTCTCGGAGCGGCTCGTGATCACAGACGTCTTCGTGATCGCGTCCGCACCCAACGAGCGGCAGATCGGGGCCATCGTTGACAACATCGAGGAGAAGCTGCGCACCGCGGGGCACAAGCCGGTGCGCAGGGAAGGCGCCAGGGAGGGGCGCTGGGTGCTGCTCGACTACGTTGACGTCGTCGTGCACGTTCAGCACACCGAGGAGCGCGCGTTCTACGGTCTGGAACGGCTGTGGAAGGACTGCCCTCGCATCGAGGTGACAGGGCTGGGACCGCGGCCGGAGGACGACGAAGGTGCCGACGGTGACCAGGGGACGGACGCGCCGTGACACTCCGGCGGCTCGTGCTCTGGCGGCACGGTGAGACCGATTACAACGCGGCAGGACGGATGCAGGGGCAGCTCGACTCGGCACTGACCGAGGTCGGCTGGAAACAGGCGCGGTTCGCCGCGTCGGCGCTCGCCCGGTTCGAGCCCGGTCTCGTCATCGCATCCGACCTGCGCAGGGCCACCGATACCGCCACGGTGCTGACGGAGGCGTTCGATCTGCCGCTGCGGCTGGACAAGCGGCTGCGCGAGACCCATCTCGGCGAGTGGCAGGGTCTCACCGGCGCGGCCGTGGACGAGCGCGCGCCCGGCGAGCGCGACCGCTGGCGGCTCGACGCGACGTGGGCCCCGCCGGGTGGCGAGTCCCGCCTCGAGGTCGCCGAGCGGGCCCACGAGGTGGTCGCCGACCTGCTCAACAGCGACGAGAGAGCTGCCACCGTGCTGTTCGCCGCGCACGGCGGGTTGATCCTCGCGCTGACCGCGAAGTTGCTGCGGCTGCCCGTCGAGTTGTGGCCGTCGCTCGGGGGCATCGGCAACTGTCATTGGGTGGAGCTGGAGCACCAGGCCGGCACGTGGAGACTGCGCGCCTACAACGCGGGAATCACCGGGTGACGAAGCCGGGCTCACCACGGATTCTCGTGTTCGGTGACTCGCTGAGCTTCCACGGCCCCGAAGGTGGCTGCCCTGCAGATGATCCGAGGCTGTGGCCGAATGCCGCCGCGCGCGCCCTCGGGGGAAGCGCCGAACTCGTCGCGGGAGCGGGGTGGACCGCCCGCGACGCGTGGTGGTCGATGATCGGCGATCCCCGGGTGTGGGCGGAGTTGCACCGGACGGATGTCGTGGTGCTCGCGGTGGGCAGCATGGACACGCTGCCGTCACCGCTACCGACGTACCTGCGCACGGGTTTGCGCTATCTCCGGCCCGATCCGCTTCGGCGCATCGTGCGCGGGGCGTATCTCGCCGCGCAGCCCCTGCTGTCGGTCGCGTTGCGGGGACGGCCCTCCGCCCTGCCTCCGCGCCTGACCGCGCGCTACCTCGACACGGCCCTGTCCGCGCTGCGTGTGCTGCGTCCCTCGCTGCCCGTGGTGGCCTGGCTGCCGTCGGTGCATCGCGCGCGGTCGTACGGTCATGTGCAGACCGCGCGTCCGCGTACCGCCGCCGCCATCGCGGGCTGGGCCGAAGGCAAAGGCGTCCCTGTACTGGACGTGCCGGCCGTCGTGGCCTCTCATGTCTTCGGTGGGCACGGCAACCCAGACGGCATGCACTGGGGCTGGGAAGGGCACGCGGCGGTCGGCGCCGCGATGGCCGAGCTGATCCGGCCGCTGGTCACCCATGAGGGCGCCGTCGCTGCCGACGCCGACCGGTTCGGCCACGTAGGCTGACCGGCGTGCCGGTCGCGGTTGTCACGGATTCCACAGCGCATCTGCCCGAGGGTTTCGCCGAGCGGAGCGACATCACCGTCGTTCCACTGCATGTCCTCGTCGATGGTGTCTCCTCGCTCGACGGCGTCGAGTTCGGCCCCTCGGCACTGGCGAGCGCGCTGGCGCAGCGGAAGATCGTGACGACCTCGCGACCCTCGCCCGCGGCCTTCGCAGCGGTTTACCGGAATGCGCTGGACGCGGGGGCCGACGCCATCGTGTCGATCCACCTGTCGAAGAAGCTGTCCGGTACTTGGGAGGCCGCGCTGCTCGCCGCTCAGGAAGTGGGGCCCGACCTCGTGCGCGTGGTCGATTCACGCTCCATCGCGATGGGCTTGGGCTTCGCCGTGCTCGACGCCGCGGAGGCGGCGGGCCGCGGCCACGATGTCGCGGAGGTCGAGCGGGCCGCCGTGGCCGCAGCCGAGGCATCGGACACGTTCTTCGTCGTGGAGACCCTGGAATATCTGCGGCGCGGCGGTCGGATCGGTGCGGCTTCGGCATTGCTCGGCACCGCGCTCGCGGTGAAGCCGGTGTTGCACATGACCGACGGCGAGATCCGTCCATTGGAGAAGGTGCGCACCATACACCGTGCGCTGAACCGCTTGGTGGACCTTGCTGAAGAGGCCGCCGGTGACGGCGAGGTGTCGGTCGCTGTCCACCACTTGGCGGCTCCTGACCGCGCCGCGGCGATCGCCACGCGGCTCGACGAGAGGTTGTCAGGATCATTGGGATGCGTCGTCTCCGAGTTGGGGGCGGTGATCGGTGCGCACACCGGTCCCGGTGTGGTCGGTGTGGTGGTGCATCGGCGATTCCGGTGACGTGATCGTGACACCGCGTCGAGCCGAGGACGCCTGTCGCGGCCGAGTTGTCCACAGGATCGGAGTTGTCCACAGGCGCAGTGCGATCCTCTCGTGCCGAACAGCCGTGTCACCGTAGCGTCGAACGCATGGTCGAGACGACAGGGAACGCGACGGCGGAGAACACGGCGTCGGTTACGGGCACGATGTCCCGAACAGCGCGAGCAGAGTCCGTACAGTATCGCCGTAATCTCGAGTTCCGGATGGACGAGCAGGATCGGGACCGTGGCGGGGGCGTCGATGGTGTCCACGGCGTTCCCGGTGTGAGTGCTGTTCGTACGGTTCGGGAAACCGAGGCCGGTGATCGCACGGGCCACGCCGGCGACTGCATAGAGGACAGCGGCGACAGCCCTTGCCGTGTGGACGTGCTCAGTGAGGACCGATCCGGTCCTGGCGACGTCGGCGGGCCGCCACAGCGTGTGCGGCTCGCGCAGTTGGCCGCCGAGGCCAGTGGGCACGCTGAGCGTCCGGAGGCGGTGAGCAGGCCATCACCACGCCATCGCGAACCGTCAGGCGAGACACCGCTTGCCAGGCTTGTGGAGCGTTGGCGTCCCGGCCTGCACGGTGGCGCGCCCGCACGCCGCAGGCCTGCCATGGTCGTCGCGGCGGTGGCAGGGGTGGTTCTCGGTGTCGTCACCGCGATGCTGATCGGCAGCGGTCCTGAGCCGGAGCGAGCGCCGCCATTACCCGTGGCCCGCCAGAACTCGGTGCCGAATCTTCCTCCCTCGGGTGCGGGGACACCCGCGAGCGCCACCGCGACATCCCTGGTGGTCAGCGTCGTCGGGAAGGTCGCTGAACCCGGGCTGATCACCGTGGAACCCGGTGCCCGGGTCGCCGACGCCGTCGAGCTCGCGGGAGGGGCGAAGCGGGGTGCCGACCTGCTCACGGTCAATCTGGCGCGCCGGGTCTCGGACGGTGAGCAGATCTACGTCGGCGTGACACCGCCTCCGGGTGCGAGCCAGGAGGACAAGGCAGGCACCTCCAGCGTGTCCACATCAGACGGTTCAACGTCGTCGAAGGTGGATCTGAACTCCGCTGATCAAGGGTTGCTGGAGACTCTGCCGGGCGTGGGGGAAGTGACGGCGGCGCGAATCCTCGAATGGCGCGACAGCCATGGACGGTTCACGTCTGTCGAGCAACTTCGTGAGATCGACGGTATCGGCGCCAAGCGGTTCGCGCGCCTGCGCGACCGGGTATCCGTCGGATGACGGAGAACAAACGTGATCGTTCGGGTTGCGGAACACCCGGCTCCCACCAGCATAGGACGGCACGACTGGCGGTTGGTGCCCGCGGCGGTGACGGTGTGGGCGGCGACGATTCTCGGCCTTCTGGGCGGCTGGTGGCTTGCCGTGCTGTGCGGGGCCACCGGCTGCGTCTGCGGTATGGCGTTGTGGCGGTGGTCCGGCCGGTCTGGCCGCGCTGACGGCACCGACGGCACCGACGGAGCTGCCGACGTCGGCGGCGTTGGCGAAAGTAGCGGCGTTGGCGGAACTGAGGCCACTGGAGGAGCTCACGGCACCAGCCGCTCCGGATCAGCTGCCTGCCCCGGTCGAGGCGGACGGTCTGAGCGGTCGGACTGCCCACGGAAACGTTGTGACCGCTCGCGATGGCGACCGGCTGCCGGTGCGCTCCTGATGTGCGGACTGCTCACGGCGTGGCCAACCGCAGTCCGGTTGTACGACGCGGAACATGATCCGCTCAGGGAGAGGGCGCGAAGAGGGGAGGAGGTGATGCTGACCGCCGTGGTCGCGGAGCGGCCGCGCCAGGTGCACACGAGTGGGTACGGCTCCCTGCGAGGCGGAACCCGGTCGGTGCTCGTACCCGTGGATGTCCGGCATGTGAACTTCGGTGGGGAGCGCATCGATTCGGATGGCCGTGTGTTGTTGCTCGGCGCGGCGGAGTCGTGGGCCGGTGTGCTCGTCGGACAGCGGGTGACGGCACGCGCCGAGCTGGCGCCCGCGCGTCCTCACGAGCTGACGGTCGCGGTTGGTTACGTGCGCGGGCCGCCCAGCGTTGAAGGGGAAGCACCGTGGTGGCAGCGGGGCGGCGAATCGTTGCGGGTCGCGTTCCGCGATGTATCCGGCGTACTCGACCAGGAATCGGCCAGCCTGCTGCCAGGACTGGTCGTGGGCGATACCACCGGGCTGCCGGGCCGGGTCGAGCAGGAGTTCCTCGACGCGGGGATGTCGCACCTCACCGCCGTGTCCGGGTCCAATGTGGCCATTGTGTGCGGCGCGGTGTTGTTGCTGGCGCGGGCCTTCCGTTTCGGGCCGCGCGGTTCTGCCGCGCTCGCCGCAGGCGCGCTCGCCGGGTTCGTGGTCCTCGTGGGGTACGAGCCGAGCGTCCTGCGGGCCGGTGTGATGGGTGCCGTGGGCCTGCTCGCCCTCGTCCTCGGCCGTCGTGGGTCCGCCTTGCCCGCGCTGGCAGCGGCGGTGTGCGTGCTCTGCCTCCACGATCCCGAAATGGGGGTGAGCATGGGTTTCGTGCTGTCGGTAGTGGCGACGGCGGCGCTCGTGCTGGTGGCGCCGCCGTGGTCTCGGACGCTGGCCCGCAGGGGACTGCCTCGGGGCGTGGCCGACGCGATCGCGGTGCCCGCAGTGGCCTTCCTCGCGACGGCGCCGGTCATCGCCGGGATGGTGGGCGAGGTGAGCCTGGTGTCCGTGGTCGCCAACCTCCTGGCGGCCCCTGTCGTTGCTCCTGTGACCGTGCTGGGCGCCGTGGGCGCGATACTCGCACCGATCTGGCCTGGCGCCGCGGAGCTGGTCGTGCGCCTCGCCGGTCCGGGGGTGGAGTGGTTGATTCTCGTGGCCCGGCGGGCAGCGGCGGTTCCCGGCGCGGTGCTTCCATGGCCGCAGGGTTGGTGGGGCGGAGCGCTCGCGGTGGTCGTTGTGGCCGTCCTGGTCTGCGGGTTCCGGTTCCGCCGGTCACGGTCGTTGTTCGTTCTCCTGGCGGCGGTGGCGTTGGTGCTGGCTCTGCCGGTGCGGGTGCTCACTCCGGGATGGCCGCCCGACGACTGGGTGCTCGTCGCGTGCGACGTGGGTCAGGGCGACGGACTCGTCCTGGCCACGGGGGAGCCGGGGCGAGCGGTGATCGTCGATACGGGGCCCGATCCGCTGTCACTCGACCGCTGCCTCGACCGGCTCGATGTGGAAAGGGTGCCGTTGGTGGTGCTCACCCATCTGCACGCCGATCACGTGGGTGGTCTCGCCGCGGTGTTCGACGGACGCGCCGTCGGTGCGGTGGCCGTGGGGCCCGGGCGTGCCCCGGGCTGGGCGTGGAGGGATGTGCTGGAGAGTTCCTCCACCCGTGGTGTTCCGGTGGTCGAGCTGGCGGAAGGTGATCGGCTCGTCTGGGCCGAACTGTGGCTGGAGGTGCTGGCTCCGGCCGGGCCTGTCGATCCGCCTTCCGGAGACACCGGAGACACCGGAGACAGAGGCGGCACCGGCGGCACCGACGACACTGGCGGCACCGACGGCACCACGGTCAACAACAGTTCGGTGGTGCTGCGGGCCACTACACCGGCAGGACGTGTCCTGCTGACCGGTGACGTCGAGCTGACGGCGCAGGCGGAGTTGCTCGCGGCGACCGATCTCCGCGCGGAGATCTTGAAGGTGCCGCACCACGGGAGCCGGTACACGCTGCCCGCATTCCTCACTGCGGTGTCGCCCAGGGTGGCTGTCACCAGCGTGGGAGCGGACAACACCTATGGGCACCCCAGTCCGGTCACTCTCCGGATGCTCACGGGCGCTGGGGCACTCGTGACGAGGACTGACACCGGTGGTGACGCGGCCGTGGTCATGGACGGTGGTCAACCGGCCGTCGTCGAGCGAGGACCGGAGCCGCGACGGCGGCGGGGCCGCGCTGGGGAACTCATCCGTCCAGCGCGGCTTGCACGGCCTCCACCGACGGCGGGACGGTGGCCTTGGGCCCCACCCGGTCGCCGAGCGCGTCCAGGGTCTTCAAACCGTCCCCGGTGATCAGCAGGACCGTTTCGGCGTCAGGGTCGAGGCTGCCCTCGTCGAGGAGCTTCTTGGCGGTCGCGACCGTGACACCCCCGGCGGTCTCGGTGAAGATGCCCTCGGTGCGGGCGAGCAGCCGGATGCCCTCCACCACCTCGTCGTCACTGACGTCGGCGATGGCTCCACCTGTCCGTCGAACGGTGTCGAGGACGTACGGCCCGTCGGCGGGATTTCCGATGGCCAGCGAGCGGGCGATGGTGTCGGGGCGGACCGGCCGAACCACGTCGTGGCCCTCGCGGAACGCCGACGACACCGGCGAGCATCCGGTGGCCTGCGCACCGAACACGCGGTACGGGGTGGACTCCACGAGACCGAGTTCGCCGAGTTCGTGAAACCCTTTGTCCACTTTGGTCAGTTGGGAGCCCGATGCGATAGGCACGACGATCTGCTCGGGAAGCCGCCAGCCAAGCTGTTCGGCGACCTCGAACGCGAGCGTCTTGGACCCCTCCGAGTAGTAGGGGCGCACGTTGACGTTGACGAACGCCCAGCTCTCGTGTTCGGCGGCGAGCTGGGTGGCCAGCCGGTTGACGTCGTCGTAGTTGCCGTCCACCGCGATCAGCGCGCCGTCGTACACGGCTGTGGTGAGCACCTTCGCCCGCTCGAGCGACGACGGAATCAGCACGACGGAACGCCAGCCTGCCCTGGCCGCCGCTGCGGCGACGGCATTGGCGAGATTGCCTGTGGAGGGACAGGCGAGCGTGTCGAAACCGAACTCGCGAGCGGCGGCCAGCGCCACGGCGACGACACGGTCCTTGAACGAGTGCGTCGGATTTCCGGTGTCGTCCTTCACCCACAGGCGCCGCACACCGAGTTCCTTCGCGAGCCGGTCGGCCCGCACCAGCCTCGTACAACCGGGCTCGGTGTTCGGGATGTCCTCGACGTCCGATGGAACGGGGAGCAGCTTCTTGTACCGCCAGATGTTGCGCGGCCCCGCCTCGATGTCCTCCCTGCGGACCCGCCCGAAATCGTAGGCGACCTCCAGCGGAGAGAAATCGTGCGGCGAGACGAACTCCGGTGCCAGCGGCTGGCGGTGTCCCTCCTCCTTTGACACGAGTTCCACGGCAGGGCCGAGGTCGATGGCGCGGCGGGAGGGAGTGGGCACAACTACGGTCATCGCGAGGTCCTTCCTCATCTTTCCCGCTGACGCGGGGCGGAATTGGCACCGATGTCGTCAGCTACCTCGCACGAATCCGAGATGACAGGCTGACGCCGGTTGCCGGGGCTTCAACGGGCCGTTCCCTCTACCCCTCTGGATGAGCTATTCGGTTGTGATCCGCCGTGGGCGTGCCGCGGCGACGAGACCGTAGCATACGGCGTCCACACCGCAGGCCGCCACGACTCCGCCGAGGAACGTCGCTCGTGGCAGGATCGAGCCGTGAGTCGTCCAGCCACTACGCCGCCACCACTGCACCTGGTGCTCGGGGAGGAGGAACTCCTCGTCGAGCGGGCTGTTCGGGAGGCACTCGACACCGCCCGCCTCGCCGATCCGACCGCCGATGCCACTCGCGTGCGCGTGAGCGATCTCACGCCTGCCCAGTTCGTGGAGCTGGTGAGCCCGTCACTGTTCAGCGAGGGACGCGTCGTGGTGCTCGACGCCGCGCAGGACATCGGTCAGGACAACGCCGACGCTGTGCTGTCGTACATCAGGGACCCTGCGGACGGCATCGTGCTGGTGGTCGTCCACAGCGGCGGCGGGCGGAGCAAGGCCGCGAAGTCGTTGCCCTCGGCGTTACGCAAGGCTGGGGCTGTCGTCACCGAATGCGCGAAGATCACCAAACCCGCCGAGCGGGAGTCGTTCGTCCGGGGGGAGGTGCGCAGGGCAGGCGGGCGCATCGACGCGGCCGGTGTCGTGGCTCTGATCGACGCGGTGGGCACCGACCTCAGGGAACTGGCTTCGGCCGCCGCGCAGTTGGTCGCCGATTCCGGCGGTGCGATCGACGAGGAGGCGGTGCGGCGATACCACCGGGGCAGGGCGGAGGTGACGGGCTTCCAGGTCGCGGAGAAGGCGGTGGCCGGTGACCGGGCGGCCGCGCTGGAATCGCTGCGGTGGGCGCAGCAGATCGGGGTGGCCAACGTGTTGCTGGCGGATGCGCTCGCCGACGCGGTCCGCACGATCGCCAGGGTGTCCGCAGCGGGCCGTGGCAACCCGAACCAGATGGCGGGCGAGCTCGGTATGCCGCCGTGGAAGATCCGCAAAGCGCAGGGCCAGGTGCGGGGCTGGAGCGAGGCGGGGCTCGCCGCCGCCATGCGGGTGGCCGCGCGGGTGAACGCCGAGGTCAAGGGCGCTGCGGCAGACCCGGGATACGCTCTGGAGCGTGCCGTGCTCGACATCGTGTCCGCCCGGCACCAGCGCTGAGCACGGGGCCGAACCCAGACAGGGCTCTCCTGCGAAAATCAGCTCCCGCGTCCGCTCGACACCCAGGAACCGCGCTGAGCACCAGGCGGGACCCCGGCATGACGAACCCCCGGCGTCCTGTTCCCGAGCCTCCCGAAGGCCATCGCATCCCGAGGGCGGGTGCAACGGCGACTCCGGTAACCCGAGACGACTGCGCCGGGGGCTGTCGAACCGGGTCTGTCAGAGCTTGTTGACGCGCTGCGCCATCGCCGACTTCTTGTTGGCGGCCTGGTTCTTGTGGATCACGCCCTTGGTCACGGCCTTGTCGAGCTTGCGCGCGGCGTCGCGCTGCAATTCGATGGCCTTCGCCTTGTCACCTGCGTCGGCGGCCTCGCGGAACCGGCGGATCGCGGTCTTCATCGCCGACTTGACCGACTGGTTGCGCACGCGGCGCTTCTCGTTGGTCTTGATGCGCTTCATCTGGGACTTGATGTTGGCCACGTGGGCGCTCCTTCGTCTCTCGGCGGTTGTCGCTGCCGCGCTGAACCGGCCCCGGGTGATGAGGTGTGATCGCCCCGGGTTTCCTCCCTTGCGGAATGCCGCACGGCAACAGCTGAACAGCCTAGCAACGCCGAGACCACGGGGAATGCGACACCCCGGAGGCCCCCGTGAGACCGTGGAGACATGGACGTGCTGAGCAGCCGAATCCTGTTGAATCCGAAGGATCCCGCCGTCACGACGGCGTTCTACCGCGACATTCTCGAGCTGGCGATCTACCGTGAGTTCCCCGGTGGCACGGTCTTCTTCCTCGGCGGAGGTTTCCTCGAAATCGTCGGCCGGGGCGAGGCAGGGCCCTCGGAGAACGTCGCCCTGTGGCTCCAGGTCCGGGACCTCGCCGCGGTGGTGGCCGATCTGGAAGGAAAGGGCGTCGTCTTGGATCGCGAACCGCGAAGGGAGCCGTGGGGCCTCGACGAGGCGTGGCTGTCCGACCCTGACGGAACCCGGATCGTGCTCGTGGAAATCCCCTTCGACCACCCTCTCAGGGTCGATGTCCGCACCCGGTGACGTGTCGGCCTATCCCGCTCGCCAGGCTCGCAGTTGCACGGCGAGACCGGCGAGGGGGCCGGGGGGCTGCCACGTCCATGTCTGGACGTCGGTGAAACCGGCTGCTTCCACCTCGGCCGCGAGTTCGTGGCGGGTGACGGAGAGCCACTTCTCGTGCGCCGAGAGCACCATCCTGCCGCTGGGGCGCAGGACGCGGCGCAGTTCCGACCACGCAGCCGCCCTGTCGTCCCACAGGTGGAGATTGTTGACGCCGAGGACGACGTCCACCGACTCGTCCTCGGCGCCGGTCCTCGCCGCGGTCGCGTGGCGGAGCACCACGACGCCGTCGTCCACCGCGCCTGCGCAGCGCCGCGCGCTCAGTTCGAGCATTTCCCGCGACGGATCGACACCGATCACCGTGCGTGCCCGTTCGGCGACCGCCGCGAGCCCCACGCCCGGTCCGGGGCCGATGACGAGTACCGTCTCGTCCGCCGTGGGGGCCGCGATCGACACGACGTGGTGCTCGGTCGCCGCGTTGCCCCTGGCCATCACCAGGCCGCCGAGCCTGCCGAGTGGTCCGCGTGGATGACCGAACGCGCGGTCGAGTACCTGTCCGAGAGAGCTCATACTTCGAGGTCAACACGAAAGCGCGGGACACGCATCGGGGATCACCCCGGAATACCGGCGCGGCGAGGCATGGGAACATGAACTTCACCAGCCACGAGTGACCCCGAGGTACGAGTGACACAGCCACGCCCTTCAGCCGACGCCACGTTCACACCGCCGGAGTTCATCCGCAACTTCTGCATCATCGCCCACATCGACCACGGCAAGTCCACCCTGGCCGACCGCATGCTGCAGCTCACCGGTGTGGTCGAGGAACGGACGATGCGTGCCCAGTACCTCGACCGCATGGACATCGAGCGGGAGCGGGGCATCACGATCAAGGCCCAGAACGTGCGCCTTCCGTGGCGTCACGAGGGCCAGGACCACGTACTGCACCTGATCGACACTCCGGGCCACGTCGATTTCACCTACGAGGTCTCGCGGGCGCTGGAGGCCTGCGAGGGTGCGATCCTGCTGGTGGACGCGGCGCAGGGCATCGAAGCGCAGACCCTGGCGAACCTCTACCTCGCCCTCGACAAGGACCTGCACATCATCCCGGTACTCAACAAGATCGACCTGCCCGCCGCCGACCCGGACAAGTACGCGGCCGAACTCGCGGGCATCATCGGGTGCGAACCGGGTGACGTCCTCCGGGTCTCGGCGAAGACCGGCGAGGGCGTGCGCGAGCTGCTCGATCACGTCGTGGCGCAGGTGCCGCCGCCTCAGGGCGAAGCCGACGCACCCTCGAGGGCGCTGATCTTCGACTCGGTCTACGACACCTACCGGGGCGTGGTCACCTACATCAGGGTCGTGGACGGCAGGATCACGCCGAGGGAACGCATCAAGATGATGTCCACCGGCGCCACCCACGAGCTGCTGGAGGTCGGCATCATCTCGCCGGAGCCCAAGGCGTGTGCCGGGCTCGGCGTCGGGGAGGTCGGCTATCTGATCACCGGAGTGAAGGACGTCCGTCAGTCGAAGGTCGGCGACACGGTCACGTCGGAACGCAAGGGGGCCACGGAGCCGCTCGCCGGGTATCGCGAACCCGTTCCGATGGTGTTCTCCGGCCTGTACCCCGTGGACGGGTCCGACTATCCGGACCTCCGGGAGGCCCTCGACAAGCTCCAGCTCAACGACGCGGCCCTGAGCTATGAGCCCGAGACGTCGGTCGCGCTGGGGTTCGGGTTCCGCTGCGGTTTCCTCGGGCTGCTGCACCTGGAGATCACCAGGGCCAGGCTGGAGCGGGAGTTCGGGCTCGACCTGATCTCCACCGCGCCGAACGTGGTGTATCAGGTGTTCATGGAGGACGGCACGGAGCACGTCGTCACCAACCCGTCCGACTGGCCGTCCGGGGGCAAGATCGCGGAGATTCGCGAACCGGTCAGCAAGGTCACCGTGATCGCGCCGTCCGAGTTCATCGGCGCGATCATGGAGCTGTGCCAGGGCAAGCGCGGTCACCTGTTGGGCATGGACTACCTCTCGGAGGACCGGGTCGAGCTGCGGTACAACCTGCCGCTCGCCGAGATCATCTTCGACTTCTTCGACGCGCTGAAGTCGCGCACCCGTGGCTATGCCTCGCTGGATTACGAGGAGGCCGGTGATCAGGCCGCCGATCTCGTCAAGGTGGACATCCTGTTGCAGGGCGAGCCGGTGGACGCCTTCTCGGCGATCGTGCACAAGGACGCCGCCTACGCCTACGGCAACCGCATGGCGACCCGCCTGCGCGAGCTGATCCCTCGCCAGCAGTTCGAGGTGCCGATCCAGGCGGCGATCGGTTCCCGCGTTATCGCGCGCGAGACCATCAGGGCGATCCGCAAGGACGTCCTCGCCAAGTGTTACGGCGGTGACATCTCGCGGAAGCGCAAGCTGCTGGAGAAGCAGAAGGAAGGCAAGAAGCGGATGAAGACCGTCGGCCGCGTCGAGGTGCCGCAGGAGGCGTTCGTGGCCGCGCTGTCCACCGGTGACGGCGACAAGGGCGACAAGCCCGACAAGGGCAAGGGCAAGGGCAAGAAGTAGCTCCCACTCGCTGGTCCATACCGATGGGCGTCCGGGCACGGGAGGCAACCGGTGGGCGCGTCACACGGCCGGTGGGGTTGTTCGTACGCTGGTGCCATGTTCGACAGCCTGCGCGTGCCCGTGATCGCCGCGCCCATGGCCGGTGGCCCTTCCACGCCCGAACTCGTGGCCGCGGTGGGGCGAGCCGGAGCCTTCGGATACCTGGCGGGCGGATACCTCAGTGCCGCGAGACTGGCTGAGCAGATCGCCACTGTCCGGCGTCTTTCGGACACCGCGTTCGGTGTGAACCTGTTCGTGCCGGGCATTCGATCCACTGTGGACTTGAGTGCGTACGTCGAGCGCGTCGGCAGGGAGGCCGATCGCTACGGCACCGAGGCTGGCGAGCCCCGCTGGGACGACGACGGCTACTCGGCGAAGCTCGATCTGCTCGTCGAGGCGCGGGTGCCTGTGGTCTCGTTCACCTTCGGGCTGCCCTCCGACTCCGACGTCGAACGACTGCACGAGGTGGGCACCACGGTGGTCGTCACGGTGACCTCGCCGGAGGAGGCACGGCAGGCCCAGGAGGTGGGCGCCGACGCGCTGTGCGTGCAGGGCTTCGAGGCCGGTGGGCATCGCAGTGTGTTCACCGACGACCCCGACGACCCCTGCGGAGGGCCGCTGTACGGGCTGCTGGCGGCATTGCGGCTGTGCGCGAGCGTCACCGACCTGCCGCTGGTGGCCGCGGGTGGGCTCGTGCGGGGTGCCGATGTGGCTGCCGTGGTGACGGGCGGAGCCGTGGCCGCGCAACTGGGCACCGCGTTCCTGCGCGCCGACGAGGCCGGGACCAACCCCACTGCGCGGAAGGCTCTCGACGACGGCGGTCGTCCCACCGCTCTGACCCGCGCGTTCAGCGGTCGCCCCGCGAGGGGACTCGTCAACCGCTTCCTGCGGGAACACTCGGCCCACGCACCGGCCGCCTATCCCCAGCTGCATCGGCTGACCAAGCCCGTGAGGGCCGCGTCCGGCGGCGCGGGCGACCCCGAGGCCATGTCGCTGTGGGCAGGGCAGACCTACACCCTCGCCGAGGGCGGACCCGCACAGGACATCGTCGGCAGGTTGTGGGAGGACGCCCGGCAGGCGCTGCGCCGCGCGGCACGTCGCTTCGAGTGAAGCGGTGCGCCGGGCAACGTTCGGTGGCCGAGGTACACGCCTGCGGTGCCCTCCACAGTCCTTGCCGTCCTCGGCACGTGCGGGAGCGACGCGGCGAAAGCCGCACGGCTGAGCCGCCGCGTCGCGATCAGCACGTCACCGCGTGAAGACGATCTTGCCGGCGGTGCGGCCTTCGAGCATGTCGGCGAACCCTGAGGCGGCCTCGGTCATCGGCAGCTCGGCGCCGATCCGTGGGCGGATGCCTGCGAGTTCGACGTAGGAGAGCAGGTCGGCCAGTTCGTCCCGCGAGCCCATGGTGGAGCCCACCACCCGCAACTGAAGGAAGAACACGCGCTGGAGGTCGGCGCTCGGGTCGCCGCCACTGGTCGAACCCGAGACCACGACGATCCCGCCGGGCTTCAGCGACTTCAGCGAGTGAGCCCAGGTGGCCTTGCCCACAGTCTCGAAAACGGCGTCCACCCGTTCCGGAAGGCGAGCGCCCGGCTCGAAGGTGGCGTGAGCGCCGAGCTGCTCGGCCAGCGCGCGCTTCTCCTCCGACCGGCCCGTCACCCACACCCGCATCCCGGCGGCGTGCCCGAGCTGCACGAGAGCGGTGGCGACACCACCGGACGCGCCCTGCACCAGCATGGTCTGCCCAGGCCGGAGCCCGGACTTGACGAACAGCATGCGGTAGGCGGTCAGCCACGCTGTACCCATCGTGGCGGCCTCCGTGAACGAGAGACCGGCCGGTTTCGGAAGCACGTTCCGGGCAGGCACCACGACGCTGTCGGCGAACGTGCCCTGGTACTTCTCCGTCAGCAGCGTCCGCTTCGGATCCAGCGTGTCATCACCGTGCCACGCCGGGTCGTTGACGACGGAGTGCAGCACCACCTCGGTCCCGTCGTCGAGGACACCCGCTCCGTCACACCCGAGGATCATGGGGAACTGGTCGGGCTTGATCCCCACGCCCCGCAGGGTCCAGATGTCGTGCATGTTGAGGCTGGCCGCGCGTACCGAGACGCGGACCCAGCCCTCGGGTACGTCGGGGTCTTCACGCTCGCCCACGACGAGCGAGGCCAGGGGATCGTCGGCGTTGGGTTCTTTGGCGTAGACGGCGAACATGGCGCCAACCTACCTGGCGTACGCTCGGTGAGGTGTTCGACGGAGTGGCCGGCTGGTGGGACGGCTTCGAGTTGTGGCTCGCGCAGCAGTGGTTCCCGATTCAGTTCGTGCTGGTGGCCGCCGTGCTCCTACCCCTGTGCGCGGGAGCCGCGTGGGTGATTCACCGAGGCGTTGACGGCATTGCCGACCGGTTCGCGGCCCCACGCGGGAACGCGACTGACGACACCCGTGGTGACGACGACCTCGGGAGGTCCGATGCTGTCTCGTAGGCGCATCCGTATCGCGCTGATCGCATTGATCGTGCTCGCGCTGGTGGGGTGGTTCGCGCAACAGGCACTGGGGGTTGGCGATCCGGGCCCCCATGGCGGTAGCCTGCCGGGCGCGGAACCCGTTCCCGGGAACGGGGCGGCATGCGTCGTCACCGGGGTTTCGCACCACGACGGTAGGAGCAACGGGGCAAGGGAGACGTTGTCGGTGCACAGGTCAGCCGGTACCTGCGGGGAGGGTCTCCCGCAGCGCGTCGCGGTGGAACAGCCGTGACGGTCCGACCCAAGCTGGATTCGAAAACGCTCGCCGACCAGGCGCGCGCTCGGGGCGCGTACCCGCACGTGGTGGACACGGCGGCGTATCCCGATCGCGGCGGCACGCTCGACGCGATCGCCTCCGCCCTGTCGCTGCCCGAGCACTTCGGTCGCAGCCTCGACACGTTCTACGACGGGCTGACCGACCTGTCGTGGCTTCCGCCCGGCGAGCACGTGTTGATCTGGCGCGCAGCCGACGTGCTCAAGCGCGCCGATCCCAGGTCCTACCTCGCCGTGCACGGCGTGCTCTCCGACGCGCAGCGCGCGCTGAACCCCAGGCAGGGGCGGCGCGACGGGCGCAGCCTCACCGTGGTACTCGCCGACTGAGCGACCCCGGGTCCTGTCCGGACCTGATGGTGCGGACCCGGGGCGCCGTCGCTGCGTCAGGAGCTCTCGGGAACCCAGTTCGGCTTGCGCTTCTCGCCGAACGCCGTGATGCCTTCCTGGCCTTCCTCGCTGGCGAAGAACTCGGCGGACAGCGCCAGCATGCGCTCGAACGTCTCGGGCATCGCGCGTGCCGTCTCGCCCTGCAACAGGTTCTTCGTCGCCGCGAGGGCGGTGGGCCCGCCCAGCGTGAGCGAGGTGACGTAGCGGTCCACCGCGGCGTCGAGTTCGTCGGCGGGAACGGCGGCATTGAGGAGGCCGATCTCAGCCGCGCGCCGTGCGTCGAACTTCTCGCCCGTGAGGAACAGCTCGTGCGCGGCCCTGGCGTTGAGACGGGGGAGCACGGGTACCGAGATCACCGCCGGTACCACACCAATCCGCACCTCGGTGAACGCGAACGTGGCGCTCTCGGCAGCGACCGCGATGTCGGTGGCGGCGACCAGACCCACACCGCCAGCCCTCGCGTGGCCTGCCAGTTTGGCCACGACCGGCTTCGGGCTCGTCCACAGCCGTTGCAGCAGCGCGGGGAACTCATTCACCCCTTGCTGCCCCGCACCGGCGCCCTTCGCCTCCTTGAGGTCCATACCCGCGCAGAAGACGGGGCCGGTGTGCGCGAGCACGATCACGCGCACGGCGTCGTCGTCGATCGCCCTGTCCAGGCCGACGGCGAATTCCGATCGCAGCTGAGCGGACAGCGCGTTGCGGTTGTGCGGAGAGTCCAGGGTGATCGTGGCGACTCCCGCAGCGGTGGTGTAGTGCACCAGTTCGTCTGCCATGCCCCACACCTTGGCACACCGTGTCCCGAGCCTCCTGCGCCGTGTCCGCACTTCTCGCACGTGTGTTGGCACTTCTCTTACGTCTGTCGGCAGGTCGTGCGCGGCTGCGTTCTGTGCTGCACCGAGCGTGGCCCTATACCAGACTCGGAATCCGTGTTGTTCTCACTGTGGCCGGTCTGGCTCGCTGTGGTCGTGTTCGCCGTGTCGGGGCTGGGCACCGTGCTGTCCAGCGTTCGTCTCGTTGGCCTCGGCGACACCCTCGCCGACCGTTCCGGCTGGGGCGAGGCGTTCTTCGGTGCGGTGTTCTTCGGGCTGGTGACGTCCTTGTCGGGCATCGTCATGACGGCGGTCACCGCAGCGGACGATGCTCCGCGACTCGCCTACAGCAATGCCGTTGGTGGGATCGCGGTGCAGACTCTCGCGATCGTGGCCGCTGACGCGGCCTACCGCAGGGTGAATCTCGAACACGCCGCCGCGTCGGAGCAGAATCTACTCTTCGGGTGCCTGCTGATCGTGTTGCTCAGTACCGCTCTGCTGGGGTCGTTCAGCCCCGATGTCACCGTGCTCGGCGTGCATCCCATCTCGCCGGTCCTTGTGGCGCTCTACCTCGGCGGTCTCAGGCTGATCCGGACGCGAGGGCAACCGATGTGGCGAGCGGTGACCACCCGAGATACGAGGCTCGACCGTCCCGACGAGCAGGACGCCTTCGCATCACGGTCCACCGCCTCGCTTGTGGGCGAGTTCACACTGATCGCGGCTGTCGTGGTGATCGGAGGCTGGGCCGTCGCACGCGCGGCCGAGAGCCTGGTGACGGCCACCGGGCTGAGCGCGGGTTTCGTCGGCGGCGTGCTGATGGGCCTCGTGAACGCCATTCCTGAGACGGTGACAGCCGTGACGGCCGTACGGCGGGGTGCGCTGACCCTGGCGATCGCGGCCATCATCGGCGGCAACAGCCTCGACACACTCAACCTCGTCGTCGGCGACGTCGCGTACCGAACGGGCTCGCTCTTCCACTCGGCCACCCCGGATCAGCTGTTCCTCACCACCGCAGCCCTCCTGATGACGGCAGTTCTGCTGGGAGGGCTGCTGTTGCGCCAGCGCGGTGGCTGGTGGCGGATGGGCTTCGACGGGGTGCTGCTGGCCGTGATCTACGCGGGCGCGGTCGTCACACTTCTGTTCTGAACCGGGGTGCGTGCAAGAAGTGCGGACACACGTGCAGGAGGTGCGGACACGAGACACACGGTGTCGTGTCCGCAGTCTGTGCACGGGCGTTTGCACCTCACGGCGCCGAATCCGTTCGGGAAGTGCCGACACCCGTACGGGAAGTGCCGACACCCGTACGGGAAATGCGGACACGGGTGCAGGAAGTGCCGATCCAGGGTCGTCACCGGCGGGGCTATTCATTGGGCATCGGCATCGGCATCGGCATCGGCTGCGGCATCAGCATCGGCATCGGCTGCGGCGTCGGCATAGCGGCGGAGCACGACGTCGGCTACCCGAACGTCGGCGCCGAGCGGGGCGGCGACGAGCACTCCGGGCTCGGCGTTCCTCGCGAGCCTCGCCACGCGCTCCGGCAGCAGACCCGGCGCGAGGAACCAGGAGGCGAGGGCGAACCGCCGGGCCCCGCCTGCTCGCAGCGTTCGCAGAGCCGACGGCACATCCGGCCGCGCCGCGCTCGCGAACGCCGGACTGACCAGGCATCCGTACCGCCGCTGCCAGTCGCGGGCGAGGGCAGCGACGGCCGTGTTGGCCGGGGCGGACGACGTTCCGACGGCCGCGAGCACGACGCCGAGTTCCGGGTCGCCGAGATCGGCTCCGGCCTCGGTGAGGCGGTCGAGAGCGACCTGCTGTATCCCGGCTTCGGGGCCGAGGACACCGGCCACCGTCACCTGCGAGGACCTCAGCCGTGAGGTCGCCCCGGCGACGATGGCGGGCAGATCGACGCGGGCGTGGTACGCGCAGGCCAGCAGCAGCGGCACCACCACGGCTCGCCGGTGCCCTTGTTCGTGCAGGCCGGTGAGCACCTCGTCCACCCGGGGTTCGGACAGGTCGAGGAACGCCTCACGGACCACCAGGTCAGGGGCGAGCCGCCGCAGCACGCCGGCGAGGTCGCGCACGGTTGCGGGGGACCGGTCGTCACGGCTGCCGTGCGCCGCCACGACCAGCGCCGCTCGTCCGGTCATGTGCCTGGCGCGGCGAAGCGCTCTCCGACGAGTCCCGCGGCCAGCGTGTCACCGTCGGCGGGGTCGATCACCAGGAACGACCCCGTGCGCGGGCTGTCACCGTAGTCGTCGAGGGGGAGCGGTTCGGACAGCCGCAGCGTGGCCGAGCCGATCTCGTTGCGCCCCAGCGATTCCGGCGCCGCCACGGTGGACAGCGTCTGCTCGTCGAACCGCGACCGGAGTTCCCGCACCAGTGCCTGCACGGTGCGCGTGCCGTGTTTGACGAGCACTCTGGTCCCCTGCGTCAACGGTTTCGCCGACAGCCAGCACAGTGTGGCGCGGCACTCGTCGGTCACGGCAGGTGCCGCCGTCGCCGACGCCAGCAGATCACCGCGGGCGACGTCGAGGTCGTCGGTGAGCAGGAGGGTCACGGATGTGCCCGCACAGGCCTCGTCGAGTGGACCTCGCGGAGTGTCGATGCGATCCACCGTGCTGCGCAGGCCGGAGGGCAGCACCACGACCTCATCACCGGGTCGGACGGTTCCCGCCGCGATCTGCCCCGCGTACCCGCGATAGTCGGGGTGCGACGCGGTGCGCGGCCGGATCACGTACTGCACCGGGAAACGGAACGCGGCATCGTGCGGGTCCGGTGCTATCGGCACGGTTTCGAGGTGCTCCAGCAGCGTCGGCCCCGCATACCACGGCATGTTCGGCGAGCGGGTGGCCACGTTGTCGCCGTGGAGTGCCGACACCGGGACGGCGAGCACGGCGTTCTCGGGGTACCCGAGCCAGACGGCGTGTGCCGTGAACTCCTTGGCGATGACCGAGAACGCCGCCTGGTCGTAGTCGATGAGGTCGGTCTTGTTCACGGCCAGCACGAGGCGCGGGACGCCGAGCAGGGCGAGCACGGCCGCATGGCGGCGGGTCTGCGCCACGACACCCTTGCGTGCGTCCACGAGCAGGACGGCGAGCTGTGCGGTGGATGCGCCCGTCACGGTATTGCGCGTGTACTGGACGTGGCCGGGCGTGTCGGCCAGCACGAAACTCCGCTTCGGGGTCGCGAAGTACCGGTAGGCGACGTCGATCGTGATGCCCTGTTCACGTTCGGATCGCAGGCCGTCCACGAGCAGCGAAAGATCTGGTGTGGACAGTCCTTTGTCCACGCTCGCGCGTTCGACGGCGTCGAGCTGGTCGGCGAGCACCGACTTCGTGTCGTAGAGCAGGCGCCCGACGAGCGTGGACTTCCCGTCGTCCACACTGCCCGCGGTGGCCAGCCTCAACAGCGGTGCCATCAGAAGTACCCCTCCCGCTTGCGATCCTCCATCGCGGCTTCCGAGAGCCGGTCGTCCGCTCTCGTGGCGCCGCGCTCGGTGAGCCTGCTGGCCTTGACCTCGGCGATCACCTGCTCGACGGTGGTGGCGGTGGATTCCACGGCCCCGGTGCACGAGCCGTCGCCGACGGTGCGGTAGCGCACCATCAGCTCCCGCACTTCCTCGCCGTCGCGGGGCCCGCCCCACGGCCCCTCGGTGAGCCACATGCCGTCGCGGCGGAAAACAGAGCGCCGGTGGGCGTAGTAGATCGAGGGCAACTCGATGTCCTCCCTCGCG
This sequence comes from Saccharomonospora xinjiangensis XJ-54, assembly GCF_000258175.1. Lineage (NCBI taxonomy): Bacteria > Bacillati > Actinomycetota > Actinomycetes > Pseudonocardiales > Pseudonocardiaceae > Saccharomonospora > Saccharomonospora xinjiangensis. The sequence goes on along the minus strand of NZ_JH636049.1, from coordinate 859,990 downwards.
ATGTAGTTCCACACGTCGGCCTCGGTCCAGTTGGACAGCGGGAAGACCCGCACGTGCTCGCCGGGACGGTGCCGCCCGTTGTAGAGGTTCCACAGCTCGGGGCGCTGGCGCCGCGGGTCCCACTGGCCGAACGCGTCTCGCAGGCTGAAGATCCGTTCCTTCGCCCTCGCGCGTTCCTCGTCGCGCCGCCCGCCGCCGAACACGGCGTCGAAGCGGTGCTCGGCGATGGTGTCGAGCAGTGGCTGTGTCTGGAGCGGGTTGCGGGTGCCGTCGGGGCGTTCTTCGAGCCTGCCGTCGTCGATCCAGTCCTGCACCTTCGCGACGATCAACCGGAGGCCGTGAGTGTTCACCACGTGGTCGCGGAAGGTGATGACCTCCTCGAAGTTGTGTCCCGTGTCCACGTGGAGCAACGGGAACGGCACCGGCGCGGGCCAGAACGCCTTGATCGCGAGGTGCAGCAGCAGTGTGGAGTCCTTGCCGCCGGAGAACAGGATCACCGGGCGGTCGAACTCTCCCGCGACCTCACGGAAGATGTGCACCGCCTCCGATTCGAGGGCTGCGAGGTTGTCCCGCGCCGCGTCCGTCGCGGTCTGTGCGGTGGTCATGGATTCCCTTCCTTGGCGCGAAAGCTTCCGGAACAGTTCTCGCGGGTCGTGACCGTCAGGCGTGCAGACCGCATTCGGTCTTCGACGTCCCTGCCCAGCGGCCGCTGCGGGGGTCGGCGCCCGGCGCGACCTTCGCTGTGCAGGGTGCGCAGCCGATCGAGAGGTAGCCCTCGCCGACCAGCGGGTTCTGGAGGATGCCGTGCCGCTGGAGGTAGTCGTCGAACTGCTCGTCCGTCCACGCGGCGATGGGATTGACCTTGACGAGACCGTTGCGGTCGTCCCACATGACGACGGGTGTGTCCGCCCTTGTCGGCGCATCGACGCGGCGAACGCCGGTGATCCAGCACGAGTACCTCGCGAGGGTGCGCCGCAGGGGGACCACCTTCCGCAGGTGGCAGCACCGATTGGGATCGCGGTCGTGGAGTTCCGGTCCGTACTCGGTGTCCTGCTCGGCCACGGTCAGCTCGGGCCTGGCGTTGACGATGCGGATGTCCGGGTAGACGGTGGCGACCGCGTCACGGGTGCCGATCGTCTCGGCGAAGTGGTATCCGGTGTCGAGGAAGAGCACGTCGATGTCGGGCTTCACCTTCGTCGCGAGGTCGATGAGCACGGCATCCTGCATGTTCGAGGCGACGACGAGATCGTCGCCGAACCGCTCGACGGCCCAGCGCAGTGCCTCTCCGGCGTCGGCCTCGGCCAGACTCTCCGACGCCTCGGCCGCCAGCGCCGTGAGGGCGTCCCGCGACGCGCTCGTGGTCATCGACTCACCTCCGGTATTCGCAACCCGACGAACCGCACCGCGAAGACCCGCCTACAGGCTTCGCACAGCCAGGCGGCGCGGTTCGTGCCGTCCGTGCCGTTTTCGGGACGGAGTTCCTCTTCGCCGCAGTAGGGACAGTGGAAAGGCGTGGCCCTCGTGGCCCCGGGGTCGCTCATGCGAGATCCGCTTCCTCGGCGCGGGCGGCCCAGTGTGCGAATCGCTCACCCTGCTCGCGCTGCGCGAGGTAGGTACGCACGAGCCGTTCCACATAGCCCGCGAGTTCCGTCGCGACGACCTTGTGGCCGCGCAGCTTGCGGCCGAACCCGGCCTCGAACCCGAGCCTGCCACCGAGGTGGACCTGGAATCCCTCGACCCGCTTGCCGTCGGCGTCGGTCACGATCTGTCCTTTGAGACCGATGTCGGCGACCTGGATGCGGGCGCACGAGTTGGGGCAGCCGTTGAGGTGCACGGTCACGGGATCGTCGATATCGGACTGAATCTCCGCCAGCCGCTGTTCGAGATCGGCGACGAGCCGGGCGGCACGCGCCTTCGTCTCGACGATCGCGAGCTTGCAGAACTCGATGCCGGTGCAGGCCATGACACCGCGTCGCCACGGCGACGGATCGGTGTGGAGCCCAGCCTCGGCGAGAGCGGTTCGCAGGCCGTCCACCTCCGACTCGGCGACGTCGAGGACGATCAGTTTCTGTTGCGGTGTCAGCCGGACCCGCGTCGAGCCTGCGCGTTCGGCTGCCTTGGCCGCGGCGACGAGCATCGACCCGGAAGCCCGGCCCGCCACGGGGGCGGCCCCGACGTAGCAGAGCCCGTCCTTCTGCCGGTGCACGCCGACATGGTCGAAAGGCCGCTCACCGGTCTCGGGGGCCGGGCCGTCGGGAAGGCGGTGTCCGAGGTACTCCCGCTCCAGGACCTCCCGGAACCTCGCGGCTCCCCAGTCCTTGACGAGGAACTTGAGCCTGGCGCGGGATCTCAGTCGGCGATAGCCGTAGTCGCGGAACAGGCCCACCACGCCCGCCCACACGTCCGGCACCTCGTCCAGCGACACCCACGCGCCGAGGCGGACGGCGAGCATGGGGTTGGTGGACAGCCCTCCGCCCACCCACACGTCGAAACCCGGCCCGTGTTCGGGGTGGTGGACGCCGACGAACGCGACGTCGTGGATCTCGTGAGCGACGTCGGGAAGGCCGGAGACGGCGGTCTTGAACTTGCGGGGGAGGTTCGCGAACTCGTCGGCGCCGATGAACCGGCGCTTGATCTCTTCGACGGCGGGAGTTCCGTCGATCACCTCGTCGGCGGCGATCCCCGCGACGGGAGAACCGAGAATCACCCTCGGGCTGTCGCCGCACGCCTCCGTGGTGGACAGGCCTGCGGCTTCGAGCCTGGCCCAGATGGTGGGGACGTCCTCGATGCGGATCCAGTGGTATTGGATGTTCTGCCGGTCGGTGATGTCGGCCGTGTCGCGGGCGTAGGTCGAGGAGAGCTCGCCGAGGAGTCGGAGCGCCTCGGTGCTCAGCACGCCGCCGTCGATGCGCACGCGCAGCATGAAGTAGCGGTCTTCGAGTTCCTCGGGTGCGAGCGTGGCCGTGCTGCCGCCGTCGATGCCCGCCTTGCGCTGGGTGTACAGGCCGTACCAGCGAAAGCGGCCCCGCAGGTCGGCGGGATCGATGGTGTCGAAGCCCCTGCGGGCGTAGACGTTCTCGATCCGCGCCCTGACGTTCAGCGGGGAATCATCTTTTTTGGAGCGTTCGTTCGCGTTCAGCGGCTCCCGGTGGCCGAGGGCCCACTGCCCCTCGCCTCGGGTTCGCCGGGTTCGGGTGGCACTGCCTGCGTCTGGGGCCATGTCGCGGAGTCCTCCGGAGCTGGTCGATGTCGGGACAGGGACGGCAGGCCGGTCACCGACGGCAGAGCTCGTCGTCCACGCGCGGGGAGCCGACGTGGTGTCGCGTCGTGAGGTACACACCTGCTGATCTCACGGGCTCACCGTCGCACGTGGTTCGGATGTGGTCCAGGACGGTTCGCATCGTGGGAACCGGCCCCCTACCAGTGGTTCTCGTGCTCCCGGATGCCGCGCACGCACTCGCGTTGCAGCGCTCGTTGCCGCCGGAGCCGATCGAGAAGCCGCAACGGCCGCGCGAGGGCACCGGGTTCGCCCGTTCGTCGTTCGACGCCGAGCAGGTCACCGTCGAGGGTGCCCAGCATCGACCAGCTCTCCCAGCGTTCCAGGTCCGGCATGGAGTAGTCGTGCCCGAAGAGCAGGGCCGTGCCGGGGGCGGAATCCGGCAGGGCGAGGTTGCCGAGCCGGACGGCGTCCCCGTCCGCACCGTCGTTCCCGGTGAGCTCGACGACGGAGACGCGCGGCCGGATGCCTTCGGGCCGGACGAGGAGGGCGTGCCGTTCCGGATTGGTCCGTGGTGCCGTGCTCTCCGGCTGTTCCCGCCGCGTCAGCCGTACGATGATCCGGGGCAGCCACCACCAGTTCTCCCTGCATAACAGGGGGCTGTCGGCCAGTGTCCTGGACGGCGGGTACTTGACCAGCTCCTGTTTGAGCAGCTCCACCGCGAAGTGGTCGCCGTCGAGGTCGTCGATGATCTCGGGAACCCCCACGCTCACGAGCCCCTGCCGGGCACCGCGCAGCGATCGGGAATCCGTGACGGCGAAGGCCACGCTGGTCGCGCTGCGAAGCCCCGCGATCTGGCAGGCCCGCGAGTAGGGGAGCGCGACGGCGGGGGCGCCCTGATCGAGGACCGGGGTCGCCGCGAGCGCGCACGGGTGTCCTTCGTGGTCGATCCAGCACACCTCGGCCGCGATCGCGCGGCGCCATAACGGAACAAACTCGGTCATCGGCTCAGCCCTTACCAGATCGTCATTGGCCTGTTACGTTGCCACCTCGTCACATCGAGGACGACGGAAACTCGGGAAGTGAGCGTATGCCTGCTGTGGTCGTGGCCCTGTCGGTGGCCGTGTTGTTCTATCTCGGGTACCGCTACTACTCGGCGTATCTGGCGACGAAGGTGTTCGCCCTCGACCCCGCTTTCGTGACGCCCGCGCACAGCATGCGGGACGACATCGATTTCATGCCGACGAACAAGCACGTCCTCTTCGGACACCACTTCACGTCGGTGGCGGGAGCAGCGCCGATCGTGGGACCGGCCATCGGGGTGTACTGGGGCTGGGGTCCCGCTCTCGCGTGGATCATCGTGGGAACGATCTTCGCGGCGGGGGTCCATGACTTCGGTTCGCTGGCCGTGTCCGTGCGGCACAGGGCCAAGAGCATCGGCACCCTGGCCAAGGAAGTGGTCAACAAGCGGGCACGAGCGCTCTTCCTGGTGATCATCTTCTTCCTGCTGACCCTGGTCAACGCCGTGTTCGCGGTGGTGATCGCGAACCTGTTCGTCGCCAATCCCGAGGCCGTGCTGCCGATGCTGCTCCAGATTCCCCTCGCCATCGGGATCGGGCAGTATGTCTACCGCACGCGCAGCGCGGCGCTGCTTCCCTCGATCGTGGGTGTGGTGCTCCTGTATGTGTCGATCGCTCTCGGCCAGGTGCTGCCGATCTCGCTCGAAGGAATCGCCGCGCAGGAAGGTTTTCTCACCGAGCGCAATATCTGGGTGATCCTGCTGTTCGTGTACACCTTCGTGGCGTCGCGGCTGCCGGTGTGGGTGCTGTTGCAGCCCCGCGACTACATCAACTCGCACCAGTTGTTCATCGCGCTGGGTGTCATCGGGCTCGGCATCGTCGTCGGGATGGACACCCTCAAGGCGCCGCTGGTCAACGACACGCCCGATGACTCGCCGAGCTGGTTCCCGCTGCTGTTCATCACGATCGCGTGCGGCGCGATCTCGGGTTTCCACAGCCTTGTGGCGTCGGGAACCACGTCGAAGCAGCTCGACAAGGAGACCGACGGCCGGTACGTCGGCTACGTCGGTGCGGTCGGTGAGGGCTCGCTCGCCGTCGCCTCCCTGCTCGCCTGCACGGCCGGGGTCGTCGCGACGACGGCGGACTGGGACGCCCTCTACGCCGACTTCGCGACGGCGTCCGGCGGGGCGACGTCGAACTTCGTCAACGGAGTCGCGAGTTTCGCGGGCAATCTCGGTGTTCCCGCCTCGATCGCGGTCGTCTTCGCCGCCATCGTGGTGATCAGCTTCGCCGCGACGACCATGGACACCGGGGTTCGTCTCCAGCGCTACATCGTCCAGGAGATCGCCGAGATCTCCGGGGCGAAGCGCCTGGCGCGCAACGCCACAGCAGCGACGATCATCGCGGTGGTGGTTCCGCTCGTCATGGCGTTGCTGCCGGGTGGCGGCGAGAAGGGTTACACGTTCGGCGTGCTGTGGCAGCTGTTCGGCACCACCAACCAGCTCACCGCGGGGCTCGCCCTCGCTGTGATCGCCGTGTGGGTGACGAAGAGCCGCCGTAACCCGATCGCGGTGCTCGTCCCGCTGGTGTTCCTGCTCGTGATGACGTGCTGGGCGCTGCTGGAGAACCTCGTCACGTTCGTCGAGGAGGAGCAGTGGGTGCTCGCGCCGCTCGACGCGATCATCTTCGTGCTCGCGCTGTGGCTCATCGTCGAGGCCGCGCTGGCGCTGCGCTCCTCGTGGCGCTCGCGTGAGGCCGCGACCGAGCCGCAGCCGGAGCCGGAGCCCGAGCGGTGAGTGTTCTCGAAAGGATCGGCTCCGGGTGGCGGCGTCTCGAACGCGCGCACGACGCGGTGTTCGTCGCCCGGTGGCGGCGGGGGCTGCGGCGTGAGGCTCGCCGGGAGCAGGACGTCCTCCGTGCGCTGGTGTCGCTGGAATCGCTCGGCGTTGACAACCCCGTCGCCTACGAGACGCTGGATCTGCTCCCGTATCTCGTCGCCGATGTCCACGCCTGGCACCAGCGCATGGGCGCCGAGCGATTCGGTGACCCTGGAGTGTGCTGTTGATCAGGTTCATCGGCGGTAAGGGAGGTGTCGGCAAGACCACGCTGTCCGCCGCGTTCGCACTGTCCCGCGCCCGGCGGCGCGAGCGCACTCTCGTGGTATCCACCGACCCGGCGCACTCGCTCGGCGACGTGCTCGGCCGCACGCTGGGCGACGACCCTGTCGAGGTGTGGCCCGGCCTGTGGGCCGCGGAGATCTCGGGGGAGGCACAGGCGCGGCGGAGGGTCGAGCAGGTGGCGGAGGACGCGCGGCACGCGGTGCCCGCCGACGTGCTGCCTGCCGTGGAGCGGCACCTCGCCCGTGCCGCCGAAAGTCCGGGCACGGTGGAATCCGCCCTGCTGGACCGGCTGACCGACCTGGTGGGACAGGTGGGACATCGGTGGGACACCCTCGTCGTGGACAGTGCCCCGACGGGGCACATGGTGCGCTTGCTGACGCTGCCCGCATTGCTGACTCCGTGGATCGAGGGCCTCGCCAGGCAGCGAGCCAGGGCCGCCGGAACGGAACGCCTCGTCGCCGGCATGATCGGCGACACGGCCGAGCAAGAGCCCGACCCGCTGTTGCGGCGGTTGCATGCCCGGCGCGACAGGATGGAGTGGATGCGCACACGGCTCACCACCGACGCGCTGGTGCATCTCGTGGTCGTTCCCGAACGCCTCCCGCTGGCCGAGACGATCAGGGCTGCCGAGTCGCTCGGCGACGCGGGGCTGCGGCTCGGCGCCGTGCTCGTCAACCGGGTGCTTCCGCCCGACGACCCCGGCCTGCTCGGCCGAAGGATCGAGCAACAGACCGAGGTGCTGCGGGAGTTGGAGCGGCACTTCCCCGGCGAGACCGTGGTGCGGCTGCCACTGCTCGCCGGTGCCCTGACCGGTGTCGGCGAACTCGCCGCGCTCGCGGACCTGCTCGACGCCGCCGACCTGGGGTGACCCACCGGGTGCGACACTGGGCGGTGTGGATGAGTCGCCGGTTCCGTTCGTCCTTCCTCCCGACGCGCTGAGGGGAGTGGGCAGCCGCCCGTTCGGCGTGTACGTGCACGTTCCGTTCTGCGCGACCCGCTGCGGGTACTGCGACTTCAACACCTACACGGCGGGCGAACTGGGATCGGCCGCCTCACCCGAGTCCTGGCTCGACGGTCTCCGCAGGGAACTCGACCTCGCCGCGAAGCTGCTCGGCGCGGCCCCGCCCGCCGACACGGTGTTCGTCGGCGGCGGCACCCCGTCACTGCTCGGCGCGGGCGGCCTCGGGCACGTGCTGGACGCCGTGCGATCGTCGTTCGGGCTCGCACCGGGAGCCGAGGTGACCACCGAGTCGAACCCCGAATCCACGTCGCCGGAGTTCTTCGCCGGGCTGCGTGAGGCCGGGTATACGCGCGTCTCGCTGGGCATGCAGTCCACGGCCCGGCACGTGCTGACGGTGCTCGACCGCGTGCACACGCCGGGGCGGCCGACCCGTGCCGTCGCCGAGGCGCGCGACGCGGGGTTCGAGCATGTGAACCTCGACCTCATCTACGGAACGCCCGGCGAGCGCACCTCCGATCTGCGGGCGTCCGTCGAGGCGGTGCTCGACGCCGGTGTGGATCATGTGTCGGCGTACGCGCTGATCGTCGAGGAAGGCACGGCGCTGGCTCGCCGCGTGCGCAGGGGAGAGCTGCCCCCACCCGACGACGATGTGCTCGCCGAGGATTACGAACTGATCGACTCGATGCTCTCGGCCGCGGGACTGCGCTGGTACGAGGTGTCCAACTGGGCGGCGTCCGAGGCGGCGCAGTGCCGCCACAACCTCGGCTACTGGCTCGGCGGTGACTGGTGGGGAGCCGGTCCCGGCGCGCACAGCCACGTCGGCGGAGTGCGATGGTGGAACGCCAAGCACCCGGCGAGGTACTCGTCCGTGCTCGCGCAGGGTCACCTCCCCGTGGCGGGACAGGAACGCCTGACCGGCGACGACCGGAAGCTGGAGCGGGTGATGCTCGAACTGCGCCTCGCCGAGGGACTTCCGCTGGACGCGCTCGACGGCGACGGTCTGCGGCAGGCGGAACGGGCCGTGTCCGACGGTCTGCTCGATCGCGCTGCCGCTGCGAAGGGCAGGGCCGTGCTCACCGACCGGGGCAGGCTGCTCGCCGACGCCGTGGTCCGCCGTCTCGTGGTGTAGCGCCTGCGCGTCAGCGATCGGGACGGCAGCGCCGGACGACCCGGATCGTCATGCCCGCACTGGCGAGCCGGTTGAGCAGTGCGTCTCCCATCGCCGCTGCCGTGGTGACCTGGCCCGACGTGGCCGGGAGCTGGTCGAAGGCAAGGCACAAGGCCGACTCCGCGAGCATCTTCGCCGTTTCGTCGTATCCGGGGTCGCCGCCTGCGAACTCGGTGACGACGCGCTCGCCGCCGCCCTCACCGACGAACCGCACGGTGAACCACGACCGAAGGCGGCGCTGGGCGCTGGGGCCTTCTCCGGGCTTGCGGAGGGTGCCGAGCGCTCTGCGCGCGGGCGGGATCTGGGCGAGGACGCCGAGCAGCACCAGCCCGAGCGCTGCGGCGGCGATCGTCGGAAGCCGCTTGACGGACGCGTAGTGGCGGTAGGTGAAGTCGGGGCCGTAGCGGTCGAGTGCGGCGGCCGAGAAACCGACGATCCGCGGGTCGATGGTCGGCAGCGGCACCTGCCAGCGGCCGGTCTCCCTGTCGCGGTACAGCGGCCCGTTCGGCAGGTGGACGCGGCGGTTCTCCGGCCGTGGCTCGACCTCGCGGCGCCGCCGCGCCGCGCGCGCCATCCGCGTGGGCCTTGAGAGTGCGGTGAGCAGCGAGGCATAGGTGCCTCCCGAGAACTCCGCATGCGCCCGTACCTGGCCCTCCACGGTCAGCGGGACACCCTTCGGCAGATGCTGCACGGTGAAGTAGACGCCGAGGTCGTAGGGCACGGAGTCGAAGCCGCAGGCGTGCACGATCCGCGCCCCTGTCCTGCGCGCGGTCTCGTGGTGGGCCAGGTACATGCGGTCCACGAACTCCGGCTCGCCCGTGAGATCCACGTAGTCGGTGCCGCCTGCGGCGCAGGCCGCCACGAGCGGCTCGCCGTAGTGCAGGTAGGGGCCGACCGTGGTGATCACCACGCGGGTGGACTCGACCAGCCGCCGCAGTGATCCGCTGTCGGTCACGTCGGCCTCGATCAGCGGGAGGTCCTCCAGGTCGGGGTTGATGCGCGCGAGGCGCTGTCGCAGCCGTTCGAGCTTGGCCGGGTCGCGTCCGGCGAGAGCCCAGCGGCACCCGAGAGTGGCGTGGGCCGCAAGGTACTCCGCAGTCAAGCCGCCGGTGAATCCCGTTCCCCCGAAGAGAACGAGGTCGTACTCGCGCTCGGCCATGGTGTCCCTCCGTAGTCTCGGGGCGTGTTCTATGCGTAACACGCCGGAGCGGCACTCCACGGCACAGGTGACCAGAGTCAAGCTCATCGGACGTGCGGCGCTGCGACGGACGGCCGATTGAAAGAGCCGGGCCCGGGGTACCTGCTCGATCATGACGGAGAACCACGACCTCGCGCCCGAGGCTGACGTCACCGAGCAGCAGCTCCCCGCCGTCGAGACAGCCGATCTCCCCGTGGAGACGCGGGTGCCGATGGAGGCGAATCCCGCAGACGTGGCAGAGCAGGCCGCGCCCGTGCCGTACGACGAGGACGACGACTTTCGTCCGAGTACCTGAGGTGTGAGGTTCTCGCAACCGGGGTAAACGGCCCCCCGAGACCGCAGAGACCGCAGAGAAAACCGAGCCAGCAGAGACAACCGAGATCACGGGAACCACGGAGACCGCTGGGGACTGTCAAGGCCGGCGCCAGCACAGCAGCACTGACGGCACCGACAGCACTGACGCGGTTCCACGAGCACGGAGGTGACACCACCGATGGCCGACACGTCTCGCCTGCCCACCCCTGTCGCCGAGGTCTGGGAGTGGCAGCGACACGGCAATTGCCGGAATCTCGACAGCTCCGTGTTCTTTCATCCTGACGGAGAACGCGGTTTCGCGCGCGCCGACCGCGTCGCGAGGGCGAAGGAGATCTGCCGTACCTGCCCGGTGATCGTGCAGTGCAGGCACCACGCCTTGACGGTGCAGGAACCCTTCGGCGTCTGGGGGGGACTCGACGAGACCGAACGCCGAGAGGCGATCGCGCGCAGGAAGAAGCTCCAGCCGACGGCCTGACTCTCCCCGTCTTCCGTGCCGATCGTCGTCGCTGTCGGGAAGGAGAGCCGGGTGCGGCTGGGGTATACATTGCTGACCGAACAGGCAGGTCCGCGCGCTCTTGTCGAGCATGCCGTCCGCGCCGAGCTGGCCGGCTTCGACTTCGCGGTGATGAGCGACCACTACTCGCCGTGGCTCGATTCGCAGGGGCACGCCCCGTACGCCTGGAGCGTGCTCGGCGCGGTGGCGCAGGCGACCGAGCGCGTGGAGTTGATGACCTACGTGACCTGTCCCATCATGCGCTACCACCCCGCTGTGGTCGCGCAGAAGGCCGCCACCGTCCAGTTGCTGTCCGAGGGACGGTTCCTGCTCGGCCTCGGGGCGGGGGAGAATCTCAACGAGCACGTGGTGGGGCGGGGCTGGCCCCCGGTGAACGTGCGCCACGACATGCTGGCCGAGGCGATCCGCATCATCAACGACCTGTTCGACGGGGGCTACACGAACTTCTCCGGTGAGCACTATCGCGTCGATTCGGCGAAGCTGTGGGACCTGCCTGACCTGCGCCCGCCGATCGGCGCGGCGGTCTCGGGTGACCAGTCGATACGGCGATTCGCTCCGCTGGCCGACGCGATGATCGCCGTGCAACCAGAACCCCGGCTGTGCTCGTTCTGGGACGAGGTGCGCGTGTCGGCGAACGCCGACGACTCCCGCAAGATCGCCCAGCTGCCGCTGTGCTGGGACACCGACGCCGACGCCGCCGTGGCGCGTGCGCACGACCAGTTCCGGTGGTTCGCCGGAGGATGGAAGGTCAATGCCGAACTCCCGGGAACGCAGGCGTTCGCCGCGGCCACGCAATTCGTGACCCTCGGTGATGTCGCCGCCTCGATCCCGTGCGGGGCGGATGTCGAGCGGGTCGTGGACGCGGCCAAACCGTTCTTCGACGCCGGTTTCACCGATCTCGCGCTCGTCCAGATCGGTGGCGAGCATCAGGAATCTTTCCTCGACGCGGCCGAGCGGGAGTTGTTACCAGCGCTGCGCGAGACGTCCGCGCACTGAGCCCCCGCAGGCGGGAACGGGATCACCCTTGGCCGACCGTCGTTGACGGTGCCCTCACCACGGCAAGGCCGCCAACGCGAGCACCGCCGCCGTCGTCACCAGCACCGCGACGACGGCCAGCGTCGCCTTCGGCGCCGCAGGAGGAACGGCGCGGCGGAGATCGCGGTCCCTCCTCGCGCCTGCCGTGGCCAGCACGACCGCGGCGACGGCGGTGCACGCGGAGGCCGCGGTCAGCTCACTCCAGCCCGTGTGCGCCGTGTGGTAGAGCAGCAACAACGACACCGCCCCTGCGCCGAGGGCGCTGCGCTGCCACGCGAGCCCGGTGCGTTCGGACGGCAGGCCACGCTCCTCGGTCACCCCTTCACCACCAGAACGGCCGCGACGACGGTGATCACGAGCACGACCGCCGACACGACGGGTAGCAGCGGGCTGCGGGGAAGCGGTTCGCGGCGTCGCATGGCGCGCTGGATTCGCCACCAGCGCGGGTAGGCGAGGGCGGCGAGCAGGGTGGCGAGACCGATGCACAATGCGGCGAGCAGCGTGCGCGCGGTGGCGGTGGCCAGTCCCGGCACCAGTTGATGCACCGCGACCCCACCCGCGACAAGCCCGAGCGACGTGCGAATCCACGCCAGAAAGGTGCGTTCGTTGGCGAGGGTGAACCGATAGTCCGGTTCGATCTCCTCGCGATCGTCCGTCACGCCGTCGCGAGGATCGGGTTCACGCGCCCGCACGGCGGAAGCCGGAAGCCACGAACGCCCTGCTCGTCAGGTGTGGTCTCGGGCGCGGCGTCACTTGTCCCCGGCCACGGCCTGCACGGCGTCGTCGATGTTCTCGTACACGGGCATCTGCGCGACGAGGCCCGTGGCCTCCAGCGGACGGAGGACGACGCGTTTCGTCGCCACGATCGCCCACGTCAACGTGTCGTGCGCGGCCTGTTCCGACAGTTCGGCCAGCACGGACAATCCCGCCGAGCCGAGGAAACCGACGCCGTCGAGGTCGAGCACGAGGGCGCTCGGCGCGGTGACGTTCTGCTTGACCCACTGCCGCAGTTCCGGTGCGGAAAGCAGATCGACCTCGCCGGAGACGTGCGCGAGCACCACATCGCCCTGCCGCCGTTCTGCGTCGATACGCATGCCATGACTGTCCAGCGACCGTGGCTGCGCGGCCGACGTCGATTGGGAGGCCAGGGTGTTCGGGTCGGTGCTACGCACTGTTGTCCCTCCGTAGCGTTCGGACAGAGCGCACAGGCAGGATTCGCGATCCGCGATGGCTTGCACGGGCATCCCCGACGTCCTGCCGTGGTTTGCGGCTGAAGCTCCACCGCCCTTCCTACCGTAGGAAGCGCGCCACCTGCAGCGCAACCTTTTCCCGTTCTGCTCACAGGCTCGCCGCATCGGGTTTGTGATCGTCCCCGGATGGGTAGGCGCCTAGCTCGCGAACACAGGGAGAGTGTCGATGAGCGATGGCAGCGAACCGGTGACTCCTCCGCAGGACACCGGGATGCCGGACAGCGTCGAGACCGACCCGGCCGCGTTGAGCAGTGCCGAGGATCTGGACGAGGACAGGTTGCGTGTCGATCCGCTGGAGGAGGGAGTCGAGCCTCCCGAGCACTGGAGCGTGGCAGAACGCTACGCCACGACACCGTTCGAGCAACGTCACGGCGAGACACTGGATCAGCGAGTGTCGCAGGAACGGCCCGACGTCGGCGAATCCGAAGCGCGTGAGGAGGACCTCGACTTCGGCCCCGGCGGCGGAGCCGAGAACGGTCCCGAGGACGCCGTGGAGGCGACCGTGGACTACGTCACCGAGGACGTTCGGCCGGCCCGGCCGCACGAAGAACCGGATACTCCCGCTGTGCGGCGTGGACAGAACGCCGACGAGGTGGACGAGGCGGGAGAGCCCGACGTGATCCGGACTCCGGACGACGAGGATGGTGGCGGGCGCGGTTGATGCCTCTGGCCAAGGGGCGCCCTGTGCGTGAGCGGAGAACGTGTCGTCCAGCGGACGAGAGCGTGGTGACGAGGTGTGGTCGCGTACGAGGGGGCACAGAGATTCCTCCCGCGTGAGCGAGATCTGAGCGCACTACGCGAAGCGTCGGCAGATTGCCGGGGCTGCGATCTGTATGCCGAAGCGACACAGACGGTCTTCGGCGAGGGCTCCGTCCGCGCCCGGCTCGTCATGGTCGGAGAGGTACCCGGCGATCGCGAGGACCGTGAGGGAAGGCCCTTCGTCGGCCCTGCGGGTGGGCTGCTCGACCGCGCGCTCGCCGATGCCGGCATCGACCGGGACGACGTGTACGTGACCAACGCCGTCAAACACTTCCGCTTCACCCGGGACGACCGTGCGAGCAGGCGCATACACAAGAAGCCGTCGCGGTCGCAGATCGTGGCGTGCAGACCGTGGCTGCTGGCCGAACTCGACACCGTCAAGCCCGATGTCGTGGTCGCTCTCGGTGCCACGGCGGCGCAGTCGTTGTTCGGCAAGGACTTCCGGGTCAGTTCCCGGCGCGGAGAGGTACTGGAGTTGCCGGGGCCGCCCGATCTGCCGCTCGCCGTGGCGACCGTCCACCCCTCGGCAGTGCTGCGCGCACGGGATTCCGAACGCGACAGCGCCTATGCCGGTCTCGTCGCCGATCTCGCCGTGGTGGCGAAGGCCGCTTCGCGCCGCACGGCGCGGTGAGCGCGGTGAGCGCGCGAGCGGCGTGTCCGGGTCGATGCCCCTACGGTGGGAGTGGGAGCTGTACGCGAACGAAGGGAACACCGACATGCTCGCCATGACCGACGCGGCCGCCGAGGCGATCAGCGCTCTGACCGCACAGGATGGCCAGGACTCCGCGGGCCTGCGTTTCGCGGTGCGGGAGGAGACCGAGGCCGGCGCGCAGCTCGCGCTGTCGATCGCCCCGGCTCCCGAGGAGGGCGATCAGGTCCTCGGCACGGACAGCGGAGCCAGGGTCTTTCTCGAACCTCAGGCGGCGACGTTCCTCGACGACAAGGTGCTCGACATCCAGCAGGACGACGAGGGACAGCTCAACTTCGCCGTCATGCCGCAAGCAGGCTGATCCGTTTGATCACGGGTCATCGGTGGTACGCCGCGTCGAGACACCGGCGACCACCGATGACCCGTGTGCGCGGACGAGGGAGACGGACCAGCGATGAAAGCCGTGACCTGGCAGGGCAAGCGCAACGTCCGGGTCGAGGAGGTACCTGACCCGAAGATCGAGAAACCCACCGACGCGGTGATCAGGGTGACCTCCACGGGAATCTGTGGATCGGATCTGCACCTGTACGAGGTGCTCGGTGCGTTCCTCGAACCGGGAGACATCCTTGGCCACGAACCGATGGGCATCGTCGAAGAGGTCGGCGCCGAGGTGGAGAACCTCAAGCCGGGGGACAGGGTCGTCGTCCCCTTCAACGTCTCATGTGGACACTGCTTCTACTGCGACCGGAACCTGCAATCGCAGTGCGAGACCACGCAGGTGACCGAACACGGCAAAGGTGCGGCCCTCTTCGGCTACACCAAACTCTACGGGCAGGTACCGGGCGGTCAGGCCGAGCGGCTGCGGATACCGTTCGCGGATTACGGTCCGATCAAGGTGCCGGACGGCCCTTCAGACGATCGCTTCCTCTACCTGTCCGACGTGGTGCCCACCTCGTGGCAGGCCGTGGAATACGCCGCCGTCCCTCCCGGCGGTTCGGTGCTGATCCTGGGACTCGGGCCGATCGGGCAGATGTGCGCGCGCATCGCCCGGCATCGGGGCGCGGGCAGGGTGATCGGTGTCGATCTCGTTGACGAGCGCCTCGAACTGGCCAGACGGTACGGCGTTGACACCATCGATCTGCGCCAGTACAAGCATGTGGCGGACGCGGTGCGCGACCGCACCGACGGACGGGGTGCCGACTCCGTCGTGGACGCCGTGGGCATGGAGGCGCACGGGGCGCCGGTCACGGGGCTGGCTCAGCAGCTGGCGACACTGTTGCCGAGTCCGATCGCGGCGAGGGTCGTGGAGAAGGCCGCGGTGGACCGGCTCTCCGCGCTCTATCTCGCCATCGACGCTGTCCGCAGAGGCGGCACCATCTCACTGTCCGGTGTGTACGGTGGGATGCTCGACCCGATGCCGATGATGACGTTGTTCGACAAGCAGGTCCAGCTCCGCATGGGCCAGGCGAACGTGCGGGCGTGGATCGACGATGTGCTGCCGTTGGTCAGCGATGACGCTGATCCGCTCGGGGTGGAGGATCTCGCCACGCATCACCTGCCGCTGTCCGAGGCGCCCGACGCCTACGACATGTTCCAGAAGAAGCGGGACGGCGCCATCAAGATCGTGCTTGCGCCCTGAGCTCCTGACAGAGTCGCGTCGCGAGCCGGACAGGCGGATGCGTCAGGGGCTCTGTGCTATGCGGTCACCGACGATCGCCGCTGTCGCCTCCCGCAGCAGTTCGGCGGCTCTGCGCAGGGAGTCTTCCTTCGAGGTGGCCTGGTCAACGAGGGCACGCCAGGCCGTGAATCCCGCTTCGGCGAGGTCGGCGGGGGAGAGCGTGATCCGCCCCGCGACAACGGCGACCGGCACTCCTGCTCCGTGTGCGCGGTCGGCGACCCCGGCGGGAGCCTTTCCCGCGAGGCTCTGGGCGTCCAGCGACCCTTCGCCCGTGATGACGAGATCGGCGCCGCGGACGGCGTCGTCGATGCCCGTGAGGGACGCGACGAGGTCGAAGCCCGACTCCACCTGGGCGCCGATCGTCATGGCTGCTCCCGCGACACCCCCGCCCGCGCCTGATCCGGGGACGGCGGCTATGTCGCGCCCCCCTGCCCGCAGCAACGCGTCGGCGCACGTGCGCAGCCCCGTTTCGAGATGCTCCACCTCGCGGGGCCCAGCACCCTTCTGCGGGCCGAACACGGCCGCGGCGCCGTCGCGGCCGAGCAGCGGATTGGTGACGTCGGTCGCCACCCTGAACTCGATGCCGTCGAGCAGCCGCCGCGCCGCTGTGAGGTCCACGGTGGCGACCGAGGTCAGAGCCCCGCCACCGAGCGGAACCGGGTTGCCCCGCGCGTCGTGGACGGTGGCCCCGAGCGCCCGCAGCATTCCGGCGCCGCCGTCGGTGCTCGCCGTGCCGCCGACTGTCAGCACCACGCCGCGAGCACCGCCCTCGACCGCGTGCCGGATCAGCTCGCCGACGCCCTGGGTGTGGGTGAGCAGGGCTGTCCGCGCGGACGGCTCGACGTAGGAGATACCGCACGCGCTCGCCGACTCCACGTAGGCACTTCCGCCCAGAACCACGTACCGTGCGGCGACCGGCCGCGACAGCGGTCCGGTGACCTCCACGTCCACCCTGCGGCCGCCCGAGGCGACAAGGACGTCGAGGGTGCCTTCCCCACCGTCGGCCACGGGGCAGCGATCGATTCGCGCGTCCCCTGCGGCGTCGCGGACACCGGCGGCCATGGCGTCGGCCGCCTCGACCGCGGTGAGGCAGCCCTTGAACTTGTCGGGAGCGACGACGACGTGCACGATCTAGCTCCTCACAGGAGTGGGCGGTTCCTCGCCACGCAGCACCGCGACGGCATTGCGTGCGGCGAGCACGGCCATCGCCGTGCGGGTCTCCGTCGTGGCGGACCCGAGGTGGGGCGCGAGCGCCACATTGTCCAGTTCCAGCAGCGCTGGATGGACGTCCGGTTCCCGTTCGAACACGTCGAGTCCCGCACCGGCGATCACACCGCTGCCCAGTGCCCCGGCGAGAGCGGCCTCATCGACGACGGGGCCACGGGTGGTGTTGATCAGGAAAGCGGTCGGTTTCATGGCGGCGAGCGCGCCCGCGTCGATCAGATGCCGGGTCTGCGGGGTGAGCGGGCAGTGCAGCGAGACGACATCGGAGGAACACAGCAGCTCGTCCAGCGGGACGTACCGGGCGTCGAGTTCCCGCTCCACCGAGGTCTCGGCGCGGCGACGTCCGGTGTAGACGATGCGCATCCCGAACGCTCGCGCCCTCCGGGCCACGGCCGTGCCGATCTGGCCGAGCCCGACGATGCCCAGCGTCTTGCCCTGGAGCCCGGTGCCGAGCAGGAACCCGAGATCGAACCGCCACGGTTCCCGCGCGCGCAGCAGCCGTTCACCCTCGCCGAGTCTGCGGGTCACCGACAACAGCAGGCCGAAGGTGAGGTCGGCGGTCGCATCCGTGAGCACGCCGGGCGTGTTGGTGACGACGACGTCGCGGGCGTGCAGGGCGGCCACGTCGATGTTGTCGTAACCGACGGCGACCGTGGACACCACCTTCAGCTGTGGGCCTGCCGCGTCGGCGAACGCTCCGTCCACCCTGTCGTGCAGCGTGCTCACCACGGCGTCGGCTCCTTTCACGGCGGTGTGCAACTCCTCGGTGGGCAGAGGGCGGTCCGGCTCGGGAACCCAGACGTCACCGGATTCCCGCAACAGCGCCATGGCGTCCTCGGCGATCCTCCGGGTCGCCACGATCCTGGGTCTCATCGAGGTCGTCCTCCCACATTCGTCGCAGGCCAGATGTGCCCCGCGAAGGACCTTAGCCGCACGAACGCTTCGGAGGCTCGGGGCGCGGCCGGAACCGGACGGCGCGGTGTGAGCAGGTCGGCTTCGTCACTTCGATCGATCCGGTGGTGGAGCGGGGCCGAGCATCCTGCGAGAGTTGCGGTCAGCAGCGCAAGGGACCTCGCAGGGATCGGGCGGGGACCACGCAGGGACGCAGAGGAGACACCATGACTGACGTGTTCGTGCTCGACGGGATTCGCACTCCCTTCGGCCGTTACGGTGGCGCGCTGTCCGGCGTGCGACCCGACGACCTCGCCGCACACGTACTGCGCGCGCTGGGGGAACGCAACGACCTCGACCCGTCCGTCATCGACGAGGTGATCCTGGGCGACGCGAACGGCGCGGGCGAGGACAACCGGAACGTGGCTCGCATGGCGACGCTGCTCGCTGGATGGCCGACGAGCGTGCCGGGCAGCACCGTGAACCGGCTCTGCGGCTCCGGCCTCGACGCCGCGATGCAGTTGAGCAGACAGATCGCGGTCGGTGAGGCGTCGGTCGCCGTCGCGGGCGGTGTCGAGTCGATGAGCCGCGCGCCGTGGGTGTTGCAGAAACCGGGTAAGGCGTTCCCGAACGGCAACGAGACGCTGCACTCCACCGCATTGGGCTGGCGGATGATCAACCCGAGGATGCCTGCGGAGTGGACGGTCTCGCTCGGGGAGAGCACCGAACTGCTGGCCGAGAGGTACGGCATCAGCCGCGAGCAACAGGACGAGTTCGCCCTGCGCAGCCACCGCGCCGCAGCGAAAGCATGGGACGAGGGCTTCTACGACGACCACGTCGTGCAGGTCGAGGGCACGGAACTACGCCGCGACGAGGGCATCCGCCCCGACACGTCGCGCGAGAAGCTCGCGAAGCTCAAGCCGTCGTTCCGCCCCGACGGCACAGTGACGGCCGGTAACGCCTCACCGCTGTCCGACGGTGCGTCGGCGGTCCTGCTCGCCGACCGGGCCGGTGCCGACCGGATCGGAGTCACACCGCTGGCGCGGATCGCGGGCCGCGGAGCGGCGGGAGTCGATCCGGACATGTTCGGCATCGGCCCCGTCAAGGCCGCCGAGATCGCGCTGAAGCGGGCCGGGATCGGCTGGGGTGACCTCGCGGCGGTGGAGCTGAACGAGGCGTTCGCCGCGCAGTCGCTGGCCTGTCTCGCCGACTGGCCGGAACTCGACCCGCAGATCATGAACGTCCACGGCGGTGCCCTCGCGATCGGCCACCCGCTCGGCGCGTCGGGTGGCCGCATCCTGGCGACACTGGCGCACACGCTGCGCAAGCGCGGCGGTGGCTGGGGTCTCGCGGCCATCTGCATCGGCGTGGGCCAGGGCCTCGCGGTGGTTCTCGAAGCCTGACCCCAAGGACGGTGAGCGGGGCCGCAGGCGATCGCCCGGCGGCCCCGGCCGCCGTTGCCTCGGGGAGCGTTCCGCCGGAGGCGATGGCATGTGGTGTTCCTGTGGTGGCCTCGGCGGTGAGTGGGCTGAGCGGCAACTGTGGTGGACGGGTGACCGTGGTGCTGCTCGGCGGCGAACGCGTGGTACCCGCAGCCGCGCTGAGCGGCGAGGAGCTGTGTGGGGTCTTTCGTTTCTCTGTCGTTTCTCCGGACAGTGAGTGACCTGTCACGCTACGATGCTGCTCGTTCGCGTATGGGTGAGGGGGCGAGCAGGTGGAAATCAACAGCGGAACTGGTGATCTTCCCGCAGACGGTGACGACCAGGGGACGTCGATGAGGCCGGGCGGCAGCGCCGCCGCCGATGTCGGTGGTATGGCGAGGCTGTGGGACGACACAAACTTCATCGTGGACGGCAAACCGTCCCAGCCGGGCGCGGAAGGAGGCTTCGACCTCGATCTCGCCACAGCCGAAGGCCTCTACAGAGAAGCCGTTTCTCTGGCCAACGACCTGGCGCAGATCATGATCGAAGCGGATCGCCTTTGTGAGACTCAGCCGCCGGCTGACGACCCGGCGAGTGTGAGTTTCAACAACGCTGGTGTCGAAGCGTTCAAAGCGGGCGCCGCGCATATCCAGGCCGAAGTGGAGTACTTCCGGAGCCTTGCCAGAGCGCTGGGAAAGGCATTGGGCGTCTATCAGGAATCCGATGAGCAGGCCGGACGGGACATCTTCGCCTCTGGTGACGAGGCGAAGTCCGGCGGGGGTTACATCTGATGAAGTTTGCAATCGCGGTGGTGGGCACCTGTGCTGTGTTGACTGTCGTAGGGTGTTCGGCGAAGCCGAGTAGTGAGGCGGTGCCGACGCCACTGTCGTCGGTGTCCTCGTCGGCGGGTTCTGGGGGTAGTCCGAGGTTGCCGCACAGTGGTGCCCCAGCCGTGGCGGACCCGTTGCCGGAGTCTGTGCTGTCGGATCATCCGTGCGAGGTGCTCACGCCGGAGCAGGTGCGGCAGGCGTTGGGACCAGGGGCGTCGGAGGGCGAACGCAGAGATCTGGAGCAAGTCGGGCCAGGCTGTGGTTGGGGGAATCCGGAGAATGCCGCTGCGTTCCAAATTGGCTTCAGTGTCGTGTCTCGGGAGGGGCTGAGCGCGCAGTATGCGAATACGAAGCCACAGAAGGCGGTTTTCCGGGAGTTGGCGTCGGTCGCAGGATTTCCTGCGGTGGCCTTCAAGAGAAGCGAAGACGACAACTTCTGCACTGTGGCAGTGGGAATAGCCGACGAGTATTCGATAACAGCTGGTGTGAGCCAGAGCTTGGAGAAGGAGTCAGACGGAACCGATTCCTGCGTTCCGGCGGAGAAGGTCGCCGAAGTGGTCGTGGGGAACCTGAAGGCCAAAGCGGGAAGGTAGCCAGTGAGGTCCGGGGCACCGTTGTTCGGGAAAGCCGACGGCCGTGTGGCTCGACGGTGCCCCACGTGTGTGGGTGCGATGGACGATCCGGTGGTGATCGATGCGTTGCCGGAGCCGGTGCTGTTCTGATGATCCGGGTGTGAGAGCCGGTCAGGGAGACAGCAGGGCGTGAGCTTCCGAGGGGAGAGCGCAAAGTCCTCCAGGCCGAGGACGGCCTTGCCCCCGTCGTGACGCGATAGGTTGGATACATCATGCAGTCACGTACAGGACGCGCCGCGCAGGCCGAAGGTGCGGGGACACCGTTGACGGGTCCGACCTCGGCGGGAGTGTCGTGAGAACCGCGGGCCTGCTCCTCGCGGCCGGAGCGGGGCGCCGGTTCGGCCGCCCCAAGGCCCTCGTCGAGGTGGAGGGCGAGGCTTTGGTGACCCGCGCCGTGCGCGTGCTGGCCGACGGCGGCTGCGACCCCGTCGTCGTCGTGCTCGGCGCGCGGGCCGACGACGTGCGAACGCTGCTGCCCGGCCGTGTCACCACCGTCAACGTGCCCGATTGGGAGGAAGGCATGAGCGCATCCCTGCGCGAGGGGCTGCGCACACTCGCCCACCTCACACCCGTTCCGGACGCGGCCCTCGTCCACCTCGTGGACCTGCCAGGCGTCGGGGCCGACGTCGTGGCCCGTCTCCGTGAGTCGGCCGCCCCCGAGGCGGTGGTGCGCGCCGCCTACGGCGGGGTGCCCGGCCATCCGGTTCTGCTCGGTCGCCGCTGGTGGGCCGACATCGCCGAGGTCACGCGCGGTGACGTCGGCGCGAGAGAGTGGCTGCGCAGCCGTGCCGACCTGCGGCTCGTGGAATGCGGTGATCTTTCCGAAGGCACCGACATCGACTCTCCTGCCGACCTGCCGGGGTCGCAGCGCGACTGAACAGGGGCCCCAGCCGCGCGCCGGGGCCAGTAGGCTCGGCCGTGTGACAGCCGACAGCAGCGGACTGCCCGGCTCGGGCGCGGTGTCGCCGGAGACACCGGACGAACTCGCCTCGATCCTGGACCAGGTCGGATACCTCGCCGACGAAGGTGTGGCCACGGCCGCGTTTCTGGCACTGCGCATGCGGCGACCCCTGTTCTGCGAGGGAGAACCCGGCACGGGCAAGACCTCGCTCGCGGTCGCACTCGCCGAAGCGCTGAAACAGCCGTTGATCCGGTTGCAGTGCCACGAGGGCATCGACGCGGGGCAGGCACTGTACGAATGGGATTTCCCCCGCCAGTTGCTGCACCTGCGGGCGCTGGAAGCAGCGGAGGGCGGGCGGCTCGACGCCGAGACCGCGGAGCAGTCCCTCTACACGGAACGATTCCTCCTGGCGCGCCCCTTGCTGCGCGCCCTCACATCGGCGCCGTGCGTGCTCCTCGTCGATGAGATCGACCGCGCCGACGACGAGTTCGAGGCATTCCTGTTGCAGCTGCTCGACGAGAACGCCGTCACGATCCCGGAGTACGGGGAGGTGAGGGCCGAGGTTCCGCCGCTGGTGGTACTGACGTCCAACCGCACCCGCGAGGTCCACGACGCGCTGAAGCGCCGGTGCCTCTACCACTGGCTCGAACATCCGGGGCTCGACAGGGAGATCGCGATCCTGCGCCGCAGGGTGCCCGGCATCGGCGACCGGCTCTCCCACCAGGTCGCCGAAGCCGTCCAGCGGCTGCGCTCGCTGGAACTGCTCAAGCCACCGGGCGTGGCCGAGGCCATCGACTGGGCGAAGGCGCTGACGGCGTTGAACAAGGACACGCTCGACGCCGCCTCCGCGGCCACCACACTCGGGGCCGTCCTCAAGTACAGCGAAGACCTCGACAGGGTGCGCGCGACACTCGATTCGCTGCTGAGCTGATGAACGCCGACAGCGTGGGGCAGTGCCCGCGGCCGGAGCACAATGGAGACATGAGCACGCGGGCGTCGAGGCCGCATTCGTCGGCTCGGCCGACGGTGGCTGGATCGTCGGCTCGGCCGACTGTGGCTGGATCGTCGGCTCGGCCGACGGTGGCTGGATCGTCGGCTCAGCCGACTGTGGCTGGATCGTCGGCTCAGCCGACTGTGGCTGGATCGTCGGCTCAGCCGACGGTGCCGACCCCGCTGCCCGGCCTCGTCGGCTTCGCGGCAGCGCTCCGGGAAGCCGGCTTGCGGTGCGACGCACACCGGGTGCGGGCCTATCTCGACGCGGTGGACCAGATGGACATCGCCGACCCGCGCCGCCTGTACTGGGCTGGCAGGGTGGCGCTGTGTTCGGAACCCGACGACATCCCTCGCTACGACGAGGCGTTCGCCGCGTGGTTCCGCGACGAGCCGCCCGTGCGGCAACGCAACGCCCTCCCCGTGCCCACGCCACCGAGGATCGCGGCTCTGGTGACCCAGCCTTCGGGAACGGGTGAAGGCACGGAAACGCAGGATCCGCTCAGTGTGGCCGCGACCGACGCCGAGGTACTGCGGCATCGCGACCTCGCCGAACTCACCAAGGCGGAACGGCGCCACCTGAGGGAGCTGCTGGACACGCTGCGTCCCGTGCCCGCGCCACGCCCGTCACTGCGGTACCGCACAGCGCGAAGAGGCCGGCTCGACGCGAGCCGGACACTGCGGGCGATGCTCGCGGGCGGAGGGGAACCGGGGAGGCTCGTGCACGCCAGGCGCCGAACACGGGCCCGCAGAACCGTGTTCCTCATCGACGTGTCCGGGTCGATGAAGCCGTACGCCGACGCCCTGCTGCGCTTCGCGCACGTCGTGGTCCGCGCGGCGCCCTCCGACGTGGAGGTCTTCACACTGGGCACGCGGCTCACCCGCGTGACGCGGCAGTTGCGGCAACGGGACCCCGAGCGCGCCATGCTCGACGCGGCGGGTGCCGTCCCAGACTTCGCCGGAGGCACGCGGCTCGGCGAGACGCTACGGGTGTTCCTCGACCGCTGGGGACAGCGCGGCATGGCTCGCAGGGCCACCGTGGTCGTTTTCTCCGACGGCTGGGAACGCGGCGACACCACGCCGCTTGGTGAGGCGTCGGCGCGGCTGAGCCGCCTGGCTCACCGGGTCTTCTGGGTCAACCCGCACGCGGGGCACGAGGGTTACCAGCCCGTGCAGTCCGGCATCGCCGCCGTCCTGCCGCACGTGGACCGGCTGCTCGCCGGTCACAGCCTGGCCACGCTGGAACGACTGCTGAGGGAGACCGCTCATGCATGACGTGCTGGACGAGCTGCACCGCCGCTGGCAGGCGGGACAGACCGTGGGAGTCGGAACCGTGGTGGCGACCTTCTCGTCGGCGCCCCGCGCGCCCGGCGCCGCGATGCTGGTGGGAGCCGAGGGCGACGTGGTCGGCAGCGTGTCCGGCGGCTGCGTCGAAGGTGCGGTGTACGAGCTGGCGCAGCAGGTCGTGGACACCCGCGTTCCCGTGCTGCAACGCTACGGCGTCAGCGACGACGACGCGTTCGCCGTGGGGCTGACGTGCGGCGGCATCATCGACATCTTCGTCGAGCGCATCGACCGCGACTCGATGCCCGAGCTGCCCGACCTCGTCACCTCGGTACGTGAGGGCACACCGGTGGCGGTGGCGACGATCGTCGAGCACACCGACCCGGCACTGGTGGGCAGCCGCATGCTGGTGTGGCAGGACCGGGTGGCCGGAGGGCTCGGCTCGTCGCGCATCGACGACGCCGTCGCCGACGACGCGCGCGGCCTGCTCGCCTCGGGCCGGTCGGGGACGCTGCGCTACGGGCCGGAAGGGCAGCGCAGGGGTGAGGGCATGGCAGTGTTCGTGAACTCCTTCGAACCGCAGCCGAGGATGCTGGTGTTCGGCGCGATCGATTTCGCCGCCGCGATGGCGAGGATGGGTTCCTTCCTCGGCTACGAGGTCACGGTGTGCGATGCCCGCCCGGTGTTCGCGACGAAGAGCCGGTTTCCGGACGCCGACCACGTGGTCGTGGACTGGCCGCATCGCTACCTGGCCGCGGAGGCCGAGGCAGGGCGCATCGACGGCAGGACGGTCGTCACCGTGCTCACCCACGACCCGAAGTTCGACGTTCCGGTGCTCAAAGTGGCGCTGCGCCTCGACCTCGCCTACGTCGGAGCCATGGGCTCCCGGCGCACCCACGACGACCGGCTGCGCCGCCTGCGTGAAGCCGGTATGACCGACGCCGAGCTGAAACGGCTGTCGTCGCCGATCGGCCTCGATCTCGGTGCGCGCACACCAGAGGAGACCGCCGTGTCGATCGCCGCCGAGATCATCGCTTTGCGGTGGGGAGGCGGGGGCCGCAGGCTGTCCGACACCGACGGCCGCATCCACACTGAACAGCACCGCTGAGCGAGCGAGGCCGATGAGGCGCCAGCCCATGGTGTCGAAGACACCTGGGGCAGCCGGATGTGGTTGCCGGAAGAGTCGCGGAAACCGGAGTCGATGCCGTAGGGCCGTTCCTCGGGAGGCTTTCGTCCTGGTCGTGCACCCACACCTGCATGCTGTGCCGATCCGGAATACCCTCACTCCTCACTGTTCGATCAGGTGTTCGGAGGTTGGCGACGTTACCCGTCTCCCTTCCCCGCTTCTTCCCGAAACGTCCGGAGTCGTGGCTGCCCGTACGCGCGCGGCACGCATCCGGGCACCGGGGCCGCCGAGGGCCGGAACTCACGCCGGTACGCGGTCGGTGACCTGCTGTAGGTGCGGGTGAAGCTGCTGGTGAACGACCCCACGCTGGTCAAGCCGACGGCGTGGCAGGTCTCGGTGACCGTCCGTTCGGTGGGACGCGGCAACGCCGCGGCGCGCTCCAGCCTCCTGGTCAGGAGGTAGGCATGGCGGATTCCCGAACGCCTCGCGCGAACGTTCGCAGAAGTAGGAACGCGGCAGCGCGGCCGCCTCGGCGAGGTCGGCGACGGTGAGTGGCTCGGCGTACCGCGCGTCGGCGAGGTCCTTCGCCCTCAGCAGGTGCCGGGTGATCGACGGGAAGCCCATGGGCGTCAGTACCCGGGCTCGGGCGACCTGGAACGCTCGTTTTGGTGCAATGCTGCAAAGCCGGTGCCCGATCGAGGGACGGGGCCGGGTCCTCCTGCGCCAGGGGTTGTCGCGGCAGTGTGGACGTAGCAGGGTTGCTTGTGAGGCCGATCACTGGATGATCGGCTACGGCCCTTCCACCCGCGGCCCGCTCCGGCGGGCCGAGCCAGTACAGGAGGCCCCATGCGCATCACCGTCACCGTTGACGGAACCCGCTACACCGACGAGGTCGAGCCGCGCACACTCCTCGTCCACTACCTGCGCAACCAGCTCGGCAAGGTCGGCACCGTGGTGGGGTGCGACACCAGCAACTGCGGTGCCTGCACCGTCCATCTGAACGGGCAGAGCGTCAAGTCGTGTTCGGTACTCGCCGTCCAGGCCGACGGCAGCGAGATCACGACGATCGAGGGACTCGCCCGCGACGGCGAACTGCATCCGGTGCAGAAGGCGTTCCAGGACAATCACGCGCTCCAGTGCGGGTTCTGCACACCGGGCATGATCATGCAGTCCCTCGACCTGCTTTCCGAGAACCCCGATCCCGACGAGAAGGCAGTCCGGGAAGGGCTTGAGGGCAACCTCTGCCGCTGCACCGGTTACCAGAACATCGTCCGTGCGGTGAGGGACGCGGCCGAGAGCATGCGGCCGGGAGCCGGACCAAGGGCCGAACGGGCCGGTGAGACCGCCGAGCGCGCCGCGACGGCACCGAGCATGGGCGGAGGTGCGGAGTAGATGACAGCCACGATGGAGCCGGAGATCGGCAAGGCCCGTCGCCGCAAGGAGGACGCGCGGCTGATCACCGGAAGAACCCGCTGGACCGACAACATCACGCTGCCGGGCATGGTTCATGTCGCGGTGCTGCGCAGCACCGTCGCACACGCGCGCATCACGAACATCGACACGTCCGAGGCGCGCCGGATGCCGGGCGTCATCGCGGTGTACACGGCCGACGACCTCGACCCCGATGGCGCCATCGGCATGCCGTGTGCCTGGCCGATCACGCCGGACATGAAGTGGCCGCGAAGGCCGGTCCTCGCGCAGGGCACCGTGAACTACGCGGGCGAGGGCATCGCCGTCGTCGTGGCGCGCAGCCAGGCCGAGGCGTACGACGCGCTCGCCGAGATCGACGTCGATTACGACGAATTGCCCGTGGTGCTGGGGCTGGAGCACGCGCTCGCGGACGACGCGCCGCTCGTGCACGCCGATCTGGGCACCAACCGCAGTGCCGTGTGGACGTTCGACTCCGCCGAGGCGGGGTCGGGTGACGACGTCGAGCGGGCCATCGCGGAGTCCGAGGTGGTGTTGCGGAAGCGGTTCCGGCAGCAGCGGCTGATCCCGGCGTTCATGGAGCCGAGGTCGGTGGTGGTTGACCCGACCGCGGCGCAGCTGACCATGTGGTCGGCGACGCAGATCCCGCACATCACCAAGACGTTGTCCGCGCTGACGCTCGGCATCCCCGAACACCAGTTGCGCGTCATCGCGCCCGACGTGGGCGGCGGGTTCGGCGGCAAGCTGGCGGTGATCCCCGAGGAGTTCATCGCGCTGCTCGTGGCCCGCAGGCTCGGCAAGCCGGTGAAATGGACCGAGTCCCGTTCGGAGTCGATGGTGGCGGCACACCACGGCCGCGACCAGATCCAGGACATCACCATCTGCGCCAAGCGTGACGGAACGCTCACCGGCTTGAAGGTGGAGCTGCTCGCCGACATGGGCGCCTATCTCAGCCTCGTCGGGCCCGGCGTGCCCATCCTCGGCGCGTTCATGTTCAACTCGATCTACAAGTTCCCCGCGTACCACTTCACGTGCACGAACGTGTTCACCAACACCACCGTCACCGACGCCTACCGGGGCGCGGGACGGCCGGAGGCCACGTTCGCCATCGAGCGCATCATGGACGAACTCGCGGCTGAACTGGGCATGGACCCGCTGGAGCTGCGGGAGAAGAACTGGATCGCCCACGACGAGTTCCCGTACACCACCGTCGCGACGCTGACCTACGACTCGGGCAACTACGAGGCCGCCACCGAGAAAGCCAAGCAGTTGTTCGACTACGACGGTCTGCGCCGCGAACAGCGCGAGCGGCGGGAGCGCGGCGACACGGTGCAGTTGGGTATCGGTGTCTCGACGTTCACGGAGATGTGCGGCCTGGCGCCGTCGCGGGTGCTCGGTTCACTCGACTACGGGGCAGGCGGCTGGGAGTACGCCTCCATCCGCATGCTGCCCACCGGTAAGGTCGAGGTCGTCACGGGGGTCTCACCGCACGGTCAGGGCCACGAGACGGCCTGGAGCCAGATCGTGGCCGACCAGCTCGGGGTCCCGTTCGAGGACGTCGAGATCCTGCACGGCGACACGCAGTCGTCCCCTCGGGGCCTCGACACCTACGGTTCCCGTTCACTCGCCGTCGGCGGCATCGCGGTCGTCAAGGCCGCGGAGAAGGTCGTGGCCAAGGCCCGCACGATCGCCGCGCACATGATGGAGTGCTCCGAGGACGACCTCGAATTCTCCGGAGGAACGTTCACGGTCAGGGGCACCGACCGGTCAACGGGAATCCAGGACATCGCCCTCGCGGTGTTCGCGGCTCACGACCTGCCCGACGGAGTCGAGCCCTCGCTCGACTCCGACGCGACCTTCGATCCGGAGAACTTCTCGTTCCCGCACGGCACCCACCTGTGCGCGGTGGAGGTGGACACCGAGACGGGGCGGGTGGCGATCCGCGACTACGTATGTGTTGACGACGTGGGTTCCGTGGTCAACCCGCTGATCGTCGAGGGCCAGATCCACGGTGGGCTCGCCCAGGGCATCGCGCAGGCGTTGTTCGAGGAAGCGGCCTTCGACGAGGGTGGAACGCTGATGTCGGGCACGTTCGCCGACTACCTGCTGCCGTCGGCGGCCGACCTGCCGTCGTTCACCACCGACCGCACCGAAACCCCCGCGACGACGAACCCGCTCGGGGTCAAGGGCGTCGGCGAGGCAGGCACCATCGCCTCAACACCCGCGGTTGTGAACGCGGTGGTGGACGCGGTGCGGCACTTCGGAGTCACCGACATCGAGATGCCGTGCACGCCGATGCGGGTGTGGCGGGCTGTCCACACAGGAGAGCGGGCCGCCGGAGGCCTTGGCACCGAGGCCGGTGGCGGTCTCGGATCGATCGACGCCGCGACTGGAGGTGCACAGTGATTCCGGCCCCCTTCGACTATGTGGCTCCGACCACGGTGGACGAAGCCGTGCGGGCTCTCTCCGAGGCGGGAGAGGACGCGAAGCTGATCGCGGGTGGGCAGAGCCTGCTGCCCGTGTTGCGGCTGCGTATGGCAGCGCCCACCACGTTGATCGATATCGGGCGGATCGCCGAGCTTCGAGGGGTGCGCGACGACGGCGACGCCGTCGTGATCGGGGCGATGACCACGCACCACGAGGTCTTGCGCGATCCGCTCATCGCCGACCACGCGGAACTGCTCGCCAAGGCGACTGCCACCGTGGCCGATCCGCAGGTGCGGCACAGGGGCACGTTCGGAGGCTCGCTTGCCCACGCCGATCCGGCAGGGGACCTCCTGGCGCCTGCCCTTGCTCTGGACGCGGAGATGGTGGTGCGCGGCATGGACGGCTCCCGGACGCTGGCCGCCACGGAGTTCTTCTCGGACTTCTTCACCACGGCCATGCGGCCCGACGAGATCCTCGTCGAGATCAGAGTGCCCAAGCACACCGGCTGGCGGGCGCACTACGAGAAGTTCAACCGGGTCGCGCAGGCGTGGTCGATCGTGGCCGTCGCCGCCACCGTGCGCACCGAGGCGGGCGACATCGCCGAGGCGAGGATCGCGCTCACCAACATGGCGTCGGTTCCGGTGCGGGCCAGAGCGGTCGAGGAGGCGCTGGTCGGTCAACCCGCCACGGCCGAGGCCATCAGAGCGGCCGCGGAACGTGCGGCGGAGGGCACCAGCCCCACCACCGACAGCAATGCCGACGCGGAGTATCGACAGCACCTCGCCCGGGTACTCACCGGCAGGGCACTCACCACGGCGGTGACGGGCTGACGGTCACGACGGCCCGTGAGTGAAGGCGGTGTTCCCGAGGCCACGCTCGGTAGCGATCTCCGGGTTACAGTGGCCTCGGGGACAGCCTTGGTGATCAAGCCCAGGCACGAAGGAAGACTTGAGGAAGGAGGTCGGCCCGTGCGGCTCGACCACGAATTCACCGTTCCGGCGCCCATCGACGAGGTGTGGAAGGCGGTGCTCGATCCGGAACGTGTCGCGCCCTGCATGCCGGGAGCCACCCTCACATCGGTGGAGGGTGACAAGTTCAAGGGCACGGTGAAGGTCAAGCTCGGGCCGGTGTCCCTGCTGTACAAGGGATCGGGCGAATTCCTTGAGAAGAACGCCGACGAGCGCAAGATCGTGATCAAGGCGTCGGGCAAGGACGCGCGGGGTGCGGGCACGGCGGCGGCCACCGTGACGGTCACTCTCACCGCCGAGGGCGGCTCGACCAAGGGCGGCGTGGCCACCGACCTGAACGTCACCGGAAAACCGGCCCAGTTCGGTCGCGGCATGATCTCCGAGGTCGGCGGCAAGATCCTCGACGATTTCGCCGCCAACCTGGCCGATATGCTCACCGGGGCAGGCGCGGCGAAGGCCATGCACGGCGAGGAGACCACGCCCGGTGCGCCGAAGACCTCCGAGGGCGCCACCGCGGGGGCCACGACAGGGACCGCAGCGGCGGCCGGAACGGCGGCGGCTGCGGGAACGGCAGAGGGAACGGCGGGAGCAGAGGCGGGCGCGGCACCCACCGGGAAGCCGAAGCTGGAGAGCGTCAAGCCGACGGCCACCACGCCGCAGAGGGAAGCCGAGCCCATCGACCTGTTCGACTACGCGGGTGCCTCCGTGGCCAAGCGGCTCGCGCCCGCGCTCGCGGGTCTCGCGGCCCTGTTCGCGTTTCTGGCCGTCCGAAGGCTGCTGCGCCGCCGCCACCGCTGCTGACAGGTGTGTCCGCAGTCTGTGCACGGGTGTTCGCACTGTGCGTACGACTGTTCGCACCTCGTGCACGGGTGCCTGCACCTGCTGCACGCCGCCGCGCGGGAAGACCGGCTCGTGCGGCGGCGTTGCACCCGGTATGAGCGCTGATCACGAGACCGACGTCGTCGTCATCGGTGCCGGTCAGGCAGGGCTGTCGGCCGCCTACTTCCTGCACCGCGCCGGACTGCGCGGCGATACCGGATTCGTGGTGCTCGACCACGGCAAACGGGCGGGCGGGGCGTGGCAGTATCGCTGGCCGTCGTTACGGATGGACCGGGTTCACGGCGTTCATGACCTTCCCGGGCTGCGGCTCGCCGAGGTTCCCGGCGCGAGCGACCCGGACCGTCCCGCCGCCGAGGTGATGGCGGACTACTTCGCCGAGTACGAGCGTGTGTTCGACCTGCCGGTGCGCCGTCCCGTGAGCGTGCGTGCCGTGAGCAGGACCCCTGACGGCCGGTTTCTCGTGGATTCGGCGGGGGAGGCGTGGTCGGCGCGTGGCGTGATCAACGCGACGGGAACGTGGGACAAGCCGTTCTGGCCGTACTACCCGGGCCGCGAGACGTTCCGGGGCAGGCAGCTCCATACCGCCGACTACACCGGTCCCGCACCACTGGCGGGCGCGCACGTCGTGGTCGTGGGTGGCGGCACATCGGCGGTACAGCTACTGACCGAGATCGCGGACGTCGCCGAGGGCACCACCTGGGTCACCCGGCGACCCCCGGTTTTCCACGAAGGCGAGTTCACACCGGAATACGGGCGGAAGGTCGTCGCGGCAGTGGATGCCCGGGTGCGCGAGGGGAGGCCACCGGGCAGCGTGGTGGGGGTGACCGGCCTGACGCTGACCCAGCAGGTGCGGGCCGCGCGGGACTCCGGAGTGCTGGTTCGGCACCCGATGTTCGAGCGCATCACGCCGGGCGGCGTGCGCTGGGCCGACGGCAGGGAGCAGCGCGCTGACGTGATCCTCTGGGCGACGGGCTTCCGCGCGGCGCTCGACCACCTCGCGCCGTTGCGGTTACGCGGGCCGGGCGGCGGTATCCGGATGGACGGGACGCGCGTGGTGGGGCAGCCCCGGCTGCGTCTTGTGGGCTACGGGCCGTCGGCCAGCACCGTGGGTGCGAGCAGGGCAGGACGGGAAGCCGTGCGTGGCTTGCTCGCCGAACTCGGCAGCTGAGCGATGTCCGCACGCGTCGGCAGCGAACGGACGGGAGCCCCACCGTCGCGTGTTCGCAGCCTCCGTCGGTGACGTCGCCCCTCCGCTGCGAGCATCCCGTGCGCACGGTGAGGGCGCACGCGCCCTGCGTGGACACAGGCGCACAGCGTGCGGGCTGAGGTGTGCAGTGTTCGGACACAGGCGCACAGCCTGCGGGGCCAGGCGTGCACCGTGGGAACTCGGTCCCCACGGTGCGGCACTTGCGTGGTGTGCGGGAGCTCATGCACACGATGGCGGCACGCGGTCACACAGTGCAAAGGCGCGCACAGGGTGCAAACACACGCGCACAGGGTGCCAACACCCGTGCACAGGGTGCGGACACGGCCGTCTGTCCTTAGTGGACCTCGAAGTTGGCCATCATCATCATGTCCTCGTGTTCCAGGTTGTGGCAGTGGAACACGTAGCGGCCCCGGTAGCCGTCGAAGCGGAGCAGGATTTCCGCCTGCCCGCCGTTGTCGAGGTCCACGGTGTCCTTCCAGCCCGAGGTGGTCGTTCCGCCGCCGAGAACCTGGAACGGCGCCAGGTGCACATGGACCGGGTGTGGCACGTTCTGCGCCCTGATCCGCCAGAGCTCCACCGACCCCAGTGCGGGGTCGGCGTCGATCCGCCATGGGTCGAATGCCTTGCCGTTGACGGTCCACAGGGTCATGCCGTGGTGTTCTGCGCCGCCACGGGCGAACACGAAGTCGCGCTCGACGCGCACCTGCGACCGCGAAAGGGGCTCGATCTCCACCAGTGTGCGGGGCACACGGCTGTCGTCGCGGACTCTGCGGGTGACGACGAACCGCATGACGTGCCGCGTGCCTCCCTCGCCGAGGGTGTTGACGAGGGTGATCTGCTGCCCCGGCCGGTATGCGGAGAAGTCCACCACCACGTCGAAGCGTTCGGCCTGCGCCATCGGCAGTGCCTCGTGGCCGACCGGCGCCGCGAGCAACCCCTGATCGCCGCCCACCTGCGTGAACGCGGTTCCGCCGGGCGGCGGCGGGTCGAGCGCGAGCCGGTACCGCCGCGCGTTTGAGGCGTTGAGCAGCCGGAAGCGATACCGCACGGCCTCCACCTCCAGCAGCGGCCACGGCACGCCGTTCACCAGGACACAGTCGCCCATGACTCCGCTGGCGAATTCGTCGGTCACCCCCGGTTCACCACGTAGAGAGGGATCACGCGCGGGGTAGTCGAAGGAGCCGTCCTCGGCGAAGGCGCGGTCGGTGATGAGTAGCGGGATGTCCCGCTCGCCGTTGGGAAGACGGAGTCGCTCCTCCTCGTCGTCGCGTACCAGGTGGAACCCGGCGAGCCCTCGGTACACCTGCGGTCCGGTGAAATCCATGCGGTGGTCGTGATACCAGAGCGTGGCGGCCGGCTGATCGAGTGGATACACGTAGTCGCGTCGCGCGCCGGGCTGGACGAGGTCGGTCGGGTAGCCGTCGTGTTCGGGAGGCGTCCTGCCACCGTGCAGGTGCACCACGGTCGGCACGGGCAGGTTGTTGCGGTGCCGCACCACTGTGCGCCGACCCCGCCGCGACACGATCGTCGGGCCGGGGAACCGCCCCTCGTAGCCCCACACCCTGGTTCGCAGGCCGGGCAGGATCTCCACTTCGGACTCGCGTTGGACGATGTCGTAGTAGTCGGTGGTGGAGTCGGACGACGACGGCCGCGCCACGCCGGGGACGGTCAGCGGCAGCGTGAACGGCTCCGGAAGCCGGGCCCGGGAGCGCAGAACGGCACCAGCACTCGATTCCGTCGTGGTGTTGGGACCGCCGGAGCGCGACAGCCCGGAACACGCCGAGGTCAGCGGCAGCGCCGCCAGCCCACCCGCCGCGAGTCGCATCGCCGTTCGCCGGGACACGTTCGTGCTCATCGGCCCTCCCGCCTGCGCCGCAGCTTGTTGTCGAGCACGACGGCGAGCACACCGCCCGCCACGGCGGTCAACTGGGGGCCGAAGCCGATGACGAAGGCCCACGGTGTCTCCACCACGCCGTCGGCGGCCACGAGCCTGCCGACGAGTTCGCTGAAGAGGGCGAAACCGACTGCCAGCCCGGCGAAAACACCGAGCACGGCGACTCCGAGAGTGCGCATGACGGCACGCTAGGCGCCGGCGCCGCAGCGGGGCGTCCGTCCTCACGCGGTTCTCGACGCGCCGAGGTGTCGTCGGGAAGCGACATCGGGGCGGTCGCGGACTCGACTGTGGACGACCGCAACCTGCCCCTCAGGCGGCTACTCTCGACGGCGTGCGCATCGGTGGCAGGGTGAACGGCCGCGTCCTCGACGCGGTGCTGGCCGTGGCCGTCACCTCGGTGGTCGCGGTCGCCATCGCGGCGGATCTGGGTGGGACGCGCGGGCCTGAACCCGTGGCGTTCCTCTTCGCTTTCGGCCTCGGCGCCCTGATGTTCGTGCGGCGCTCCTACCCGGTGCTGACCCTCGCGGCCACCGTGGCGGGCATCATCGGCTACTACCTCGCGGACTACCCGCCGATCGGGCTGGCGATCCCGGTCGCGGCGGCGCTCTACTCGACAGCAGAGGCGGGCAGGGCGAGGGTGGCCCTCGCCGTGGCGTCCGGGCTGCTGGCGGTGACGACCGCATTCCGGCTCGCGGAGGGTGACGACCCGGCGTACCTGCTCGGATACGAGTTCGCCTCCACCGTCGGCTTGATGGCCGCGGCGATCGCGCTCGGCGACGGCGTGCGCTCGCGGGCTCTGCTCGCGGCGGAGCAGGAACGGCGCGCGCGACGCAGGATGGAGGAGGAGCGGATGCGCATCGCACGCGAGGTGCACGACGTGCTCGGCCACACCGTCACGGTGATCTCGATCCAGGCGAACGTCGCCACCGAAGCCGTGGACGACGACCCCGAGGCGGTGCGGGCGGCACTGGGGGTGATCCGCACGGCGGCCGACGGAGCCGTGCGGGAGCTGCGGGCGACCGTGGGGCTGCTGGCCTCGCCCGATGACCCGTCGCGCGCCCCGGTGGGGAGCGTGCGCCACCTCGACACTCTGGTACGGGCGACCTCGGAGAGCGGGTTGCCGGTCAACACCACGGTCGAGGGTGTACCGAGGCCGCTGCCGTCGGCGGTGGACTCGACGGCGTATCGGATCGTGCAGGAGGCCCTGGCCAACAGCCTGCGCCACGCGAAAGCCACTCGCGCCGATGTCGCGCTCACCTATGCCGACGACCGCCTGCTGATCAGCGTCGCCGACGACGGCCGTGGTCGGCAGAGCGCGCTGGACGACGCCGAGGACAGCGGTCCATGGACGGGCAACGGCCTTCGCGGTATGCGGGAACGTGCCGAACTGCTCGGTGGGGTGCTGACCGTCGAATCCTCGCCGGGGCGGGGTTTCCGTATCGAAGCCGAACTACCCCTGGAGTGGCGATGATCCGGGTTGTCGTCGCCGACGACCAGCAGCTCGTGAGGGCCGGGTTGTGCTCGTTGCTCGAACGGGCCGACGACATCACGGTGGTGGGGGAGGCCGCGGACGGGGCAGGCGCGGTCCACGCGGTGCGCTCATTTCGCCCTCATGTGGTGCTGATGGACATCCGGATGCCGGGCACGGACGGCATCGAGGCGACCCGGCAGATCACGGCCGACGCGGCGTTGCGGTCGGTCAAGGTCGTCGTGCTGACCACGTTCGACACCGACGAACACATCTTCGACGCCGTTCGTGCCGGCGCGGCAGGTTTCCTGCTGAAGAACACGGCTCCCGAACAGCTGCGGGAAGCGGTGAGAACCGTGACCGACGGCGAGGCGCTGCTCTCCCCGTCGGTGACGAGGCGGGTGCTCGCGTCGGTGGCCGCCGAGAGCGGCGCGGTGCGGCCACACCTGCTCGACCCGCTCACGGAACGCGAGCGCGAAGTCCTCGCCGAGATCGCCGCGGGGCTGTCCAACGCGGAGATCGCGGCGGCCCTGTACCTCAGCCCTGCCACGGCCCGCACCTACGTCAGCAGGTTGCTCGCCAAACTCGGCGCGCGGGACAGAGCGCAGCTCGTGCACATCGCCTACGAGGCGGGGCTCGCGCGGCCGGGGATGCGTCACCGGTCACGGTGAGTCGCCGCGCCGGCGTCGAGCCGGGAGGTGTAGCGCTCGCGGGCCTGTTCGACCAACTCGGGAGCCACCCACGCGACCGGCCGGATGTCCACGAGCAGCGGCTCGTTGTCGGGCCCGAAGTCCACCCGCGTACCCGACAGCAGCCACGGACGGGCGCCCTCGTCGAGTTCACGGAGATACTGGCACACGCGCCGGGCGAGCCAGTCCTCGAGCGGCAGTGTCCACCAGCCCGGCGCGGCGAGAGGGTTCGCCGAGACACCAGGCATCGTCAGGCCGCTCTCGTGGTCGGTGCTGGAGTGTCCGGCATCGGCCTCCGGGCCGGGCGAGTAGCGCAGGTACGGCGCCTCTCCTGACCTCGTGAGTTCGGCCAGGTGAGCCAGCGTTCGTACGGTCGGCATCTCCGCTGCCATCACCCGGGAGATACCCCCGTCGTGTTCGACCAATCGTCCACCTCTGCGCGGGCGGAACGCCCCGTCTGCGGCACGGAGCGTCGCCCGTCACTCACGCGGTTGTTTCGGGTGCGGGGAAGGATTGCCGATCTCGGTCGCTGCGCATTCTGTAGTCGCACGGGCGCGGAGCGTGCATGGGTACGCGCACCGTTGCTGTGATCGAAAATCCAGTAATCCGAGGAGAACTCTCACTATGGCAATCCGCAAAGCCGCTGTCGTCACGGCGATCGCGATCGGCGCCGCGCTGGCCGTTTCGGGCACCACCAACGCTTCCCCCGACGAGAACTGCGCGACGACCTCAGTGCAGTCGATGTCCGACACCGAGTGCACCGAGTACGAGTTCGCCAGCAGCGACGAGGAGTGGGACAAGGACAAGCACCACGACAAGGACTGGGAGCACCACGACAAGGACTGGGACAAGGACAAGCACCACCACAAGGACTGGGGCCACCACGACAAGGACAGGCACCACCACAAGAAGCAGATCCACAAGAAGCCGCACGGTGGTGTCGAGACCGGTGACGGCTCCCTCGCGGCGCTGCTCTGACCCGGTTCACGATGCGTGATGTGACGTCTCGCCGTTCCCGCCATTCGGTTCGCCGGCTGGCGGGAACGGCCGCGTTGGCGTTCCTCCTGCTGCTCACCGGATGCGGCGGCCCCGAGCAGGTCTCAGGGCACGCCGAGGCGGCGATGGAGCAGGTGCAGGCCGACGCGCCACAGGAATCTCAGCCCCGGCCTCCTGCGCTGTCGCCGTCTCCGCCGTCGCGGTTGCGCATCCCCTCCGTCGGCGTGGACACGGACACCTTCGTGGAACTCGGTCTCAAGCCGGACAACACCATGGAGGTTCCCGAGGGAGCGGAGGCGGTCGGCTGGTACGTCGAATCGCCGACCCCCGGCGAACCCGGACCTTCGGTCCTCGCCGCGCATGTGGACTGGAAGAACCAGAAAGGTGTCTTCTTCGACCTGCGTAACCTCCGGCGCGGTGACGACGTGATCGTGGACCGCGCCGACGGCACGTCGCTGCGGTTCCGGATCGACGAGGTCGAGCAGTACCCGAAGGACGGGTTCCCCACCGAGAAGGTGTACGGAGACACCACCGGCGCGGAGTTGCGGCTCATCACCTGCGGTGGCACGTTCGACCGCTCCGAGGCGAGTTACCGCGACAACGTCGTGGCCTACGCGACGATGGTGCCGGGCGGCTAGGCGTATCGCGGCCCGTGCCGCAGCGCGGGGTCCTGCCCCTTCGTGGCAGGCGAGAAGGTGATCGGTGTCGTGGTGGACGAGTTCCGGCTCGGCCACCCGGCACCGATTTCGTGTTTCTCCGGCCATGAGCACTGCCGGTGCGGCAGGGCCGGCAGTGCTCATGGCCGGTGGCGTGGTGCTTGGCGTTCGGTGAGAAGGGGGCCACGTCGCGTTCACGCGCCCGTCAACGTCTCCGCCTACGGTGAGATCGCCCTGCGACGCCCGTCGCCCGTTCGGCGCCGCGACGGCGGTGTGGTCGCCGTCCGCGTTGCCACAGGGACGCGACAGTCCTCGCTCCGTGCTTTTCGGCCGCGTCGCCGGAGCGCGGAACACTACCCGCCAAGGAGATTCCCATGCGTGTCAGAGCGGTTCTCGCCTCGGTCGTCGCCACGGCGGCACTGGTCACGGCTCCTGCGGCCGCGTCAGCCCTTCCAGCTCCGCAGAACCTCACCACCGCGACGCCGGAATCCCGGCCGTGCGCTGAAGCGCCCCTCCGCGCCGTGGCCACGACCGCCGTGTTCAACAACCCGGTGGCAGGGCAGCCGACGGGCGTGGTCGAGCAGATCTGTTCACTCGTCAAGCAGGCGGAGCCGGGCTCGACCATCCGGCTGGCCCACTTCGTGATCTCCGGCAACGCCGGTGCGGATTTCGTGGGCGAGTTGGTGAAGGCACACCGCAGGGGAGTCGATGTGCAGGTGGTCCTCGACGGATGGCAGGACGACAACGCCGCCGTCGATGCCCTGCGCGCGCAGATCGGCACAGACAAGGCGCGCGACTCCTGGCTGCACGTTTGCGGCAACCTCTCGCCGGAGGGCAACACGTCGTCGTGTCTCGGCACGAAGGGGCAGCACAACAAGTTCTACCTCTTCTCGCGCACGGGTGGCCGGTCGAGCGTGGTGGTGCAGTCGTCGGCCAACTTCACCGACCTCAACTCCTCGACGTACTGGAACAACGCCACCACGCTCGTCGGCAACCGCCGCCTTCACGACGCCTACGCCTCCTACTTCGCCGACCTCGCGGCGCAGCAGCAGGACGCCGGCTACTACCGCACCGTGACCACCGGGATGCGCGGCGGTTCGGTGACGGCGCATTTCTTCCCGAGGGCGCAGGGTGATCCGATCGAGGAGTTCCTCGACGGCGTCGCGTGCGGTGACGGCACCACCATCCGCGTCGGAATGTCCGAATGGGACAGTTACCGCATCGGGATCGCCGAGCGCCTCGTCGAACTGGCCGAGCAGGGCTGCGAGATCAGGATCGTCAGGGGCCTCATGGACGACGACGTGAGCGCGCTGCTGGCAGGGCACGAGGGCATCGCGATGCGCACACTCGGCACGGCGAAGGAGCTGCCGGGGCGGATCCACTCCAAGTACCTCATCGTCGAGGGCCGCATCGACGGTGACGCCGACGCGCGGCGGGTGCTCACCGGAAGCCCGAACTTCAACCACACGTCGCTGAGGCGCAACGACGAGGCGATGATCTCGACCAACCTCCGGCCGATCTACGACGCCTACGAGGACAACTTCGAGCAGATGTACGCGGCGGCGCGGTGAACGACCGGGTCGCGAGGACCCACCCGAGGGCCGCGACCCCCGGGCCGTCGGCGGCGCGGCGTACGCACCCCGGTGCGGGGGCCGTGCCTGCCCCGGCCCGGGGTTGCGCCAGCGGCACCGCCCGACCTCGCTCCCCGAGCGGTGTTGGTCACCGTTCGTCGCGCGTGGTGGACTGGCCACGTTCCGGTCGGTACGGTCTGGAACTCGACAACCGAAACACCCAACTGGATATCGCGGCTGATCGAGCCCGAGCGGGAGAGTCCCCGTGCTGTCGGCGGGGCACCGAAGGAGTAAACGCCCCACAATCTCTCAGGTCCACCCACCGCTTGCGGCGAGGCCACTCTGGAAAGAAGGCACTGCGGGTGCCTCACCCAAGGTGTAAGCCGTGCGCGCTCGCACGGTGAAACTCTCAGGTGCCCATGACAGAGGGGGAGTTCCAGCACAGGGCGGGTAACCCTGTCCTACGGCGAGAAGGAGCTCCTCATGTCCGTGTCATCCTCGGCGCCCCCGCCACCCGTTCCTGCCGCGCAGGCACCACCGGCCTTCGTCTCCCGGCACGTCGGTCCAGGGCCGTCCGACCAGGCCAAGATGGTGGCCGAGTGCGGCTTCGGCAGCGTTGACGCCCTCGTCGCCGCCGCCGTGCCCAGCGCGATCCGCACCAGCGACGAGCTGCGCCTTCCCGATCCCGCATCCGAGGAGCAGGCCATCGCCGAGCTGCGCGAACTGGCGCGCCGCAACCGGCCGATGACCCAGATGATCGGCCTCGGCTACCACGACACCGTCACACCGGCCGTCATCCGCCGTAACGTGCTGGAGAACCCGGCCTGGTACACGGCCTACACGCCGTACCAGCCGGAGATCTCGCAGGGGCGGCTCGAAGCGCTGCTCAACTTCCAGACGGTGGTCTCCGACCTCACCGGGCTCGCCACGGCCAACGCCTCGCTGCTCGACGAGGGCACAGCCGTCGCCGAGGCCGTGATGCTCATGAAGCGTGCCGCGAAGTCGCGGTCTAGCACGGTGGTCGTCGATGCGGAATGCCTGCCGCAGACCGTCGCGGTGGTCCGCACCCGCGCGCAGGCCGTGGGCGTCGAGGTCGAGGTCCGCGACCTGTCACTGGGGCTTCCCGAGGAGTTCTTCGGTGTCGTGGTGCAGTACCCAGGGGTTTCCGGGGTGCTGCGCGATCCCGGCTTCTACGAGGGGATCGCGGAGGCAGCGCACCGCGCCAAGGCGCTGTACTGCGTCGCGGCCGACCTGCTCGCGCTGACGCTGGTGACCGCGCCCGGCGAGTTCGGGGCCGACCTCGCGGCTGGCACGACGCAACGCTTCGGCGTCCCGCTCGGCTACGGCGGCCCGCACGCCGGATACCTCGCCGTGCGGTCGGGGCTGGAGCGCTCGCTGCCGGGCAGGCTCGTCGGGGTCTCCATCGACGCGGCCGGTGCGCCTGCCTACCGGCTCGCGTTGCAGACACGCGAGCAGCACATCCGGCGTGAGAAGGCCACGAGCAACATCTGCACCGCCCAGGTGCTGCTGGCCGTGATGGCGTCGATGTACGCCGTCTACCACGGCCCCGACGGTCTGCGCCGCATCGCCGAGCGGGTGCACGGGCACGCGGTCGCGCTGGCCGACGCGCTGAGGGCCGGTGGCGTGGAGATCGTCCACGACCACTTCTTCGACACCGTGCTCGCCCGCGTGCCAGGCCGTGCGGAGGCCGTGCTCGCCTCCGCACGGGAGGCGGGCGTCAACCTCGGCCGCGTCGATGCCGACCACGTGAGGGTGGCCTGCGACGAGGTGACCACGCCGGAGGTGCTGGCCGTGGTCCTCGGCGCGTTCGGCGTCGAGGACTCCCCTGCCCCTGCCGCGCGTTCGGCGCTGCCCTCCGGACTGGAGCGCACCGGCGAGTACCTCACGCACGAGGTGTTCCACACGCACCGGTCGGAGACCGCGATGCTGCGCTACCTGCGCAGGCTCGCCGACTCCGACTACGCGCTCGACCGGGGCATGATCCCGCTCGGCTCGTGCACGATGAAACTCAACGCGACCACCGAGATGGAGCCGGTGACCTGGCCGGAGTTCGCGAACATCCATCCGTTCGCGCCTTCGGAGGACGCCGAGGGATACCACGAACTCGTGGCGCAACTCTCCGCGTGGCTCGCCGAGGTCACCGGCTACGACAGCGTGTCGCTGCAACCCAACGCGGGCAG
The DNA here is from genome assembly GCF_000258175.1 of Saccharomonospora xinjiangensis XJ-54. NCBI lineage: Bacteria > Bacillati > Actinomycetota > Actinomycetes > Pseudonocardiales > Pseudonocardiaceae > Saccharomonospora > Saccharomonospora xinjiangensis. The sequence continues at coordinate 818,463 of NZ_JH636049.1, read as the reverse complement.
CCAGGGTGAACTCGCCGGTCTGCTGGCCATCAGGGCCTACCACCGCGCGAACGGGCAGCCCGAACGCGACGTGTGCCTCATTCCGTCGTCGGCGCACGGCACCAACGCCGCGTCCGCCGTACTCGCCGGGATGCGGGTGGTCGTCGTCGCGTGCACGGCCGACGGCGACGTGGACCTCGACGATCTGCGGGCCAAGGCCGACGCCCACCGCGACACCCTCGCCGCGATCATGGTCACCTACCCCTCGACACACGGCGTGTACGAGGCGGGCATCGGTGAGCTGGCGGAGATCGTGCACGAGGCGGGCGGGCAGGTCTACGTCGATGGCGCCAACCTCAACGCCCTGCTCGGCCTCGCCAAGCCGGGCGAGTTCGGCGGCGACGTCTCCCACCTCAACCTCCACAAGACCTTCTGCATCCCGCATGGCGGTGGAGGACCGGGTGTCGGGCCCGTCGCGGTGCGCGCGCATCTCGCGCCGTACCTGCCGAACCACCCGCTGAGCGTCGAGGCCGGTCCCGAAACCGGTATCGGCCCGATCTCGGCCGCGCCGTTCGGCTCGGCGTCGATCCTGCCGATCTCCTGGGCCTACGTGCGCATGATGGGCGCGGAGGGGCTCACCGAGGCCACCAAGATCGCCGTGTTGAACGCCAACTACGTGGCGGCACGCCTCGCGCCGCACTACCCGGTGCTCTACACCGGTCAGAACGGGCTGGTCGCCCACGAGTGCATCCTCGACCTTCGCGGCATCACCAAGCAGACCGGAGTCACGGTCGATGACGTCGCCAAGCGGCTCATCGACTACGGCTTCCACGCGCCGACCATGTCGTTCCCCGTTCCCGGCACCCTCATGGTGGAGCCCACCGAGAGCGAGGACCTCGCCGAACTCGACCGCTTCTGCGAGGCGATGATCGCCATCCGGCACGAGATCGACGAGGTGGCTAACGGCACGTGGCCCGTCGAGGCAAGCCCGCTGCGAGGAGCTCCCCACACGGCCGAGCAGCTCGCGGGAGACTGGACGCTGCCCTACGACCGGCGCACCGCCGTCTACCCCGGCCACACCTCGCCGAAAGGCAAGTACTGGTCCCCCGTCCGGCGCATCGAAGGCGCCTACGGCGACCGCAACCTCGTGTGCTCCTGCCCGCCCGTCTCCTCCTACGAAAGCGCAGGTTCGCCGTCGTGACCGACTCCACCGTGAAGACGACACCGCTGCACGAGGTCCATGCCGAACTCGGCGCGTCGTTCACCGAGTTCGCGGGCTGGTCCATGCCCGTCCGGTACTCGAGCGAGCTGGCAGAGCACCGCGCCGTGCGCGAGGCGGCAGGGCAGTTCGACCTCTCCCACATGGGCGAGATCGAGGTGACCGGGGCCGGCGCCGCCCGCGCGCTCGACTACGCGCTGATCGGCAACCTGTCGGGTGTGAAGGTCGGGCGGGCCCGCTACACCATGCTGTGCGACACCGACGGCGGCGTGCTGGACGACCTCGTCGTCTACCGCCTCGCCGAGGAGCGCTTCCTCGTTGTCGCCAACGCGGGCAACGCGGCGCTGGTGAGCAAGGAGTTGCGCGAGCGGAGCGAGCAGTTCGACGCCACGGTCACCGACGTCGGCGACCGCACCGCGCTCATCGCGGTGCAAGGCCCCGCGTCGGCGGCGATCGTGGCCGAGGCGAGCGGTGCTGAACTCGACGGGCTGCGCTACTACGCGAGCATGCAGGCCACCATCGCCGGTCACGAGGTGCTGCTCGCCCGCACCGGCTACACCGGAGAGGACGGCTTCGAGCTGTTCGTCGGTACCGGGGACAGCGCGGTCAGCGCCGACGGCGCCGACGGCACCGCACCTGCCGTCGCCGTGTGGCGGAGGCTCGCCGAGGCCGGTGCCTCCCACGGACTGGTGCCCTCGGGGCTCGCCTGCCGGGACACGCTGCGGCTGGAGGCCGGAATGCCGCTGTACGGCAACGAGCTGACCGCCGCGCGCACCCCCTTCCACGCCAACCTCGGCAAGGTCGTGAAGTTCGACAAGCCAGGAGACTTCATCGGCCGTGCCGCACTGGAGCGGGCGGGTGAACCCGACGTCGTGCTCGTCGGCCTCCGAGGCGAGGGCCGTCGTGCCCCACGCCACGGCTACCGTGTGCTCCACGGCGACCGCGAGGTCGGCGAGATCACCAGCGGCGCGCTGTCGCCCACCCTTGGTCATCCGATCGCGATGGCGTACGTCACCGCCGACGTCGCCGAACCCGGAACGGCCCTTTCGGTCGATATCCGGGGCCGCACGGCCGATGTCGAGGTCGTGTCCCTGCCCTTCTACCGCCGCCCCTCCACGTCGAAAGGCTGAAATCCGTGTCTTCTCCGAACATCCCGCAGGACCTCCGCTACAGCAACGAGCACGAATGGGTGCGCACGGGAAGTGACGGGGTCGTGACCGTCGGCGTCACCGCGTTCGCGGCCGAATCACTGGGAGACGTGGTCTTCGTTCAGCTTCCCGACGCGGGTAGTACCGTCACAGCGGGTGAGGTATGCGGCGAGATCGAATCGACCAAGTCCGTCAGCGAGCTGTATTCGCCGGTGACCGGGGAGGTCGTCGAGGTCAACGAGTCCGTCGTGGACTCGCCAGAGACCGTCAACTCCGATCCCTACGACGCGGGCTGGTTGTTCACGGTCCGCACGGAGTCGGTGCCGGAGCTGCTCGACGCCGACGCGTATGCCGCGCTGATTCAGGAGGGCTGACATGAATTCGTTCGACGCCGACCTTTCCACGGTCGATCCGGAGGTCGCCGAGGCGGTGGCCGCCGAGCTGCACCGGCAGCAGTCAACGCTGGAGATGATCGCGTCGGAGAACTTCGCACCCGTCGGCGTGCTCGAGGCGCAGGGATCGGTGCTGACCAACAAGTACGCCGAGGGTTATCCCGGCAGGCGGTACTACGGCGGCTGCGAGCACGTCGATGTCATCGAGACCCTCGCCATCGAGCGGGCGAAGGAGTTGTTCGGCGCCGAGCACGCCAACGTGCAGCCGCACTCCGGCGCGCAGGCCAACGCCGCCGCCATGGTGGCACTGCTGGAGCCGGGCGACACCATCCTCGGCCTCGACCTCGCGCACGGCGGGCACCTGACGCACGGCATGAGGCTCAACTTCTCCGGCAAGCTCTACAACGTCGTCGCCTACCACGTCGATAGGGAGACGGGCAGGCTGGACATGGCGGAGGTCGAGCGGCTCGCCGCCGAGCACAAGCCGAAGCTGATCATCGCGGGCTGGTCGGCGTACCCGCGTCAGCTCGACTTCGCGGAGTTCCGGCGGATCGCCGACTCGGTGGGCGCCAAGCTGATGGTGGACATGGCGCACTTCGCGGGTCTCGTGGCGGCCGGCCTGCACCCGAACCCGGTGCCCCACGCCGACGTCGTGACCACCACGACGCACAAGACGCTCGGCGGCCCGCGCGGCGGCATCGTCCTTTCGCGGCAGGAATACGCCAAGAAGATCAACTCGGCGGTGTTCCCCGGCCAGCAGGGCGGCCCGCTGGAACACGTGATCGCGGGCAAGGCGGTGGCCCTGAAGATCGCCGCCACCGACGAGTTCCGGGAGCGCCAGCAGCGGGTGCTCGACGGCGCGAAGCTCCTCGCGGAGCGACTGTCGGGTGAGGACTGCGTCGCGGCGGGGGTCCGGGTGCTGACCGGAGGCACCGACGTGCATCTCGTGCTCGTCGATCTCGTGAACTCCGATCTGGATGGCAAACAGGCCGAGGACCGCCTGCACAGCATCGGCATCACGGTCAACCGCAATGCCGTGCCGTTCGACCCGCGCCCGCCGATGGTGACCTCGGGACTGCGCATCGGCACACCGGCGCTGGCCACCCGAGGGTTCGGCGCCGACGACTTCGCCGAGGTCGCCGACATCATCGCCAAGGCCCTGCTGCCCGAGTTCGACGACACCACCCGCGACGACCTGCGCTCCCGCGTCGCGACCCTGGCGGGCAAGCACCCGCTGTACGCAGGCCGGTCCTGACCACACCGCCGTGTCCGCAGCCTGTGCACGCGTGCTGGCAGTTCTCGTACGCGTGCGTGCGGTGTGGGGACACCACGGCGGGCCCTGCCCTACGGGGCGTGGGGACACCGCGTCGTCACGAGGTGATGAGGGCTACGGCGAGTCCGTCGTAGCCCTTCACTCCCACGGTCTGGAGGGCGGTCGCGTCGAGGCGGGGTTCGTCCCGTAGCAGCTCGATCGCCTCGCGGGTGCCGAGGATCGCGGGATCTGCACTGCCCGCGTCGGTGACCGTCCCCCTGCGCACCACGTTGTCCACGACGATCACTCCGCCCGGCCTTCCGAGTCGCAGCGCCCAGCGGAGGTAGTGGGCGTTGCTGGCCTTGTCGGCGTCGATGAATGTGAGGTCGAACGGGGTGCTCGCGTCGAGTCCGGGGAGGACGTCGAGCGCCTTCCCGACGCGGATGTTCACCCTGTCGGCCAGCCCGGCCCGCTCGATGTTGCCGCGAGCGACCTCGGCGTGGGCGGGGTCTGCCTCGATCGTCACGAGCCTCCCGTCGGAGGGGAGGGCCCGCCCGAGCCAGATGGTCGAGTAGCCGCCGAGTGTGCCGATCTCCAGAATGCGACGCGCGCCGACCATACGGGCGAGGAGATTCAGCAGCTTGCCCTGGTTGGCGGCCACGGCGATGTCGGGTAGTCCGGCTTCGGCGCATGCTCGCACGGTGGCGTCGAGGACGTCGTCGTGCGGGGCCAGCTTCTCGTCGAGGTAGTGATCGACGGCGGTCCACAGGTGCTGTTCCATGGCGAAAGGCTAAGCCGGAGCGCGAAAGCTGCGGACCCACGTACGGGAGATGCCAACGCGCGTGCGGGAAGTGCGGACACGCGTGCGGGGAGTGCGGACACGAGACGCCGTGGTTCGTGTCCGCAGTCTGTGTACGGGTGTTTGCATCGTGTGGTGCCAACATGCGTGCGGGAGGTGCGGACACGGACGCGGTCAGTCGTCGAAGGCGTCCTCGGGGAGATCGTCCGCCTGCATTACCGCTTCTCTCAACGCTCCTCTGAGTCTGCCCACGTCGAGAGACGTCAGCACCGCGGCTTCGCCGGGCGGTGCGACGAGCACCACCCTGCCCGCGTTCACGAACACCGTCAGTTCCCGGCGCCGCCCGGCCAGGTCGCGGCAGGGGACAGCCCACTCGTCTCGCGAACTCACCCAGCCCCCCTTCATCCCACCAGGAGAGACTGTAGTAGCAAACATCACCTCAGGTGATCGATTCGGTCGATTCGGTCCGAAGACGACGTCACTCGCGTGAGCGAGGCGAAGGCCGCGAGCGCCGCGATCGCCGCAGCGGCCATCGCGACGGCCATCGCCAGCGCCGATCCGCCGAGCAACCCGACGAGGGGGGATGTTCCGCCGCCGACGAGGAACTGCACGAGACCCAGCAGCGCCGACGCCGATCCCGCGGAGCGGGGATGGTCGGCCAGCGCGAGCGTGGTGGCGTTCGGGCTCACCATGCCCACGGACGACACGGTGACGAACAGCGGTGCGAGCAGCAGCGCAAGCGGTGCCTGCCAAGCTGCGGCGGCCACGATGCCGAGCCCGCCGATCACGGCGATCACCAGCCCGGTCCGCAGCAGTGTCCTCGGCGCGAAACGGCCGAGGAGCCTGCCGTTGATCTGTCCGACGAGTACGAGGCCGAGCCCGTTCGCGCCGAACACGAAGCCGTACTCGGAAGGGGAGAGGCCGTAGTCGTGTTGCAGCACGAAGCTCGACCCTGAGATGTAGGCGAACATCGCCGCGAAGGCCAGTCCGATGGTGAGCGCGAACCCGATGAACACGCGGTCGCGTAGCAGTGCGGCGTAGGTCCGCGCGATGCGGCCGGGGCGGGCCGAACGCCGGTTCTGCCGGGAGAGGGTTTCCGGCAGCGCGAGCGCGGCCACCACGAGCAGCAGCACACCGAATCCGGTGAGTGCGATGAAGATTCCCCGCCACGACGTCAACCGCAGCAGCTGACCGCCGATGACCGGCGCGAGCACGGGGGCGGCTCCGGTGACGAGCATCAAGGTGGAGAAGAACCGCGCCATCGCCACGCCCGAATACAGATCACGGACCGCGGCCCTGGCGATCACCATGCCGGTGGCCGCTCCGAGCGCCTGCACGGCCCTGGCCGCGATGAGCGCGGGAACGGAGGGGCTGAATGCCGCCAGCGCGGACGCCGCGGCGAACACCGCCACACCCACGAGCAGAGGTCTGCGCCTGCCGAAGGCGTCGGACAGCGGCCCCGCGACGAGCTGGCCGATGCCGAGCCCGACCAGGAACACGGCAAGGGTGAATTGCAGCTGGGTGTCGGTGGAGCGCAGTTCCTGCGCCATCACGGGCAGCGCGGGGAGGTACATGTCGATAGACAGCGGCCCGAAGGCGGTGAGCCCTCCGAGGAGCAGTGCGTAACGCGCCGTGCGGTGTGGCCGGGAGGTCGCCGCCCTTTCCGTCACCGGTTCGGTCGTCGAAGCTGCCGTTGTCGTCTCACTCGCCGCCGTGCTCGCGGTCATCCGACCTCCTTGCGTCGTGTCGTGGCCGGGTGCGCCTCACCACAGCAGCGCGCCCTGCCATGCGAGTGCCGTCTGCCTTGCCGGGGCCTGGCGCTGTCCTGACCGGTGTGGACCGGAAATCCCGCCCGTCGTGATGAGGTCGGCCGCCCGTGGGTGAGGTTCGTTCCACATCACCCTTGCCGAGGGGACGGGTGTCACCTGGGCGGGGAAGGCCGCTCGGAAGCGGTGACCTCGGCCTGTGGCGGCTCAACGCCGTCCACTCGGGGCATCGTCGCCACGGTGGTGTCGAAGCCACCGGGAGCCACCGGGAGCCACCGAGAGCCACCGCGCGGCACCGGCAGTCTACGTGGCCCCCCGCGGCGGAAAAACCTCAGGTCGCGTCGCCGGGGCAGGTACACCGGCCGATGCGGTCGCGCGAGACCACGATCGCACGACACAGCAACGGTCCCGTGAACACAGGTGGTCCGGTTGTTCACCGGTGTGTTCACGGGACCGTTGCCGGGGTTCTTCTCAGCGGTTGAAGATGCGCGACAGCAGCCCTCCATTGCTGGGCTCGTTCTCGTGGCCCTGGCAGCGCTGGCTCTTCGGTACGTCGCGCAGAACCTGGTCCACGTGCTGGCCGCATCCGGCCCAGGTGGTCTTCCCGCACTTGCGGCATGTCACTGGACGGCACATGAGAGTTGTCCTTCCTGGATTGGGTGATTCATCACGACAGGGCGAGGAAGAGCTTCTCCAGCTCGTCGGTCGTCAGACCGTCCTCGACCTTGGCTGTTTCCTCGGGGTCGGTGATGCAGTACTTCATGGCGTTCGAGACGATCGTGAAACCGGCTCTGTCGAGTGCCGTGGACACGGCGGCGAGCTGGGTCACGACATCCCGGCAGGAACCTCCGTTCTCCACGGCGGCGATCACGCCGTCGAGCTGACCTCGGGCGCGCTTGAGCCGGTTGAGGATGCGACGCTGGGTTTCGGGGTCGGCGTTTCTCATCGGGCGATCACTCGCTTTCGTTCGTTGTGGCTCGAAGGAGCCGGGGTGCGATCACGTCCTCTGTGGTCCGGCTCGATCGCACCGGCGGCGGGTCAGGTATCGGCTGCCGCGATCGAGGACCGAACGCGCGCCATGTCCAGATCCTTCACCGAGCTGATGACACGTTCCAGCGCGGCTGAGGACAGCGCGCCGGGTTGGGAGTAGACGAGCACGCCTTCCCTGAAGGCCATCAGAGTGGGGATGGACGAGATCTTCGCGGCCCTCGCCAGCGCGGGCTGTGTCTCCGTGTTCACCTTGCCGAAGGCGATGTCGGGGTGAGCGGTCGCTGCGGCCTCGAAGATCGGGGCGAACCTGCGGCACGGTGCGCACCAGGCCGCCCAGAAGTCAACGAGGACGATGTCGTTCTCGGCCACGGTCTGGGTGAAGTTGTCCTGTGTCAGCTCGAATGCGGTCATCTCGCTCCTTTCGGTGGGCGCTATCGCGCTTGTGGCTGCGGCACCAGTGGGCACCGGTCGGTGGTCAGGCGGCAGATGATCGCCAGCCCTGCCAGCGCCGCCGCGACGATCCCGACGACGAGCCCGGCGGGCGGTGGCAGTTCCTGGGTGAGCACGAAGACACCCATGACCAGCACGAAGATGCCGAAGCCCTTGCGCAGCGCCGCCTCAGGAACCCGGGAGGTCAGCATGGCGCCGAGTATCGAGCCGACGATCGCGGCGGCGGTCACTCCGAGGACCAGAGGCCAGTTGAGCGCCACCGTGGTGAGGTATCCGGCGAGTCCCGCGAAGGATTTCATCGCGATCACCACCAGGGAGGTTCCGACGGCGATGGCCATGGGAAGTCCGCCGAGCAGCGCGAGTGCGGGGACGACGAGGAATCCACCGCCCGCTCCGACGAGCCCGGTGACGAGGCCGACGACGAGTCCGTCGAGGATGATGCGCTTGAGCGGAAGGTCGCCGTGCCCGGAGTTTTCGCCGGTCGCCTTCTTCTTGCCCCGGATCATCGCGGTCGCGGTGGCGACCATCATCAACGCGAACGCGATCATCAGGACGGTGTCGGGGATGTAGCCACCCGCGAGTCCACCGACGAAGGCGCCTGCCATGCCCGCGGCACCGAAGACGAGCCCGGTGCGCCAGCGGACGTTGCCCTTCCTCGCGTGCGTGATCGCGCTGATCAGCGACGTCGTGCCGACGACGAAGAGGGACGCGGCGATGGCCTCCTTCGCGGGCATGCCTGCCACGTAGGTCAGCAGCGGGACCGTGAGGATGGAGCCCCCGCCGCCGAGCAGCCCGAGCGACAACCCCACGGCCACGGCGAGAACCAGAACGATGATCACAGAGATTCCCATGTCTCCTGCCTTCCGTGAGGCCGTGAGCCCGGTGTGCTCACCGGGCGGTGGTGGAGCCGAAGCCGGCCGGAGCGGATGCCCGACCGGCTGAACAGGCCGTGGCCAGCCCAACCGGTGCGCACCCGGTGCTTCCCGGCGGCTTCGGCGACACCCGTGAGGTGTGACACGACGGTTTCCTCAGAACTGCTGGGGCGCCGTCGGGATGCTGTTGAAGGCATCCTCGACCGTGGGGTCGGCTGCCGTGCGGTTCCACGGCATCTTCGCGAGCAGTGCTGCCATGCCGCAGGAGTTGGTCAGAGCCGAGAATGTCAGCCCCGCGCCGATCGCGGCGGAGAGGTAGCCCAGCTTCGGGGTGATCAGCTTGGCGCCGGCGAGCCCGAGCAACACGAGCGAACCCGCTGCCATGCGAACCTGACGCTCCATGTCCCAGCGCTGGGCTCCGTGGATCACGTCACCGCCTGCGGCCTCGTACGCGGCGATCCCACCGGTGAGCACACTCGCGTGGGAGATACCCACCGCGGCGAGCCGCTGGTGCGCCTGCGTGGCCCTGACTCCGGACTGGCAGATCAGCACCGCCTGGCCACTGATGCGCTCGGCGAGGTCGTGCGGGTTCTTCGACAACAGCGGCAGGGGCAGGTTGTAGGAACCGCGGATGTGCACGGACTCGAATTCCGCAGGCGTGCGCACGTCGATGATCGTGAGCTTGTCGCCTTCGGCGAGCCGCTTCTTCAACTCGGCAGGGTCGATGGGCGAGACACCGTTGGTGGTCGCTCGATCCATGAGGTCGGTCTCCGTTTCGGGGAAAATGGTGGTGGTCGCGCGGTGGTCGCCGGAAAGCCGGCGACCACCGCGAGGGGGTGTGTGTTCGCTGGTGCCGGGGGCGTTACGCTCCGGCGGACACCGGCTCGTCGCGGTCCTGCCGTGCCGCGTTCCAGGCCGTCCATCCCGCGTAGCTGCCGTCGAGTTCGACGACGTCGTAGCCCTCCCTGCGCAGGGCGCTCGCGGCGACGGAGTTACGCACACCGCTCTGGCAGTACGTGACGATGGTGCCTTCGGCGGGCAGCGTGTCGAGGTTCCAGAGCACCCGGCCGGCGCTCAGTTGCTCGGAACCCGGGATGTGTCCGGCCGCGTGCTCAGTCTTGTTGCGGACGTCGAGCACCAGTGCGGCGTCGAAGCCCTCCAGTTCGGCGGGCGAGATGACCGAAGGCTTGACGATCGGCAGGTCGTCGAGGCTCGTGGTGTAGCCCGCGACGGTGTCGATGCCGACGCGCAAGAGGTGATCACGCACGGCGTGCGCCATCTCCTGATCACGTGCCAGCAGCACGAGCGGGCGGCTCTCCCGCTCGGGGTCGTAGGCCCAGCCGCCGTAGGTGGCGGCCTTGCCAGGGCCCGGAATGTTGAGCGCACCCGCGACGGTGCCCTCGTGCACGTCGGCGTGGGACCGGGTGTCGGCGAAGATCATTTCACCCGCGTCGAGTGATCGGGCGATCTCCGCGTTGGCCAGTTCGGCGAGTTCCGGAAGCGGTCCGAGGACGGCGGGGCCTTCCCTGTTCTGCCGCTTCATACGGCCGAAGTACGCATGGGCGTCGGGCTGCCCGCTGAGCAGCTCGTCGATGAAGCCCTGCTCGTCGTTGTCCCGCAGGTACGGGCCCCACCAGGCGTTGAGCCGCTCGTACCCGACCGTGGTCGAGGGCAGCGCGCCCAGCGCCTTGCCGCAGGCGCTGCCCGCGCCGTGTGCGGGGTAGACCTGCACGTGATCGGGCAGGGTCAGGAAGCGGTCGCGGAGGCTCGCGAAGAGCTGGCGAGCGCCCTCGAATCGGGTGTCAACCCCACCGGCCGCCTCGTCGAGGAGGTCGGGGCGTCCGAGGTCGCCCGCGAACACGAAGTCTCCGGAGAGCAGGTAGCCCGGATCGTCGCTGAAGGCACCGTCGGTGATCAGGAACGAGAGGTGTTCGGGCGTGTGGCCCGGGGTGTGGCTGGCTCGCACCGTGATGTTGCCGATGGTGATGGCGTCACCGTCGTAAAGGCGGGTGGCGTCGAAGCCGTACTGCCAGTCCTCGCCGCCCTCACCCGAGACGTACACCTCGGCTCCGGTCGCCGCTCCCAGCTCTCGCGTCCCGGAGAGGTAGTCGGCGTGGATGTGCGTCTCCGTCACTGCCACGATCCGCATCCCGTGCCGCTGTGCCAGGTCAAGGTACTCGCCGATGTCGCGACGAGCGTCGATCACGACCGCCTCGCCCTTGGCCTGGCAGCCGACGAAGTAGCTGGCCTGGGCGAGATCGTCGTCGTAAATGCGTTCAAGCAGCATGGCATCTCCCTCGTGCGGTCTGTGTGCCTTCGTCAGTCTGGCATATACCCGGGGGGGTATGCAAACACGGTGGGAGACGCTGGTCGGGGTCGGGTGACGGCGATCACGGCAGGCGTGGCTGTGATCGCCTCGGCCGTCCGGGACCGGGTGGGTGCGACGTGGTTCGCACGCTGGCCCCGGACGGTCCAGCGCGCAGGTCAGGACAACGCGGTCAGCGCAGCGCGCAGGATGTCCTCGGCCTCGGCGGGCAACCGGCGCTCCGCGTGCAACCGATGCGCGGCCTCGGCGAGCCGCCGCCGATCCTGCGAGGTGCCCGTGTGCCCGCAGAACGCGGGCAGCAGCACGGCCAGCGACCGCAGATCACGCTGCTCGCACAACAGGTCGAGCAGGTCAGCCACGCGTTGTTCCCCGGAGTTGTGGACGACGGCACCGGTGTCCCGCAGACCCTCCGCCACGGCGTAGCGCAACCAGTCGGCGTACCCGCCCGAGGGCAGCGCGCCGAGCCGGTCTGCCGCGTGGCGGAAGTGCGTGGCGGCCTGCTCGGCATCGCCGAGTGCACGGTGGCAGCGGGCGATGCAGGCGTGCAGCGACGGGTAGAACGCGGCGACCCGCTCGTCGCCCACCGCGTCCGCGCGGGCGAGGCACACCTGGTTCCAGTGCAGTTCGTCGGCGATCGTGGATTGGTGGCGGGCGAGGTAGTGTGCGGCGACGCAGGCTTCGTAGTCGTCGCCCGCCCGCTCCCACGCCTGCTCGAACAGTGCCTTCGCCTCGGCGGGCCTGCCTTCCGCTTCCGCGCGCATTCCCTGCGAACACAACGCGATCACGGGGTTGTCCTTGTCGAGCGACTGCTGTGTGGATTGTGCGGTCATGGCTGTCCTTCCTCGTGAGTGTTCTCTTGCTGTCGCATGTGGACCGGCATGACGAGCGTGGTGAAGCTGCCCTGGTCGGCGGAGCGGACCACCGCGGGCCGGTCGGCGGCGGTGATCTCCAGCAGCACGTCGGGGCCGACGCCACAGGCCACGGCAGGCGCCAGCACGGCGGGATCGAAGGCCAGGCGTGCGCTGCCCGAGCACACGGCGGGCACGGTGGTGTCGCCCACCCTCAGCGCGTCGGTGTCGGTCTCCAGCACCACGGCCTCGCCGTCCGTGTCCAGCGCGCCGAGCAACGCGTCGCGGCCGACGACGATCCGGCTGGTATGCGGCCCGAGCGCGTCGAGAATCCCGCGGTAGTCGGGGTAGTCGCCGGTGTGCACGGGCAGCGGCACGACATCCTCGGTGCCGTCCTTGCCGTCCTCGGCGACGAGGCGTGCTGTTTCCGCGTCAACGACCAGCCGCACGACGTCGTAACGCAAGCCCCACGGCAGCGCGTTGAGCATCGCCTCGACCGGGATCAGCAGCTGGTCCGGCCTTCCCGTGACGCGGTGGGGAACGAGTTCCCTGACCGCGAGGCGATAACGGTCGGTGGCCACCAGCCGGAGCGCGTCGGTTGTCCACTCCACCAGGACGCAGCCGAGTGCGGCGATCTCACCTGTGCGAGAGGCTGCCGGAGCCACCTGCCTGATCGCGCTGGCGAGTTCGGCTCCACCGACGGAGATCTCCCCGTGGGCGGGCCGCTCCACCATGCGCAGCGCGGCCTCCACGGCGGCGTGCGCGGTGTCGGCACGGGCCCGCAGCCTGCGGGCGTGGGCCGTCAGTATCTCGCGGGCGCGGTCGGGTTCACCGGCCAGGACGGCGGTGATGTCGGCGAGCGGTACCTCCGCCTGCCTGAGCGTGCGCAGCAGCACGGCATCGCGCTCCTGCCCCGTGTCGTAGTAGCGGTATCCGGAGTCGGGGTCCACGTGTGCCGGACGGAGGACGCCGCAGTCGTCGTAGAAACGCAGTGCGCTCGGGGTGAGGCCGACGCGGCCTGCGAAGGCGCTGATCGTGTCCATGAGGCAGAGTCTGTGGCCTCGAGTGGCTTGAAGGTCAACCGTAGGATGCGCGGCACAACGGCGAGTCGGCGGCACGGCGGGAGGAGACGCGGATGGGCGAGCGGTTCGGGAACTACCAGAGCGAGATCTACCTGTCCGGTTACGGGGGAACGCCACCGGCGTTCACGACGGACCTCACCCGCCTCGAATCGTCCGCCGAGAGGGTGCTGGAATCGGGGCCGTTCTCCTACGTCGCGGGAGGCGCGGGGGCGGGGGCGACGATGCGCGCGAACCGGGAGGCGTTCGAGCGCTGGGGACTCGTGCCCCGCATCCTCACCGGAGCCACCGAGCGAGACCTGACCACCTCGGTGCTCGGCGAGACGCTGCCCGCGCCCGTGGTGCTCGCCCCGGTGGGGGCGCAGTCCATCGTGCATCCCGGCGCCGAGCCTGCCACCGCGAGAGCCGCCGCAGGGCTGGGGCTGCCGATGGTGCTGTCCACCGCGTCGTCAACGAGCATCGAGGAGGTGGCGGCCGCCTCGGGCGCGGGGCCGCGCTGGTTTCAGCTGTACTGGCCGAACGATCCCGACGTGTGCGGCAGCATCCTCGTCAGGGCACGCGCCGCTGGATACACGGTGCTGGTCGTCACGCTCGACACGTGGTCGCTCGGGTGGCGGCCGTGCGATCTCGACAACGGATACCTGCCCTTCCTTCGAGGTGAGGGTACCGCCGTGCCGTTCACGGACCCGGTGTTCCGCTCCCGGCTCGACGCCACGCCCGAGGAGGACCCCGCGACGGCCGTGCTGCGCTGGATCTCGATGATCACCGGAACGGACCGCGACTGGGACGCGGTGCCGTTCCTGCGCGAACACTGGGAAGGGCCGATCGTGCTGAAGGGCGTCCAGCACGTCGATGACGCGCTACGTGCCGCCGACGCCGGGGTGGATGGCATCGTCGTGTCGAACCACGGCGGGCGGCAGGTGGACGGTGCCGTCGCGGCGCTGGAGGTGCTTCCCACCATCGCCTCCGCGGTGGGAGACCGGCTCGACGTGCTGTTCGACTCGGGTATCCGCACGGGTGCCGACGTCGTGAAGGCGCTGGCATTGGGTGCGAAGGCGGTGCTCGTGGGCCGCCCTTACGTCTACGGGCTGGCCCACGGGGGCGAGGACGGCGTGCGGCACGTGCTGCGCTGCCTGCTCGCTGATCTCGACCTCACGCTGGCGTTGTGTGGCCACCGCAGTGCCGCCGACGCCGGACGGAACTCACTCGTGCGACGGTGACCCCGGCACGGCGAGGTGACCTGGGCGCCGCTACCCAGCCGTTGCCGTCCAGCGGCCCTGGCCACACGGCAACGGATGTCTCACGCCTGTGGAAGACCCGGACCTTTTCGCGGGCCGATCAGGTTGCCGGCCAACGTCAGCACAACCCCGCCGAGCAGCACCCACGGGCCGGGGTCCGCCACGTCGAAGTGTCCCTCGAACAGCATCGCGATGCCGAGACCGTGGAGGATGAGGATGGTGAGGGCGCTGGTCGCCACCAGCAGGCGGAACCGCGTGAAGGTGGCGTGGGTCAGCCGGGTGCGGGGAAGGCCGCTCATCAGCTTCGCCACTTTCTGCGTGCGCACGGCACCGAGTGTCCAGGGCAGCGCGTACAGCGGTTGCAGGGCCACAGCCACGAAAGCCAGCCAGGCCACGTACATGTCCGGCATGACGAACAGGTTGTCGCCGACCGCGTCCAGGAAGTCGAGGAAGCCAAGCGAGTTGTCGCCGATGGTTACCCACGGCAGCACGAGAAGACCTACGAGGGAGGCCACCACGCCCAGTGCGGCCGGGACGGCACCCCACCCGGGCAGGGTGAGCGGTCCCTGCGGAACGGGCCCATGGGGGAACTGTCCCGGCACGGGTTGCGGAGGGTAGGGCTGCCCCGGGTACGGCTGCTGGCCGTACGGCTGCCCGGGGTAAGGCTGCTGCTGGAAAGGCTGTGGTTGCTGCGACGGCTGGTTCGGCATCGCCGGATACTGCTGGGGCTGGAACTGTTGCGGGTATCCCTGGCCCTGGACATGAGGGGGATTCGGCTGTGCGAGCCACGCCCCTGGCTGCGGTTGCTGCTGAGGCGGTTGCTGGCCGGGAGTGTGAGATTGCCACGGCTGAGTCATGGCGTCGCAGCGTACCCGCAGGTGGTGACGGTGACACCGTGCGTTGTGCGGAAAACGGGTGGCCGTCGCCCGAGGGTCGCCGGTTAAGCTGGCCGCCGTATGTCCCCCTCATCCTTTCCGCAGTCGCTTCGCGAGTTGCGTTCCCGCCTCTCCGACCTCACGGTGCGCGACGCGCACCGGCTGAGCCGTCGGCTCGACGGGCTCGGCAAGGCACGCGAACCCAAACCCGGGATACTGGCCGCGATCGCCGTGGACGTGGAGAAGGCCGAGGAGCGGGTGCGGCGGCGCCGCGAATCGCTGCCCGAGGTGACCTACCCCGACGAGTTGCCCGTCAGCAGGCGAAGGGACGACCTCGCCGAGGCCATCCGCGACAACCAGGTGGTGATCGTCGCGGGGGAGACGGGCTCGGGTAAGACCACGCAGCTTCCGAAGATTTGTCTCGACCTCGGGCGCGGTGTGCGCGGGCAGATCGGGCACACACAACCGCGCAGGCTCGCCGCGAGAACGGTGGCCGAGCGCATCGCGGCCGAGTTGAAGACCGACCTCGGCGCGGCGGTCGGCTACAAGGTGCGCTTCACCGACACCTCGGGCGACGACACCCTGGTCAAGGTGATGACCGACGGGATCCTGCTCGCCGAGATCCAGAACGACCGCCTGCTGCGGCAGTACGACACGATCATCATCGACGAGGCGCACGAGCGGAGTCTGAACATCGACTTCCTGCTCGGCTACCTCAAGCGTGTCCTGCCGCGAAGGCCCGACCTGAAGGTGATCATCACCTCGGCGACCATCGACCCCGAGCGGTTCTCCCGGCACTTCGACGGCGCGCCGATCGTGGAGGTCTCCGGCCGCACGTACCCGGTGGAGGTGCGGTACCGGCCGATCGTCGATCCCGACGATCCCGGTGCCGAGGACCGCGACCAGGTGCAAGCCATCTGCGACGCCGTCACCGAACTGCGAGCGGAGGGCCAGGGCGACATCCTGGTATTCCTCTCCGGCGAGCGGGAGATCAGGGACACTGAGGAAGCGCTCGCGGGCATGGACCTGCCGAACACGGAGATCCTGCCGCTGTACGCGCGTCTCTCGGCGGCCGACCAGCACCGCGTCTTCGCGCCGCACCGGGGACGCCGGATCGTGCTCGCGACCAACGTGGCCGAGACGTCGCTGACCGTTCCGGGCATCAAGTACGTCATCGACCCCGGCACGGCCCGTATCTCCCGCTACAGCCATCGCACGAAGGTGCAGCGGCTGCCCATCGAAGCGATCTCGCAGGCGTCGGCCAACCAGCGCAAGGGACGATGCGGGCGCACCTCCGACGGCATCTGTATCCGGCTGTACTCCGAGGACGATTTCACCTCACGGCCCGAGTTCACCGATCCCGAGATCCTGCGGACCAACCTCGCCTCGGTCATCCTTCAGATGATCTCGCTCGGACTCGGCGACATCGGCGCCTTCCCGTTCGTCGAGGCGCCCGACCGCAGGCAGATCACCGACGGCGTGCAGCTGCTCACCGAGTTGGGCGCACTCGAAACGCCGGGATCGGGGCAGGGCAAGGCCACGCAGCGCGGGGCGGCACGGAGCGGGTCCGCACGGGGTAAGGCCGGGCAGGGGCAGGCACTCACGCAGGTGGGGCGCACACTGGCGCAGTTGCCCGTTGACCCCAGGATGGGCCGGATGATCGTGGAAGCCGCGTCGCTCGGCTGCGTGCGCGAGGTACTGGTCATCGCCTCAGGGCTGTCCATTCAGGACCCGCGCGAACGGCCTTCGGAGAAGCAGCAGCACGCCGACCAGCTGCACGCCCGCTTCGCCGACCCGAACTCCGATTTCCTTGCCTACCTGAACCTCTGGAACCACGTCAGGGAACAGCAGAGGGCGCTGTCGAACAACCAGTTCCGCAAACTGTGCCGGGCCGAGTACCTGAACTACCTGCGCATCAGGGAATGGCAGGACGTCCACTCGCAACTGCGCCAGCTGACGAAACAACTCGGTATCACACTGAACGACGTGCCCGCTGACCCGCAGCGCGTCCACACCGCACTGCTCGCGGGACTGCTGTCCCATGTCGGGCTCAAGGACCCGGCGAAGGGTGACTACCTCGGGGCGCGCGGAGCCCGCTTCGCGGTGTTCCCCGGCTCGGCGTTGTTCAAGAAACAGCCGAGGTGGATCGCCTCGGCCGAACTGGTCGAGACCTCCCGGCTGTGGGCGAGGGTCAACGCCAGGGTGGAACCAGAGTGGATCGAGCCGCTGGCCCAGCATCTGGTGAAGCGCACGTACTCGGAGCCGCATTGGGAACGTAAGCGGGGCGCTGTCGTGGCGCTGGAGCGGGTGACGCTGTACGGCATCCCGCTCGTGGTCGGCAGGAAGGTCGATTACGGCCGGATCGATCCGGAGATGTCGCGGGAACTGTTCATCCGTCATGCTCTCGTGGAGGGCGACTGGGACACCAATCACCGCTTCTTCCGCGACAACCGCGCGCTGCTGGACGAGGTCGCCGACCTGGAGAACAGGGCACGGCGGCGTGACCTGCTCGTGGACGACGAGACGCTCTTCGAATTCTACGACCAGCGCGTCGGGGCCGAGGTCACCTCGGCGCGGCACTTCGACACGTGGTGGAAGAAGACCAGGGCCACGCAGCCGGACCTGCTCGATTTCGAGAAAGCCATGCTCGTCAACGAGCGCGCCGACGACGTGCGGCAGGCCGACTATCCCGACACGTGGCGGCAGGGCAGCCTGACGTTCGACCTCACTTACCAGTTCGAGCCGGGGGCCGACGAGGACGGCGTGACCGTTCACATCCCGCTCGCGGTGCTGAACCAGGTCGCCGCAGGCCCCTTCGAATGGCAGGTTCCCGGTCTGCGTGAGGAACTCGTCACCGCGCTGATCAAGTCGTTGCCGAAACCGTTGCGGCGTCAGCTCGTGCCTGCGCCGGATACGGCACGGCAGGTGCTGGCCGAGGTCGGCCCCGCCGACGGTCCGTTGCTGCCGACGGTGGGGCTGGCGCTGGAGCGGCTCCGCGGGGTGGAGGTGCCGCTGGAAGCGTGGCAGCTCTCGTCGGTGCCCGGCCATCTGAAGGTGACCTTCCGGGTGGTCGGCGAGCGCGGCAGGACGCTCGCCGAAGGCAAGGACCTCGAAGCGTTGCGCGACAAACTCGGCGACCAGTTGCGCAGCACCATTTCCGCCGCCGCCGACGACCTGGAGCGGTCGGGTCTGCGTACCCCCGACTTCGGTTCCCTGCCGCGCCAGTTCTCCGCCCGGCGCGGCGGACACGAGGTGAAGGCGTATCCGGCGCTGGTTGATGAGGGCGACAGCGTGGCCGTGCGGATGCTCGACACACCGGGCCAGCAGCGCGCGGCGATGTGGCGGGGCACGCGCAAACTGTTGCGGCTCAACGTCGCCTCGCCCGCGAAGTACGTCAACCGTCACCTGTCGAACGAGTCGAAACTGGTCCTGACCCGCAATCCCCACGGCGGGGTAGCCGCACTGGTCGATGATTGCGTGAACTGTGCCGTGGACAAGCTCATGGCAGGAGCAGGCGGCCCGGCATGGGACGAACGGAACTTCGCGCCCCTTCTCGAACGGGTGCGCTCAGGGCTGAACGGCACCGTGCTGACCGTGCTGCGCACCGTGGAGGACGTGCTGCGCGCGGCGCACGACGTCGAGGCGAGATTGCAGACCGTGCGCGGTGACGCCCTCACCGAGTCCCTTCAGGACATCCGGGCCCATCTGTCCGGACTCGTCCACGCCGGATTCGTCACCGAGACGGGCTTCGACAGGCTCGGCGACCTGGTGCGGTACGTCAGGGGAATCGAGCGCAGGCTCGACAAGCTGCCCTCAGACCCGGCGCGCGACGTCGAGCGGCTGCGGGACATCGCGTGGCTTCGGCAGGAGTATCAGGCTGTGGTTGACGCGCTGCCCCCTCGCACGGACCCGAGCCCTGAGCTGGCCGAGATCCCGTGGATGATCGAGGAGCTACGGGTGAGCTTCTTCGCCCAGACCCTCGGCACGGCCTATCCCGTCTCGCTCAAGCGAGTGCTGAAAGCTTTGGACACCGCAGCCCCCTGACGCCGTGTCCGCACTTCCTGCACGCGTGTCCGCACTTCCTGTACGCAATGCGGGATTTCAGGGCCGGTGTGGACACTCGGCCGAATTCCCTTGACCTCGACGTTACTGGAGATACCAGGCTGTCGGTGTGCCCGCCGTCAGGCTGGCAGGGAGTGAGGATAGAGGGACGATGACCACGACAGCGACTGGCACGACAGGCAGTCTTGCCGCAGACCCGGTGACCGTACTGGGCCTCGGCGACATGGGATCGGCGATCGCCAGGGCGTTCGTCGAACGCGGGCACCGAACGACGGTCTGGAACAGGACCGCGAGCAAATGCCGCCCGCTCGTCGAAGCGGGGGCCTCGGCGGCCGCTACTCCCGACGAGGCGGTGGAGGCGAGCCGGTTCGTCGTGGTCTGCCTGCTGGACAGCGCAGCGGTGGACGAGGTACTGGGCTCCGTCACGAGCTCGCTCGCGGGCAAGGTGCTGGTGAACCTCACGAGTGGCTCTCCCAGCCAGGCGCGATCCAACGAGCGCTGGGCGCGAGAACGGGGCGCCGAGTATCTCGACGGCAAGATCATGGGAGACCCGCCGGATGTGGGTACGTCGAACGTCTCGCTCTCGTTCAGCGGTTCCCGCAGTGCGTTCGACGCCCACGAGCCGATACTGCGGGAACTCGGTGGCGTCGCGTACCACGGCGAAGACGCCGGCCTTGCAGCCGTGGAGTTCCTCGCCCAGGTCGCGATGGGATACGAACTGTTGATCGGTTTCCTGCACACGCTCAGCGTGGTTCACGCGGAAGGCGTCGAGGTGGAGGCGTTCGCTGAGCGCGTCGCGGGCTCGGTCGCCGCATATCCGCCCTTGCTGACCATGATGGGTAAGGCGATCGGCAGCGGCGAGTACGGGCCCGATCTCGGCTCTCTCCGGGTGCAGGCCGCGTTGATGGACGATCTGATCAGCCACAGAGAATCTCTCGGTGTGGAGGCAGTGCGGATGCGGGAGGTCAAGGAACTGATGGATCAGCGCATCGCCGACGGCCACGGTGGGCAGGGCTTCTCCAGCCTGTTCGAGCTGCTGACGAAGCGCTAGCGACGCCGTGTCCGCAGTTCC
Source organism: Saccharomonospora xinjiangensis XJ-54 (assembly GCF_000258175.1). Classification (NCBI taxonomy): domain Bacteria; kingdom Bacillati; phylum Actinomycetota; class Actinomycetes; order Pseudonocardiales; family Pseudonocardiaceae; genus Saccharomonospora; species Saccharomonospora xinjiangensis. The sequence goes on along the minus strand of NZ_JH636049.1, from coordinate 798,096 downwards.
CGCACGCGTGTCCGCAGTTCACGGCGCATCGGCGTAGACCTCGACAGCCGTGGTGGGCATGGGAAACCGCACCGGGCACGAAGGCCCGAACACCAGCGTGGTGGTCTCTATCGCCGCCCCGGCCAGCTCCGTGGTGACGCGGTCGGCCAGCTCGGCGGGGCAGTGCACGAGCACCTCGTCGTGCTGGAAGAACACCAGGTGTGCCGGTGCGGGCAGGCGTCGGCGGAGCATCGCGAGGAACACGGCGGTCCAGTCGGCCGCGCTGGCCTGCACCACGAAGTTGCGGGTGAAGCGGCCCCAGTCGCGCGCGACCCTCCGGGCTGTCTCCTCGTCACCGTTGCCGCCTGTGAGCGTGCGCCATTCCT